>NZ_JMLT01000051.1:0-1002 GCF_000686865.1 Paenibacillus sp. UNC217MF | reverse complement strand
AGTTACTTTCTTTTTCTCACCGCTTTGTCAGCGGCGACTTTTATATCTTATCACTTCGTTCATTCGAAGTCAACAACTTTTTTCAACTTGTTTTTAAGTTGTTTTCATTTGTTGTTGCCCACCTCTTAGTGAGGCAGGAATAATAATATACCACATACTTTAGAAATGCGCAAGCACATTTTTGGGATACAACAGAATATCCTATACTGGATAGCCACCAAGAGAATGGTCACTGATTATTGATTAGCATCCCACAATGGCTTCAATTAGATACGGTGCTGCTAAAGACATGATAACGGACAGCTTCCCTTCTATAGATAACGACGACTCCGATATATGTTAGAGAAGTACATATTCAAAAGACACTCATTATAGAACGGATATAATGACAGTCGTCTATAGGTTCAATAAATGGGAGTCTTCTAAATTGGTAGGTTCAATTTATGAATTCGTCCAAACTTACTCTACTATTTCAAAGGATATCGATCCTAATTAAATTCAATTGTCTTTAGAATAATCAATTATGTTGTATTCCTTCATTGAACACAATTCACCTTTTCACATCCGATCTCATTGGACTATTTACAGAAATAAGCATCAATAAGCATCGCATCATTTGAATATATTGAATAACTTTGGAATTTCCATAGGAAATAATAGTGAAGCCTAGGTACTTCAGATATACCTGACAAGAGAAAAAATAAAACTGTCCCCGGATATAATGAAGTATCAACAGCTTGATGTGGATGGAGTGTTATAATCTAGCAGAAATAACAACTTATACACTTGTGGATAACCAATAATGTATCGTCATTAACAGTTATCCCCGTATGAGGTTAGTAATTGTGGATGATTTGTGGACAACAAATAACCCACCGACTTATTACGGTCAGTGGGTTATTTTATTTTGCTTGGCGACGTCCTACTCTCCCGGGACCCTGCGGTCCAAGTACCATCGGCGCTGGAGGGCTTAACGGTCGTGTTCGGGATGGGTACGCGTGG
>NZ_JMLT01000050.1:0-1091 GCF_000686865.1 Paenibacillus sp. UNC217MF | reverse complement strand
ATGGCAATTATGGCAACTAATAGAGTTAAACCTTTGATACTATTGACTTTTTGTGGTTGCCATTCTGAAAAAAAACGGCAACCAAACGGCAACCACGGCAACCAAAACGGCAACCAAACAGAAAAAAAGCACCCTTTTTCAGGTGCTTTCATCCCTTGTGGAATCATTTTTTCATATATGCCCTTCTTGAACCATATTCTCCACACTTTTGTTTTTTCTCTATCCGTTCATAACCCAATGATAATAACATTGCTTTGATTCGGTCTGAATCACGTTTTGTGGGCTTGTTTTTCAGGTCATTGGTGACAACCTTATCCCATATCTCACGTTCACATAAATGCACCCTGTTTTCGGCTGTTAGGACAGCTTCTGCATATTCTTGTACTTCATCCTGTAAAGGGTCAATATCTTGGAAATCACGGAAAATATCTTGCTCGAATACCTGTTGTAAATCCTTATCAATCCATGTGAGATAACCCATATCATAATAATATTTTGTTTCAGCCCATACTTGTGAAATCGTTTCAGGTGTTAAATCCTTGAAAGGGTCTAAATTGCCGTTCCCATTACATTTGATAGGGAATCTTCTTCTTTCCCCTGTTTCATCTGTTAAAATTTCAGCTCTATTGCTTGTACCATAAAAAACAGAATGTCTTTTGTGGTCTGTTGCATTTCCTCTTTCATAAGCACCACGGTATTTATCATTTTTACTTGAAATAAACATTTTGATTTCTTCATCAGACTTATTTTTGAATGCTTTCATTTCAGGAAATTCACATATCCAATTATCTGCAAGGATTTCGCCTGAAATTTTAGGGTCTAAATTAATTAATGAATCAGTAAACCATTTTTCATTTGCCAGCTTATAACCAATAACACTTTTACCGATTCCCTTTGCACCCACAAGGATAGGCATTATTTCAAATTGACAGCCTGGGGAATAGATTCTTTTAACAGCACCTGTTAACCATCTTTTTGTGATTTCCCTTGTGTACTCTGAATCTTCAGCACCTAGATAATCAATAAACAAAGTCGGTACTCTGATTTCCCCATCCCATTGAACCGATTCAATGAATGATTTGATTTGGTGA
>NZ_JMLT01000049.1:0-1238 GCF_000686865.1 Paenibacillus sp. UNC217MF | reverse complement strand
TACTAATGTTGGTTCATGTCCACACTTGAAATCAATTAATACTTTTTCCTTGCCTGAAATATATGGTGATAAAAGTTTATGCCCATTTGATTCCACAAGGGATGGGAATGAATTTATATTTCGTTTCAATCGTGATTTAGCTTTTTTGGTTGTTGCACCACATTTTGGACAACCTTTTCCAATCAAATAATTATATGGTCTAATTTTAAAAAAACCATGCCCACAAAATTCATTTACTGAAATATACGTATCGCTATTAGTGTAAACACCTTTTATTTCATGCTTATTTTTAGTAATCGTATCAATCAAATTATCTAAACCTTGTTTTACTTGCTTATTGTAATCTCCATTTATTTTAAAAAGCTTCACTGATTCGTGAAGCATAATCCCCCTATATTCCATTTACATCAACTCATTTTCCACAAGGTATTGACGTAAAATTTTATTTACAATCTCGGATTTGTTACCATGTTGGACATTATCAAGAAAATTAGCAATGTCTTTATCAAAGTAAATACCCTTGTAAACCCTAGCATTATCATCCTTGCTCTTACCTTTAATAAGGTCTTTAATTTCCATAACCATGTTATCACCCTTTACAATAGTATTTTTACTATCATTATTGCCATTATTTTTGGTGTTAATAACATTATTATCAATACTATTTTCAATGCTAGCATCATTATTGTTATTACTATATATGCTAGCATTTATGCTATTAGCCTTACTTTTTCTAGTTTTGGTAGGTTTCACAAATTCCCCTAAATCCTTTTCAGCTTCAATATTATCAGCTTCCAATATCCAACCCTTTTTTCCTACCATTGGAGGAGTAGCACCCACAGCCTTCAAAACTTCCCTTAAAGCTTTTTCCCCAATAGGAAGGCTTTTCACAATATCTTTCAAAGGTTGTTCTTTGGTCATTTCCACAATGTCTTTAATCGTGATATTCAATTTTTCCATGCTTGATTTTTCCCCTTTTCCTTTGGTTTGGTTCGCCCTATTTTTCTTGTCCATGATAGGGTCTAGCCTGTCGATAGGCTTGTTACTATTTAATTTACTATAACAATAATATCATATTGCTAGTAACAATGCTAGCATTAAATTAATGAAATGATTCCACAAGGGATTGAATAGGTTCGATTGCCAAACGGCAACCAAAATTGCCGTTCAATTGCCACTAATGGCAACCCTTAAAACCTAGTAACCACAAGGGATGAAGGGTCACAGTTGCCAAAATT
>NZ_JMLT01000048.1:0-1331 GCF_000686865.1 Paenibacillus sp. UNC217MF | reverse complement strand
GGATTTGCCTAATCGTTTTCGAGTTCAAGATATTGATCCTGTCTTATTTGACCATCAAATAATTGATATAAAACAATATAATGCATGGGAAGATCAGCATTTAACACCACAGCAGAAAAATGATATCGCAAATCTGATATATGAAAGATTCAAGGATGACACAGATTTAGCGATTCAGAACTATTTCTATGTCGTGGAGCATACGAGTGAAGGGGTTGACGCATTAGCTGGTGCTATTGGCGCTAGAGCTGTCCGCAGTCGTAATTCACAACCGCCAATCAAGCCGCAAGGAATATCGAAAGGAAGCAATATTAGGGGAATTAAGGTAAGCTGGGGTCAAGCGAAGACGTTTATCAATGATAGATTTGAAGCCTTACAAAAGTCTGTTGGGCAATTGCCTAAGAATAAGCTGGCGTATGATGGGCCAAATGTGAACTATAAATCGTCTACGCAGAAGCCTCTAGAACCGACAAAGAATCAGATTGAGGTGCGGAAATATTATTCTGGAACCGAACCGGAGAATTCAGCGTCAGGATCTGCTTCGTGCAAAGTCAAGAAGGCAAGTGGTGAGGGGACGAAAAAACTTGATGAAAGTAATAGGCTAAATGTAGGTGCAGGAGATAACCCTCGACCAGGATACCGGAATGGGGATATTAATCCACGAGCTGAGGGTGTTGAGGTAATGGATGCCAATAACCTAGTTGGAATTAAAACAGGTTCACAGGCAGAGGTAATTGTGCAAAACCCACATGGTTATAATGCTCTTGAAGGTGATATTCCACGGGTAATCGAGCCAGGAGGCTCACTGAAAATAGTAGGTGGGGAGAAAAAAACCTATTTCAGCAAAATATATAAAATGAATGATGAGGAGCTTTCGAGATACGGTTTTAGATTGGTGAACAAAGGAAAGGCCTCGGATGATTTGATGTTTGGAACTCAGAAAACAACTAGCGGCGATGCTTTCAGTGAGAAGGCATTAAGTAAACAATTAGAAGTAATTTTAAGGAGGTTGAAATAGATTTGATATTAAATATTTCCGATGAAAAATTTGAGCTGATATATTTAAGTGAGTCCACAATAAACATTGATTATACTTCAATGTCTTCTACTAAGTTGGTACTAGATGTATGGGGGGTAACTCTACCTATTAGTGTATATGGTTTAGAAGCGTATGGATTAACTGAACATACCAAACCATTCAATGATGATATCTACGTCTCTGGTTACTCTAGGCTCTAGATCGGCTACACTTAGTTGGACAGAAAAATTAAGGGCTAGTAGAATTAACACATCATAACAAGGAGCGGATCTACTATGCCAAGAATAAGACG
>NZ_JMLT01000047.1:0-1300 GCF_000686865.1 Paenibacillus sp. UNC217MF | reverse complement strand
CCAGTAGAGCCAGTGGCACCAGTCGCCCCAGTGTCTCCGGTAACGCCGGTAGCACCCGTAGCGCCAGTAATACCAGTCGCCCCAGTGTCTCCGAAAACGCCGGTAGCACCCGTAGCTCCAGTAATACCAGTCGCCCCAGTAGCGCCAGTGTCGCCAGTAGCACCGGTAAAGCCAGTAGCACCAGTAGCGCCAGTGTCGCCAGTAGCACCGGTAAAGCCAGTCGCCCCAGTAGCGCCTGTGTCACCAGTAGCGCCGGTAGCCCCAGTCGCACCAGTAGAGCCAGTCGTACCAGTAGAGCCAGTAACGCCGGTAGCCCCCGTAGCGCCGGTGTCGCCTGTAGCACCAGTAACACCAGTAGAGCCAGTAACACCAGTAACACCAGTAACGCCAGTGGCACCGGTAGTACCAGTAGAGCCCATGTCACCAGTAACGCCAGTAACGCCAGTCGCACCCGTAGCGCCGGTGGCACCAGTGTCTCCGGTAGCGCCGGTAGAGCCAGTAGAGCCGGTCGCACCGGTAGTGCCAGTAGCGCCAGTCGCCCCAGTAGGGCCAGTAGCACCAGTAACACCAGTAGCACCGGTAGCCCCCGTAGCGCCAGTAACGCCAGTAGAGCCGGTAGCGCCAGTAACGCCAGTAGAGCCGGTAGCGCCAGTAACACCAGTGGAGCCGGTAGCGCCGGTAGCCCCCGTAGCGCCGGTGACACCAGTAGCGGCAGTAGCGCCAGTAGCGCCAGTGGTGCCTGTAGTGCCTGTAGCTCCAGTAGCGCCGGTTGCACCAGTAGCGCCGGTAACGCCAGTGGCGCCAGTGTCGCCGGTAGAGCCAGTGTCGCCGGTCGCCCCAGTAACGCCAGTGGCTCCGGTAGCACCAGTAGAGCCAGTAGCACCGGTAACGCCAGTAATGCCAGTCGCCCCAGTAGCGCCGGTAGTACCAGTAGAGCCCGTGTCGCCAGTGGCACCAGTCGCACCGGTTGTGCCAGTAGCCCCCGTAGAGCCAGTAGCGCCAGTAGCGCCAGTGTCGCCGGTAGAGCCAGCAACGCCGTTAGCGCCAGTAGCGCCAGTCACGCCGGTAGCCCCCGTAGCACCAGTAAAGCCAGTGGCACCGGTAGTGCCAGTAACGCCGTTAGCGCCAGTAACGCCAGTAGCGCCGGTAGTGCCGGTAGCGCCAGTAACGCCAGTAACGCCCGTAGCTCCAGTAGCTCCATCTCCGGTAACTCCTGTAGCGCCAGTAACGCCGGTGGCACCAGTAGAGCCGGTCGCACCAGTAACGCCAGTCGCACCAGTAACGCCAGTCGCACCAGTAA
>NZ_JMLT01000046.1:0-1565 GCF_000686865.1 Paenibacillus sp. UNC217MF | reverse complement strand
GCGATGCGGTTGGCTCGCGCCTCCAGCTCGCCGTACGTCCATACCGCCTCTCCGCTTACGAGTGCCGGCTGCTCCGGCGTTCGTGCAGCCTGCTGTTCAAACAGCCCATGTACCGTCGCTTCCGCAGGCAGCTCCATCGCCGTATCGTTGAATGTCGCCAGCAGCTCTTCCCGCTCTTCGGCCGTCAGCAGTTCCAGCTTGTCTACCGCCACGTTCGGGGTGGACACGATCTGCTCTACCATCCGCATCCAATGACCTTGCAATCGTTCCATCGTGCCTTGCTCGTACACCTGTCCGTTGTAATCGAAATGAATATGCAGCTCTTCTCCCGGCTGAATCATCACATTCAGGTCATAATTCGTTTGTTCGTCCGCTTGAACCCCCGTAATTTCCAGTCCGCTTGCATCCGCTGACGCTTCCGCCTGCGCTGTTTGCATCGGGTAATTCTCGAACACAAGAATATGGTCGAACAGTTCTCTCGTTCCGGCGCACTGCGCCTGGATCTCATGCAGCGGATAGTAGGCGTACCCTTGCGAAGCAAGCGCCTGCCCCTGCATGCGGCGCAGCAGATCCGCAACCGTCTCCTGTCCATCGCACGTTACCCGGACAGGCAGCGTATTGATGAACAGTCCGATCATTCCTTCCACGCCAGGCAGGTCTGCCGGTCTGCCCGACACGACGCCGCCAAATACCGCATCCCGGCTGCCGCTGTAGGCGTGCAGCACCAGGCCCCATGCCGTTTGCAGCAGCGTGCTCACCGTTACGCCGTGCGCAGTAGCCGCCAGCGCGATGGCTTTGCTCTGCTCCCGAGGGACGATCCAGCTCACACGTTTTGCTTCATATCCTTGCGCCGCTTCATATCCTTGCGTCTGACGCTGCCGCTTCGGCAGCGCAGACAGCGCTTCGCTGCCCTCCAACTGCTCCTTCCAGTAGCTTCGTGCCGAATTCCCGTCCTGTTCGGACAGCCAGCGGATATAGTCGCGGTACGCGCGGACGCTGCGCAACGGCGCCTCTTCTCCGGCGCGCAAGGCGTTGTAAATCCCCAACACTTCTTCCATCACCAGCGGCAAGCACCAACCGTCCATCAACAGGTGATGGAAGCTCCATAACACCTCGTGGGTTTGCTCTCCTGTGCGGAGCACCGACACACGCATCAGGCTCTCCGACGCTACCGCAAAGCCTTGCTTCCGGTCGTCCGACTTCCACTGTGCTATGCTAGCAGCCTGCTTGCCCGCGTCGTACATCGACAGATCGCGATAAGCGATTGTAAACGGCCGCTTCCGGTACACGACTTGCAGCGGCTCATTTCGCCACTCACTGTCGATGCTCGTTCGCAGCACCGCATGCCGCTGTACGACGGTTTGCCAGCTTTGTTCAAACGCTGTCGGCTGCAGCTCGCCTTGCAGGGTCAGATGGATCTGATTCACGTAGGCGCCGGCTTGCGGGTCCAGGCGGCTGTGGAACAGCATCCCTTGCTGCATCGGCGTCAGCGCGTACACATCTTCGATCTCGCCTAACGCTTCACTCCGCTGCATGAGCGCATCCAGCTCTTCTTGCGTAAAGCC
>NZ_JMLT01000045.1:0-1601 GCF_000686865.1 Paenibacillus sp. UNC217MF | reverse complement strand
CATTGTGTCGCGCAGGAGAGAATGGAACTGACGCCAAGCGATTTGCTGCAGCCTGGCTTTACGCAAGAAGAGCTGGATGCGCTCATGCAGCGGAGCGAAGCGTTAGGTGAGATCGAAGATGTGTACGCGCTGACGCCGATGCAGCAAGGGATGCTGTTCCACAGCCGTCTGGATCCGCAAGCCGGCGCCTACGTGAACCAGATCCATCTGACCCTGCAAGGCGAGCTGCAGCCGGCAGCATTTGAACAAAGCTGGCAAGCCGTAGTACAGCGGCATGCGGTGCTGCGAACGAGCATCGACAGTGAGTGGCGAAGTGAGCCGCTGCAAGTCGTGTACCGGAAGCGGCCGTTTACAATCGCCTATCGCGATCTGTCGATATACGACGCGGGCGAGCAGGCAGCCTGCATAGCGCAGTGGAAGTCGGACGACCGGAAGAAAGGTTTTGCGGTAGCGTCGGAGAGCCTGATGCGTGTGTCGGTGCTTCGAACAGGAGAGCAAACCCACGAGGTGTTATGGAGCTTCCATCACCTGTTGATGGATGGCTGGTGCTTGCCGCTGGTCATGGAAGAAGTATTGGGGATCTACAACGCCTTGCGCGCCGGAGAAGAGGCGCCGTTACGCAGCGTCCGCGCGTACCGCGACTATATCCGCTGGCTGTCCGAGCAGGATGGGAATTCGGCACGAAGCTACTGGAAGGAGCAGTTGGAGGGCAGCGAAGCGCTGTCTGCGCTGCCGAAGCAGCAGCGTCAGGCGCAAGGCTATGAAGCGAAACGCGTGAGCTGGATCGTCCCTCGGGAGCAGAGCAAAGCCATCGCAATGGTGGCCACTGCGTACGGCGTAACGGTGAGCACGCTGCTGCAAACGGCATGGGGACTAGTGCTGCACGCCTACAGCGGCAGTCGGGATGCGGTATTTGGCGGCGTCGTGTCGGGCAGACCGGCAGACCTGCCCGGCGTGGAAGGGATGATCGGACTGTTCATCAATACGCTGCCTGTCCGGGTAACGTGCGAGGGACAGGAGACGGTTGCGGATCTGCTGCGCCGCATGCAGGCGCAGGCGCTGGCCTCGCAAGGGTACGCCTACTATCCGCTGCATGAGATCCAGGCGCAGTGCGCCGGAACGAGAGAACTGTTCGACCATATTCTTGTGTTCGAGAACTATCCGATGCAAACTGCGCAGGCAGAAGCGTCTGCGGATGCAAGCGGACTGGAAATTACGGGGGTTCAAGCGGACGAACAAACGAATTATGACCTGAATGTGATGATTCAGCCGGGAGAAGAGTTGCACATTCATTTCGATTACAACGGACAGGTGTACGAGCAAGGCACAATGGAGCGATTGCAAGGTCACTGGATGCGGATGGTAGAGCAGATCGTGTCCACCCCGAACGTGGCGGTAGACAAGCTGGAACTACTGACGGCCGAAGAGCGGGAAGAGCTGCTGGTGACATTCAACGATACGGCGATGGAGCTGCCTGCGGAAGCGACGGTGCATGGGCTGTTCGACCAGCAGGCTGCACGAACGCCGGAGCAGCCGGCACTCGTAAGCGGAGAGGCGGTATGGACGTACGGCGAGCTGGAGGCGCGAGCCAACCGCATCGC
>NZ_JMLT01000044.1:0-1854 GCF_000686865.1 Paenibacillus sp. UNC217MF | reverse complement strand
ACGCAGCAGTACTACCTGCGTGCAAGGTTCTACAACCCGGTCATTGCCCGCTTTACGCAAGAGGATGAGTACCGTGGTGATGGTCTCAACCTGTATGCGTATGTTGGGAATAATCCGATTAATTATGTGGATCCGAGCGGTTATAGCAGTCAGAATGTTGGCTGCGGTGGCGGCGGTAAGAAGGAAGGGCCTTTTGAAAACGGAAAAAATCCTGACCATCCGATAAGAGTTTATAGAGATACTGATTTGGAGATTTTAAACAGAGAATATGAGATAGTTACAAGGGGAGGAACATTTAAAACTAAAATTGTTGCCGACGAAAAGCTTATTATAGAGATGCCTTTCGTAGGGAAAGGAAATCAGAAAGCGAATTCTGAGGGTTGGTTGAGAGACAATGATTATTATTTCACTGAATTGTACAAAAAGCATCCTGAATTCTTTAGTGAAAGAAACATAGATAATTTGAAAAATGGACGTTCTATTGTCAACGATCCTATATTTAGGAGTTATTTCCCACAGTATGATATAGTAGGTTTGCGTAGTAAACCGTTACTTCATCATCATGTTGGGGGTGGAGGCCAATCGATGGCGATACCTGCTCCACTTCATCCTGGTAGTGGAGGTATACACAATAATGAGAAGCAGATAGGGGTATGGGGAAAAGATCAAATATTTGCAGACCGTCTTCAAATATTTATTGACAATAAATGAGGTGAAAAGAATGTCGGTAATAAATTCTTTAAAGGAATATTTTGAGACTTTACATAATTACTGGAACAGTAGCTATGGTACTCTGCCTCAAGTTCCTTTCGATGAATTGATTAACCCAATGTTGTACCAAGGTGAACCAGATGAAGAGGAGTATGTTTCATGGTTACCAAAATTAAAAGAAACTAATGAGGATTTCAAAGCAATCGAGAGTGATATTGGATTGTGTTTGCACTCTTCAATTAAGGAGTATTTTAATTCATATTGGTTCTTAGAGCTTCAAGGTTTCTTTCATTCAAAACTGATTCATTTAGAACCTGTTGAACCAGGGAAGGATCTTCGTAATTTTTTTGTTAATCAAAAAACTTACGAAGAAAATCAAGGTAAACAATTAAAAAATATTCATATTGGTTTTATTTCTCCTGATGATCTGGCTCTAGTCATCAATAATGAAACTGGGGAAGTATTACAAGAAAATTTCGAAACAGGGGAATTAACTGTTATTGCAGAATCACTTGAAATGTTAATTAGTGAATTAAGGATGTCAAAATAAAATTAATATAACAATTAGAGAATGAACTGTAATCTGTATATGAACAAGAGAAGAATTATTGTTAGACTGCTAAAAGATGAATCTCGAACTCATCGAAGGTCATAACATTGGTATTTCTCAAACTTTAAACAAGTGACAGCAAAATCCCCCTCATTTTTGTGTAAGGTGAGGGGGATTTTGTTGCAAATAGAAGGTTCCGAACGCTTCCACTATGTAGGTGATCAATTCGATGTTATTTACGCAGCAGAACTATCTACGCGTAGGGTTTAACAATTCGGAAGGAATACTAAGATTGGTTAATGAAAATGGGCTCACAGGCCGTTCGTAGACGATGGCTGGAACCTGATCAGCGAACTGGACGGAGAGCATCAAGTCAAGACATCCTATGTGCGCGGACATGAACTGCTTGCGCAGGTAAATAGGCAAGGGGATTCCTACTACTACCTGAACAATGAGCACGGAGATGTCGTGCGCATCACGAACCGTCTCGGCAGCATCCTGAACAGCTATGAGTACGACGCCTTCGGCCAGACGGTATCTGCCACAGAGGGCATTCCGAACCGCTTCCGCTACGCAGGCGAGCAGTTCGATGC
>NZ_JMLT01000043.1:0-1876 GCF_000686865.1 Paenibacillus sp. UNC217MF | reverse complement strand
TTAACCATGCAAGGTTCGGACGAACTTGGAACCAGACATCCGGCCAAGTGCACCATGGGCACAGTCCGTTTCATTATAAGAGGCGACTCGATCTTTTCGAATGCTTGATCCATAGATAACGACGGGAACTGGCTCTCCAGTATGCTCCTTAACCTCAGAAGGAGTAGAATGATCAGCGGCCAGTGCTAGGTATACATCCTCTGATAGTTGATCAGCGTTTATGCCAACATTTCTATCAAACATTTCTAGCGATTGAGCCTTTTTAGTGGTTCATCATCGGCCCCATTACATCTGGAGCTTTAAGATGAACATAGACAATGTAATGATGGACAATCTGTTCAAGTGCAAGTTCTGCTTTCAGTTTAACATCAGTATCCATACTTCAGGTCATTCTTATATCTGTAATGGTTGTGTACCCGGCTAGTTCCGCTACCCAAAGAATGGTGCTTTCTACAGCAATGCAGCAACCTCGGAAATTCATTCTCGAAGCAATCGGCTCAAGTTCAACCTACTACCTGCACCACGGGTTAGAATGAAGCTGGCAGGCAGCAATCCATTAGCTACTCGCTCCTCATTCGCAGGGTGCGATGACAAGATCCGAGAAGATATTTCTAAGAAGCGGTTGACTCTAGAAGCAGTCGTCGTGCTTCTAATGTATCTTCCAACGGCTGAACAGGAAGATACGGTTTGCCGTCGTTCGGTGCTTTCGGGTCAGAATCAGTAATTTGATCACTTAATCCCTGTCTACGCAGCACAAGTACAGGACGATGTTCAGTCGCAGGCTTGCAGTAAGCATAGATGCCCTCGGCTACTTCTATTCCTGAAATGGATTCAGCAAGCTTGTCCGTATGTTCCCGTATGCGGCCAGTGCGTCGATCCAGCACTATACCATCTTCTACAGTGGCAAAATTGCAGCGAAGAACGACATCTCCAGGCTGAATATCGATTCCGACTCCAAGTGCTTCGATGGGGCCACGACATGGGTTGCTCAGGCGTGAATCCAAGATGAAGCTTACATCCTCACAGCAGCTGATTCATCAATTGGAATCCAACAGCATTGAATTTCTCGTATTGTCCGATCAAGTAGAAGTCGATGAGTCACGGTATCAGATTTGCGCGTTTTATCACCGATCGCCTTGTTCTCATTGCACGTCCAGATCACCATTTAGCCCAGAAGAGGAGGTGCACGTTATATGATCTTCAAAATGAGACCTTTCTTATGAAGCCGGATAAGTCAGCAACAAGGCAATTCCTCGATATGAAGTTCGAACAGGCGGGCATCGCGATATCCAATACGATTGATATCAGCAGCTTGGAAGGAATTAAACAGGGCGTTATCCATGGACTTGCATAGCAGCATATCTGAATTAATGAAGATGCAGGAGATTGCTAGTGAACTGCTAGTTGTATTCCCATAGATGAAGTGAAGTTTGAGAGAGGGGTTCAATATGTTCATCACTAAAACAAGCATCTGTCGCCAGCAGCTAAAGCATTCATTACAATGCTGAACAACATTTTAACCAAGTAGGTACAGAGGATAGAAAGAAGAGGATTGGAGGACATGAAAAAAGGATTTGAAAATAGTTTAAAAAAGACTTGCATTATACCTTCGAAATATGATATATTCTAAATCCTGCTTCATTAGGAGGCAGTCAATCGAACGAAGAAAACAAATTAAAAAAAGTTGTTGACTTCGAGTTGATGAAGTGATAAGATATAAAAGTCGCCGCTGAGAGACGCGGTGAACGAAAGCGAAAGAGGCAATAAGCCGAAGCGCTGGGTTGAAGATTGTTCTTTGAAAACTGAACAACGAGCAACGTTTGTGAATGAGGTAGCAATACCTCGTCAAAAGATATGAGCAGTTCAAACTTAACTT
>NZ_JMLT01000042.1:0-2620 GCF_000686865.1 Paenibacillus sp. UNC217MF | reverse complement strand
GATTGGTTAGATAGTATGTTAATTGAATACAAATGTGAACACCTATTGCCTAATAAAAGATGGCGATATGATATTTATATCCCTTCACATAATTTGATTGTAGAAGTACACGGCAAACAACATTATGAAGAAGTATCATTCTTTAGTGCTAGAACACTTAAACAGGAACAGGCAAACGATAGGAACAAGAAAAGATATGCTGAAAAGCTAGGACATAATTATTTAATTGTGGACTATCGAGAACATGAACCTGATTTAGCATTGCAAAGATTCTTAAATCAGTTTGAAAACATTCAAATGGTTTTATTTTAAAAAAATTCAAATCCCCCCCTGTTTGGGGGTATTTTTGCATATATGGGACAACCGGCGAATAGGGAAGGATTTCCGACTAAGCGTTAAAACTGAGATTATTTTTTGACTGGGATTGTAAAGGGGTGAAAAACCTGTGGATTCAATGATTGTGACATTAAAAAACAGGACAAAAGAGGGCTTTTTTAAGGTAGAAATAAAGCCTGTTATTGGTGAAAAATATTTCAGGGAATTTTCAGATGAAGCACTTCAGCAATATATTTTTGATTGTGAAGCCTATTGCGAATATAAAGGTTATCAATTCAAATTTATTATTCCGACCCAAATTAAACAGCTTATGAGAAGCGAAATTTCAAGGGTGATTGAATTAAAAAAGAATCAAGCGAAATGATAATAAATGTATGTGGTTGCTTGTATGCGTGTTAATGCCTAAATCAATTTCAATAGTAACTCCATTTATTTTGTCTTGTGGTTGATTGTGCTGAAAGCCTTCCTAGTGATTGGGGAAGGCTTTTTTAATTGTTGAAATGGTGAAGCAGCTTCCAACAGTTTCATATTGACATTTGATCGGTTTACTTTTGTTAACCTTTCAATTTGCTATGTTATAATGCAAAACTTTTGTGAAACCTAAAATATAAAACGATTTTTCAAAGGGGCTGAAAGAAGTGGAAACAGCTAACATTGGTTATATCATTGAAACAGAATCCTATATTGAAGAACGTAAAAAGGAAATGCCCAAAAACGTATATGAATTTATTAAACAGGTGTGCTTTGATGAAAGACGTTATATTGATTTAGTTGAATCAATGCACCAACAAAAGAAGGTTTTGAAGGTTAAAGACCCATATATAAGTCAATAATAATAACACGCTTGTAAATGATTTAAAGTATCATTATTGAACATTTTTCTCCTTTGCTTTAGTTTGATTGCTTGATTTCTTTTCACAAAAGATAGTTTTGTCCGTTTCAATTTCTAAGTGCTTTTGCAAATCTTTAATTGCAGATTTAACATTTTGAGATTTTCCCCTTCTTTGCCCCTTGTCGGTACTCCAATCCTGACAAATAGGGGCTTTTTTTATTTTGCTTTTTAATTGTCAATAATGGGAATCTGAAAGGGGATTGATTGGAAATGAGAAATTCAAGGGCATTGTTTGAATTGGGGCATGTGGTGACAACTAGAACCATTGCCGACAGTTTAGAACCTGTTAAAATAGCAAGCCTTATCAGACAGCATATAACGGGTGATTTTGGGGTTTTGGATAATGAGGATATAGACAGCAACCATGAAGCAATTAAACACGGTGAAAGGGTGTTATCAGCTTATATGGTGGATGGTGAAAAGGTTTATATCATAACTGAATGGAATCGAGAATATACAACCGTTTTATATGCTGATGAATATTAGACCGTAAAGCAGACCTTACAAGGATGCTTATTCGTCTTTATTAGACCTTTTCAGGCATTATTCGAGCCGTAAGGCTGTATTACTATGACAATCTTTTTAAAAAACCTGTGGGGGCAACCGTAAGGGCTTAAATCATTTCAGCCCAAATTTCAGCCCAAACTTTCAGCCGAAATAAATAATTTCAGCCCATCACCTGTGGAATCAGCCGATAAACTACGTAAAAAAATTATTTGACGTAATTTTGAGCCGTGAAGCAAAACCCACAAGAAAAATCAAATCTCATATTTGACTGATTTCAGCCAATTTCCCTTTTTTAAAAGTTTGGGAAATAATGATTCAGCCGAATTGGTCAAACTTCAAAATGCTTTCATTTTCTTAAAATTTCAGCCGAATCATTTCAGCCGAAAAACGTTTGAAACAGCCTGACAAGGGAATAATATTAGTAATTCTATGTACACGACTTTTTTAAGTCCACCTTTCAAAAGTCAAAAAAAAGACTCACTATTTGTGGGTTTTTTTTTATGTCCATTTTTCTAGACTTGATTTTCAAGACCTGAAAAAAGTTAACGCTGCTAAACCACTGGAAAAATTTTATCATTGTGTTTTGATCGGTGTTCTGTGGTATAATCACGGCTTTTTTCCGTTTTTGTATGTCGCTATGGGTGATTGTAAGCAAATTAGATTTTGTTTTATGGGTGATGGTGCAAGTCATTTCACCTGTGGAAGCCTAGAAAAACAAGGCAATGGAAATAATATTAATACCAAATCAAAAAGTCTATTTCCGATAATAGCATTGATATAAAAAATCCAAAACGAAAGGGGGTTACATAAAAAGATGTTACCGTTTATTGAATTTAGGAATGATGGAAAAACACTCTTTATTAGTGGTTTTGCAAATATCACAGA
>NZ_JMLT01000041.1:0-2703 GCF_000686865.1 Paenibacillus sp. UNC217MF | reverse complement strand
TGAATTATCGCCAATTTCCTATCCTTCGTAAATTTAGTCATAAAAAACTGCACCTCCAACTGTTAGAGTGTGTCTAACAATTGGGGTGCAGTTCAAAATGGCGGCTTATCATGTCTGCACTTGGTTTCTGTTTGGAAACGTTACGCACTAGGATTGACCCGTTTGACCGTTATTTAAATACGCTATCAGGAACGTAATAAACTTTCTGAGTATCTTTCTTATTTACGGGATCCGTAACGATTGTAAAATATACGTTGCCGTTTTTGGTCTGTACGCCCTCGATTTCATGAGTCCCCACATTCGTAATTTTCACGAGGGTTTTGTACACTCCCGTGTTTGTCATCATCGCAATCTGTGGGGTTTGGCCTTCTGCTCCGCCTGATGTATATATATCTGTGCTATCGAGCATATCAGCCCCCTGGAAAGACCCGTTCGGTCTAACTATACCATCCCCCGACTGCGTAAAACTGGTCACACATGCGTTTTTCGCCGCCGCACTATCCATACGAACTTGTTCATTGCTATCAAGAAGTTTATTCAATGCCACTGTGTCATAAATCGACCAAGTTACGGTACCTTCTTTCGTTTGTACCCGGAAAAACGTATATTTACTATTGCCGCCCCCATCAACACGATAGGTCTCCCCTAGTTTTGCTCCCGTTTTATTCGCATAATTCATGTAGGTGAACCGATGAAGAGCCGTATAATCGACTGTCGTGCCGGCATAGTATGTAAGTCTCGCCACCTGGAGGGACCAATAATTCGATGTTGAAGGATCCGCCTTTGAACTGAAATAGAAATAATTGATACCGTTGTATGTATACATATCGAGGGTCTGACAATGTCCAGTGTTGGTAACGGTCATTTCATCCATGTATGTAGCGTTATTTCCGTTTATGAGCAATCGTGAAAGATAGCAAGTTCCGCCAGACCGCTGAGTTACGTAAAGATACTTATCTGCGATGTAAGCTTTCTGCACAGCCACATTGTGATTCAATCCTTTAAGATTATAAGCGAGCGTTGCCGATGCGCTTACCGTTTTCCCAGGAGTAGCCGCAAAAGCGGGCAAAACAGACATACCAAACATAAGAATGGCGAGTATAACAGATGTGAACATTTTCAACTGTCTTTTCAAAAGACCCAAAGCTTGAACTTGCAACATATCAATACCTCCATTAAGAAAATATGATTGGACAAGATACTGGAAAATGTAATCAATCAATTGAAACCACTTTACTCGATTATGGACAAATTCATATTGAGAATGCAAGAATGTAGGATGTTAAATTCCTGAAAATGTCCCTAGCGGTTAATCAACATTTAGATTCCTTCTTTTCAACAGTAACAGGAACAAGTTTGATGTCCATAATGTCGCCTATAATCACTTTTTGTTCGTTGTTGAGGCTTCTTCTATTTCTTTCAAAATTCGTCTGGGATTTCTATATATTCGGATACTCTTGCTTTCAACAAATCGATTAGTTCCTCATCCATATATGTATAAACATCAGGGATATCCAAGCATATCAGTTTCTTACCATCCAACTCTAAACTATACTTAGCTCTTGACAACCCGTCCTACTAAAAAAACGAACTCATTAAGAGTTCGCTTGGATACAAATTATTTACCTTTAAATTTCAAGGCATCAACGTATTGTTTGGCTTCTACCAATGAAAGTCCTAAAGTTTCTCTAACCCTTTTTACTGCTTTGACATCATTGCCTTCATTTAGTAGTTGTCGCAATTCATTATTTATTGGCATTTCAGGTACATCAGTTTGTTTAGAAATCTGGTCTAAAGTATATTTCAACCCTTTGACACGCCCATCAAGTTTAATGACCGTAAAGAGTAAATAAACAGCAATAAATAGTATCAATACTTCAAAAAAGTTAAATTCCACAATAATTCCTCCTTATAAAACGACATATTTCTTTATTCTATTTGATATGTAAAAATCCTATTCTATCATAAAACTAAATCATTATAAATTTATCATAAAGAGCAACAATATTTTAGAAAACAGCCAAAGATTAAAGATTTTCTCCGCAGTTAAGCTCCTCCATTTATTCTTGCTGCATACGAATAGTAATTTTATGAGTCTTCACCTTCTGTTTTAAAGTTCATTTCATTCGTTACGTCCATTGAAATTTTTCTTACAAGCGGATAAACATTATTTTCATAATCATTTTCTTTAGATTAAAACCCTCTTTTTCAGCACTACTAAATTATAATCAGTAAAATTTAGTAATAGACTTATCTTTGATTTAATTACTTCTAACTAGTATTATCTAACTAAATCATTAATGTCATTAGAATTTTGTATAAATATCTATTGTATTCTCTATAACTACAGCTTTTAAAACTTATCTTTAATAGTACTCCACCTAAAAAATCGCTTTTCCCTATGTCAAATAGTAATCTAGTAGTTTCTTTATATATTTTAATTAGTGAAGAATTAAGTACGGTATCACCCCCTCCGTAGGAAGTTCGCTTACATATGTACAATCATCACTTTTTGTTATCCATGAGCTTGTCTCCTTTAAAAAGGTTTCGTTAACGTTCTTGTATTCACAACGCCCGGTTCCTCTAAGATAATTCTTATCTCAGGGAGCTGGATTGTCAACACTAAATCAGACAGCTTTTTTAAGGGATAATCTTCTGTAATCTACTGGACTCATATAGCCTAAGGTTCCATGGATGCGATGT
>NZ_JMLT01000040.1:0-3089 GCF_000686865.1 Paenibacillus sp. UNC217MF | reverse complement strand
AGCGTCCACCATAATATGCCGGTGTAGCTCAGTTGGTAGAGCGGCTGACTTGTAATCAGTAGGTCGAGGGTTCGACTCCTTTCGCCGGCACCATTGTTACCTTATTGGGGATTAGCCAAGCGGTAAGGCAACGGACTTTGACTCCGTCACGCATAGGTTCGAATCCTATATCCCCAGCCATTGTAAGAGCCATTAGCTCAGTTGGTAGAGCACCTGACTTTTAATCAGGGTGTCGAAGGTTCGAGTCCTTCATGGCTCACCAGTTAAATATGTGCGCGTATGGCGGAATTGGCAGACGCACTAGACTTAGGATCTAGCGCCTTTGGCGTGGGGGTTCAAGTCCCTCTACGCGCACCATATCATTAAACCCTTGTCGGACAAGGGTTTTTTGCTGTTTATAGATAGTAAGGAGCGTAAGGCTCCTTGTTTTTGTTAACGGACTTGTTAACGGAAAGCTAGATATCCACAGGATCATTGCTTTTATTTATCGAGTTTATAGCCTCAGAATATTTCGCCATGAGGTTCTTTTTCTTTTCATCTCTCATGTGTGTATAGATGTCTCCTGTAATTGCTACACTAGAATGACCTAATACCTCTTGTATGTCGTCAAAACCAAGCTCCCACAAGTTAGTTGTAAATGAATGCCGCAAGTCATGGAACCGAATGTATGGCAATCCTCTTTTATTGATTATCTTTTCGTAATCATGTCGCAATTGAGATGGGCGTATTGGCTCTCCGTCTAGGTGGCAATTAATCAAGCCCCATAGTTTCTGATACGCTTCGTTCTTTTGTGCGTTGGTATGATTCTGCTCGATCTTCTCTTTCAGCTTTTCAAGTATACCTATCTATGATAGGTGTGCGCCTTTCGGACTTCTTTGTTTTTGGTGCCTGAACAATGAAGCCGAATTCTTTATGATACGTGAGTGACTGCGTAGCGTCGATGTATTTGCCTTCATAAGAGAAATCGCTCACCTGGACACCTAGAACCTCACCACGCCGAATTCCTGTGTTTATGGTCGTTAAATAGGCCGTGTAGAAGCGACTCACAGATGCTGCCTTAAGAAATGTCAGACACTGCCCCAGCGTCCACGTGAGAGTTCCTTTTTGGCAAACGGGTGATCAAGCTTCTTTATAATGTCGATGGGAATTAGCTTCTATTTTGCTGGCCCAGAAGGTATTACGTGTCGATATAGCGGATGTGAAGTGGAGTGGGATATCGGACGGAAAGAGTACCGCTTCCACAATGACTACACAGACAAAAGGGATCGGAAGGTACTCGCAACGAAGCAGAGAGATGCATTGGATGCCAACAAGAATGTAGTGTACCTGGTAGGTGGGGAGCACGCGACATTAGGATCGATGGAGACGCTAGTGAAGTAGATGCTATTGATCACCAAAATGCAGACAATAAGATTGAGAGATATTCATTCTATTTGTCTGGAATCAAATTTGCTTATTTGTAGTGATAATTGATGGATGTGATATGCTGCACGCATCATGCCTTCCGAAAACGAAAATGTCATAAGCACCAAAGTATTATCTTAGTGCTTAGATTAAGCCAGGGCTTCTTTTTAAGCAATACATGCTACCTGCGTACGTTCTTTAGTTTGTGATTGTAACCCAAGCAAAGAATGGGGAGCGTCCTTTTGTTGAACTGTCGGGCAGGATAGTGGTGTTGTAACATAACATGGTTTAAAGATAAGAAGAGAGAGATATATGCAAAGAGAGGTAATGAAAGATCTAAGATAATTTTTTGGATTGACAGGGAATGTTACTTTAACCCATTTTGGAGTAGTTTGTTTGGCGGCAATATGAGGCCGGCACCAAAGAAGTAAAGCCCCGGGTTAGTCCGAGGCTTTATTATGATCATTTGCTTAAATACTTCTAGTATTGTTTTGCCTTAACTTGGATGTCCATATTATGGCCGTCTTTATTATTAATGAATACTTTCCATTTTTCAGAGATAAAGCCACCAAAGACTTTAATTGTTTCTGTTTTTTGTTGGCCTGAAGATATTGGAATGTCTACCGCATAGTTTTTTCCATCGCGTACTAACGTCATGTACACTGTTCCTGGGCCGTCATTCTTAACATGAACGTCTAAGCTCTTTCCGGCATGGATGTTTGCATGAAATGAGCTCTGGAAGGAATGGTACCCAACGTGACTAACTTCAAAAAGTGAAATTTCTCTTGAATCTGTTGAGGTTTCTGATTGAGTTGGTGCAATTCTAGTTGAGTCAGGCGCAGCAGAAGCGAATCCAGTAAATGTTGATAACATTAGCACTGTTGAAATGATGACTAACGATTTTTTCATAGTAACCTCCTTGGAAATGTATATTAATGTTATACATTTCCAATATACCACATATAACCATTAGCTTGTGCTGTAGATGAGTCCTATCTGTGACAAAGACCCGAACTATTCGAGGCTTTACTTATACACACTAATTAGGTATATCTTTTATAAATAAAGTTCCACCTTATGATGGGACAATTCATTTTAGATGAAGCAATTGATTCATTATTCGAATTAGCCTTTTACCGTTTTGCTGTTTAAATTAGGTAACTACGTGTTCTTGTATGTCTCAATATTGTGTTGGAGAATAGAAGGAATTAATCTTAGGGATAAGCTTAGAAGCCTGTAAGAGCCCTTTTAAATCCTTAAAGAGGGGATTTGGATACGTAAAGCGTCTCAAACCCATCTAGAGCAAATAAGGGGACGTACGACTGGAATAACGATTGCATTCCACTATGGCGACCTGAAGAAATGCTCTGAGGGGCGGGGGAACGTAGAGAACCGTTGGAGCTTGTGGGCGATAATAGCTGTTAAGCGTTGTGATGAGGTGTCCTAGAACAGGCACCTTGAAGTCTCCAGTGGCTCAACAGCAAGGTTTTTCAGCTATTTATTATTTTTTTTGAAATAGGGGTTGCATTACTTAATACCTTATGATATATTATTACTTGTCGCTTCTGATATATCGTTTTGAACGACAAATTGCGGACATAGCTCAGTGGTAGAGTATCGCCTTGCCAAGGCGAGGGTCGCGAGTTCGAATCTCGTTGTCCGCTCCATTATGTTTGCGCCCTTAG
>NZ_JMLT01000039.1:0-3337 GCF_000686865.1 Paenibacillus sp. UNC217MF | reverse complement strand
TGAATCTTCAGCACCTAGATAATCAATAAACAAAGTCGGTACTCTGATTTCCCCATCCCATTGAACCGATTCAATGAATGATTTGATTTGGTGAAAACTTCTTTTTTGGGTTATATGGACAAAAGCATTTTCAATCTTTGCTTTGCCGTAAATTTCCCATTCAACCCCTAACCAGTGTTCTAATTGATTCCAATCATGTGATTTCCATTCTGTATTATCAGGGTCTAATTTCCTCCACGGTAAATCCCCTTGTAAGGTCACTTGTGAGGAAAATTCATCCCATGCAAGGGAATCACCCAAAACATTATCTAAAATCAATTCAATGTTTTTTGAGGTTCTTTTGATAAAACCTTTTTCACTGTATTCTAAATCATCTTTCCATGAATCAGGTTCATTGCTTGTGGTTTCTTGCTCTTGATTTGATTCGTTTGATTCGGATCGTTTACTTTCGTTAACCCTATCCCATTCTGATTGATTCCCATCAATCGCCTTTTTGATTGTTCTTTTTACATAATCGGTTCTATTCCATTTTTCACGATACAATCCTGATTTTTTAAAAAGTCTGTCCATCTGTTCTGAATCATTGTTTGTCCAATAGGCTAAATGATTACTTAAAGCTTGGTCGGCTCTTGATGGGTCAGGTCTGCCGTTTTCATCACAATAATTTGATATATCACCATTAAATAAATTTTTGATTTCATCACCGTTTTTGGAATCAAACATTTTATTTAAAACCACATTGTCAGGCACTTGTTTAAATTTGATAACTTTTTTCTGCTGCTGCTTTGGTTGTTCTTCTTGTGGTTTCTGATTTGGAAAATACTTTTCAGCAATGGACATAATCAAAGTTTGATTTGCCATAACAGGTTTATTAATAAAAATGTTTCCTGTCACGGTCAAAAAGCTTTCCTTTTCATTTCCGTACATTTCAATCCCATTCTGTTTCGTTCCTACCCATTCAGGCTTTTGTCCACGTACCCACAGGTGCAATCCTTTTTCACTGGGGCTTAATTCTGTATAGGATTGATTAATAAAATCAGGTGCTTTGCTTATATCCTCTATATCATCAATATCAATACAAACTAGGGAATCATTTCGATTAATGACAACCCCTATTCCATCAAAACCACCTTTTTCATAAGCTGTTTTAGCTTGTTCAAAAGTAATCCAATTTTTAGGGTCGCTTTTACTTGCTCTATACCCTTTCAGGTTGTATGGTACTTTCCCCAATTCATTTGGTTTGTTTGGTTTAGGTTCTACTTTCCAAACCATCCATTTTGGATGGTTTTTTAATTCTTGTGGAATCGCCTGAAAATTTGGTTCTTTAAAATTTTGTTCTTTAAATAAAGTCACGACAAATAACTCCAATCCTTGATTTAGTTACTTCCCATCAAGATTTGGAGCAAAATATATAACGAATAAGAAGGTATACAATTGTTCATAGTTGACAACATTATCCTATATGGTTAACGAAAGTTAATCTATGTACTTTTAAGCCTTTTTCATGTTACAATAAAGGCATTATTGAAAAGTAAACATTCCTATTTGTATATAAATTGCTCAATGGAAAGGGTTAAGACAAAAGGGGATGCAAGATAGGTTTTTAACCTATCAGGAAAACTCACGGTTTGCAGACTGTGAGTTTTTTCTTTTATCCAACACTATTAGTATAGACCAAAATAAGATATTTTTCGACTCGGTTTAAAAAATGTTAACTTAGATAATAATAATTCTAATATGATAATGTAAACTCCTATTTTTTCTCATGGAAAGGGAAAAAAGGTCACGGCTCACAGGTTTGCTGACTTGTGAGTTTTTTATTTGCCCTTCAGAATCCACAGGAAGCCCCCTGTTGGGTTTTATTTTTTTTTGTTAGGGGAATATTAGTAAAATGTTAAAAAAGCCAAACTAGACGGTTCTAAGCCGTTTAAGAAGAAACAATTTAACTAGCTTTCCTTTTCAGATTCGATGACAATAATAATTCCGTGTATAGTTCAAAATGAAAAAAGCAAGGGTTTCTGATTCCCCTTGCTTTTTGATTTGCCTTCTATGCTGTTGGTCTGATATAAGAAATCAATTTCGGATTTTGTAAAGCAAAATCGCTGTTGATTCTTGCTCTTACTTTGATTTGCCCTCTTTGAAATGCTTCACCTGATTTATCAATATCAATCTGTAATCCCCCACTAGACAAAATACCCCATGCAATTGTTGAAAGGTCACCTACCACGGCTTCACCTTCACCAACCCCACCACCTAAAGTATAGGTTTCAAGGTTTTCCATGTACTTAGGAGGTACTATATATTGCCCCGTTGTATCTGCTAGCAATTGTAAATCCATTTCATCCACATTGTTAAGAATGACAGCATTAGGTCTACCATTAGCACCCCTAATTGCACGAATGCCAGCACCAATACTAGCATAATCAATAGTGCTAGCATCAACAAGATTAATACCACTATCATTTAAGATTCCTGAATATCCTAAAGTTCCCCCACCTTGTAACATGAAGCTTTGAACAGCTTGTGCCATTGCATTTGCCATAATAGTTGTTACAGCCATTCCAATATCAAGCCCACCTGATTCAAGTAATTCAAGTGAAATTGAAGTCATAGCATATAACGGCTTGGCTTCCAATCGGACTGAATCGAAAACGGGACTAGATTCCACAATAAGGTCATTTTCTGCCTTAAACGTTGGAAGAATGTCAGAAACAACTCTAGGAATCACAAGTGCCTTTGTTGTCATTGGAAAGGTTGTCACATTTAACAAGAAATTTGTATCTCTCATTAGGTCAATGAAATTCTGATAAACATCAGTAGGAACAACAATACCACCTGAAGTTGTAGAAAGTGCCCGTTTTACTTCTTCATTTCTAAACTGTCCTGTTACATGGGAATAGATTAAATCACCAATTGTAACCCCTGAATCATGTTTTCCGATACGTTCCTGTCCTACATAACCCCTAACCTCTAAAGGGTTTTCCTCAGAACGTGATTTTTTGATTTTGTCGGATGATTTGCCATTGTTCATAGATGCTCTATATTTTGCATCCCTTTCATCCATTTGGTTCATTAAATCCTCTAGGGTCGTATCATGTTTTTCTAGTTCTGAATCAATGTTTTGAACCTGTTTTTCCAGGCTTTCAAATTTGGTGTTTTCTTGTTCTGATAAAGCACGGTTTTCTTTTTTACAAGTTGCTAACATTTCTTGCATTTCGTTCATAAATGATTCTCTTTGATACCCTTTTCTTAGTAACATCATTTTAGTTGCTAATGGTAATTTCATTAGATTTTCAATCCTTTCAGGTTGTAGTATTTAATCAAATTTTCATATCGT
>NZ_JMLT01000038.1:0-5153 GCF_000686865.1 Paenibacillus sp. UNC217MF | reverse complement strand
CTTGGATATGAGGGCAAGACGCTCATCATCGAAGAGCTTCTTGCGGCAAGCGAGCAAAGTGCGTGGAGCCGTGATAGCTCTGAAAGTCCTGAAAGCCCTGAAAGCCCTGAAAGCCCTGAAAGCCCTGAAAGCTTTAATAACCCTGATTGCCCAGATAGCCCGGATAACGCAAGCAGCCGTTTGCTCTACGTTATCTATACTTCAGGTACGACGGGGAAACCGAAAGGCGTTATGTTGGAACATGGCAACCTTGTAAACTTGATCATGCATCAATACGAGCATGCGTCCATTCCATTTGACAAGCAGGTGCTGCAGTATGCGTCGTACAGCTTTGATGTGAGTTATCAGGAGATTTTTTCTACCTTGCTGGCGGGCGGAACGCTGCATGTGATCAAGGAGGATATGCGTCAAAATCCGACTGCGCTCTTCCGCTATGTGGAGGAACGAGGCATTCCAACCTTACTGCTGCCGTCGTCGTTCGTCAAATTCGTTTGGAACGATCCGGCCTACGAAGCGAGTTGGCCAACGTGCGTGCAGCATCTGATTACGGCGGGAGAGGCGCTGATTGTCGGCCCGGCACTGCAGCGCTACTTGCAGGAGCAGGGCGTCACGCTTCACAATCATTACGGCCCTTCGGAGACGCATGTAGCGACTACGTACACGATCAGGCCGCAAGAGCCGATGATGGCGCTGCCGCCGATTGGCAAGCCGATCAGTAATTCGTCCGTGTACATTTTGGACGAGCTTGGACAGCTGCAGCCGATCGGCGTAGCGGGCGAATTGTATATCGGCGGCGCTTGTGTAGGCCGAGGCTACTTGCATCAGCCAAGCTGGACGCAGGAGAAGTTCCTGACCAATCCATGGCTGGAAGGAACGCGGATGTATCGGACCGGGGATCGGGCCCGCTGGTTGGCCGACGGCAACCTCGAGTATTTGGGCCGTATCGATCATCAGGTGAAAATAAGAGGATACCGGATCGAACCTGGCGAGATCGAAACCAGACTGTTAGCGTTGGATGGAATTCGAGAGGCGGCCGTCATCGCACTGCCCGATGAGCGAAGCGGCCATGAGCTGTGCGCGTATGTGGCAGGCGAACGCGAATTTACATTCGCCGAACTGCGCGAAGCCTTGCGATTGAACTTGCCGGACTACATGATTCCGGCGTATGTCGTGCAGCTGGAAGAACTGCCGATTACGAGTAACGGCAAAATCGACCGTAGAGCGCTGCCGGCGCCAGAAGGGGCGCTGCGAACGGGAACGGAGTATGCGGCGCCGCGCACAGTGACGGAAGCGAAGCTGGCGCAGCTATGGCAAGAGGTGCTGGGGCTGGAGCGCGTCGGCATCCGCGATAACTTCTTCGACATCGGGGGCCATTCGCTCCGGGCGATGACACTTGTATCGCGCATTCATCAGACGCTGGAAGCGGAAGTGCCGCTGCGGCAATTGTTCCTCTCGCCAACAATTGAAAGCTTGGCGGCTGCAATGGAGGAGGCGGAGGGCGGCACATTTGAAGCACTTGTGCCCGCTCCGCTGCAGGCAGCGTATCCGCTGTCGTCCGCGCAAAAACGGCTGTACGTGCTGCAGCAGCTGGAGGGCGCCGAACTGAGCTACAACATGCCCGCAGCGCTGCGCCTGACGGGAACGCTGGATCGCCAGCGGCTGGAAATCGCCCTTCAGGCACTCATCGCCCGTCATGAATCGCTGCGCACGGCAATTGCGGCGGTAGACGGGGAGCCGATGCAGCGCATCGTAGAGGCTCCGGACTTCACCGTCGCGTACGAGGAGGCGAGAGGAGCCGATGCACAGGCGTACATTCGTCACTTCCTCCGTCCGTTTGACCTTGGCGCTGCGCCGTTGCTGCGAACGACGGTGGTACGGCTGGACGAAACGGATCACGTTCTGCTGTTCGATATGCACCATATCATTTCCGACGGCACCTCCATGAACATTTTGGTGCAGGAATTGACGAAGCTGTATGCGGGAGAAGAACTGGAACCGCTGCGGCTGCAGTATAAAGATTATGCGCTCTGGCAGCAAGGCTACCGGCAAAGTGCGGCTTACCGGAAGATGGAAAGCTACTGGCTGAGTCAGTTTGCAGGCGAGCTGCCGGTGCTGAGCCTGCCGACAGATGCTCCGCGACCGGCGGTGCGCAGCTTCGAGGGGGATCTGGTAGAGTTCGAGCTGGATCGTATGCTGGCGGAAGCGGTCAGAGAGCTGGCGCGGGAAAACGGCGCGACCGTGTACATGGTGCTGCTGGCCGCATACAGCGCCCTGCTCGGGCGGTTAAGCGGTCAAGAAGAACTGATTCTCGGTACGTCGATCGCCGGACGTTCCCATGCGGACCTGCAAGGGATGATGGGGATGTTTGTGAACACGCTGGCGCTGCGGATGAGCCCGTCCGGAGAAAAGCCGTTCTCGGTTTACTTGCAGGAAGTGAAGCAGACGGCGCTCGGAGCATTGGAGCATGGGGACTACCCGTTCGAGGAGCTGGTGGAGCAGGTGGTGAAGCAGAGGGATATGAGCCGCAATCCGCTGTTCGATGCCATGCTGGTGCTGCAAAACACCGAGCAGACCGAATTGGAGCTGGCGGGACTGCAATGGGCGCCATACCCGATCGAGAGCGGAGCGGCGAAATTCGACTTGACGCTATCGGTCAGCGAGCACGAACAGGGGATGCGGTGCTCCCTGGAATATGCGTCGAAACTATTCGAACGGACGACGATCGAGCGCTGGGCGGGTCACTTCACCGAGCTGCTGCGTCAAACAGTCCGTCATCCGCAGGCGATGCTGGGAAGCATCGAAATGCTGACGGCGGAAGAGCAGGAAGAGCTGCTGGTGACATTCAACGATACGGCGGTGGAGCTGCCGGCGGAAGCAACGGTGCATGCGATGTTCGAACAGCAGGCTGCATGGACCCCAGATGCGGTAGCTGTGGCATTTGAAGATAGGCAGCTGACGTACCGAGAGTTGAACGAGCGGGCGAACCGCTTGGCGAGAAGATTGCAGGCGCGAGGGGTGCAGCGTGAGCAATTGATAGGCATCATGGCCGAACGCTCGCTGGAGATGATTGTGGGCATACTGGCAATCTTAAAAGCCGGTGGAGCGTATGTGCCGATCGATCCCGAATACCCTCAGGAACGCATCTCCTTTATGTTAGAGGATTCCGGGGCGCAGGTGCTGCTGATTCAGAAGCATTTGAAGGAGAGGGCTTCTTTTGCGGGAATCAAGGTGGAACTGGAAGAGGAGCCGTTGTCAGGCGAAGAAGAATACTTCGCGAACAGTGCGAACTTGGCAATGGTGGCAATGGCCGATGATCTGGCGTACATCATCTACACGTCGGGTTCAACAGGAACGCCTAAAGGGGTTTGCGTGACGCATCGCGGGGTTATCAGACTTGTTTCGTCATCGAATTATGTGGACATTAGCGAACAAGACGTATTTTTGCAGGGCTCGACGATTTCCTTTGACGCTGCGACGTTTGAGATATGGGGCAGCCTGCTGAATGGTGCGGCGCTGGCGATTTTGCCGCCCGGCAAATTGTCGCTAACGGACTGGGTGCAGGCGATTCAGCAGCATCACGTCAGTATATTGTGGCTAACGGCTGGCTTGTTTCATGTAATGGTGGAAGAGCAGTTGGAAGGTTTGTACGGGGTGAAGCAGCTGCTGGTTGGCGGTGACGTTGTTTCGAGACCGCATGCAAAAAAAGTGTTGGAGCGATTCAGCGAATTACGGCTGATCAACGGTTACGGCCCAACGGAAAATACAACGTTTACGTGCTGCCATGAAATCTGGATGTCGGATGTGGAACGCGCGTCGATTCCGATCGGCCGTCCGATCAGTAACACGCAAGTATACGTGCTGGGCAGAGCCAAAGAGATAGTGCCTATTGGCGTAATTGGAGAGTTGTATACCGGCGGCAGTGGACTGGCACGCGAATACTTGAACAATCCGGAGTTAACAGCGGCGAAGTTTGTGGAGCATCCGTATGCAGCGGGCGAGCGGTTGTACCGAACAGGCGATTTGGCCCGTTGGCTTCCAGATGGAACAATAGAGTATGCAGGTCGCATGGACGATCAGGTGAAAATCCGCGGTTACCGTATTGAGCTTGGAGAAATCGAAACGCAGCTTCTTCGCGTAACGGATGTTCAGGAAGCGGTGGTCATCGCCCGCGAGGACGAAACCGGCCGGAAGACGCTGTGTGCGTACATCAAGGCGACACGTGATCTAGAGGCCGATGAACTCCGAAACCCTCTGGCGCAAAAACTGCCAGGGTACATGATCCCGTTGTACTTCGTGCAGCTTGCGCAGATGCCGCTGACGCCTAACGGCAAAGTGGATCGCAAAGCACTGCCGGCGCCGGAAGCAGGCATGAGTGCGGGGACGGAATACGTCGCCCCGCGCACGGGCGAGGAAAAAGCGCTCGTGTCCGTTTGGCAGTCGGTGCTGGGCGTAGAGAAGATTGGCATCTTCGATCATTTCTTCGAGCTTGGCGGCGATTCGATCAAAGCGATTCAAGTCGCTTCACGGCTATTACAAGCTGGGTATAAGGTCGAGATGAAAGACCTGTTCCGCTATCCGGTCGTCTCCGAGCTTAGCTCCCAGATGTCGGCGGTCACTCGCCGCGCAGAACAAGGAGAAGTGCATGGTCCCGTGCCGCTTACGCCGATCCAGCGCTGGTTCGTGCAGCTTGATCCCGTGGATATGCATCATTTCAACCACGCGGTCATGCTGCACCGGGAAGACGGATTCGACATCGATGCGCTGTGCCTGTCGATGCAGCGCATCGCTAGGCATCACGACGCGCTGCGGATGATTGTCATGCAGACGGAAGACGGCTACGCTGCTTGGAACCGCAGCGTGGAAGATGGTGAAGTCTGCAGTCTGGACGTATTTGACTTCCGTGGCGAAGAAACATGGAGCCAGCGGGTCGAGACGGAGGCCGGCAAGCTGCAGGCCAGCTTCTCGCTAGCCGCAGGTCCGCTCCTGAAACTGGGCTTGTTCCAGTGCCCGGACGGGGATCATTTGCTGATCGCGATTCATCATTGGGTTGTCGACGGAGTCTCCTGGCGCATCCTTTTTGAGGATATCGCGTCAGCTTACGAACAAGCGGCGCAAGGACAGGACATTCGGCTGCCGCTGAAAACGGACTCGTT
>NZ_JMLT01000037.1:0-5581 GCF_000686865.1 Paenibacillus sp. UNC217MF | reverse complement strand
AACGAGTCCGTTTTCAGCGGCAGCCGAATGTCCTGTCCTTGCGCCGCTTGTTCGTAAGCTGACGCGATATCCTCAAAAAGGATGCGCCAGGAGACTCCGTCGACGACCCAATGATGAATCGCGATCAGCAAATGATCCCCGTCCGGGCACTGGAACAAGCCCAGTTTCAGGAGCGGACCGGCGCCCAGCGAGAAGCTGGCCTGCAGCTTGTCGGCCTCCGTCTCGACCTGCTGGCTCCAATCCTCTTCGCCACGGAAGTCATATACGTCCAGACTGTAGCCTTCGCCGTCTTCCACGCTGCGGTTCCAAGCAGCGTAGCCGTCTTCCGTCTGCGTGACAATCATCCGCAGCGCGTCGTGATGCCTAGCGATGCGCTGCATCGTCAGGCACAGCGCATCGATGTCGAATCCGTCTTCCCGGTGCAGCATGACCGCGTGGTTGAAATGATGCATATCCACGGGATCATGCTGCACAAACCAGCGCTGGATCGGCGTCAGCAGGACTGGACCGTGCACCTCTCCTTGTTCCGCGCGGCGAGTGACCGCCGTCATCTGAGAGCTAAGCTCGGAGACGACCGGATAGCGGAACAGATCTTTCATCTCGACCTTATACCCGGCTTGCAATAGCCGTGAAGCGACTTGAATCGCTTTGATCGAATCGCCGCCAAGCTCGAAGAAATGATCTATTATGCCAATCTTCTCTACGCCCAGCACCGACTGCCAGACGGACACGAGCGCTTTTTCCTCGCCCGTGCGCGGGGCGACGTATTCCGTCCCCGCACTCATGCCTGCTTCTGGCGCTGGCAGCGCTTTGTGTTCCACTTTGCCGCTGGAGGTCAGCGGCATTCGGTCGAGCTGCATAAAGTACACTGGAATCATGTATTCCGGCAGTTCGCGGGCAAGCTCCTTCCTCAGCTCTCCGACCGTCAGCACGCGCTCCGCCACAATGTACGCGCACAACTGCTTTTGCCCAGCAGCATCCTCGCGTGCGACCACGACCGCCTCTTCCACAGCAGCTATCCTCAGGAGCTGCGCTTCAATTTCTCCAAGCTCAATACGGTAACCGCGGATTTTCACCTGATCGTCGATCCGGCCCAAATAATCCACAGTGCCATCAGGCAGCCAGCGGGCCAAATCGCCTGTTCGGTACATCCGACGGCCCGGCTCGAACGGATTTTCGACGAACCTTTCCGCTGTCAGCTCCGGACGGTTCAAGTAGCCTCTTGCCACTCCGACGCCCGAGATGTACAGCTCCCCGGCGACGCCGATCGGCTGCAATCCGCCGCGCGCGTCTAATATATAGACCGCCGTATTATGAATCGGCTTGCCTACAGCCACTTTTACATTTGAATAACATGATCCTGTGAGGACCTCGATTGTCGTTTCCGTAGGTCCGTAGTGATTGTACAGGCTATAGCCAAGCTGCAAAACTTCCTCTTTTAGCCGTTCGTCCAGCTTTTCCCCTCCGGCGATGACATGTTGCAGTCCCGGTAGTTTGGTTTGACCCACGAGCAGTTCCCGAATGTAAGACGGCGTGAAATTGATCGTATTGATCCTGTTCTCGTGGATGTAATCCAGCAGCTTAGGCGGATTCAGCAGCGTCTCTTTCTGGATTACGTGCAATGTTTTTCCGGCCAACAGGCTGCCAAATAATTGTTCGACGCTTGGATCAAATGTAAATGAAGTTGTTAACATTACGTTATCGCTTAGCTCATAGCGGGAAATAAACCACGAAATGACGTTAACGGCATTCCGGTGCTCCACCATAACCCCTTTGGGCTTGCCTGTCGAGCCGGACGTATAGATGACGTAGGCCAAATCGCTTGAACTGAAGACATTCTCCAGGTTCGTGCCGTCTTCAAGGTAAACGGCAGGATCGTCCAGCCTAATCAGCGCTTTTGCAAATAGGCTCGCGTAATCCTGGAGGTGTGTCTGCAGAAGCAGCGGAGATGCGCCTGAATCCTCCAGCATATAGCGGATGCGCTCGGCCGGATACGCTGGATCGATCGGCACATAAGCGCCTCCAGCCTTCAAAACAGCCAAAATGCCTATGACCATCTCCAGCGATGGCTCCGCCATAATTCCGACCAACCGGTCGGCTTCCACACCCGCGGCCCGAAGCGTTCGCGCCAGCCGGTTGGCCCGCTCATTCAGCTCGGAGTACGTCAGATGATGATTTCCAAATACCACAGCCACCGTATCCGGTGTTTTTGCCGCTTGTTTTTCGAACAGCTTATGCGATGTTGCTTCTGCCGGCAGCCCTACTGCCGTATCGTTGAATGTTACCAGCAGCTCATCCCGCTCGTTAGCCGTCAGCACCTCGATGCTTCCCAGCATCGCTTGCGGATGACGAACCGCTTGACGCAGCAGTTCGGTGAAGTGACCCGCCCAGCGCTCGATCGTCGTCCGTTCGAACAGTTTGGACGCATATTCCAGGGAGCATCGCATCCCCCGCTCGTGCTCGCTGACCGACAGCGTCAAGTCGAACTTCGCTGTTCCGCTCTCGATCGGATACGGCGTCCATTGCAGACCCGCCAGCTCCAAATCGGCCTGCTCGGTGTTTTGCAGCACCAGCATGGCATCGAACAACGGATTGCGGCTCATATCCCGCTGCTTCACAACCTGCTCCACCAGCTCCTCGAACGGGTAGTCCCCATGCTCCAATGCGCCTAGCGCCGTCTGCTTCACTTCCTCCAAGTAGGTCGAGAACGGCTTTTCTCCGGACGGGTTCATCCGCAGCGCGAGCGTGTTGACGAACATGCCCATCATCCCTTGCAGATCCGCATGGGAACGTCCGGCAATCGACGTACCGATGATCACTTCTTCTTGACCGCTTAACCGCCCGAGCAGGGCGCTGTACGCGGCCAGCAGCACCATGTATACGGTCGCACCGCTTTCCCGGGATAGCTCTCTGACCGCTTCAGCCAGCACGTTGTCCAGCTCGAAGTCTACCCGATCCCCCTCGAAGCTACGCACCGCCGGTCGCGAAGCATCCGTCGGCAGGCTCAGCACCGGCAACTCGCCTGCAAACTGGCTTAGCCAGTAGCTTTCCATCTTCCGGTAGGCCGCACTTTGCCGGTACCCTTGCTGCCAGAAGGCATAATCTTTGTACTGCAAACGCAGCGGTTCTAGTTCTTCTCCCGCATACAGCTTTGTCAATTCCTGTACCAAAATGCTTATCGAGGTGCCATCGGACACGATATGGTGCATATCGAACAGCAGCACGTGATCCGTTTCGTCCAATCGCACCACCGTCGTCCGCAGCAGCGGCGCAACGTCAAGGTCAAACGGACGGAGGAAGCGGCGAATGTACGCCTGCGCCTCGGTTCCTCTCGACTCCTCGTACGTGACAGTGAAGCCGGGATCCTCTATGATGCGCTGTATCGGCTCTCCGTCTACCGCCACAAACGCCGTGCGCAGCGATTCATGACGGGCGATGAGTGCATGGAGGGCGGCTTCGAGCCGCTCGCGATCCAGCTTCCCCGTTAGGCGCAGCGCAGCGGGCATGTTGTAGCTCAGCTCGGCGCCCTCCAACTGCTGCAGCACATACAGCCGTTTTTGCGCGGACGACAGCGGATACGCTGCCTGCGCCGGGGCAGGCACGAGCGCTTCAAATGCGCGTCCCTCCGCCGCCTCCAGAGCAGCCGCCAAGCTCTCAATCGTTGGCGAGAGGAACAATTGCCGCAGCGGCACCTCCGCCTCCAGTGTCTGATGAATGCGCGATACGAGCGTCATCGCCCGGAGCGAATGGCCCCCGATGTCAAAGAAGTTATCGCGGATGCCGACGCGCTCTAGTCCCAGCACCTCTTGCCATAGCTGTGCCAGCTTCGCTTCCGTCGCTGTGCGCGGCGCTGCATACTCCGTTCCCGTCTGCAGTGCCCCTTCAGGCGCCGGCAGCGCCTTGCGGTCTAGTTTCCCGTTTGGCGTGAGCGGCATCTTCTCCAAGCGAATGAAGTGCGATGGGATCATATAAGACGGAAGACCTGCCGCCAGCTTGCTTCGCATCGCCTGCGCCGTTAACTCACTGCTGCCCGTCACATAGGCGCACAGTTCCTGCGTCTCCCCGGCGACAACGGTCACGACCGCTTCCTTGACGCCATCGATTCGCAGCAAATGCGCTTCGATCTCTCCCGGTTCGATCCGGTAACCGCGGATCTTCACCTGATGGTCGATCCGTCCTAGATGCTCCAATCTCCCATCTGGCAGCCATCGGGCCAAATCGCCAGTCCGGTATATTCGCTCCCCAGGGAGGTACGGATGATCGACAAACTTCTCCTTGGTCAGATCTTCGCGCGCCCAGTATCCGCGGGCAACCCCGGCGCCTCCGAGGCACAGTTCGCCTACGGCTCCGATCGGCTGCAGCTGCAGCGCTTCGTTCAACACGTACGCCTGCGTGTTCGCCAGCGGACGGCCGATGCTGACTTTTTCCCCTTCGCTATCCTCCAGATGTTCAAACGTAGACCACACCGTCGTTTCCGTCGGGCCGTACATATTGTACAGCGACGCATTCGTTTGCGCCCGAAGCTGCTTCAGCAGCGCCGCGGGCAGCGGCTCGCCGCCGATCAACAGAGCTGGTATACGGCGCAGCTGCGCTGCGCTGTGCTCCTGCTCCAGCATCATCGACAGCCTCGAAGGCGTCGTTTGCATCAGCTGTACCGGATGCTCCGCCAGCACATCGCCCAGCAGCGCAGGGTCCTGAAGCTCCGCTTCGCCGGCGAGAACGATCTGCATCCCGCAGCTGAGAGGGACCCAGCTCTCGGTCACGAAGATGTCGAAGGACACCGTGGTGACTGAGAGGATCGACGCAGACGGTGCAAACGGCAGCGAGCGCACCATCCCCGCGATAAAGTTCACGACGTTCCGGTGCTCCACCACCACGCCTTTTGGCTTGCCGGTGGTGCCGGACGTGTAGATCACGTACGCGCTGTTCATCGGCGTTGTCGGTACATCCGACTGTACATCCGTTGATCCCGTGGATGCCGGTGAATAGGTTTCCAATTCTTCCGCGGAGGCGAACCTCACCATGGCGGAACAGTTCTTCTGCCCTTCGGCATCCGTAGCGGCTATTTCTGTAACGGCAGAGCGTTCCTCATCCAAGCACAGGACATGCTGCAGCGGCGTTTCTTCCCAGCCTGCCACCGTTTCTGTCTGCGTGCCTTCGCTCAGCAGGATACGGATACCGGCATCCTGGATCATTCCCTCGATGCGCGCTGCTGGCAGTGCTGGATCCAGCGGCACATAGGCTGCGCCGGCTTTCAGGACGCCCAGCAGACCGGCGATCAGTTGCGGTGAACGACTGAGCAGCACGCCGACGCGGTCTTCGCTTCTCACCCCATGCGCACGCAGCCAGCCAGCGATGCGGTTGGCTCGCGCCTCCAGCTCGCCGTACGTCCATACCGCCTCTCCGCTTACGAGTGCCGGCTGCTCCGGCGTTCGTGCAGCCTGCTGGTCGAACAGCCCATGCACCGTCGCTTCCGCAGGCAGCTCCATCGCCGTATCGTTGAATGTCACCAGCAGCTCTTCCCGCTCTTCGGCCGTCAGTAGTTCCAGCTTGTCTACCGCCACGTTCGGGGTGGACACGA
>NZ_JMLT01000036.1:0-5616 GCF_000686865.1 Paenibacillus sp. UNC217MF | reverse complement strand
CATGCCAGACAGGTCGGCATGCGGCCGGCCGGCAATCGGCGTTCCCACAATAATCTCGTCCTGACCTGCCAATTTGCCCAGGAACATGCTGTAAGCAGCGAGCAGTACCATAAATAATGTAGTTCCCGTGTCTTGCGCCAGCTGTTTGATGCTGGCGGTCAATTCCGCATCGATCGCGAAATCCAATTGGCTTCCCGTGAAGCTTTGGATCGACGGACGGGCGAAATCGGCTGGCAGCTGAAGAACCGGAAGCTCGCCGCCAAGCTGCTGCAGCCAGTACTCCTTTTGTTGGACATACGTATTCGAATGACGGTTTGCCGCCAGCCAGACGGCATAATCCTTATAATGAAGCGACACGGGCTCAAGACGATCGCCGGCATACAGCCTTGTCACCTCTTCAATCAAAATGCCCATGGAAGTTCCGTCGGAAATAATATGATGCATGTCAAACAGGAGCAGATGCTGCGTATCGGTCAGCCTGGTCAACTGAACGCGCAGCAGCGGTGCCTGGCTCAGATCGAAAGGAAGAATAAACTCCCGTATGAGATCTTCCGCTCTCCTATCCCCGGCTTCCCGATAAGGCAAATCGAACGCGACCTCTGCGCTAATTCGTTGAACAGGCTCGCCGTCCACCACATCAAACCCGGTTCGCATCACCTCGTGGCGGGCGATAAGCTCCCGGCAAGCCTGTTCCAATCGCGCAAAGTCCACGCGTCCATGGAATAACAAGGCTGCAGGCATGCTATAGCTTAGTTCTGCGCCTTCAAACTGCTGCAAAATGTACATCCGTTTCTGCGCCGAGGACACCGGGTAGTAGTCCCTTGCTTCGGCCTGCGGAATGACGGCATATTCCAACCGCTCCAGCTCAGAGATCGCCTGCGCCATCTCTTCAACTGTCGGATACAAGAACACGTTTCTTAGGGGCAGGCTCACGCTCATTTCCTTATTAACTCTGCTTGCGAGCGTCATTGCTCGGAGCGAATGCCCCCCGATGTCAAAGAAGTTATCGCGGATGCCGACACGTTCCAGCCCCAGCACCTCTTGCCAGAGCTGCGCCAGTTTCGCTTCCGTCATCGTGCGCGGCGCTACATACTCCGTTCCCGTACTCAGCGTACCATCCGGCGCTGGCAGTGCCTTGCGATCCAGTTTCCCGTTTGGCGTGAGCGGCATCTTCTCCAGGCGAATGAAGTGCGAGGGAATCATATAAGGCGGAAGGCCTTCCGCCAGCTTGCTCCGCATCGCCTGCGCCGTGAGCTCACCGCTGCCCGTTGCATAGGCGCACAATTCCTGCGTTTCCCCAGCGGCAACGGTCACGACCGCTTCCTTGACGCCGTCGATTCGCAGCAAATGCGCTTCGATCTCGCCCAGTTCGATCCGGTAACCGCGGATCTTCACCTGATGGTCGATCCGGCCCAGATGCTCCAGTCGACCATCCGGCAGCCAGCGGGCCAAATCGCCCGTCCGGTAGATCCGCTCCCCCGGATGAAACGGATGATCAACAAACTTCTCCCTGGTCAGCTCTTTGCGCGCCCAGTATCCGCGAGCGACCCCAGCGCCTCCGAGGCATAGCTCGCCTACGGCTCCGATCGGCTGTAGCTGCAGCGCTTCGTTCAGCACGTACGCCTGCGTGTTCGCCAGCGGACGGCCGATACTAACTTTTTCCCCTTCGCTTTCCTTCAAATGCTCAAACGTAGACCACACCGTCGTTTCCGTCGGGCCGTACATATTGTACAGCGACGCATTCGTTTGCGCCCGAAGCTGCTTCAGCAGCGCCGCGGGCAGCGGCTCGCCGCCGATCAATAGGGCTGGTATACGGCGCAGCTGCGTGGCGCTGTGTTCCTGCGCCAGCATCATCGACAGCCTCGAAGGCGTCGTCTGCATCAGCTGTACCGGATGCTCCGCCAGCAAATCGCCCAGCAGCGCAGGATCCTGAAGCTCTGCTTCGCTGGCGAGAATGATCTGCATCCCGCAGCTGAGCGGTACCCAGCTCTCGGTCACGAAGATGTCGAAGGACACCGTTGTGACTGAAAGGATCGACGCAGACGGCGCAAACGGCAGCGAGCGCACCATCCCCGCGATAAAGTTGACAACGTTCCGGTGCTCCACCACCACGCCTTTTGGCTTGCCAGTGGTGCCCGACGTGTAGATCACATACGCGCTGTTCATTGGCGTTGTCGGTACAGCTGCCTGTACATCCGTTGATCTCGTGGATTCCGGCGAATAGGTTTCCAGTTCTTTCGCCGAGGCGAACCTCACCATGGCGGAGCAGTTCTTCTGCCCTTCGGCATCCGTGGCGGCCAAGTGTTCCTTCTTCCCTTCGACAACCGCAGCGGCTATTTCCGATTCGGCGGAACGTTCCTCATCCATGCACAGGACATGCCGCAGCGTTGTTTCTTCCCAGTCCGCCACCATTTCCGTCTGTGCCCCTTCGCTCAGCAGGATACGGATACCGGCATCTTGGATCATCCCCTCGATGCGCGCTGCCGGCAGTGCCGGATCCAGCGGCACATAAGCCGCGCCGGCTTTCATCACGCCCAGCAGAGCTGCGATCAGTTGCGGCGAACGGCTGAGCAGCACGCCGACGCGGTCTTCGCTTCTCACCCCGTGCGCATGCAGCCAGCCGGCGATACGGTTGGCTCGCGCCTCCAGTTCGCCGTACGTCCATACGGCCTCTCCGCTTATGAGCGCCGGCTGCTCCGGCGTTCGTGCAGCCTGCCGTTCGAACAGCGTATGCACCGTCGCTTCCGCCGGCAGCTCCACCGCCGTATCGTTAAATGCCATCAGCAGCTCTTCCCGCTCGTCAGCCGTCAGCATCTCGATGCTTCCCAGCATCGCCTGCGGATGACGGACTGCTTGGCGCAGCAGTTCGGTGAAGTGGCCCGCCCAGCGCTCGATCGTCGTCCGTTCGAACAGTTTTGACGCATATTCCAATGTGCATCGCATCCCCTGCTCGTGCTCGCTGACCGACAGCGTCAAGTCGAATTTCGCTGCTCCGCTCTCCAGCGGATACGGCGTCCATTGCAGTCCCGCCAGCTCCAATTCGGCCTGCTCGGTGTTTTGCAGCACCAGCATGGCATCGAACAACGGATTGCGGCTCATATCCCGCTGCTTCACCACCTGCTCCACCAGTTCCTCGAACGGGTAGTCTCCATGCTCCAATGCTCCGAGCGCCGTCTGCTTCACTTCCTGCAAGTAAGCGGAGAACGGCTTTTCTCCGGACGGGTTCATCCGCAGCGCCAGTGTGTTGACAAACATTCCCAGAACCCCTTGCAGGTCCGCATGGGAACGCCCGGCGATCGACGTACCGACGATCACTTCTTCTTGGCCGCTTAATCGCCCGAGCAGGGCACTGTATGCGGCCAGCAGCACCATGTACACGGTCGCGCCGTTTTCCCGCGCCAGCTCTTTGACCGCTTCGGCCAGCACGCTGTCCAGCTCGAAATCGACCCGATCCCCATCGAAGCTGCGCACCACCGGTCGCGGAGCATCCGTCGGCAGGCTCAGCACCGGCAGCTCGCCTGCAAACTGGCTCAGCCAATAGCTTTCCATCTTCCAGTAAGCTGCACTTTGCCGGTAGCCTTGCTGCCAGAGCGCATAATCCTTGTACTGCAGCCGCAGCGGTTCCAGTTCTTCTCCGGCATACAGCTTCGTCAATTCCTGCACCAAAATGTTCATGGAGGTGCCGTCGGAAATGATATGGTGCATATCGAACAATAGCACGTGATCCGCTTCGTCTAACCGCACTAGCGTCGTCCGCAGCAGCGGCGCAACGCCTAAGTCAAACGGACGGAGGAAGCGGCGAATGAATGCCTGCGCATCGGCTCCTCTCGCCTCCTCGTACGCGACGGTGAAGCCGGGAGCCTCTACGATGCGCTGCATCGGCTCCCCGTCTACCGCCACAAACGCTGTGCGCAGCGATTCATGACGGGCGATGAGCATCTGGAGGGCAGCTTCCAGCCGCTGGCGATCCAGCGTTCCCGTCAGGCGCAGCGCAGCAGGCATGTTGTAGCTCAGTTCGGCGCCTTCCAGCTGCTGCAGCACATACAGCCGTTTTTGCGCGGACGACAGCGGATACGCTGCCTGCAGCGGAGTGGGCACAAGCGCTTCAAAGGTGCGGCCCTCCGCCGCCTCCAGGGCAGCCGCCAAGCTTTCAATCGTTGGCGAGAGGAACAATTGACGCAGCGGCACTTCCGCTTCCAGCGTCTGATGAATGCGCGATACAAGCGTCATCGCCCGGAGCGAATGGCCCCCGATGTCAAAGAAGTTATCGCGGATGCCGACACGCTCCAGCCCCAGCACCTCTTGCCATAGCTGCGCCAGCTTCGCTTCCGTCGCTGTGCGCGGCGCCGCATACTCCGTTCCCGTCTGCAGCGTTCCTTCCGGCGCCGGCAGCGCTCTGCGGTCGATTTTGCCGTTGCTCGTAATCGGCAGTTCTTCCAGCTGCACGACATACGCCGGAATCATATAGTCCGGCAAGTTCAATCGCAAGGCTTCGCGCAGTTCGGCGAATGTAAATTCGCGTTCGCCTGCCACATACGCGCACAGCTTATGGCTGCCTCGCTCATCTGGCAGCGCGATGACGGCCGCCTCACGAATTCCTTCCAACGCTAACAGTCTAGTTTCAATCTCGCCCGGTTCGATCCGATATCCTCTTATTTTCACCTGATGATCGATACGGCCCAAATACTCCAGGTTGCCGTCGGCCAACCAGCGGGCCCGATCCCCGGTTCGATACATCCGCGTTCCTTCCAGCCATGGATTGGCCAGGAACTTCTCCTGCGTCCAACCCGGCTGATGCAAGTAGCCTCGGCCGACACAAGCGCCGCCAATATATAGCTCGCCCGCTACGCCGATTGGCTGCAGCTGTCCGAGCCCGTCCAAAATGTACACGGACGAATTGCTGATTGGCTTGCCGATTGGCGGCAGCTCCATCATCGGCTCTTGCGGCATCATCGTGTACGTGGTCGCTACATGCGTTTCCGAAGGGCCGTAATGATTGTGAAGCGTGACGCCCTGCTCCTGCAAGTAGCGCTGCAGCGCCGGGCCGACAATCAGTGCCTCTCCAGCCGTAATCAGATGCTGCACGCACGTTGGCCAATTCACTTCGTATGTCGGATCGTTCCAAACGAATTTGACGAACGACGATGGCAGCAGCAAGGTTGAAATGCCTCGTTCCTCCACATAGCGGAAGAGCGCAGTCGGATTTTGACGCATGTCCTCCTCAATTACATGCAGCGTTCCGCCCGCCAGTAAGGTAGAAAAGATTTCCTGATAGCTCACATCAAAGCTGTACGACGCATACTGCAGCACCTGCTTGTCAAATGGAATGGACGCATGCTCGTATTGATGCATGATCAAGTTTACAAGGTTGCCATGTTCCAACATAACGCCTTTCGGTTTCCCCGTCGTACCTGAAGTATAGATAACGTAGAGCAAACGGCTGCTTGCGTTATCCGGGCTATCTGGGCAATCAGGGTTATTAAAGCTTTCAGGGCTTTCAGGGCTTTCAGGGCTTTCAGGGCTTTCAGGACTTTCAGAGCTATCACGGCTCCACGCACTTTGCTCGCTTGCCGCAAGAAGCTCTTCGATGATGAGCGTCTTGCCCTCATATCCAAG
>NZ_JMLT01000035.1:0-7231 GCF_000686865.1 Paenibacillus sp. UNC217MF | reverse complement strand
CTCTCCGATCGATCTTCCCATTCGGCGTCAGCGGCAGCCGCTCCAACTGTACGAAGTAGGACGGAATCATGTAGCCTGGCAGCTCCTGCGACAATGCTTGCCGCAGCTCGCCTGCCGTGAGCGAGCGCTCTGCCGCGAAATACGCGCACAGCTGCTTCTGGCCCGCATGATCTTCCAGTGCCACCACGGTCGCCTCCTGTACCGCCGGTACATGCAAGAGCTGCGATTCCACCTCGCCCAGCTCAATGCGGAAGCCCCGAATTTTTACCTGATGGTCGCTTCGGCCCACATACTCAATGCTGCCGTCTGGAAGCCAGCGCGCTACGTCACCTGTCTTGTACAGCCGCTCACCAGGGGCGAACGGGTTATCTAGGAACTTCTCCTCAGTTAAGTCCGTTCTTCCCCAGTACCCGCGTCCGACACATGCCCCAGATACGTAGAGCTCACCCTTCACGCCGATCGGCTGCAGCTCGAAGCTGTCGTTCACGATGTAAATGCTCGTGTTCGCGATCGGCTTTCCGATTGGCGGCAGACCAACCTCGATAACTTCCGGCGTCATCGTATAGGTCGTCACGACATGAGTCTCCGATGGCCCATAATGGTTATGCAGGCAGATATCGAGTCGCTTCAAGCACGCCTGCACTTGCGGTGTCACGACCAACTGCTCGCCCGCCGTAATGATATGGCGAACGCAGCGCGGGAACGCTTCTGCCCACTCCGGCTCGGCGAAGATGAATTTCAGGAACGCCACTGGAATGTACATCACGTCGATTTCATGCTTTTCGATTTCCTGGAACAAGCGTACCGGATCCTTGCGCATCTCATTGTCGACCATATACAAGCTTCCACCGAACAGGAGCGCTGAGAACATTTCCTGATAGCATACATCGAAGCTGCCAGACGCATATTGCAATATCCGCGAAGGCATCGGAATGTTCGTGCCATTCTGCTGATAATGCAGCAGGTTAACCATGTTGCCGTGCTCCAGCATGACCCCTTTCGGATTGCCCGTCGTGCCGGATGTGTAGATGATATAGAGCAGGTTGGACGGTTTGCTGCCATTCGGTACGTCAGCTCCGTCGCCTTGGTACAGAGACTTATCGCGTACATCAATTAGGCGGACGTCATCAGAAATGATCCCTGGTAGCTCCGATTGCGCCAAAACCAGCTTAGCCCCGCTGTCTGCCAACATGTAGCGAATACGCGTCTCTGGATATTCGGGATCGATCGGTACGAATGTGCCCGATGCTTTGAGTACGGCTATCACTGCGACGACTGTATCCAGCGTTCGCTCGACAATAATGCCGACAGGCTGCTCTGCGGTCACCCCATACTCACGCAGCTTCCACGCTAGCTGATTCGCCTTACGGTTCAGCTCTCCGTAGCTTAATTGCTCGCTGCCAGAGACGACAGCAACAGCATCCGGTGTCCGCTCCACCTGTTCCGCAAACAGTTCATGAACCGTCTTGTCACTTGAGTACTCCATAACCGTACCATTGAATTCATGTTGCAGTTGAGCCTTCTCCTCGCTGGTTACCATTTGCAGTGATGAGATTGCTGCTTGCGGATTATGAGTCATGCTTCCAACGACCTGCAGGAAATGGCCGCAAAGCCTTTCAATGGTCGATCGATTGTACAATGCTGTTGCATACTCCATGGTGCAGTAGAGTCCATCGCCATCTTCTGTTACGGTCAGATTCAAGTCGAACTTAGCCATGCCGTATTCAGCACCGTATGGCTTCACCTGAAGACCATCCAGATCGAATTCCCGATGCTCTGTATTCTCAAGGGCGAACATCGTGTCGAACACCGGATGACGACTCATATCTCGCGAAATTTGCACGTTCTCCACGAGTTCCTCGAACGGATAGTCCTGATGCTCGAACGCTCCCAGCGTCGTTTCTTTGATTTCCTCCAAGTAGGTAAGCACAGACTTGGTTCCTGAAGGATAATTGCGAATCGCCAGCGTGTTGACGAACATACCGATAAGCGGCTGCACATCGTCATGCGTTCGACCCGCAATCGGTGTTCCTACAACAATGTCTTCCTGGCCTGAATACTTGTGAAGGATGATCGTGTATGCCGCTAGCAGCACCATGTACAAGGTCGTTCTCGTATCGGCGGCTAATTTCCTCAATTCTTGGCTCTGCTCGCGATCAAGCGAGAACTCGAACAGCGCACCATCATGACTCTGTACAGCAGGACGTACATAATCAGTAGGCAGCTCAAGCACAGGAAGTACGCCTTCCATTTGCTGCAACCAATAAGTTTCTTGGCGCTTCAACTGCTCGATCTGCTCCTCGGAACGTTGCCACGCAGCAAAGTCCTTGTACTGAATGCGAAGCGGCTCAAGCTCATTCCCACTGTATAAGCTTGTGAATTCCTCGATCATAATGCCAATTGACGTGCCGTCCGAAATGATATGGTGCATGTCGAACAGGAGAATGTGACGCTGAGGAGCAAGCTCAATCAGCCCCGCCCTGAACAGTGGCGCTGTGGACAGATCGAAAGCGCGAATGAATTGCCGGATTTGCTCCTCGACTTCCGACCTTTCCAGGGCTGACATCTCTTCCACTACAAAATCAACAGTCGGATAAATGCGCTGCACAGGTTCTCCATTCACCATTTCAAAGCCGGTGCGAAGCGTTTCGTGACGTGTGATCAGCTGACGGAAAGCATACTCCAATCGGTTCCGGTCAACATCACCCTCAAGCAGTAATGCCCCTGGCATGTTATAGCTCTGCTCAGCTCCTTCCAGCTGATGCAAAATGAACAATCGCTTCTGCACCGAAGATACCGGATATACATCCTTCTCCTCAACTGTCGGGATGGGTGCGAATTTGCGTCCTTGAGCATCTTCCATGAGCGCGGCCATCGCTTCCAAAGTAGGATTGCGGAACACATCGCGCAGAGACAGGCTGATATTCTCTTCTTTGTGCAGCTTGCTGACCAGTGTCGTCGCTCGTAATGAATGGCCGCCCAGCTCGAAGAAATGATCCTTTGCACCGACTCGGCTTAGACCGAGCACTTCCTGCCAGACTCTCGCAAGCCGAATTTCCTGTTCACTTCTAGGCGCCACATATTCCGTCTCTGCTTGTACGTGCTCTTCCGGTTCTGGCAGGGCTTTGCGATCTACCTTGCCGTTAGTCGTCAACGGCATCTGTTCAAGCTGAATGAAGTATGCCGGAATCATATAACTAGGCAGTTCATTGGCAAGCATTGTTCTAATCTCGCCTGCAGGAAGCAGACGATCTGCTACATAATATGCGCACAGCTGCTTCTCTCCGTCCTCGTGGCCTCGGACGACAATCGTCGCCTTCTGAATCGGCGCCACTTTGAGCAGCTGCGCCTCTACTTCCCCAATCTCGATGCGATGACCTCTGATTTTCACCTGATCATCCATTCGGCCAACATATTCAATCGTTCCGTCCGACAGCCATCTCGCCAAGTCCCCAGTACGATACATGCGCTCTCCCGGTACGAACGGATTATCAACGAATTTCTGTGCAGTCAGTTCTGGACGGTTCAAATATCCGCGAACTAACCCTTCTCCCGCTACACACAGCTCACCGGATACCCCTATCGGCTGTAAATCATTTCGTTCATTGACGATATAAATGGCTGTATTACTAATTGGACGACCGATAGGTACACTTACGGCTCGCTCCGGAATCTCTGTCACATCATGCCATGTCGCATATACCGTGCTTTCAGAAGGGCCGTAGGCATGCTTCAGTCTTCCCGGACCTGTCTGTTCAAGTGCTTTACGGACATGCGCGACAGAGGAGCGCTCGCCTCCGAACAATATCGCGCGGATATGACGCAGGCAGGATACGTTTACGTCAACAAGAACATTGAAATAAGCGGTAGTAATCAGCATGACCGATATTTGCTCCGTTTCGATCAGCTCCGCCAGCTTGCGTGCATCAAGCAATGTATGATGAGGAACAAGAACCAGTTGGGCCCCATTCGTTAATGCCCCGAAAATATCGAATGCGGAGCCATCGAAAGAATAACTCGATAATTGCAGTACCTTATCCTGCTCCGTAATTTCGATATAGTTGGTATTCTTCACGATGCGTACGATATTGCGGTGTGTCGTCAGGTTACCTTTGGGATTACCCGTTGTCCCCGAAGTGTAGATGACGCAAGCCAAATCTACAGCTGTACTCTTCGATTCCAACTTCGAAGCATCCTCATGATAAGACTGCTCATCGTCAAGTATAAGGAGTCTAGCTGCTGATTCCGTATTTGGCACACGATTCTGCAAATGCTGCTGAACCAGAATGACACGAGCACCCGAATCTTCCAGCATGTAGCGAACGCGCTCCTCCGGATATTCCGGATCAATCGCGACGTAGCCGCCTCCCGCCTTCAAAACGGCAAGCATCCCAACAATCATGTCGATCGATCTTTCAGCCATGAGCCCAACTAGTGCTTCTGGCTGCACACCTTCAGATCTAAGTGTTCTGGCAAGGCGATTCGCCCGGGTATTCAGCTCACGATACGTCAGCTTGGTATCTTCATAAGAAACCGCGATTGCCTCTGGCTGTCGCTCCGCATGTTCCTCAATGAACTGATGTAGCGTTGCTTGACGAGGGAAATCCGTCCACACATCATTAAATTCATGAAGGAGGCGATGCTTCTCATCTTCGGACAATAACACGGCATTGCCGATAGGCTGGTCCGGCTGGAATAACACAAAATGAAGCAGTCGGAAAAAATGTTCGAATAGAGTAGCAATATAGGAGGCGTCATAGCGGCTTTCATCATAAAGCACCTCCAAATGAAGGCCATCGTCCTTCGCATCGAATCGGAATATGACGTCAGAGCTGACACTAAGGTCGATAGAAGCGGTATGTATGGCTGAATAAGACACTATCGTATTCATCACCGGAAGTCCGTTCGTGTCCATCTCCAGGTTTAGGTTGTGTACCATCTTCCGAAACGGAAGATGACGATGCTCCAATGCTCCTCCGACAGCTGTCTTAATTGACCCCAATACGGAACGGAAGCTGCTTCCGCGTGTCAAATTCGTCTTCATAATGAGTACGTCACGAGGTGATGACTCATCATCCGATTCATCCATCGTCGGCATGCCTACAAGCACATTTTCTCGGTTCGTATAATGGTGGAGCAAGCAAGTGGCCCCTGCCAATCCAATCATGTACAGGGCAATATCCGAACCGTTCGCAAGGGTGTTCATTCTGTCTGACAGATCTGTTGGGAGTGCTCGGATCATAGACACTTTGGCGGCTTTCGTATCCGCGTTCGCTTCTCTTCCGTGTGTACTGCAATATGGCAAGATGCTCATGCTGTCATCCGAATCAAACATCCCATTCCAATAGGCTTCTTCTTTCTCATATACCGACTTCATTCGTGAACCTCCCTGTCTTAACGGGTGTAATGAAATAGGAGAGCGCGTTCCTGCAGCGGCCACGCGCTCCCGCAATTACACAGTTCCAAGCTCAGCATGTATCGCTTGTGTACATGTACAAATGTAGAACAAGGTTGTGCACCTAGTTAACCAAATTGATAGAGCTGCAACCCTAGCTATGATCGTTAGATAAGCGCGGTTTCTCAGTGTGGAGGCGGTAAGGCGTTGCTGCCTTACCGCAATACCTGCTGCCAGCACATTTTAGAACGCGAACTCGATCGTATCGATCTTGCTCTTTTCCTGTGTCTGCTGTCCACTTATCGAAATATCTTGAATGCGGATGCGAGGGTTCTCGCATACTTGGGACAGGATTGACAAGTAATCTCTCATCATTCTGTGTATGCCAGCTGCTTTGAACAGCTTGGAAGCATACAAGAAGCTTCCCTTCATCCCATCGTCTTCTTCCGATACAGACAGCGTCAGATCGAACTTCGCGCTGACCGAGTCATTTGTCACGTAAGGCGATATCGTCAATCCACCAATTCCGGCTTCACGCTCCTCCGTATTCTGGAGGACGAACACCGTATCGAACAGCGGATTGCGGCTTGTCTCCCACTGCAGCTTCAAGAGGTCAATCAGTTCCTCGAATGGATACTCCTGATGTTCGAATGCCCCTAATGTTGACTCCTTCACCTCTGCCAAGAACGATTGGAACGTTTTATCGCCCTGCGGACGGTTACGAATCGCGAGGGTATTGACGAACATACCGATCAATGGCTCCAAATCGGCATGATTGCGACCCGCAACAGGAGTACCGACAATAATGTCTTCCTGACCGCAATATTTGGATAACAGAATCTGATAGGCGGACATTAAGACCATGTACAGCGTGCACTCATGATTAGAAGCAAGTTGGTTCAGCTGGCCCGTCACAACCGGGTTAATTTCGAATTCGATCTGCTCCCCTTCGAAGCTGCGAACCGCCGCTCTATCATAATCCAACGGCAACTCTGTGTTCGGAAGATCGCCTTGCAGCATACTCATCCAATAGTCTTCTTGGTGCTTCAGCCTCTCAAGATTCTCACTCGCCTGCTGCCATACCGCATAATCCTTGTACTGGATACGCAGCGGCGGCCGTTCTTCATTCGCATACAATCGAGTAAATTCATCAACTAAATTGCTCATTGAGGCACCGTCAGAAATGATATGGTGCATATCAAAGACGAGAATATGCCGATCCTGCCCAACTTCGAACAACCCGACCCGCAATAATGGCGGATGCTCCAGGTCGAACGGTCGGATAAATTGTCCAATCATCTCCGGAACTTCGTCCTCGGATACCTGTCTGTAGTCAATAGCGAATTCCGTATTGCGATGGATACGCTGCATCGGCTCGCCGTCTACCATCTCAAAGCCAGTACGTAAAGTCTCGTGACGAGCGATGAGCTTCAAAAATGCTGTCTGGAATTGATCTCGATTCAGCTGTCCTTCAAGCACCAGCATGCCAGGCATATTGTAGCTGAGCTCGCTTCCTTCCAGCTGGCTCATGATATAGAGTCGCAACTGAGCCGAAGATAACGGGTAGTATTCTTGCTCCTCGGCAATCGGAATGGCTGTATACCATGAGGTCTCCATTTGCGAGATTGCTTGAGACATCTCCTCGATAGTCGGATGACGGAACACACCTCTTAACGGGAAGTTGACGTTCATTTCCTTGTACAGCCTGCTCACCAGCGTCGTTGCCCGCAGCGAGTGGCCGCCCAGCTCGAAGAAGTTGTCCTTCACGCCTACGCTTGGTAACCCCAATACATCCTGCCAAATGCGTGCAAGTCTTGCTTCCGTATCTGTACGCGG
>NZ_JMLT01000034.1:0-11907 GCF_000686865.1 Paenibacillus sp. UNC217MF | reverse complement strand
GGACGTGTGGTGCCGACAATAGGAGGCACGATAAGCGACCGGAGTATTCCCGTTTCATTAACCAGAATGAAATCGACGCCGAAAGGCTTTTTTTATTTTGTTGAGAATAGCTGCGTTCGCAGTTCATATTTAGACGATCATGTATGAATTATAGGCTCTACATGAAACATAATGAGTAGGATGATGAACATACATTTCAGGCTGTTTAAGGCTAAAAATACAGGTTAGCGATATCAAGATAACGATCCATTGTAAACCCGAACCAATGTAAGGGGATACAATTGAAACGTGCGATTTTTTCAATGAAAAGTAAAGATTTTCGTCTCAATTTGTAGTATGATGTTAAGAAAGTCTTTTACAGACTGTACTGAATTGTGAGATAGGGGGAGACGAATGACTGATCTAACGTTAACCGCAAACAAGACGAATTCCAACAATATGTTGCGGCGGGACGTTCGTTTTCTGGGTAATATACTCGGCGAAGTGCTCGTCCATCAAGGTGGTAATGAATTGCTTAACATTGTGGAGAAGATCCGCGAGCTTAGCAAATCGTTGCGTGCCGTATTTTTACCCGAGTTGTATGAGGAGTTTAAGCAACTCATCAATACGTTGAACCCCGAAATCCGACATCAAGTGATTCGTGCATTCGCTATCTACTTCCAGTTAGTGAACATTGCAGAACAGAATCATCGGATCCGTCGCAAACGCGATTATGAGCGCTCTGCAGGTGAAAGCATTCAACCAGGATCGATCGAAAGTGTGATCATGGAGTTGAAGGAGCGTAAAGTTTCCGAAGAAGAATTGCAAGAAATTATTGAAAGCATTTCTTTGGAACTTGTCATAACGGCGCACCCGACTGAGGCGATGCGTCGGGCCATTCTCGATATTCATAAGCGCATCGCTGATGATGTCACAATGTTGGATAATCCAACTCTGACACACCGTGAGCGTGAACAATTGCGAGATAAGCTGCTGAACGAAGTGATTACACTGTGGCAAACAGATGAACTGCGTGATCGTAAGCCAACTGTACTCGATGAAGTGCGCAACGGCTTATTCTATTTCAACGAGACACTGTTCGATGTTCTGCCAGATGTATATCATGAATTGGAACGCTGCCTGGATAAGTACTATCCATCCGGAGGATGGCATGTGCCTACTTACCTTCGATTTGGTTCTTGGATCGGTGGCGACCGTGACGGCAATCCTTCGGTTACCCATGATGTAACATGGGAAACATTGAAGATGCAGCGTACTCTTGCGATTCGCAAATACGAGGAGAGATTGAAGTCCTTATTCCGTACGCTTAGCTTCAGTACTACAATTGTATCTGTGTCTGAGGAGCTGCTTTCCTCGATTGCAGAGGACAGCCGCAATGTGACATTGACGCATGCGGGATACTGGAACAATGAGAAGGAACCGTATCGTATCAAGTTAATCTACATGTTCGAGAAGTTGAATAATATACTGGATGAGTCGACGAAGGGGACAGCACAGCGTTACAATAATCCGCTTGAGTTCTTGGAAGATCTGAGAATTATTGACCGGAGCTTGCGCCACCACTTCGCAGATTATGTATCAGACACGTATGTGAAGAAACTGATTCGTCAAGTAGAACTGTTCGGCTTCCACATGGCGACACTTGATATTCGTCAGCATAGTAAAGAGCATGAAAATGCGATGACTGAAATTTTGGCTAACATGAACATCGTGGACGATTACAGCAGCTTGAGCGAAGAGGAGAAGATTGAGCTTCTTAATCGCCTGCTGAATGATCCTCGTCCATTGATATCGGAATATATTCAATATAGTGAATCTACAACTGAAGTACTGAATGTGTATCGTATCGTCTATGATGCACAGAAGGAATTCGGTGAGAAATGTATTACAAGCTACTTGATCAGTATGGCGGAGGCAGCGAGCGATGTGCTTGAAGTCATGCTGCTGGCGAAGGAAGTAGGCTTGTTCCGCAAAGAGAAAGGCAAAGTACACTGCACATTGCAGGCTGTGCCGCTTTTCGAGACTGTCGACGACCTTCATGCCGCACCTGCGATCATGAAGACGTTGTTTGATTTGCCGATATACCGCAGTGCTGTTGAAGCAATGAATGATCTGCAGGAGATCATGCTTGGCTACTCAGACAGCAACAAAGACGGCGGTGCATTTACAGCGAACTGGGAGCTTCGTATGGCTCTGAAGGAACTGACGGCGTCTGCGAAGAAGTACGATGTGAAATTGAAGTTCTTCCATGGTCGTGGCGGTGCACTTGGTCGTGGTGGTATGCCATTGAATCGCAGTATTATGGCTCAGCCTCCACACACGATTGGTGGCGGCATCAAGATTACGGAGCAGGGTGAAGTATTGTCTTCCCGCTATTCCGTACAAGGTATTGCTTACCGAAGCTTGGAACAAGCTACTTCGGCACTTATACAAGCGGCTACGCTGGCTCGTACGCCGCATACGGATCTGTATGAATCGAAGTGGAAGGAGCTCATGGAGAGCATCTCCCAGGCTTCGCTGAAGAAGTATCAGGATCTGATCTTCCGTGATCCAGACTTCATGACGTTCTTCAAGGAGTCTACGCCGCTTCCAGAGATCGGTGAACTGAACATCGGTTCACGTCCGTCGAAGCGGAAGAACAGTGACCGCTTCGAAGACTTGCGTGCGATCCCTTGGGTATTCGCATGGACGCAGAGCCGGTACTTGCTCCCTGCGTGGTATGCAGCAGGAACAGGATTGCAGAGCTTCTATCAAGGCAAGGAAGAGAATATGGAAACAATGCGCCATATGTATCAGAATTATTCCTTCTTCCAGTCTATGATCGACAGCTTGCAAATGGCACTTGCGAAGGCGGATCTTGTCATTGCCAAGGAATATGCAGGCATGATTAAGGACGAAACCATTCGCGAGCGTATTTTTACGCAAATTGAGGAAGAATTCAAATTAACCTCTTCGTTAATCCTGCAAATTACCGGACAAGAGGATATTCTCGACAATGTTCCTGTCATCCAGGAATCGATTCGCTTGCGCAATCCATACGTGGATCCGCTCAGCTATATGCAGGTGGAACTGCTAGCAGAACTGCGCGAGCTTCGTGAGAACGAAGAGGATGATGCGGTATTGCTGCGGGAAGTTTTGCTTACGATTAACGGTATTGCAGCAGGGCTTCGAAATACAGGTTGATAATGTCGGAATGATCGATTTCCGCAGGCTACGTCGATACGTAAACAGCACGAAGTAGCGACGATGCAGTCGAGTCTTGAGCGATCGAGGCTCGACTTTTCCTGTGTTTACACATAGGAAAGAGTGCGTCGGCAAAGAAGAGCAGCATTGCTTCTGCATTGACACACTCGCACCCCTAGGGCAGCGACAGGCAGGGAACAAGGCTTCCCGAATGAGCCATTGTTCATTCACTGAATTCGGTGAATGATCGTGAGCACAGTAAGATACGTTGCTCCCAAGGTTCGCATTCCTGCTTACGATGTCCGGCATTGTCATTGAGGTGCAATGATTGAGAAGACATCGGCATAAGAGCAGTGAGGATGGAGGGAGACCGCTTGGATACGCTAGAACAACGGCTCGTGAGATTAGCTCGAAAAGGGGATACGCGAGCGTTTGCCGAGATTGTCGATTTATATAAGGATAAAATATTCCATCTTGCTTATCGCATGCTGAGCAATCGGCATGAAGCAGAGGATGTGGTACAAGATACATTTCTGCGTGTATATCGCAATTTGGATCGTTACGATGAGACTCAGAAGTTCTCGACTTGGATCTATCGTATCGGAACGAACCTGTGTATTGATCGCTTGCGCAAACGGAAGCCGAATTATTCCCTTGATGCAGAGATGAATGACCAGGAGGGCATTGACGGGTATGCGATGATCCCTAGCGATAATCGTACACCTGAGACATACTTGCTTGTAAGCGAGACTCAGAAAATGGTCCATGAGGCGATTGAGAGTCTCCCTGCAAAATATAAGACCGTGATGGTGCTTCGTTACTTAAAGGATATGTCGCTGCAGGAAATTAGCGATGTACTGGATATGCCTGTGACCACGATCAAAACGAGGGTGCACCGGGGACGAGAATTTCTCCGCAAGAAGCTGGAACGTAAAATCTGATAAAAAATAGCAGGCTAAAGAGTGAAACTATTTTGCATTCAAGTCGTATCGTATAACAAGCCGAATGAGCCCTAACGAAAATGTATAGAATGTTGGGAAAGACTTCGGTGCATGACGATACGTCCCAGATAGGGTCATCCTTCTTAATGTAGGATGCGCCATCGTATCTGATTGGAGACTCCATGAAAGGATTGGCTCAAATGGATTGCAAACAAGCCGTCTCATTAATGCATGATTTACTAGATGACGATTTGACACCGGAATATGCACTCGAATTGAAAGAACATATGCTTGCATGCCCGGATTGCCGCGAACGATTTCGTCAGTTAGAGGAGATGGATACTCTGCTGTACAGCTTCAATCACCGAGTGCAGCCTGTATCGGATGATTTGACGGCACGGGTCATGAGCGTTATACCGAAGCCGAAGCAGCAAAGTGCGTTCATGCTATGGGTCAAACGTCACCCAGCCATTACCGTCGCAGCCGTCTTTGTGTTGGTTATGATGACAAGTGCGCTAAGTATGTGGAATGCGGATAAGCAGCTTATGGTTAAGGGCGCTGATCTGAATGGAGTTGTCGTAGAGAATAATAAGGTCATCGTGCCTTCGGATAAAGTAATATCAGGTAACTTAACGATTCATAACGGAGTCGCAGAAGTGTACGGCAAAGTGAAGGGCGATGTAACCGTCATTGACGGGAAGCTGTATCAAGCATCTACGGCAAATATTTCGGGATCGGTTCACCAAATTGACGAAGCACTAAGCTGGATGTGGTACCAGCTTACGAACTTGTTCGGCACGGGGCCGTCGTTGCCATAACGAATGACAGTATCCGTATCTGTTGTACCGAGGCTCTCCTGCAGCTATTGCAGGAGGGCTTTTTTGTAAGGATGGATAAGAATGGGATATAAATTTTGCTTCATCAAGACGAAAAGGTTATAGTTATACATAGAGAGGTGCTTCATCTTCTCATCAGGATCTTATCAGGGGAAACGAACGCCGGGGGTACCTGCATGAATTATTTTGCGGACATGTCGTGGAAAGACACGATCAAGAATATCATCGATATTTTAATCGTTAGTTATGTAATTTATAAGCTACTTGTGCTCATCCGCGGAACGCGTGCTGTCCAGTTGCTGAAGGGGATCTTTATCCTCGTTGTGACTTGGGCGATCAGTACGTGGTTTGATTTGTATACGCTGAAATGGCTTATGAATCAAATGTTTACGTTCGGGGTTCTTGCGATCGTAATTATTTTTCAACCTGAGCTGCGACGAGCATTGGAGCAGTTGGGTCGAGGGAAAATGTTCGGTGGACGCGCGGTAGCAGAGGAAGATGAGACGGCTCGTGTTATTAGCGAGCTTATTAAAGCAGTTAATTATATGTCACGTCGTAAGATCGGTGCACTCATCGTCTTCGAACGTGTGACAGGGTTGAATGAATACACGGAGTCAGGCATTGCCATGAACTCCCGTATTAGCTCAGAGTTGCTCATTAACCTATTTATCCCGAATACACCACTGCACGACGGAGCAGTTATTATACAAGGCAGCCAAATTGCAGCAGCAGCTTGTTATTTGCCGTTGTCCGAGAATCCATTTATCAGTAAGGAATTGGGGACAAGACATCGGGCAGCTATTGGAATCAGTGAAGTATGTGATGCGATTTCTGTTGTCGTCTCCGAGGAGACAGGACAAGTGTCCCTTGCTATCAATGGACAAGTTGTGCGTGATATTAAGGAAGAATCACTCATATCCAAGCTGTTCGATGAGTTAAAGCCGAAGGCGAAGAAAGAACTAAAAATGTTCTGGAAACGAAAAGGTGAGCATCATGGATAAGTGGTTAATGAATAATAATGCAGCGAAGATTATCGCGTTAGTATTAGGTGTGCTTCTATTCGCTGTCGTACATAAAGACGATACAACGCCGACTTCTCCGCAGCCGCTCATGGAATCTCGCTGGATTGATGACGTGCAAGTACGGATTGTCGGATTGGATACGAAGCAGCAGGTAATTAAATCCATACGGCCGGATAAGGTTCGTATACAGGTTCGAGGCAAGCGGACAGCGATTGCTTCTGCATTGCCAGAAGATTATAAAGTAACACTTGATTTAACAGGCTATGGGAAGGGGAAACATGTGGTACAGCTCCGTCATGAGTTGCCGACTGGAATTGACTTGATGTCGATGGAACCGAGCAGTGCAACGATTGAGCTGGAGGATGTGCAGACGAAGGAGTACGAAGTACAGGTACAAACAGAAGGAACCCCTGCCAAAGGATATAAGGCAGGCACTCCAATTGTGCGTCCTTCGAACCGGGTCCATGTAACGCTTCCCGCATCTCGTATGGCTGAAGTAAAATCGATAGTAGGTGCAGTAAGTGTCGATAAGGCGAATGAGTCTGTCATCACGAAGCGGGTGAAGTTGACGGCGTATAATGCGAGAGGCGATGAAGTGGAGGGAGCAGTCCTGACACCATCTTTTGTCGAGGTCGAAGTACCGATCACGAAGCCATTCAAGACCGTACCGCTCCAAGTGAATTTGACTGGACAATTAGCGGAAGGACTTGCTGTGTCAGCCTTGTCTCCAGATGTCAATCAGGTGACCCTGTACGGCCCTCAGGAAGCGTTGGATAAGATCGAATACTTGGATAATGTACAAGTCGATTTGCGCCAATTTGAAGCTGCTGGGACGTATAAGATAAAGGTACAATTGACGCCGCCTGCGAACATTGAGAAAATAGAACCGAGTGAGATTACTGTCGAATTGCAAATTTCGGGTGTAAAACAGCGTACGATAACGGACGTTCCTATTACACTAACGGGCGACAATGACCGATTGGAGACGACAATTGCGGAACCGGCTTCCCGCAAGATGGACGTTATTGTTGTTGGCGCACCGAATCTGATTGATGCGCTGAAGGTAAGTGACATTCAGCTGATTGCGAATGTGAATGACTTGCCTCCTGGTGAGCATACAGTGAACTTGCAGGTAAATTTACCTCGGTTCGTTCGACGAGTGGATTCAACTCCACTAACGATCAAGGTCGTGATTAAGGATACGGAAGCGCCCGTAACGACATTGCCTGATCCAAAGCCTCCTACTTCGATCCCAGAAGAAGTAGGCAACGGCTCGACATCAGGAACCCAGAATGAGACGGGGCATCCAAGCAATCCATCGACCGACACTCATGAGAATCCGCCTTCCTCGAATGAAGCGGAAGGAACACCGTCCGATGCGGTGAACGGATCAGTGGAACATTCCAACTAGAGATGTGTGACATCTATGAATTGACGAATAGAATAATGAAAAATCAAATTTACGACGTGAGAATAGATGCTGCACAGGATGGATGTATGATCGAAGGTGCTAACTACAGCAGATCATATTGATTGATGGCAGCATGAAGGAGAAGCGAACGATGGGGAAATATTTTGGTACTGATGGTGTACGCGGTGTAGCGAATCAAGAATTGACGGCGGAACTTGCTTTTAAAATTGGACGCTGTGGAGGCTATGTACTGACGAAGCAGGCATCAGGCAAACCGAAGGTGGTTATCGGGATGGATACGCGTGTATCTGGCCGTATGCTTGAGGCTTCATTGACAGCAGGTTTGCTGTCAATTGGTGCAGATGTCATCCAGCTTGGGGTGTTGTCTACACCAGCTGTTGCATATTTGACACGTGTATTGGGTGCTGACGCAGGGGTTATGATCTCTGCCTCCCATAACCCTGTTCAGGACAACGGGATTAAGTTCTTCGGCAGCGACGGCTACAAGCTGCTTGATGAGACAGAACTTGAAATTGAGCAGCTAATGGATGCTGCTGAAGATGAGCTTCCTCGTCCAATTGGCGAAGGTCTCGGTACGGTTACAGTGGATACGGATGCGAAGTGGCGCTATGTAGAGTATTTGGAGTCAACCGTTGATCAACGCTTCGATGGTATGCGTATTGTGCTCGATTGTGCACACGGTGCTGCTTATGAGCTGGCACCACGCTTGTTCCGTGAACTTGGTGCAGAAGTAATCGCCATTGGCGCTGAGCCAACAGGTCTGAATATCAACGATCATTGCGGTTCAACGCATCCGGAAATGTTGAAAGAAGAAGTGCTGCGCCACAAGGCTCATTTGGGTCTGGCTTTTGACGGCGATGCGGATCGCTTGATTGCCATTGATGAACATGGCGAGGAAGTTGACGGCGACTTCATTCTGCTCATTTGCGGCGATGCAATGAAGCGGGCTGGTCGTTTGAATAGTGATACGATTGTAACAACAGTCATGAGCAACATTGGCTTCTTCAAGGGTGCTGAGAAGCACGGATTGAATACAGCCAAGACGGCAGTTGGTGATCGCTACGTTATGGAAGAAATGCGCCGCGGTAATTATAACTTAGGCGGTGAGCAATCCGGACATGTTATCTTCTTGGATTACAATACTACAGGGGACGGCATGCTGTCTGGTATCCAATTGGTTGCTAACTTGAAGGCAAATGGCCAATCCTTAAGTGAAGCGAAGTCGCTTATGCGCAAATACCCGCAAGTGCTGGTGAACGTGCGTGTTGGGGATAAATCGAAATACCAAGGCAATGCAGCTATCGAGAAGGCGATTGCGGAAGTTGAGCAGGAGTTGGGTGACAATGGTCGCGTGCTCGTTCGTCCATCCGGGACAGAATCCCTGATACGTGTTATGGCCGAAGGCCCTGAGTCGGATATTGTAGAGGGATATGTAAACCGCATTGTAGAGGTTGTACAGAAAGAACTAGCTTAATAGGACTTGTTCAGAGCCGTTTGCTTGACGTTGTCAGGTAAGCGGCTTTCTTCCTATTTTCTGTAGCATTGTTGCGGAAAATGGCTAAAGTGAATATAATGTAAGAACATGTTCCGCAAATACAGAGTGGATAAGGCGAAGCCGATGCCTGGAAGCTCAGCCAAGAAGCCGGTGTATGATGCAGGAACAGCTTATGCTAGAGGATGAGCTAGTCCTCTTCGTAAGGAAGATAGGAAATAGAAAATTAGAAGATGATTCACATATAGAAAGTGAGGATTGTGAGGTTGGCAATGTAACGGGCAACCGTTCAAGAAGCGCCAGCGCTTGCTGCTGAATCGGCCATTGCAGCGAGTGGACGAGGTGGAGGTGTTCGAAATGTTCGGCGGGGACCTCCCGGTGTGTTACCGGCACCGTAAGAGCATTAGCGGAATGCAGGAGAGGCGACTTTCCTGACAACGCATGCTTACGCAGGTATGTTTGATAATGAGATGGAGATACACTTGCATAGTCAAGGCGTATCCATTTGGAGATACAATGCAGCTGATTATCGCTGCCATTAAGATTTAACTCAATTAACTACTAAGAATCGGGCTGTCTCGTGGATGGACAGAGCACACAGAGTCCAAGCTTGCTTGTTGTGCTGCTTGGCGAAGTAGGCTATTACAAATTAGGCTGCTTCCCTCGTTATCCATGAGCTTATTGAACTTTATAAGTCATCCAATAATGCTATGCACTCACGCTTATGAGGCATGGACTTCTGTGTGCGACGTCGCCAACTGGAGAGGCCGCGAATAATCGGAGGTCTATATTATGTGTGGTATTGTCGGATATATTGGAGCTAGAAATTCTCAAGCGGTGTTGTTGGAAGGATTGGGCAAGCTGGAGTATCGTGGATATGATTCTGCTGGCATTGCTGTATTCACACCGGAAGGCTTGCAAGTGCGCAAGGCACAAGGTAGATTAGCTGTCCTTGCTTCTCAATTGGAGGATGAGCCGCTGCAAGGTTCGGTAGGCATTGGCCACACTCGCTGGGCGACACATGGCAAGCCTTCGAATGAGAATTCGCATCCACATACGGATGCATCGATGAAGTTCTCTGTTGTTCATAATGGTATTATCGAGAACTATATGGAGCTGAAGGAAGAGCTGATCGCGTCCGGAGTTGTATTCCGTTCAGAGACGGATACAGAGGTCATTTCTCATCTGATTGCTCAAGAGTATGACGGAGATATTGTGAAGGCTGTGCAGAAGGCTACAGCGCGTATGCGCGGTGCTTATGCATTGGCTGTCCTGACAGAGCATGAACCGGATAAGCTGGTCGCTGTTCGCTTCGCAAGTCCGTTAGTTATCGGTATTGGAGAAGGCGAGAACTTTATCGGTTCGGATATTCCGGCGATTTTGCAATATACGCGTCGAGTGTATATTTTGAACGACAACGAAATGGCCGTACTGACTAAGGACGCTGTCGAATTGATGACGTTAGAGGGGAATTTTATTTCTCGGGAAATGATTGTTGTCGATTGGGACGTGTTGACTGCGGAAAAAGGCGGTTACGACCATTTCATGCTCAAAGAAATTCATGAGCAGCCCAAGGCATATCGCGACACGATGCGCGGTAGAATGCAAGAAGATCGCAGTGGAATCAAGCTTCCTGAGTTGAAGCATTTGACTGCAGAGAAATTACAAGAAATTCGCAACGTGCATATTGTCGCATGCGGTACTGCTTATCATGCAGGTCTTGTCGGACGTACGCTGATCGAGCAATGTGCAGGCGTTCCCGTGGAGACAGATGTCGCTTCGGAGTATCGCTACCGTTCGCCAATTATTACACCACAGACGCTTGTTATTGTTGTCAGCCAGTCTGGTGAGACAGCAGACACACTCGCAGCACTCCGTGAAGCAAAACGCTGCGGTGCGACGGTTCTGGCGATTACGAACGTAGTAGGCAGCTCGGTTGCCCGTGAAGCAGACGATACTATCGTCACATGGGCAGGGCCTGAGATTGCGGTTGCTTCTACTAAGGCGTACACATCACAACTTGTTGCCTTCATGATATTCAGCCTGTACTGGGCAGAAAAGCTTGGCCTTCACGATCAGGCTTGGATTCGTGAGCAAATTGCTGCGATGCAGGCATTGCCGGAGCAGGTGGAGCGCATTCTGGAGCAATCTGACGAGCTGAAGCGGGTTGCAGAGGACATTGCGAAGCACGACAATATGTTCTTCATCGGACGTGGTCTGGATTATGCGGTAGCATTGGAAGGATCGCTGAAGCTGAAAGAGATCTCATATATTCATTCCGAGGCGTATGCAGCGGGTGAATTGAAGCACGGCACACTTGCCTTGATCGAAGAAGGAGTACCTGTCATCGCACTGGCTACACAGACTGCGCTTGTTGAGAAGACAGTGAGCAACATTAAGGAAGTGAAGGCGCGCGGCGGTGTCGTTTATGCGATTACTGACGAAGCGAATGCTGCTGCAGTAGAGAAGGCGGTAGATGGCATGTTCGTACTGCCAGCTACGCTGTCTCGCTTGTCTCCTGCCTTGTCTGTAGTGCCATTGCAGCTTGTTGCTTACTATGCAAGCTTGGCACGTGGCAATGATGTGGATAAGCCAAGAAACTTGGCGAAGAGTGTGACTGTGGAATAGAGAAGAGTATTGATTGAAGTTATTTTAATAAAGATTGATAAATTGTAATAAAGTTTGATTAAAAACATCTCACCTCTATAGATTTTAAGAGGTGAGTGTTTTTTTTTTTTTTTTTATTTATTGGAAATTTTGATAATATCACTTTGAAAATTATGAAGAAATGTACTTAAACTCCCTCAAAATGATTAAGTTTCCTCACTCAGACTCATGAATTCGCAGGATTTCACCCTATGGTAAATGTGAGGGAAGAAGACTTGTAGTAGCCGGTGACTTGGGGATCGTAGCAAGGGCATGCGAAAACAAAGGTGAGGCATCAACCACCTATATTATTCCATATGCGCACGTCTCCACTTCGCCTTAGCGATTCTCACTC
>NZ_JMLT01000033.1:0-21759 GCF_000686865.1 Paenibacillus sp. UNC217MF | reverse complement strand
AAACAAGCGGGCTACATCCCTTTCAGCGCCGAAGATAGAATGGCTCAAACCGGTGCGATCGGGTTCGATGCCAGCACGTTTGAAGTGTTCGGCGCGCTGCTAAACGGAGGATCGCTGTATCCGATCCCAAGGGAAACGTTGCTGGATGCGCCCGCGCTGGCGGCGTTTGTACATCGTCATAAGTTGACGACGATGTGGCTGACATCTCCATTGTTCAACCAGCTTGTTCAAAAAGACGCTGCCCTGTTCGCAGGTCTTCAGCATCTCATCATCGGCGGGGACGCGTTGTCGCCGGTTCATGTCAATCAGGTGCTGCGTTCTTCTCCTAAATTGTCGCTGTGGAACGGGTACGGGCCGACCGAGAATACGACGTTCTCCACGTGTTTCTTGATTGACCGTGATCGTGCGTATGAGGAACAGATCCCTATCGGTAAACCGATAGGCAACTCGACGGCGTATGTGGTCAATCAGCACAATCACTTAAATCCTGTCGGCGTGCCGGGGGAGCTTTGTCTGGGCGGAGACGGCGTTGCGCGCGGGTATTTGAACCAGCCTGACCTGACAGCGGACAAATTCGTGTCCAATCCGTTCGTTGCGGGTGAGCGCATGTACCGGACAGGGGATTGGGTGAAGTGGATGCCCGATGGGAATCTGGTTTATTTAGGGCGGATGGACAAACAGGTGAAAATCAGAGGATTCCGGATCGAAGTCGGTGAGATAGAGACGATGCTCAGCCAGCATCCGACTCTGCGGCAGGCGTCCGTCGTCGTGCGGGAAGACAGGCCCGGGGAAAAGCAGCTGGCGGCGTATCTGGTCGGCGAAGGCAGCGCACAGGAATGGCGGACATACTTGAGCGAGCGATTGCCAAGCTATATGGTGCCGACGTATTTTGTGCAACTGGACAGTTTGCCGTTAACGCCGAACGGGAAGATCGATACGAGGGCACTGCCGATTCCGACAGTGTCGTCGTGGAATCAAGAGGGCTATGCAGCGCCACAAACGCCAGCGGAGGAGCTCGTTGCGGCGGTATGGAGCCAGCTGCTTGGTGTGGAGAGGATCGGTAGCTATGATTCCTTCTTTGATTTGGGAGGCCACTCGCTGCTGGCGACGCAGGCAGTTTCGCGTCTGCGCGAGGTGTTCGGCGTGGAGGTGGCAGTGCGCGACCTGTTCCAATACCCGACGATCGAGAGCTTATCCCGCCGATTAACGCTGTTAGCACAAGGTGGAGAAGGGGAGAAGCGTCCGCCGATTCAAGCGGTGGAACGAGGCGTGTATATGCCGGTATCGTATGCCCAGCAGCGGCTCTGGTTCCTCGATCAACTGGAACCGAACAGTCCGCTGTACAATATTCCATGCGCATGGCGGTTGCAGGGAGTCTGGAAGCTGGATGCGTTGGAACAAGCCTACGATGCGCTGATCCAGCGTCATGAAGTGCTGCGTACTGTCATTGGCGAGGCGAACGGCGAGCCGGTGCAGATTATTCGCGAACACCAGCCTGAGCGTCTGCCTGTGACGGATCTTCGCCATCTGGCAAGCGAGGACAGGGAGCGCGAGATGAAGTCGCTCATGCAAGCGGAGGCAGATAAGCCGTTCCAACTGGCTGAGGGGCCGTTAATCCGTGCACAGGCCATCGCGATGGGCGAGAACGATTGGGTGCTGCTGTGCACGCTGCACCATATTATATTTGACGGATGGTCGCTGGACATTTTTGTACGGGAATGGCTCGCGCTGTATGAGGCGTTTGCGGGAGGGCAGCCAGCGGAGTTGGCACCGCTATCTTTGCAATATGCCGACTACGCGCATTGGCAGCGGAACTGGCTGAGCGAAGACGTGATGAACCGTCAGTTGGCGTACTGGGAGGAAGAACTGGGCGGGGAACTGCCTGTGCTGCAACTGCCGACGGATCGTCCGCGTCCAGCGCAGCAAAGCTACCGGGGAGAGCGGTATGAAGCGGATCTTCCGGCCGATTTGCTCATCAAGCTAAAAGCGCTCAGTCGTCAAGAGGGAGCAACGTTATTCATGACGATGCTCGCCGCCTACCAAGGTTTCCTCTCCCGCTATACGGGACAGACGGATATCGCCGTCGGCAGTCCGATTGCGAACAGGCATTACGGGGAAATCGAGGAGATGATCGGATTTTTTGTCAACACCCTTGTGCACCGTGCGGATGTGTCAGCCAATCCGAGCTTCCGGGAGTTGGTGTCGCAAGTGCGCGGGAAAGCATGGAAAGCGCAGGAGCATCAGGACATCCCGTTTGAGAAGATCGTGGCGGCGCTGCAGCCGGAGCGGTCGGCGAGCTATGCGCCATTGTTTCAGACGATGTTTACGCTGCAAAACCGTCCGAGCGAGCTGCCGGTGGACTCGGAATGCCGGATGGATACGATAAGCAGCTTTATGTCGGTCTCGAAGTTCGACTTGACGGTAGGCGTGCAAGAAGTCGAAGAGGGGATGCGCGTCAGCTTCGAATACAGCACGGACTTGTTCGACGCGTCAACCATCGAGCGGATGGCGGTACACTTCGAGCGATGGCTGCATGAAGTGGCGGAGCATCCAGAGCGATCGATAGGCCAGATGCAGTTGATTAGCGAAGCAGAAACGAAGCAGCAACTGGAGATATGGAACCGGACGGAGACGGCGTATCCACGGGATCCGGTAATTCAAGAACTGTTCGAGGAGCAGGCGGCGGCACAGCCGGAGGCGGTGGCAGTCGTTGACGAGGATCGCCAGCTGACGTATGGGGAACTGAATGCGCGGGCGAACCAACTGGCGCACTACTTGCGGAAGAAAGGCGTGAAGCCGGAGACGCTGGTTGGGATCTGCATGGAACGCTCGGCGGATCTGATCGTCGGGATCCTGGGGATCTTAAAAGCTGGTGGCGCGTATGTGCCAATGGATCCGTCGTATCCGCAGCAGCGTCTGACTTACATGGCCCACGATGCAGGAATTGAGTTGATGGTGACCCAGAGGGAGGCAAGCGGATGGGTGCCGGAGCCGATTACGCGCATCTGTCTGGACAGCGCTGCCGATCAGGAGATGCTGTCACAGGAGAGCGACCGGAATCCGTCAATCGCCACGACGCCGCACAACATGGCCTATCTGATTTACACCTCAGGAACTACAGGGAATCCGAAAGGGGTTATGGTCGAACATCACACACTGATCAATATGGTGTTCTGGCATCAGCAATTTTATCAAGTAACGGAACAGGATCGTGTGAGTCAAATAGCAAGCATCGCATTCGATGCTGCAGTTGCAGAAATATGGCCCTGCTTGAGCAGAGGCGCCAGTTTGTATGTGTGCAAGGAAAGCGTAAGAACGGATCCTGAAGCGTTGCAGGATTGGGTCGTTGACCAGCAAATTACGATCAGTTTTATGCCAACGCAGATGGCCGAAATCATGATTCATCTGCCCTGGCCGTCGCATACATCGTTACGCTGTTTGCTGACGGGGGGGGATTTGCTGCGGCAGTCTCCGCCAGCTTCATTGCCTTTTGCACTCATCAACAACTACGGTCCTACAGAGTGTACAGTCATAGCTACAGCAACAGAGGTCAGCCCTTTGCAGGAGGGCGTACCGCCGATTGGAGGGCCAATAGCGAATACGAAGTTATACGTATTGGATCGCCATCAACAACCTGTACCAATCGGTGTCGTCGGGGAGCTGTACATTGGTGGGGCCGGGGTCACTCGTGGATACTTGAATCGTCCAGAGCTGACGGAGGAGCGATTCCTTCCGGATCCTTTCAGCGGTGAGTCTGGAGCGAGAATGTACAGAACGGGAGATGCTGTAAAGTATCAGCCGGACGGCAACCTGATCTATGTAAGCAGGATCGACGACCAAGTGAAAATCAGAGGATTCCGGATTGAGCTCGGAGAGATTGAAATGGTGCTTAGCCAGTTGCCGGCGATCAAGCAAGCTGTTGTCATCGTGCGGGAAGACAGGAAGGGGGAAAAGCAACTGGCGGCGTATCTGGTCGGAGAAGGCAGCGCACAGGAATGGCGGACATACTTGAGCGAGCGATTGCCAAGCTATATGGTGCCGACGTATTTTGTGCAACTGGACAGTTTGCCGTTAACGCCGAACGGGAAGATCGATACGCGGGCACTGCCGATCCCGACAGTGTCGTCGCAAGAGGGCTATGCGGCGCCGCAAACGCCAGCGGAGGAGCTCGTATCGGCGGTATGGGGTCAACTGCTTGGCGTGGAGAGGATCGGTATCTATGATTCCTTCTTTGATTTGGGAGGCCACTCGCTGCTGGCGACGCAGGCAGTTTCGCGTCTGCGCGAGGTATTCGGCGTGGAGGTGGCGGTGCGCGACCTGTTCCAGCACCCGACGATCGAGAGCTTATCCCGCCAATTAACGCTGTTAGCGCAAGGGGGAGAAGGGGAGAAACGTCCGCCGATTCAAGCGGTGGAACGAGGCGTGCATATGCCAGCATCGTATGCCCAGCAGCGGCTCTGGTTCCTCGATCAACTGGAACCGAACAGTCCGCTGTACAATATTCCATGCGCATGGCGGTTGCAGGGAGCTTGGAAGCTGGAGGCGTTGGAACAAGCCTACGATGCGCTGCTCCAGCGTCATGAAGCGCTGCGCACCGTCATTGGCGAGGCGAACGGCGAGCCGGTACAGATCATTCGCGAACACCAGCCTGAGCGTCTGCCTATGACGGACCTTCGCCATCTGGCAAGCGAGGACAGAGAGCGCGAGATGAAGTCGCTCATGCAAGAGGAGGCAGACAAGCCGTTCCAACTGGCTGAGGGACCGTTAATCCGGGCGCAGGCCATCGCGATGGGCGAGAACGATTGGGTGCTGCTGTGCACGCTGCACCATATCATATTTGACGGATGGTCGCTGGACATTTTCGTCCGGGAATGGCTCGCACTATATGAGGCGTTTGCGGGAGGGCAGCCAGCGGCATTGGCACCGCTATCTTTGCAATATGCCGACTACGCGCATTGGCAGCGGAACTGGCTGAGCGAAGACGTGATGAACCGTCAGTTGGCGTACTGGGAGGAAGAGCTAGGCGGGGAACTGCCAGTGCTGCAGCTGCCGACGGATCGTCCGCGTCCAGCGCAGCAAAGCTATCGGGGAGAGCTGTATGAAGTGGATCTTCCAGCCGCTTTGCTCGTCAAGTTAAAAGCGTTTAGTCGTCAAGAGGGAGCGACGTTATTCATGACACTGCTCGCAGCCTACCAAGGTTTCCTCTCCCGCTATACGGGACAGACAGATATCGCCGTCGGCAGTCCGATTGCGAACCGGCATTACGAGGAAATTGAGGGGATGATTGGATTCTTTGTCAACACCCTGGTGTACCGTGCGGATGTGTCGGCCAATCCGAGCTTCCGGGAGTTGGTGTCGCAAGTGCGCGGGAAAGCATGGAAAGCGCAGGAGCATCAGGACATCCCGTTCGAGAAGATCGTGGCGGCGCTGCAGCCGGAGCGGTCGGCGAGCTATGCGCCATTGTTTCAGACGGTATTTACGCTTCAAAGCCGTCCGAGCGAGCTGCCAATGGACTCGGAACGCCGGATGGATACGATAAGCAGCTTTATGTCGGTCGCGAAGTTCGACTTGACGGTAGGCGTGCAAGAAGCCGAAGAGGGTATGCGCGTCAGCTTCGAATACAGCACGGACTTATTCGACGCGTCAACCATCGAGCGGATGGCGGTACACTTCGAGCGATGGCTGCATGAAGTGGCGGAGCATCCAGAGCGATCGATAGGCCAGATGCAGTTGATTAGCGAAGCAGAAACGAAGCAGCAACTGGAGATATGGAACCGGACGGAGACGGCGTATCCACGGGATCCGGTAATTCAGGAGCTGTTCGAGGAGCAGGCGGCGGCACGGCCGGAGGCGGTGGCAGTCGTTGACGAGGATCGCCAGCTGACGTATGGGGAACTGAATGCGCGGGCGAACCAACTGGCGCACTACTTGCGGAAGAAAGGCGTGAAGTCGGAGACGCTGGTTGGGATCTGCATGGAACGCTCGGCGGATCTGATCGTTGGGATCCTGGGGATCTTAAAAGCTGGTGGCGCGTATGTGCCGATGGATCCGTCGTATCCGCAGCAGCGTTTGACTTACATGGCCCAGGATGCGGGAATTGAGTTGATGGTGACCCAGAGTGAGGCAAGCGGTTGGGTGCCGGAGCCGATTACGCGCATCTGTCTGGACAGCGCTGCCGATCAGGAGATGCTGTCACAGGAGAGCGACCGGAATCCGTCAATCGCCACGACGCCGCACAACATGGCCTATCTGATTTACACCTCAGGAACTACAGGGAATCCGAAAGGGGTTATGGTCGAACATCACACACTGATCAATATGGTGTTCTGGCATCAGCAATTTTTTCAAGTTACGGAGCAGGATCGTGTGAGTCAAATAGCAAGCATCGCATTTGATGCTGCAGTTGCAGAAATATGGCCCTGTTTGAGCAGAGGCGCTAGTTTGTATGTGTGCAAGGAAAGCGTAAGAACGGATCCTGCAGCGTTGCAGGATTGGGTCGTTGACCAGCAAATTACGATCGGTTTTATGCCAACGCAGATGGCCGAAATCATGATTCATCTGCCTTGGCCGTCGCATACATCGTTACGCTGTTTGCTGACGGGGGGGGATTTGCTGCGGCAGTCTCCGCCAGCTTCATTGCCTTTTGCACTCATCAACAACTACGGTCCTACAGAGTGTACAGTCGTGGCTACAGCAACGGAGGTCAGCCCTTTGCAGGAGGGCGTACCGCCGATTGGAGGGCCAATAGCGAATACGAAGTTATACGTGTTGGATCGCCATCAACAACCTGTACCAATCGGTGTCGTTGGGGAGCTGTACATTGGTGGGGCCGGGGTCACTCGTGGATACTTGAATCGTCCAGAGCTGACGGAGGAGCGATTCCTTCCGGATCCTTTCAGCGGTGAGTCTGGAGCGAAAATGTACAGAACGGGAGATGCTGTAAAGTATCAGCCGGACGGCAACCTGATCTATGTAAGCAGGATCGACGACCAAGTGAAAATCAGAGGATTCCGGATTGAGCTCGGAGAGATTGAAATGGTGTTAAGTCAGTTGCCGGCGATCAAGCAAGCTGTCGTCATCGTGCGGGAAGATAGGCCGGGGGAAAAGCAACTGGCGGCGTATCTGGTCGGAGAAGGAAGCGCACAGGAATGGCGGACATACTTGAGCGAGCGCTTGCCAAGCTATATGGTGCCGACCTATTTTGTGCAACTGGACAGTTTGCCGTTAACGCCGAACGGGAAAATCGATACGAAATCTCTCCCGAAAATCGACAGTGTACTGCAAACATCTGCAAGTTATATCGCGCCTCGTCATGCAACAGAGAGAAAACTTGTACAGATTTGGTCAAGCGTGTTAGGGATGAAGGAAACTTCAATTGGCGTCCACGATTCCTTCTTTGACTTAGGCGGACACTCCATGAAAATTATGGAGGCATTGGCAAAAGGGCTGACAGAAGGATGGCATGTAACGGTTAAGGATTACTACGATCTGCAAACCATACAAAAAATCGCGCAAAAGATTGACCATGGTTCAAAAAAATACTTGCATTCCGATACATCTAGGCTGCAATTTCTCAAGCCTCCGAAGAAAGACATCGCTCATGCAACCTACGACCCTATCGGTAATGTATTGCTTACAGGGGTCACGGGTTACCTGGGCATACATTTACTTGCGGAGCTGCTGGATGGAACCAATAGCAGAGTATACTGTTTGATCCGGGGAAGTGACCCGAGGAATCGGTTGTTGGAACAGATTTCCTTTTACTTTCATGACAAGTTTGAAAAGTATAAAGTTATGCTAAGCAGCCGGGTTGTTATCGTAAAGGGGGATTTGTCTGAGAAACAATTCGGCTTAAGCGATGCTGAATATGCTCAACTTGACAGTACGATCAATAGTGTCATTCATTCTGCCGCGTTGACCAAACACTTCGGTAATTACGCTGATTTTGAAAAAGCGAATGTGACAACACTGGAAGAGCTTATATCGTTCGTAGGGCGTAATAAAAGACTGCATTATATGTCCACGATGAGCGTATCAGGTCATATAACATTTGGGGAAGAGCAGCATGTATTTACCGAAAATGATTTTTACGTACAACAAAATTATGAGGATAATGTGTATGTGAAAAGTAAATTTTGGGCGGAACATGCACTGTTCCAAGCGATCTCGAATGGGGTGGACGCTGCCATTTACCGGGTGGGCAATCTGACCAACCGGCACAGTGATGGGCAACATCAACATAATATCGCGGACAATGCATTTATGAGCCGCTTCAAATTTATGTTGCAACATGGGGTTGCATCGAACCAATTCATATCTAATGATATAGAGTTTACTCCTGTTGATGCGTGCAGCAGAGCCGTCGTTGCCTTAATAAAAGCAGATGCAAGCGCTGGGGAAAACTACGTTTTCCATTTGTACAATCATCATAAAGTGGGACTCGGCGAGGTCGTGCAATTGCTATACAAGTCAGGGCATGCGATTGAATTGTTGGATGGTGCGGCGTTCCAGGATCTTATGCTTCGATTATCTCAGGATGATAAGCACATTCATGACATTCAAATGTTAATGGCAGCTGGAGAACAGCTTGAAGGCGATTATGCCATTGTCAAGCATGATTCGTTACAAACACAAATCGCCTTAAGCAAGGCCGGATTTTATTGGCCGAAAATTGATGCACTGTATATGCAAAAAATCGTGACCTACTTGCAAAATTCCGGATACTTACCAGTGAATGAGATGAGAAGCTTGATCCAGCACGTGTAGTGCTATGGCTGTGTAACTTGGTTTCGATCTCACATGATTCCAGGATTGACATCTAAACTGAGCATATATGTAACCTCGCAGCAGCTCCATTGTGATTGGAGCCTTGCTAAACTCTCGTCAAGTAGACATCACTAAAGAAGCAGCCTTTAAGCAACCTTAGTTCGGTATTGAACCGGACTAAGGTTGTTTAGTCTATTTGGAAAACGCTCGTTGTTATAGAACTCTTAAAACCTATATCATTTACGTATGGCTTATTGTCTTTTCCAAATAAAAGCTTACAATAGGTCTTGTACCATTTGCTATTTCGAGGAACATTTTGTCAACGAAATTCATCTAAGGGAAAATAAAAATGAAAATAACATTTCGAATTAGACTTCTATGATCGAGAACTCTGGAAAAGATGAACATCACCTAACAACTATTTACGCATCGGGCTAGAAAGGTATGAGAGAGATGGAACAAATCAAAGCTATAAAAACCGAATTGGGTGAAATTCATGGAAGAGACGCGATCTTCCTTGATGATATTCAATTCAATTATCAAAAGAATGAAGTTACATTAATTGGTGAGATAAGTGGAGGATTATGCACAGAATCAGATGATGATGAGTTTATTAAATACGAATTGCTATTCAAGAAAGTTTATTACTTTAATATGGTTGAGTTAGATGTAAGTTTACAGATGTTTGATCATTCATATCATGAAAGTAGTAGCTTCGTAGAAATAGGTAATACAAAAATACTTAGAGATATAAAGAATGCAAGAGGTCTGGAATTAAAGCAATATGTAATATATACATATGACGAGGTTTTCGTTATCGCATGTCAAGATTTTGAATTACGTTTAAAGAAATAAAAGCAGGAAGCAACAATACACGAAAGATTGGGTATAGGTTTTGTCGTAATATATGTTTGGCTAAGCACTTGGTTCGCGAATAGTATGAAGAAGATGAGATTTCCTGAGGAGGTATAGATCGATATGTCTGATCATTGGGATATTTATTTTTGTGAGATTGAAGGTAAGTTTGCATCAGTTGTATTGGATATGGATATCTGGAAGGAGATTGAGAAATCTGAGTATCCACATCCGATGGTTTTAAGAATACGAATCAAAAACCCTGGAGAAAGCGGTACTCCAATTAATGAAGAGGCTGAATTAATCAACGACCTAGAAGATAAAATCAATGATGAAAGTGCAGATTTTGGATTCCATGTTGGCAGGGTGACTACTGATGGGATACGGGATGTATTTTATTATTTTTCTAAACCTTACGAGCTAGAGAAAGCAGCAGAGACGTATTTTTTGGAACATGGATATGAGATAGAGGTTCTTCATCTTGAAGAGGAAAATCCTTGGGATTTTTATTTTGAGTACCTTTACCCCGACAAATATCAAATTCAACATATGGGGAATCGAAAAGTTGTCGATCAATTACGAGAGTCAGGGGATACATTTGAAGATGTGAGACAGGTAGATCATTGGGTCTATTTTCAATCTATTGAAGATAAAGAGTATTTCGATGCTAAGGTTAAACTTTTGGGATTCGAAATCGATTCAGATGCTCCTAATGACGATAAAATTTATTCTCATATCTATCGTTCTGATTACGTCGACTTCCATTCGATAAATGAAGTTACGGATATTCTTGTTGATTTAGCAGGTGAATGTCATGGTGAATACGATGGATGGGGAACTACAGTAGTTAAGTAGATTAGAGGAAGAGGCAACTTCGCCTGGCTCAAATCATAACAACAAGAGAAAGTAAAAACCCACCCTAAGGTTGCACGCCGAAGGTAAAGTATGTTTCATTATGATTGGACATGATGTGAAGGCGAGTAAGAAGCCGCATCTCTGCTATATGTACATAAAATGACTGCAAAAGCGAGTGCGGTGCTCGGAAACCACGAAATATGCGTAAATAAGGACACACACCTCACTTTCATCTCCTCTAAAGAGTGGTATAATAGTGCGTCACTATGTGAGGTCAAGGGGATCCTTGGCACAATACACGAAGAAGAGATGATACGGTGAGTACAATTGTTCCCAGTATAAAGAGAAGAACGACCTTCCTGTTGAATAAATATTTCACAGGAGAAACGCTTGATTATAAGCAAATTATCGCGATTATTATTCCGATATTTGTGGATCAAGCTTTTATTATTTTGATGAGCCTGTTGAATACGGCCATGATCAGCTCCTCAGGGGTAGCGGCGGTAAGTGCGGTCAGCATGGTGGACTCGTTGAACATCTTCTTGGTCAACGTGTTTGTAGCTGTGGCGACGGGGGGAACCGTCATCGTCGCACAGTATAAAGGCAGGGGCAATGCGGATATGGTTTCGAAGTCAGCTGCTCAAGCCATATCGGCAGTTGCACTGCTGTCGATCTTGATCAGCGCGGTCGTTATTATTTTTCATAACCCCACACTGGACTTATTGTTCGGTCGTGCGGAAGCGGATGTACTGGATAACGCAAGGATCTTTTTGATCGGGAGCTGCCTCACGTACCCATTCATTGCAATTTTCCAAGCTGTGACGGGGGCGTTGCGCGGCGTGGCAGAGACGAAGGCCTGCTTGGGTCTATCGTTCATTATGAACTTGACCTACCTGTTTCTGAATATATTGTTCATTACGGTACTCGATATGGGCGTAGTCGGATTGATCATTTCCATGCTTACGGCTCGTGTGCTGGGGATGGTGATATCGTTAATTTATTTGTTGAAGATAAATCAGACGCTGCAGTTCCGAATTCAGAATGCACTGAAGTTGGATTTTTCGATTTTGAAAAAAATTATGATTATCGGCGTTCCATTTGCAGCGGAGCAGATGTTCTTCAACGGCGGGAAGCTGCTGACGCAGACGTTTATCGTTCAGCTCGGTACGCTTGCGATCACGGTCAATGCCATAAGCGGCTCCATATCGCTTGTGTTCCAGATCGGAGCGAATGCCTTAAGCATCGCGATCGTCACGGTCGTAGGCCAATGCATCGGACGACGCAACATTGAGGACGCGAGGAAGTTTATCAAGTCTTTCCTGTGGCTGTCCTCCATCATATTCGTTATTGCGGCAGTGATTCTCATGCCTTTATTCCCTTGGATCGTGAGATTGTTCTCTCCTCCGGCGGAGATCATTCCGGAGATCTTTAAACTTACGGTGCTGATTGCGATTACCCAGCCATTTTTATGGTCGATCAGCTTTATAATGCCATCGGCTCTTCGTGCAGCGGGTGATTCCAACTTTACTTCGATTACTGCTATGCTCACGATGTGGTTGTTCCGTGTCATTCTGGGCTATGTACTCGGGATACCGCTTGGCCTTGGTATCTTAGGGGTATGGATTGCAATGGTCATAGAGTGGGGGATCCGAGGCTCCGTCTTCCTCTGGCGCTTCCGCGGGGAGAAGTGGTACAGCCGGAAGTTGATTTGATAGTTTCATGAGCCATTACGTTAGCTCTTAAACAAGTAGAAAAGACAGCGAAATCCTAGTTAAGGAGGAGTCACGCTGTCTTTTTTTGCTCTCGTACACTGGATGACTCCCGGAGAGGAAGGAACAGGAAGGCATTTTGCAGAATATTCTAAATGAAATGTATTTACATATGATAGTAGCAGCCCAGTCATACATCGGCAATTACGTTTATCCGCATCGTGCAGCCCCATCTATTGTGCAATTTTACAGCCACCTGACAACCACTTCGTAATGTTCCAAACGTTTCATCACAACAATTAATGAAAGGGAGGTTTCTATGGAACTGGAAGAAATCAAGCAAAACATAAAAGAAACAAGAGACAAACTGCTCGGAATTCTGAAAGGATTAACTGAAGACCAATTAAACGAACGGAAAGACGAAGATAGTTGGAGTATTGGTCAGATATGTCAGCACCTTGCCAAGGTGGAAGAAGTATATGTCGTAGCCATTAAGAGAGGGTTACAGAACACAGAAGAATCATCCGTGGAACACAAGCCAATCGATTCTTTACTAGACAGAAAAATAAAGCTAGCGGCTCCGGACATTGTAAAGCCAACGGATGAACGTTTCGAATATGAAGACATCATTGCAAAGCTAAACATTTCTAGACAACAATTTGTTGAGATGCTAAACGCCTTAGAGGATCCATCGATACTGAGTAGAAGACATTTTGTTCACCCTGCCTTTAAAGAGATGTTATTGATTGATTGGGTGAAATCAACGTATGTACATGAAGAAAGGCACATTCAACAAATTCAAGACATTATAAATGGGGTTAGATAAAGACTGGCATGCGGAAGATTCGGTCAATTAATTCCGAATTATACAGGTGAAGTCAATTCACTAGCGAATAATAATTTCATACGAGCAACAGCCGGTAATTGAAAGCGACTTTACGCTTGCATTCGATTGCCGGCTTTTTTTTCAACTTTTCTCATAAAAGGGGGATGTCCATGTACAAATTAATACTCGTTGATGATGAAGAAGACGTACGAGAAGGTGTGCTGCATGAAATGGATTGGGAGTCATTAGGGTTTACAGTCGTGGAGACGTCAGAGAATGGTCAAGAGGCAATGGAGTACATAGAAAGATTGCAACCGGATATTGTGGTGACCGATATTCATATGCCTTTCATGAATGGATTGCAGCTAGCGGAGTGGATTCGCAGTCATGATCCTTCAATGAAAATAATGATATTAACGGGCTACGATGAATTTGAATATGCGCAGAAGGCGATCAAACTCCATATAGACGAATACGTGCTCAAGCCATTTTCCGCTGCGGATTTGCAAGCCGCATTGGTGAAGGTCAAGCAGCAGATGGATCAGGAGGTTGCGGAGAAGAACAATCTACTAACGCTACAGGATCATTATCGAAAGAGCTTACCTGTATTGCAGCATGTGTTTCTATCTTCTCTTCTTACCGGCAAATGCTCTTTGGAGGACATTCAAGAGAAATGTGAGCGCTATGAGATTGATTTATCGGGTATCGCTTACTTGGTCTCTGCGATTCAAATGGATCATAACAAAGAAGAGAAGAACCGTTATTTATTGCAATTCGCCATATGCAATATTGCTGAGGAGCTTGTGCTGAAGCATATGTCGGGACGGGTATTTATTCACCATGATCATGTCATTGTGTTAACGATGAGCGCAAGCCGAGAGGGAGATAGGATGAGTCAGGAGACGATCGGGATCGTAGAAGAAATTCTTCAGAGTGTCCATCGATTTCTCAAAATAACGGTAACGATTGGCGTGGGAACTGTCGTGAATGATTTGTCCGAGTTGGCATCTTCTTACCAGGAAGCGGTACAAGCACTGCATTATCGATTGATTCACGGAAATCATCGCGTCATCTGGATTGAAGATGTAGAGGCGAAGCGGGTGAATCCACTTGTATTCGACGACATGAAGGAGCAGGCCTTAATCCGCTGTATGAAGGTAGGGACGATAGAAGAAGCGCAAGCGATGATGGGCGAGTTATTTGATGTCGTGGAATCCAGCACGGTTTCGCTGCAAGATTTTCAAATCTATTGGATCGAAATTTGGACAGCCATGATGAAAGTGGCGAAAGATATGGACGTCAACTACGAGCAGTTCCTCGGAGGTGCCGCACATCCATTGATGGAAATCTATCAATGCAATAATGCGTCAGAGGCAAAGAATTGGATGCTTCATCAATGTATGAAAATTATGAATTGCATCGCCGTCGAGCGGCAGACTGGCTACAAGAAGCTGGTGGATGACGCAAAAGCGTATATGAAGCTTCATTATGCGGATCTGGATATTTCGATTCATACGGTGTGCAGGCATTTGCACATCAGCACAGGCTACTTCAGTCATATTTTTAAGAAGGAAGCCAAAACCACCTTCGTAAGCTACCTACTGGAGCTGAGAATGGAAGCGGCGAAGGAGCTGCTGCGGTCAACGGATCTCAAAGCGTTCGAGATCGGTGAGAGGGTTGGGTATGCGGATCCGAATTATTTCAGCTTTAGCTTCCGCAAGCGCTACGGATTGTCGCCCAAGGAATACCGCAATCGGGATCGAGGGTGAAGGTGGCATGATCAACGTCAAGAGCATTCAGTTTATTATCGCAAAAACATTTATATTCATAACCGTTGCGGCGGTGTGTATGGTCAGCATCATGCTGTATAACAAATTTTCCAGTACGGCGGAGACAAATGCGGACTTGAATATTCAACAAGTCGTAGAGCAGGTCAATTATAATTTGGAGATATATGTGAACAACATTACAAGTATCTTCGACGTCGTTCAGGACCTGATTCGTAGGAGTCCTTCTGTGACGAATCCTATTTTAGTAGAGCAGCTGAAATCTATTATGAAAACAAGAGAAGATTTGATTTCGATCGCCTTGTTTACCAAGCAAGGAAAGCTGGTCTTCAACACTCCTCAACTGACCATGCGGAGCAATACACAATTAGAGCGGCAAAGCTGGTTCGAGGCCGCTATGGCGCGCCCAGATCAATTATCGTTCTCCTCGCCTCATATTCAGAATTTATTTAAAACCACTTACAAATGGGCCGTCTCCATCAGTAAGCAAGCTGGGTATCGTACAGGGGGAGGGCAGCCCGATCAGGGTGTGCTAGTTATCGATATGAACTTCAAGACGATCAACGAATTAAGCAAGCAAGTATCCTTTGGCAAGAGGGGCTATATCTACATTATCGATTCGTTCGGCAACATCGTCTACCATCCGCAGCAGCAACTGATTTATGCAGGGTTAAAGTATGAGAACTTAGAACGCGTCCTTACCTACGCATATGGAAGCTTCCAAGATAGCAGCAATGACGAGAGCAAGCTGATTACCGTCAAAACGGTAAATCCGATCGGCTGGAAAGTTGTAGGCGTCGCCTACAAAGATGAGATCGTAACAACCAAGTCTGAACTAAATACCTTTATACTGTGGTTTCTCGTCATCGTCATTCTGATCGTTCTATTCGTGTCGATCGTCGTCTCTGCGAGAATCTCACTGCCCATTCAGAATTTAGCGAAATCGGTAAAGAGCGTGGGGGAAGGGGATTTTACAGTACCGATCTCGACGATGGGCATTTATGAAGTGGACCAATTGTCCAGTAGGTTCAACATGATGCTTCGGCAAATTCGGCAGTTAATGGATCAGATTATTGTGGAGCAAGAGGCGAAGCGAAAGAGTGAACTTGATGTGCTGCAGGCACAGATCAATCCACACTTCCTATACAACACCTTGAATTCGGTCATCCGGCTATCGGAGCGGGGAGAAACAAGGGAGGCTGTTACAGCAATTACATCCTTATCGCGATTTTTCCGGATTAGCCTGAGCAAAGGGAAGAACATCATCACCGTGCAAGAAGAGATTGAACATGTCAGACATTACTTAATCATTCAGACCATCCGTTATAAACGCAAATTTCAATATGCAATAGATATCCAGGATGAGGCATTGGATTGTATGACCATGAAGCTTATTTTGCAGCCAATTGTCGAAAATGCGATCGTGCATGGGATTGAGATGATGCAGGAGGAAGGGAAGATCACCATAACAGCCGCTATTGTAGAAGATAAGTTGATGCTGCAAGTAACGGATAACGGATTAGGCATGAGTCCTCAGATTGTGAACAGTCTTCTAACGAAGAAGGTAAGAAGTGAAAGTGGGTCAGGCGTTGGCGTGAAAAATGTACATGATCGGATCCAGCTATGCTTCGGTCAAGGCTACGGTCTGGAGTTCGAGAGTGAGCTGGAAGAAGGCACAACGGTCAAAATCTGGCTTCCCATTGTCCGGGATGATAGGGAGGCAGAGTCGTGAATCGAAGAATGAATCTATTGTTAATCGTGATTTTATCACTCTCCTTCTCGCTGTCGTCCTGTTCCATCCAGTCCAATATGATGTCGGATAATATGCTCACCATTGACCTGATCGTCAAAATGAATCAAGGCGATTACTGGAACACGCTGAAGAGCGGGGCTGAGGCTGCAGCCAAGGAATTCAATGTGAAGCTTCAATTCTTGGCTCCGAATCATGAAGATGATATTCCAGGTCAGATTGAATTAGTGAATCAATCCATTCAGAACCGTCCGGATGCCATCATTCTTGCAGCGAGTGATTATATGGGGTTAGCACAAGCGACTGATCGAATTGCCTATGAAAACATACCGATCATATCCATCGACTCAGAGGTTGGATCCGCACGTGTGAAGACGTATGTCGGTACGAACAATTATGAAGCAGGGCAGCTGGCCGCGAAGCGAATGATCGAATTGATTCATGAATCGGGTCAAATTGCGGTCATGAACTTTGTAGCGGCAGCCAAAAATGCGAATCAACGGGAAGAAGGGTTTCAAGATTATGTGGCCAGATTTCCTAATGTTCGTGTAGTGGATATTCAATATTCACAGTCCAATCAACGAAATGCGGAGGAGATCACACGCAGATGGCTCGCACAATATCCGAGTCTGGATGGGATAGTCGCACTTAATGCAGAATCTTCAATTGGCGTAGGGCGTGAGGTTCAACGATCCGGCCATGGTGGAAGTGTGAAGGTGATCGCATTCGATAGTCCACCCGAGACAATGGGGTTGTTGCAGGATGGAGTTGTTCAGGGGTTGGTTCTTCAGAATCCATTTAATAACGGATATCTCGCCGTGAAGTACGCCGTCGACATTATTGAGGGGCGAAACGTACCTGAAAGAATAGATACAGGCGTTAAGCTAATTGATCTGGACAATATGCTGTGGCCAGAAAACCAGAAGCTGTTGTTTCCGTTTGTAAAATAACTCAGTGCGCAAGGTGATGAGAATTTCGATAGAACTCAGGAGGATTTTCGATACCGGATCCCATGAGAATCCATCATAATGAAAGCGTATTCTTTTCTAGGGTATTCAGGAATGATGTTGAGGAGGTCTTGATCAGATGAAGAAAGTATCAGCTTTGATTCTGGCGAGTGCATTAATTGCGACAGTTGTTAGCGGCTGCGCAAACGGGAAAAGTTCAGGTGGGAATGGCGGCAGTGAACCCCAAGTAGGTGTTGCGATTTATAAGTTCGACGATACGTTCATGACAGGCGTACGGAATGCGATTTCGGATTCAGCGAAAGGGATTGCCCAAGCCGATATCGTGGACAGTCAGAATTCACAGCCGACCCAAAACGATAAAGTGGATTTGTTCATCACGAAAGGGGTTAAAGCCTTGGTCGTTAACCCTGTTGACCGTACGGCAGCGGGTGTCATTATCGATAAGGCGATGGCCAAAGACATTCCGGTTGTATTTCTGAATCGCGAGCCGCTGCCGGAAGATATGAAGAAATGGGATAAAGTCTATTATGTTGGTGCAAAGGCCGAAGAATCCGGTACGATGTCCGGTCAGCTCATTGCGGATTACTGGAAGGCGAACCCGGGAGCGGATAAGAACAAGGATGGCGTTTTGCAATATGTCATGTTAAAAGGGGAGCCTGGTCATCAGGATGCTGAACTCCGTACGAAGTACTCGATCCAAGCGATCGAAGACGCGGGGATTAAAGTTGAGAAGCTGCAGGAAGATACCGGGATGTGGGATCGCGTAAAAGGGCAAGAGAAGATGGCGGCGTTCTTGGCTGCACATGGCGATAAGATTGAAGCCGTCTTTGCGAACAATGACGATATGGCCTTGGGCGCCATTGAGGCATTGAAGGCGAATGGCTATTTCAAGGATAACAAATTCATTCCTGTGGTAGGTGTCGACGCGACAGCGCCGGCGCTGCAGGCATTGGAAGAAGGAACCCTGCTTGGAACCGTTCTGAATGATGCGAAGAACCAAGGAAAGGCTGCGATCACGCTTGCAAGCGTGCTGGCGAAGGGCGAGAAACCTACGAAGGAAAATGTCGGCTATGAGATCACGGATAATCATTATATCTGGATTTCTTATAAGAAAATTACGAAAGACAATATGGCTGAAGCGAAGTAATGTGAACCGTTGAACTATTGGCTTCAAGTTGGGGAGGTAGAATGATTCGTTATTCGTACCTCCTCTTTTTACGAAGAGACTTAGGGGGCGAAAGGGATGGGACAGCATGAGTTTGTGCTCGAAATGAACAACATCTCCAAGGAATTTCCAGGAGTTAAGGCGTTGGATCAAGTGACGCTGCAAGTGCGGCCTGGAACCGTACATGCACTGATGGGCGAAAATGGAGCGGGCAAATCAACGTTAATGAAATGCCTCTTCGGGATCTATACCCCTGATGAAGGCGAGATTATGGTGAATGGCGAAGCTGTGCAGATTCCGAACTCCAAAACGGCATTGAATATCGGGATATCGATGATTCATCAGGAGCTTCACCCTGTACCTTACCGAAATGTGATGGAGAATATTTGGCTGGGACGATTCCCGACGAGAGGGATTGGCCCTATTCAATTTATCGATCATAAGCGCATGGCGCGAGATACGCGTGATTTATTCAAACAGCTGGACATCGAGTTGCAGCCCGAGACAATGGTTCATACGTTATCGGTTTCCAAAATCCAATCCATCGAAATTGCCAAGGCGGTATCGTTCCATTCCCGTATCATTGTGATGGATGAACCGACGTCATCGCTTACTGATGTCGAGGTTGAGCAACTGTTCCGAATCATTCGAGAGTTGAAAAAAAATGGCGTCGCCATTATTTATATATCGCACAAAATGGAAGAAATCCTTCAGATATCGGATGAAGTGACAATTATGAGAGACGGGAAAAAAATCGGGACGTGGCCGGCATCCGAATTAACAACGGATCTGATTATTTCTCGAATGGTTGGACGCGATTTGACGAACCGATTCCCACCACGGAACAACGTGCCCGGCGAGGTTGTGATGCGAGTTCAAGGACTGACCTCCCCTCTACCAAAATCGTTCAACCATGTGAGTTTTGACTTGCACCGTGGTGAAATCGTTGGGATCGGCGGATTGGTAGGCGCACAGCGCACCGAATTGATGGAGGCCTTATTCGGACTTCGGGACATTCAATCGGGTACCATCTCGATTCAAGGCAATGAGGTACGGATCGATTCTCCCGTCATTGCGAAGAAACATGGTATGGCATTGTTAACGGAGGAACGTCGCGTGACAGGCATTTTCCCGGTGTTATCGGTTCATGAGAATGCGGCAATCGCGAATTTGGAGCGCTATCGCAAGCCTTATTTCCTGTTAGACGGGAAGAAGAAGAAGGCGGAAGTGGATGCGATGGTTCAGAAATTGAGAACCAAAACACCGTCTACGCGCGAACTCATCATGAACCTGTCTGGCGGGAACCAGCAAAAGGTGCTGTTTGCACGCTGGCTCCTGACGGAACCGGATATATTGCTGTTGGATGAGCCTACCCGCGGCATTGACGTTGGGGCTAAATATGAAATTTACTCGATCATTGCTGAACTGGCCTTGCAGGGCAAGAGCATTATTATGATCTCTTCGGAAATGCCGGAACTCATCGGGATGTCGGATCGCATTATGGTCATGTCCGAAGGGCGGTTAACCGGGATTTTGAATGGGAAGGAAGCGACGGAAGAGGAAATTATGCGGTTAGCGGCGCAGCATTAAGCGGCAGAGAAAGGTGAGATCTACGATGAACGCGAAGCGAATTCAAACTTTTATTTCCCAAAATGTCATCTATATGGTTTTGGCTGTTCTTATCATTGGAATTGCGATTTACGATCCTTCATTTATAGGATTAAATCCACTCCGGGATATCCTGAATCAGTCATCTACACGGGTCATTATCGCCCTGGGCGTTGCATTTGTGCTCATTACAGGCGGTACGGACTTGTCTGCAGGCAGAATTGTGGGTTTATCCGCGGTCGTATCGGCGTCCATGCTGCAGACAACCGATTATGCGCGCAGGTTTTTCCCTGATCTGGAGGAACTGCCGTTATTCGTGCCGATTCTACTAGCAGTCGTTGTAGGCCTAATATTTGGACTCATTAACGGTATAATCGTCGCGAAGTTCAAGGTGCCTCCATTCATAGCGACTTTAGGTACGATGGTGGCTGTGTATGGCGTCAACTCCTTGTACTTTGACACGGCTCCAAATCATTCGCAGCCGATCGGCGGCTTGCGGCCTGATTTTAAAGAATATTTCGGTACAGGAAGCATCGGATATGGCGGCGTATCCATTCCGATTATTGTGGTGATTGCAATCGCAGTTGCGTTTATCGTATGGGTTGTGTTCAACCAAACGAGATTGGGCAAAAACATGTATGCGATCGGCGGGAATCAGCAGGCAGCAAGGGTATCAGGCATTAATGTAGGCAAAAACCTAGTGTATATCTATGCCATTGCTGGCGCGTTGTATGGCCTGGCCGGGGTTCTCGAAGCGGCAAGAACCGGGGGAGCGACGAATAACTACGGAAATATGTACGAATTGGATGCGATTGCCGCTTGCGTAGTCGGCGGCGTGTCAACCACTGGGGGCATCGGAACGGTTCCTGGTGTAGTGACGGGCGTGCTTATTTTTACGGTCATTAACTACGGTTTGACCTTCATCGGCGTAAGCCCGTATTGGCAGTTGATTATTAAAGGATCGATTATCGTAGCGGCTGTTGCCTTCGATATGCGGAAATATGCAGCTAAGAAGTAATGGTATTGATTTGTATAGGTTGAGACCCTTCCTTTATGGGAGGGGTTTTTTATTTGTTAGTCCGTGGAAACTTTTGTGGGGGATGTAATGTATATTAAAGGGGAGGGGCATGAAAGCTGCTTGTTTTCATTATGTGTTAGATCGGCTACACTTAGTTGGACAGAAAAATTAAGGGCTAGTAGAATTAACACATCATAACAAGGAGCGGATCTACTATGCCAAGAATAAGACGCACATTTACAGATGAATTCAAGAAACAGATGGTTCAGCTATACGAAAATGGGAAATCAAGAGCAGACATTGTAAGTGAGTATGAGTTGAGTGCATCTGCATTGGATCGCTGGATTAAACAAGCCCACCAAACAGGTTCCTTCTCAGAGAAGGACAACCGCTCTCCAGAAGAAAATGAACTTATTGCATTACGGAAAGAAAACCAACGACTCAAAATGGAG
>NZ_JMLT01000032.1:0-22946 GCF_000686865.1 Paenibacillus sp. UNC217MF | reverse complement strand
GAGAATCGCTAAGGCGAAGTGGAGACGTGCGCATATGGAATAATATAGGTGGTTGATGCCTCACCTTTGTTTTCGCATGCCCTTGCTACGATCCCCAAGTCACCGGCTACTACAAGTCTTCTTCCCTCACATTTACCATAGGGTGAAATCCTGCGAATTCATGAGTCTGAGTGAGGAAACTTAATCATTTTGAGGGAGCTTAATGATTAATTTGACTCGTCATTATAATGAAAATGTTCGTGATGAATAGCATCCATTCCAACTAACTTTCCACTCTTTTTATGGAAATACGAAAAGTCTTTATTTATCGGCATCCGAAGTAGCTGATAATTATTATCTCTGGGCATGGCTTCAATTTGGATAATAGCTAATTCACGTGTTGTAAATAGTCCAACTGGAAAGAAATTAGGGAATGGCTTTGAACTATCGGCTACAAATATCCCCCAAACAAATGTATCATCCATTGTCCCCGTCCACCTTACATACTCAATAGTTATACTAAAGTACCAGTTAGTTGAATGACAAATATTTATCTGCTTTACAACTTAAAGCGAAGAAATCGCTGGCTGTTTTTGCGCAGAATAATTATTTCCCTATGATTTAGTCATTTATTTAACCATCGACTTAACAATGTATTCGCGTACAAAATCCAAAGGTCTGATGGTATTGTCCAACGTGCTTGTAAACACGACTACCGTTTGCAAACTTGGAATTAACCGAAGGTATAAATCCTTCCTCTATCGCTATCCCAATTAATATGGAAATGATACTTTTGGTACATGAATTAATCCGCTGAAGGTTATCTGTATTACTGATCCGGCATGGAAATGGGCCACGAGTTTTTGTTTTGCATCTAATCGAATCCTTTCATAATTACCAGTCTTTTTTCAATGGAAGATGAAAGTCTAAGCTATAAGGGCCGTTTTCTAATTTTAATAACATTTCATGAATATCTTTGCGTTCTCTTGCCTTATTCGTTCTTCCATTCAAGTCCTCTTCAGACCAAAAACTATATCCAAGCAAGTAGCTTTGCCCCATTTCATCAAAACTCGAATAAACTCTTTGCAGTATTTCTGCAGCTTGTAAACATAGATCCAATGCTTCTTCTTTCGTATAGATACCTGCAATATAGCACATGGAAGCTACATGGATAAGTCTAACTAAATCCCAAGCCAACACCCCTTTATCGCCCATTTTTTCTTTGATAACATGACACAATTCATATCTAAATGGGTCTGCCTCTTCTTTGGATTTTTTTAATTCTTCTATGTACCGTGCATTCGTATAGACGGAAAATAATAATTCCATAACTTCATCTGCTTCTTCTCTGGATTCAATTCCCCAATCTGCTGCTAAAATAGAAAATTCCTCTTCTTTAGCCCCTTCGGTAGGAACCACTCCGCCAAACACTCCCAAATCCCTCCAAGTTGCTACAGCAAAAATAGCATATGCTGCATTAAACCATTTAATTGTCTCACTTGTTTCTTTATTGCTTAATAGTGGCCTCCATTCTTGTTCAAACAATTTTTCAAGCTTTTCTACACCCCTGCCTAATAAAGACTTCGTTAAATCTAATCTCCATTCTTCTCCATTGGCACTTTTATATAATATGACAAAGCTTTTTTCACTAAACCTGTAAGGCTCTTCGATGAAAATATTAATTATATTCTCGAAGTATACTCTTTCGCCACCATTTGGATTTTGAAAATAGAAACCGTCATTGTAGGCGATAAAAATGATAGGTTTCTTAAAAAGTCTTTTACGCTCTAATTTAAATATCTCTTTGCTGATTACACTGGTTACCAATTCGTCATCTCCTTTTAAACAACCTGCTTTCCTTTATTATATATATTGGATTGTCAACAGTAAATTTCAGACAGGAAAAGGCTTCTTGGTGATACGGAACAGGCGTCAGATTCCCAGCGTTCCGTAAATTCGATGTTTATTAAACCAGTTGACATAATCGTATAGCTCCAATTCCAGATGGTGAAGATTCGACGAATTCTTGGTACTCTGGGTGATTGTGTCGTTTACATCCGAACAAGTAACAGCCCGAGCTCATTGAAGTGTTAAATTCCATCGAGGGAATAAATCCTAATGAAATTTTCTCAAACATATGCTCATATTCTTTTTTCTCATCAAGCAATTGCTTGATGTGCTCTTCTTTCTCCCTTTCTGTCCAATCCTCGTCACAATCATCTTCATGAGCTTCTTTTATTTCCTCAATTTTTTGTTGAATTACTTCATTCAAGATGTCACGAGCTCGATTTTCATTTTGGGTTTTACATAAAGCGTATACGAATCTACTAACCCAGTCTGGTGTTTTCCAATACTGTCCCCAACCTTTGTCAAACCAATAAATAGACTCATTGAAACAGCCTAATTCAAGATATAACTCTGCAACTTCTACATCACCGACAAAATCATCATCATCTTCAGAAAATACATCTAATTTCTTCTTCGCTTCTATTTTTCTCCCAAGCTCGATTAAGCACTTAACATGACTGTACATTGCATAATCAGAATTTCGGGAACATTGAAGAAAAAAGTCTGAAGCTTCTTGTATTTGTCCAAGATGATATTTGGCAATAGCCAAATTGTTATAAGCTTCATTTGAAGGGTGTATGATCAAAGATTGGTTCAAGGCATCTGCGCATCTGCGGCCTGTTGCCACATTTCCTTCTCAACATAAATTTCCCCCAAAATATTGTAAGGAAAATGAGATGAAGGATTTAATTCAATAGCTTTTTTGATTGGCACTCAACGAATGTTTTCCCCTTTATAATCATCATTTTCCTTGTTCAACAGCCCTCAAGACCTAGCCAACATCCTCTGTCACCACTAACATGCTTGCCGTCGGCGGAATAACAAGTATGTTCCCCATACAAAGACGGCCGTCACTGCCAAAAGAGCTGCTAATGCAGCTATCGGATATAGGATAGGCTCCCCAAAGAAATTAACTGTACGGAAGCTGTTGAAAAGATGCGTAACCCGGATAAACTGACTGTAGCCGAATGTCACCATCCATTCGATAATCGGATAACGAATATTACGCACATCCAATAGTAGATAGGGAATTCCAAGTACACCCCCCGCTAGCAACATCGTGACCAATGATGAACGGCTAAGTGAGGAAATAAACGTCACGGCAAGCGCAAATGCTGCACAGCCAAAGGTTTGCACCCCTAATTGAATAAAATAGTACTCTATCACGGTGAATGAATACGGATATTCTGCAAATGGACGTGTGTCTCCATACCTTCTCATATTAACAAGAGGTGTGGTGGCTCCATCCAAGTTGCCAAACAACAAAGCCGTTACCCCCATATTGATCAACTGAAATAATAGGACACACAACAAGGTGTACAGAATAGCTGCTAAGCATTTTGCATGAATAAGCCTGCTTCGCCCATGTCTGCTGCTTAAGAGCAAGCTGTCCATCTTAGTTGCATATTCTGCTGAATAGATGGGAGATAGACCGATGAGCAGCATGGCACCCATGAAGGCAACACCAAATTGATCGACCATATAGAGCAATTCGGCCCAGGGCTTGTTATAGTACAATTGAGCGGTTGGCGGCCCTTGCTCCAACAGTAGTATTTCATTTAATTTCGTTTTTTTATATTCGTATGAGTCAGGCTGACTTAACATAAGCCGAATTTCAATGTCTAGTAATTGCTCTTCGTATTTATGCAGCATATTGGGCATTCCCGAGATATCCTCCATAATACTTTTTTCTTGAATCGGCAGCTGATGCCAGTTGCTCCTCTTGTATCTTTCATCCACCCGCTGAATATCTTCTGCTGTAATCTCACGCGCATATGAGCGGTATTCCTTAAACCCATCTTGATAATATTCGGCTTGAAATGCAATAACCACCGTATAGATAGCTGCAATTAATAGACCAACAATAAATACGCTCTTGCGCGATACGATCTTCAACAGCTCGTACCTCAATAACTGTCTCATTGCATAATCCCCTCATTAAAGTAATGCAAATATAGGTCTTCCAATCCTGCCGCCACTGGCTGAGCTGTTAGCAGCGGCTTGTCTGGAGACAGGATACGAACCTCAACCCCACTATCACGGCGAAGGATATTGACTATCTTGTAACGCTGTTTCAAAATGGGGAGCTGACTTTCATCAACGGTAACCTTCCATACCGATTCCTTCAATTCTTCCAATAAAGAGACGAGCCTATCTTGCTTGAGCAGACATCCTTGTTTCATAAGCAGCACATCTTTGGCAACGTACTCGATATCCGACACAATATGAGTAGATAATATGATGATCCGATTTGCGGACATTTCCGATAATATATTGCGAAAACGAATTCGCTCGGTTGGATCAAGCCCGGCAGTTGGCTCATCCAGAATCAGCACCTTCGGATCATTCAGCAATGCTTGCGCAATACCGAGCCGCTGCCGCATACCTCCGGAGTAGGTTTTTATTTTAGAATCTGCTTCATAACCAAGACCGACCAGTTGAAGAACTTCCTCGACCTTTGTAGCTGCAGCCCTCTTTTCTAGCCCCTTTAATGCCGTTATGTACATGAGAAATCGTCGACCAGTGAACTGCCTGTAGTATCCAAATTGCTGGGGCAGGTAGCCGAGAACATCCCGATAACGCTCTCCCATCGAGCGTATATCCTGCCCATTCAACCGAATCATGCCGCTAGTAGGACGCAGAATATCCGCAAGCATGCGCAGCAATGTTGTCTTTCCCGCTCCATTCGGGCCAAGCAAGCCGTATACACCGCAGCTGAATTCTGCAGTAAATTGATTGACGGCAACAAGCTCTTTAAATTGTTTAGAAATATTCTGAATCGTTAGCTCCATAGCTTAAGCTTCCTTCCGCAATAAAGGTGTGATTCCGCAGCAGCTTCCATCCTTGTCTGATTAGAAGATACACTGCACCTGCGTTAACCAAAATCAAAATGAATATATGTAAATCCATCATGTGCGTTAGCATGTCCGGGCGTGTAAGCAAGATCATTCCAACAGCCATCCATATGCTAATGGTCACCATCGAACTGACGGTACATCGAATGCGCATAGCCAGCCATAGAGACGAACTAGCAACGATGATAAACGGTGTAAACCAAGTCCACGTTAGGCCCCAAAAGGAAATATCGCCACGATCAAGATACAATAGGCCAGATAAGCAGGTGTTCAGAACAAGACTATTCAATAATATAAATAGCAGACGCGACAGCATTAACTCCTGTGCAGAAACTTTGCAGGCCAACTCCATTTCCAGAACTCCCTGCTCCCTTCCCTTGAACACTTCTAACAGCCCAATCACGAACGGAAGCGGTGAAAAAAGAATGACCACGATAGCAGGCATCTGCTGCACGGTCACACCAATCCATACCCCTACCCCGAACAAAACAAGACAACTCATCCAATACAGCTTACTGAACATGCCAATATCAGCAGCAGCTATCTTCCACAGATTGATCCATCGCCGGCCAACGTTCATCATAGACGATTCGCGCGCGTCTTCTCTTATATCAGGAACATATTTCCTCAGTACATCAATAGTAGAGTCGATTCGCTGTACCTCCGGCAGTTCCACACGGTATTGCTGCAATATCGATTCAAGCTCAGAATCAAAATATTCTGACTCCTTAACGTCATTCATGTCATCCGCCCAAACTGATTTACCCTTGTTTTCTCTGCTCCTGCTCATCTCTCAATCCCTCCTCTCCTAGCAGCATTTTCTTCAGCCTCGAAATTCCCGCACGAATACGAGATTTTATCGTGGATTCATTTGCTCCCGTCACATCCGCAATCTCTCGTATCTTCAGCCCGTTATAATAATTGAGAATAATTGCTTCTCGCTGATGTTCCGGCAGAGCGAGTACGGCCTGCTTCGCTTGTTCCTGCTGGTCATGCAACTGGAATAAGTCCCATACGTTGCTATGAGCATCCGGAATCGTCTCGTCCAGTTCGTCTTGGATGTGCGAGTTACGGTACTGCTTGCTGCGGTAGTAGTCGAGACAGTGATTAACAGCAATTTTCAGCAGCCAATGTTCGAACTTGCCATGGCTCTGATAGTTGGGCAGCGATTGCATCATCTTGATGAATACTTCTTGCGTTAGATCATATGCAGTATGATGGTTACCAATCTTGCGATAGATGTATGAGTAGATCATCGCGTAATGCCGCTTGACCAGCATCTCCATCGCAGCTTGGCTGCCGCTTCGTATTTCTGTAATTAGCTCCTCATCGGAAAGCACTGTACTCCCCCCTCATCTCTATTAACGATATGAATCTTCAAAAAGACGATGTTCAGCAAAAATAATTTAAAATACAAAAAAAACGACTCCCTAATAGAGAATCGGCGGAAATCAACATATCGAATAACTCTCGGCATTTCAGTGCGCCGTACAGAGCATACATCAATGGTTCGATGACAACGTCCTTGAAGCCTCCTGCTGCTGCCACCTGCACAAGCTTGCTCCCGGATCCCACATGTCTTCACTCTGTACGGTCTCCTAGGATCGTAAACCAATCATGATCAGTGAAAATGATGTACGACGTTGAGAATTATGCTAAAATCATGAACAACACATAGACTACGACAACGTTAATAGAAAGGCGAGCGTATATGAACCAAGAAATTTACATTCGCATGGCAGAAGAAGCTGATGCGCAGGAGCTGTTACACATCTACGCTCCCTATGTCACCGATACGGCGATCACCTTCGAGTATACCGTACCCACTGTCCAAGAATTTGCAAGTCGAATTCGGCAGACGCTGCAAAGATACCCCTATCTAGTAATCCTTCAAAACGAGAGAATCTGCGGATATGCATATGCATCTGTCTTTAAAGGCCGTGCTGCGTATGACTGGTCAGTTGAAACAAGCGTGTATCTACGACAGGATTGTCGCGGAGCTGGACTAGGCAAGAAGCTGTATTATGCTTTGGAGGACGCCTTGAAGCGGCAGAATGTCATTAACGTGAACGCATGTATCTCTTATCCATGTGAGCCGAATGAATATTTGGACAACGGAAGCGAGAAATTCCACAGCCATCTAGGCTATAAGAAGGTGGCTCATTTCACCAAATGCGCTTACAAATTTGATCAGTGGTACGATATGATCTGGATGGAGAAAATGATAGGCGATCACACTGACAAGCCCGAACCGTTCATCCCGATTACCGAGTTGTAAACAGGGATATACGACAAAGTGCTTATGATGAGTGCATTTTACACTGTTCATAATGTGCTTTACTGTTTTCATTACATTAGCGGCACGTACGCTCAAAAAAAGCGGCAGTCTAAGACTTATTTCCAGTCAAAGACTACCGCTTTTTTTCATTGGAGTTAGGCTTTGCCTAAGGTCTCCACCAATTTCCGGACACTGTAATCAAGCTGAGAAGCCGGATGCTATTCGAAAAATACGTATCGCTGTTCGTCGATTTCGAAGTCGTGTTCGTCCACAACGCGTTCAGCCAAGCTTGATTGCTGCTGTCGATCATCGCGCTCACTGCGAATGGAGTTGCATATGTCAAATCATAGTAGGAGTTAATTTGATTCCCGTTAAGTCGGTAGCCTGCCTTGATTTTTGCTGGATCGCTCCCTGTCTTTCCCTTTATCCAGTTATTCAATTGGGTCAGCTGTGCTTTTGCCCTTGAATCTCCGGTAAGTAAATAGTCCGTAGCAATGCGCCAAGGTGTCCGACTGGCATTGTAGTAGTAAAAGCCGTCTTTATCTGTTTCCAAATACTCTCCATTAACCGGCTTATATCCGCTTGACTCCTTCGTAGCAAAGTCAGGCAATAAACCAGTAGAGCTAGCGTATCCCGTGTGAAGCTGCTGAATGATGGAATAAGTCTGATTCAATACCGTATCCCACCGACCATCTCCCGTAGCTGTTCGGAACGCACGCAGATGATTCAGCATATAGTCTGATGGCCGTGTGCCCTTGCCCCATTCCGCATCGGAGTCAGCAGCCCAATCCCCCAGCTTCAAATGCCATGCCGATTGGTTCACTTCACTCGCCATAATGGCATTAATAATTTGAACGGCGGCAGACTTATAATTTATACTGCCTGAGCTGCCCCACTGCTTATCCGCAAGCAGCAATCCATATGCGATATCCATATCCCCATCCGTCGCAGCATTTATTCCCGCTTTCTTGTTACTAACAATCGCAGATCCGTTGTCCTTCTGCTGCCAAGCCATGAGTTGCCCATTAATTTCGCTCGGATGAGCCTTATAGAAGCGATAGAGACCATCAAAATAGGTTTGTGCGTTGCTATCGTGTCCTGCCATAATGGCCGTAATCAGCATGCCATACCCGTTCGCTTCGCTTGTCGTCACAACCTGAGGGTCATCATCCGATTCCTGGTTCAAATTATAGTGGACAAAGTATTGGTTGCTGACATAAGGGTTTTTCTTTAAATACCGACCCTTCCATTCGTCGTACAGTCTTCTTACCTCGTTGTCCATCTTGGCTTGATCAATATTGTTCGGCTTAATCACACCTGGTACATAGGCAGTATGCTGTGGAAATGGACGAAGCGGAGAAGCGGCAGCCACTACAGTCGTTGACGGATCTTCATCCGACTCCTCGCTTGCAGCAGCTGGCAGAACGAATAGAGACTGCAGTGAAGCAAAAATGAGAGTTAAACATAACAGCCATTTTACTTGATTACGCACAGACACGACTCCTTCCAATGGTATCGTTCCAACGATTACATCGTTTTCACTTTAACCTATGTTCAGAAGCCACTGTCTCATGAGGAATTTACAAAACATTAACATTACATTCCATAACCAATCAATTATTCAATAATTGTAAGAAGCGGCCACTGATCCTTCCACTTCTTTCGCTTAACACGCTCAACATAATAGCTGTGATTCGGAAACTGCGGACATCTTCTCACGACGAGCTGAAATAAATCTTCCAGTCCATACGGTGCACAAATATCCAATTGATCGTGATCGTCCAATCTCGCACCGACGGCCGTCGCTGTTTCTGGCCAGTGATATAGTGCGTCCCATGTTGATGTATAGGGCTCTACTCCATTATGAGTGTGCATTCTTGCTTGATTTTTGACCGACCATTTCTCATTGCCCGTCTGCTGAATCAGCGCCTGCTCCAAGCGAAGATCCCGTTCCTCGGATACATCATCGCGATCAAAATACACAACATCAATATCACCATGTCTGCTGCGATTATGGAACCCATGAAGCTTGTCCCATACATAGTTGCGAATGTACCCCGCTGCAATATAGCATTGCGGCAGTTGTAACTCCTGAACGATACGCAAATCACGCATGAACGCTTCATGCTCACGCAAATATTGTTTCAGCTGTTGCTCTAGCATTCTTAACTAACCCTCATTTCCATTGGGAACTATGATTGCTTCATTCCGACCGCAATCCATCTTCCGTCTACATCCTCGAATACGAATTCTCGATTGTTATAATCAGTTGTCGTGAGTGGACGTACAATCTTGACGCCTCTCGTTGTCAGTTCCTCCAGCATCCCCTGCTGGTCTGTGGTAATAAAGTTTTATCTTTTGTATATTATCTAACGTTTCAATGTCATGTCCCTATTTAGGAACAACCTATCTATCAATTATGGTTGACGTTACCCCAGCTTGTGGCCGCAATTCGGACAGAAATTAGAGCCTTCATTCTTCGCTCCACAGTTCGGACAGAAGTTCGGCTTCTGATTGCCTTCCGTAGAAGCAGAAGTAATGGAAGCACTAGCATCGGATGATGCTGCCGATTCGCCTGTTTCCGGTTTCTGGACTTGATTCATATTTTTCATCATCTCGTTCGCCATGTTCATTCCCATCATCATGCCTGCCATATCTGAGGCCATTCCCCCGCCGCTTACATCACCAGAGGCGATCCCGTCCGTCATCGCAACTTGCTGATACTTCTGCATATCGCCAATCATCTCATAGGATGCCGTCTTCGTAATCATGTCTTGGATTTCTTCTGGGTAATTGAAGCTCATGACCTGGAAGCCAGTGATGGTCATCCCCTGATCCATGACTTCCATATCGAGGTCTTCCTTCATCCCTCTTGCAATATCGAAAGCATTTGCCTGCAAATCGAACAAGTCCTTGCCTTCTCTAGAAATCCATTTCATTAACAGTTGATCCAAAATGGACGTAATCCGAAGCTTCACATCCTCAACGAGATAGCTTTCTTTCACGCCAGCAATCTTATCGATCAGGGTAACATAATCATTCACCTTAAAGTTGAACGTGCCGTTCGCACGAATTGGCATGCCTCCTGGGAGTTTCGGGTGAGGAATCAGGATTGGATTTCGCGTGCCCCATCTGACCGTGAATTCCTTCGTATTGACGAAAAGCACCTCTACCCGCATTCCGCTGTTGAAGCCAAACTTAAAACCTTTGAGTGTAGAAAGGAATGGAATGATATCGGAATCAATGCTGTACTCGCCATCGTCCTGAAAGATCCCTTCGATTTTGCCATTATTGATAAATATCGCATCTTGACCCGCGCGAATAATCAGCTTGCTTCCTTTTTTGATCTCTCGATTGCTCCATTTCCAAAAGATCATATCATCGCGGAACTCTTCCCATTCCACCACATTTGCAAATTGATTCTTGAAAAACATATGCTAACCTCCGTCTCTCCCCTAAAATGATCCTCTGCTGCCGCTATGCGAATGACCACCCGAGGTCGTTCCACCACCTCCACCACTGCTTGAACTGGAGCTGCTGCTATATCTCCTCGTTCTTGTTGTACAGGTACGGATATATTGATCCGAATAATCAACCAAACCTGCTGAGTTCGGATCTTCATACGTCTGGGCATCTACGGTAACCCGTCCGCCGGAACGATATACGAACAGCGTAACGATTCCGCCTCCAATGACTAAAGCCGCACCTAGTTGAACCCAAATATTCAATAAGAGATTTTCTGGATTAATCCCTGGACGGAATCCCATGTATTTGTGTGCTGTCTTCAGATATGTTTGAAATGCCTGCTTATATTCCTTGTCCGTTAAATCCGGGGTGACCTTTTCTCGAATTTGATCCAGTCTATCATCATCGAGATATTCCTTCCCTTTATAAAATCCTGCCAGATATACTTCTCGATGAGTCATGTCTACCATTAAAATGACAGCATTGCCATGCCGCTTATCATAACCAGGGCCATACTCGTCATAGAAATTCTGTGTCATTATCTTCACATCATAAGCATTCGGACTATTATTCGTATAGATAATCATGTCCGTTTCTCTCTCGGCGCTAAACTGTTTCGCCAGAGCTTCCAGTTCGTCGTACTCTTGATTATTCAGCAGCTTCGCATTGTCGAAAATGTAACGTTTCGTCTCTGTGGCGGGAAGTTGCTTTTTGGTTTCTGCCACGACACTACTTGCTTCTTTTGAGTTGGGCTCTGAAATAGCCCTCAAATGCTTATATGTAGTTTGCAAATAATTTTTAAACGCAGATTGATAATTACCTTTGCTTATATCCCAAGTGATCTTATCTCGTATTTGATCTGACTTCTCATCATCCAGATGCGTCATCGCATCATTAAACCCAGCTACATAGATATCTTTTTGAAGCACATCCGCCATTAAAATGACGGCGTTGCCATGTCGTTTATCAAAGCCAGGGCCATACTCATTGTAGAAATCATTCGCCATTTTTTTCGCACTATAGGAATCCAGGCTGAATATCGTAACGATGATTATATCGGTTTTTCTTTCATTAGAATACTGCATAGCCAACTTGTTAAGTTCATTATATTCTTGCGGGCCGAGTACCTTAGCTGTATCAAATATCAATTTCTTGTCTTTCTCGCGTTTAATTCCCGCAATTTTCATAAATGTCTTTTGAGAATTGCTGCTCAGCTTGGTTCCCGGAGCAATCCCCATATACTTATGTACCAATAAGATATAGTTTCGAAAGGCTCGCATTTGTTTCTCGAATCCAATATCCCAACTTACCCTTTTCGATATTTCATCCAATCGTACTGCATCTACATATTTTTGTGCTTTCCCATATGAAGCAAAGTAAATATCCTGACGCGTCGTATTTAGTATCAGTATGACGGAACTACCATAAGGCTCCCCATAACCCGGTGCATGTTGTTCATAGAAATCATCTAATATCAGGGTTGTATCCTTGTCTTCTTCGGTCATGACGATGATAATATCCGTTTTCCGCTCTGCTCCGTATTTATTCGCCAACTGGTTCAATTCCTCGCGCTCTGCTTGGGTTAGCATTCCCGCAAAATCATAAATACGCTGCTTGTTATTCTTGGCAGCCGCACTGACACTTCCCGTGATCATCTCCATGGGGATGGCGAGCAGCAATGCTGCGAACAGCAGGACGACAGCGATAACACGATGCCTTCTCATCAGAATTCCCCTCCTATATACAAATAGGACACAAGCTGAAATACGAGGAAGAATATCGCCGATAATCCCGCAAACCATGCGAACACCTTCAACTTGCTGATCGGGGGCTTGCCGACCACCTTGCCCGTCTGTCCATTCATCGCAAACGTATATTCCAGTTTATTATAGTCATAATGCAGTACCCAGACCGGAAGCAGAACATAGTCAGCTCGCTGCGTCTCCGTGTGAATATGAACATTGTCATACTTCGCTGACGTATATTCCGTTACGGTTGAATCTATGAATTCAAAAATATACTCTTTTATTTTTTCCTTTACCCGCGGCAGCAGCTCTTCCTCGTTATAACTATACGTTTCAGCAACATAACCTGCTAAGTATGGAGTCTTAAAGTTCTCAAGCTTTTCATAGGGAAAAGGTTCAAGCTTATCCATAAGTTCATCTGTCATCTTTGCCGAAGCATCCACAGGAACTTTTATATAGTCCAGGCAAATCTCACGATAGAAATCATAGTGTGCTGTTTCCGTATAATCGTAATCGCCTGAGCGGTATTTGCTGACCTTCGTGGCGCTGCCATGAACCTCAATTTCATTCTGCAAATCATAGAGCCAGAATGGGACATACATCCCCGTTATACCCTTAATTCGATTCGCCGACATGAACCCTTTCGGAGTAATGAGTCCCTTTCCACACCATTTTTTGAACTTCATCACTGCTTCTTCCTTGCTAATGGCAAAAGGAATAATCTTCACCGGCGCCAAATTTCCCGTCAATCGATCTCCTAATACAACGGCAGATCCACAAAAGCTGCAGCTCGTTGCGCTCGTCTCTGCTTCTGTGATAATGACAGCGCCACAGCTATGGCAGTGATATTCCTCCGCAGCATCTTCCTCTGTGAACACATATTTGGTCATCGGATCCTGCATGTCCTGAACATTATCTTCTCTTCCACAGCTATGACAGGTTAACATCTCCGAATACGTATCATACTCCATCCCGCTACCGCAGTTCGGGCATTTATATTCAATAACCGGCAACCTATTCACCCCTAGAGCATAGAAAGTATCTATTTATATGTAGTGCCTATGAATCGAGATTCAATTCTTTTTCTTCTTCAACTGCTCGATCAGTTCGTCCAAATCGTCTTTCTTCTCATCTCGAAGTTCAGCAAGCGCCATCGCTTCGTCGTAAGCACGGTTCACCTTGTCTTCCATCGCATCGAATGCCGAAGCCTGATCTCCATGTATAGAGTTGCTTGCATTTAATCGTTCCTGTGCCTGGGTCGCTGCAAGCTTCCCCTTAAGTGCTGCACGTCGCGCCTCCAACTCACCGATATCAGAGACCAGCTTGTCCTGCAACTTCTTCATTTGAGATGCACTTGATGTTGCCACATCATAAACCGTTTGCAGCTGCTGCAACTTTTCCGAATGAACTGCCTTTTTCTCTAAAAAAGTACGTGCCCCTGCTTCATTCCCATCTGCCGCTGATTTCTCCGCATATCGCTGCAGTTTTGCGATTTCTGCCGCGCATTCGTCCAATGCTCGTTTGGCTCGCTGCTCTGCTGCAACAACGGAAGCCGTCTCAGCCTTCACTTTGCCGAGATCATCGTTCAACTTCCGCATGTAATCATCAATGGTTTTCTCAGGATCTTCTGACTTCTGAAATAGACTATTGATGTTGATGGACATGAGTTTCTTGAATCTCGATAAGATTTCGATAATGCTTCCCTCCATTAGAAGAATTTTCATCTACAATCTATACGTTAATCATACAGCAAATATAGGTAAAAAGGATGGGGAAATTCGACATTTTGAACTACGGATCGATTTCTTGCGACATGTGAGTAAGGAACCACACCCTAACCAAACTGCTGCTAACATCATTCCAATTGCGCTTACTTATTTGGTGCAAATAGGAAGGAGTTAGGCGATTTCCATAAATATGACAATATCATTTATTTTTTTCACCGGAGCTTATGGGTAGGCCGTCCCTATCGTGCAGGATTAAAAACCGTTCGAGCGTCATACAGAATTATGCAATTCGTGGGATACACAGGAATGATGATCCAATGAATAATCATAATAGAGGCTATTCACACCGCTTGCTTCGACAGCAATCATCAAACATCAAGCAAAAATTCATGGAGAGAGGTGCGTCATTTGTTCAACACATGTACACGCTTGATTGCCGCGTGCGTTGCAGGAATTATGCTAACGCTCTGGTTACAGGGCACGATGAGTCCAGCAGCTGCCGAGCCATCGCAACCGCGGGCTGCCGTGGAATGGTTTAGGGATTATGGAAGCAGTTCCAGAGGGGAAGCGGTCATCCCTACCTCCGATGGCGGTTATTTGACGGTAGGGAGCATTACGGAGAAGGAAATGATTGGGCAAGATAGTTGGCAATATGTCGTTAAGGCTTATCTCATTAAAACGGATGTAGAAGGACAGCCGCTATGGGAGCAAAAGCTAGATCATTATTCGTCCGGGAATGCCGCGTACCGGGCAATAGAGACTAGGGACGGAGGATATTTTGTAGCCGGCACCTACAAGTCCTACGACGGCAAACCGATGGACAAGCTATATCTCATTCGTCTTGATGCGTCTGGACAAGTACTGTGGCACAAGGCTGTTGAGGATGGTCAATTCCACCACACTCCGGTAGCTATTGTTGAAACGGATGATGGCAACTTTATGATTGCCGGGAGAGGGATGTTCTCTGCCAGCGCCTATGAAAAGGGCTACATCCTGAAGGTGGATAGCAACGGAGAAAAGTTATGGTATAGAGACTATCGCTTTATCGGCAGCGAATTCTTTGCCGATATGATACCCGCCAGTGACGGAGGTTATATTGTAATTGGCGGCATAGGCTATCCAGATTATGAGCCTGGCGATGAGGACGGCATGCTTATGATGAAGCTTAATGAGCAGGGCGACATCGTATGGTCACGGCCGTTCCAAGAACCAAATACGAAACGGCGTGCCTTTTCTATCATCTCTTCCGATGACGGAGGTTATCTGGTAGGCAATCGTAAAAAAACGAAGCAGGGTGAAGTCACCATTCTCACCAAGACGGACGTACACGGTCAGCCTGAGTGGGAAAAAACATATACAGCCCCGAACCCGGAATCCTTCAAAAGTCTGGTGCGTACGAAAGACGGATATGCTCTGCTCGGTATGCGCATGTTAGACGCGAGCTCGGGCTGGAAATACGAATATGCGATAGTCACGTTCGATGTAAACGGCGAGTTGACAAGCCGCGAAGTACTCCCAGGCCCAACGCTGAGCGACGTTGGCAAGGCAGCGATAGCTCGCGACGGCGGGTTTATTTTTACCGGAACCGTGAAACGAGGAGAGGTATGGAAGCTTCAGCTCATGAAGCTGACAGCTTTCGAGAACACGCCTCCTACAGAACATACATTGACAAGCATTTCTTTCATGGAGAAAGAGATGCAAGTAAAATCAGGCACCAGCATGCCGACTGTACTTCAAGCTGTGTACGGTAATGGAATGGTCAGCGATATATCAGGCGTAGCCGTGTATAGCTCGGATAATCCCCGTATTGCCGACATCGATGCATCGGGTCGGGTCACAGGTCATGAGCCTGGAGTCACTTATATTGGAGCCACTTACGGAGGGCTCAATGCCAGCTTGAAAGTAACCGTGCTGCCTGAGGATTGGGTTGAGCCTGAACCGGCCCGTGGAGACCTCCGGCTGGAATCGAACGACTACTCGCTAAGTGTCGGCTCCATGATCGATGTAAGGGTCATACTTTACGACTATTCCATACATAAAGAAATAGACGTGACCGAGGAAGCAACTTTCCGAAGCGCCAATCCGGACATTCTCGAATGCGATGATGAGGGGAACCTGATTGGCCGTAAGGCGGGATTCACGAAAATCCATGCTGCCTATAAGGGACTCCAAGCGACGTCCAACGTTCAGGTGCTTCGAGCATCCGTTCCTCAAGAAGTGGAACAGCCGGAGCTAGATTTGTAATCAGCCATTATTCATATAATCTTCGTTATAAGTAAAGGCCTAGCTAGAGCACGGAGTTCGGAACTAAAAAATACTTTTCTACCTTACTCCATATTCACTCCAATATCGAATGCCGTGCTCTAGCATTCATCCTTTTATAGGCGAATTATTTCCCGAGCAATAATCTTGTGCATATCATTGGGTCGTTTTCCTATACAATGATTAATATATCAATATCACTTTGTTGAGGGGGAAAGAATCCCATCGCCAATGAACCGTGTAAATAGATTCCCACTAGCGATTGCGATAAATCACATTTCGGGAGATTTGTAATACAGTTGTTAATCAACCATTTCCCTACAAATAAATCGAAAATAACATATAATGCAATAACTTTAAGTTCAACAGACATCATCTGGTGCGGCTGTCCGCAGTAGAACCCTAATTATATGTATATATCATCATCTCGACACAAAGTTGCCCTATTAATAAAAAAAACCTTATTCTGAATAAGGGAAATAAATTTGGATTTTCCATCCTTATGTCCGTTAACTATTTGTCAAGATGATGAACTGGACTACGCCAAAAACAATTAAGATGATGACAAGAACTAAAATAACTGCAATAGTTCTAAGAATAAATTTCAAAATTTTTCTAGTTTCCTGATCCATTAATACCACCTCCTACCTTTAAGGTATTAAATAATGGACAACATAATATCTTCTGCCGTTAATCCTACGCCCCAAGATACGTAGATGTGATCATTTTGAATCAGAGTGCAATTTACACAAAGGCCTTGGTATCTCCAGTAGGAAATTCTAAGGTCTAAAGAGTTTAAACCGACAATACAACGAACTTCATAACGAACTCCATCAAGGACGGTGGTTAGCTTGCAATCTGCTAAGAAAGAGAGAACCTTGTTTAGCCTGAACCTATTTATTGTTTCCTTTTTTTATATAGTGCTTAATTAAATCAACAACAAAAACCATAATCACCAAGTAAACTGACAGCCAAAAAGCTTTAACATGGTCTCCATAGTCGATGTAGAAGTAAGCTACTACAAAGTTGGCTATGAAAATAATCAAATATGTCAACATCTAATCATCTTTTCTCATAACCAGGGACATTTTCGCTTTTCAGTGTAATGTCTAGACTTGCAGATACAGCAGACATGAGCAAACTGCAACTAAGAATCAAAGATGCAATAGATACTTTTTTTATCTTCTTATATCTCCTATAATAGGGTATATTTAGATAAATCCTAAATGTTGATCTTAATTTAACATGTAGTCAAATGCCTGTCTGTCGAATAATGATACAATAAAAATTATTTTAGGAGTTTTGTTCTCGAAATGTCGAATAATGTGAATCAACTATTTTATGGGAGGTCCTGTATTTGCTTATTAAGAGAATTTTCCTGGGTATTTATTTGATCGTAATCACAATTTTAGGTGTATTAAAAGTTCCAGTGACAGTAGTTTGGGGCAGAGAAATGAAGTATGAATCCAAGGAGTATGTTCCTCTGTGGGAGCTGCAAAGCGAACAAAAAGTTGGTGAATTCTTTGAAGCTTATCAATTGGATTATTTGAGGCTATTATTTGAATTGGGTATCGCTACACTTATAGTTTATGTGCTGTATTTAGTTTTCAAACCTGATACAGAATAATAAAAGGGATGCGTTTTCGAGGCATCCTTAATTTCTTAAAACAGCCAAAGTAACCCCCAATTATCCAATTAGAGCTGTAGTTGTAAGATACCATGTACCCGAATAAATGGTTGACATGACAAGCTTCTCATTAAATGAAAGCTGGCAGGCTCCTTACGCAAAGTTTCCAAACAGAATTCCAATGCAAACATAGTAATCCGCCAATTTGGCGGTTTATTTGTTTTAACATAGGAGACTGCTGTGTGCTTGAAACTCATCTACAGGCTGAACTGATGATTGTCTTTGACTTTGATTATCTTTGATATTAAACCTCCCATCATGTGTTAATCGACACTAAGTTGCCCCCCATTAATGAATCAATCTCATATTTAATAAGGACACCCGAAGGTGTCCCTGTTTTAGCATTGTTCCCATCACTTCCGCCGTTTCATACCTCTTACTGTAACCACAATCCAAACAACAGCTAAAACATATGCAATAATATCTGTAACCAAGTAGTTCATTTTGAGCAAAACAAAGAATGTGACAATAAATAATATTGGGAGAATGACAGCTGTTGCAGTGGTTAGCTTATTGAACTTTTTGTCTTCCAAGCTCTCACCACCTCTAGATAAAAGTTGTACTCAGGACTTTTACTTATAGCAATAACATCAATGCTTTAGTGATCCACCAAGCAACCGTCTCGTTCCCTGTTACTGCAAGTGCTCCTGCATAGACAGCATCTTCAACAGCGCCAGTAAAGTTGTCAATTACACTTAATAGCGTCTGCACACAAGAAGTAAGGCCAAAGATGCAATAGATACTTTTTTCATCTTCTATTTCCTCTATAATTTGATACATTTAGAATTTATCTAAATGTCGATCTTAATTTAACATGCAGGCAAGCACCTGTCTGTCGAACAATGATGAAATAAAAAATTATTTTTAGAATTAAGTAATCAAAATGTCTCTTTATGTAATTATGTATAGTCCTTTGAGTAAAGCTAGATTTATTGTATGAAACTTTTATACCTCATTCAGAATAATAAAAAGATGCCCTATAGGAGATCCCTACAAAAGCCTCAATATTATTGAGCTGAAAGCCAAAAAATGAAAAAAAAAGAGCCCCATAAGAGAAAAAAGCAGTCTATCCTCACTTGAGGAATAGGCTGCTTTTGCTCTATTAGCTTTACCATCCGCTTTGCGTTTACAACGAACGCGGTGAGGTAGGCTTGTTTCGCATACGAAAGATACCTGGAAATTTAGCCGTGCCCATACCGTGGAATCTTTTCATTTGTGCATTTTTATGTTCACTGATTGGTCTGCGCTTGATTCGTTCCTTGAACGCATCGCTCAATTCAAACTCGATCTGTTCCTTGAAATGTTCGGCGATGATTCGAATCGTCCGGATTCGTACGAATGCGTCTCAAAGTCCCCCTTGATATACCAAGTTAGTCCTGTCTCCTTGCAATTCGAATCGTGGGAACTAGTCCTTCTTTTTACTGCTTTTATCCTTTCGAACCAACAAAAATAGTGCTGAGGAAACGAACAACAACCGTGAAATTCTAATCGCCAGATTGAACCCCTCACCACCTAAATTACTTATACCAAACAAAATATCAAGTAAGGATACCAAACCTGTAATGATAAGTATAATCAGTGCCAGTATATACACGTTTAGTCCCTCCTTTATTTGCCTTACAACAGGAAGAAGACAATAGCTCTAGCTGCAATTTCAGCCAACCATTTAGGCAACCCAATATATTCTAAAGCATATGTGAGTCCATCCTCTGCCATGCCTGTAAAGTTAACCATAACATTTAAAGCTTCCATTAACACTTGATAACCAAGATAATATTTAAGAGTATCTTTTGCTCCTTTGCTCAATAATGGGATTTTATCCACATAGTTAGCTATCTGCTCGTTCCAAGCCCGCGATCCAACATTCTTGAGTTTTTTGATCATTGCTTTTGCTGCTTCTTTTGCGGCTTTACCTTTCAATCCCAACGTGCTTGCTTCACCAGAAGCCTCAACTATTCCAAGATTCGTACCTACAGTTCTGAAAAGATCTGCGTAGTCCACTTGTCTCAATTCCAATTCAATTCTATCAAGTTCTGAAAGACTAGAGATGTCAAACGAGCTTGGAGTGGTAGCTGTAGGAACAACATTAGCAAATACAGGTGATGTCACAGAGAAGATAATTGCCGTAGACAGTGTTGTGGCCAGAAGACGTTTCACACTAGGTTTCATTGCTGCATTTCCTCCTCTTCATAATTTATTACATTATACCCATATAATGTAACTAATCTAGTTATATAGTATATTTATTCCATTGTCAACCATTTTTTGATATAATCACTCTGTCAATTTTTCAATCTTATGTAATAAACTAAGAAAAAGTTTGATATAAAAAAAGAAAAAGGTAAATAATTTTATTTCGGTAGCATATAGGATCTGCTTCCTATCTAATAACATGTATTCTCGATGAAGCTCCATACATTATGTTTTCTTCTCATTGAATATGCTTAAGGCATTTTCGTACATTTGCTGATCGATTTGAAACTTTTCCGTAACCCATTCTCTCAGCTCGTCAGGGTTTAGATGTCTTTCCACCTTCTCATGCTGAAAATATTGCTTCAGCACATTATCGTTCAACGAAGTCGGAATTCCATTGATGTAGCCGAAAATTTGAATGTTTTGCAGCATAGGCGATGTATCCCAATTGTTCGCATTCCTAATCAGCGGAGTCATTTTGTCTAATGCTATCGGATTGGGATCAAGGGTTTTAGTAGGTCCGGGGTTTCGAATAATCTGAATTTCATTCTGAAATACCTGATAGGTAAAGACTTCCCTTACATTTTTCACTTGAAAAGATTGATACAGCGGGTATGCCTGAAATAGCGGAGCACAATACCCGACATCTACATAGTAAGGTTGATCGAGGTCCACGCGCAAACACAAGTGGCCAGGGTCCATGTACATATAAGAAACGGAAAATCCAAGCCGGGATAGCAGCCAATGAAACCCTATTGCATTTGTCCAGCATGTTCCCCCCATCCCTTTGTTCACGATGCGCTCGATGTACGTATCAATAGAAGGAAGGTAGTTTCCTGTTCGATTTCCTATTTCCCAATCGAGTATTTTCGTCAGCGTTTCCCATCTTACTCTCTCTTGATGTCTCTGAATAAGTTCATTGAGAAACGCCAAGCTAATAGGCTGCTTTTCCACCGACAGAAAATGAAGAAACCGAGCAGCTAACGCTTCATGTTCCATAGTGAACTCCTTTCATATGCTTCCGCGATATTTATCCCATTGAACAAGGCGTCTTTCCTATATTTATTATCTCTCTCATCACTTGTAATTTCCATATTTTCCAGTCTATATTTCAAAAAATAATCTAATTAGAGCTGCAGTTGTAAGAGCGATATTCCCATGTACCCGATGATGGTCGACATTATAAGCATTCATCTGTTGTGAGCTCCAATACTTCTTCAAGACGACAAATAAGCCACCAAAATGAAGTGACCCCCAAAAGTTAGACACGGTTATTTCATCAAGCAGCTTTCTCAAAATGAGTTCGGTACTGTACCGGACTCATTTTTAATTTTGCCTTCAACCGTTTAGTATTGTAGTAATCAATATATTTTTTCAGTTCTTCCTTGAAATGTTCCACATTTTCAAACTCTTTGTAGTACAAAAACTCCGACTTGAGAATGCCGAAGAAATTCTCTATGACGGCGTTGTCGTAACAATTCCCTTTTCGTGACATACTTTGGAGAATGCCTCTCGACTTAAGCGCATAGCCATACTGCTTCATTTGGTAATGCCATCCTTGATCTGAATGAAGAAGAAGATGGTGCTCCTCCGGCAGACGCTCCAGTCCTGCATCCAGCATCTCAGATACCAGAGAATATGTTGGTCGTGAACCAATGGTATAGGTGATAATTTCCCCGTTGTATAAGTCCAAAATAGGCGACAGATACAGCTTTTCTCCAAATAACTTAAACTCCGTGATGTCCGTTACCCACTTCTCATTTGGCGCTTCCGCCGTGAACTGGCGATCCAGATGATTCGGTGCAGTCTTGCCGACAGCCCCTTTATATGACTTATACTTTTTCATGCGGACTAGGCATTTAAGCCCCATCTCTTTCATGAGCCGCTGAAGCTTCTTGTGGTTCACTTTCCACCCACGGATTGCCAATTCATCACGAATACGACGATATCCGTAACGTCCATCATGTTCCGTGTAAATGGACTGGATCTCAGCTCTCAAATCCGCATTCGGATCTGATTGGTTTGTACGCTTTATAAGGTTGTAATAGGTGCTACGCGGGATACCAGCCAGCTGTATGAGTGCCTTCACCGGATATTTATGCCTCAGTTCCCAGACGGTTTGTGCTTTGTCCTGTTTGGTGGTTGTTCCTTGTTTCGAACTAAGGCATTCAACTTTTTTAGATACTCATTCTCCATTTCAAGCTGCTTGATACGTTCTTCGAGCGCTTCGACAGACCCTTCAACTACGGATCGTTTAGTAGACGAATTGGATTTTTCCTTCATGGATGGACGCCCCTTCTTTTTTGGCTCAAGGGCTTCTAAACCGTCTGTCTCCATCTTTTTCTGCCAGGAATGCAAGATGGAAAAGTTCGAAAGGTTGAATAGAGCAGCGGTATCCATGAGAGAAGCTTTTGATTGAGCCATATGATTAAGTACGTCCAGTTTAAAGCTTGCCGAATAATTTGTATAGCCGTTAGTAAAGGCAGACTCACCATGCATCTCATAGAGCTTCAGCCAATATTGGAATTGGGACTTGTTAACGTCCATTTCGTTTGCGTATTCTGTCTGCGATAGAAGATCAGGGTTGTACCCTTGAATTATCGCCAATTTCCTATCCTTCGTAAATTTAGTCATAAAAAACTGCACCTCCAACTGTTAGAGTGTGTCTAACAATTGGGGTGCAGTTCA
>NZ_JMLT01000031.1:0-27578 GCF_000686865.1 Paenibacillus sp. UNC217MF | reverse complement strand
CAAAGCATTACGTCGCAAACGCATGGAGCGCACCAAAATGTAGTGCCGAACAGCTTCCAGCCGACAGGTCAAGTGAATAGCATTACAGCTTTCACTCAACAGGCCGAAGGCTATGCATCAACAGGTGGTATGGGGTCGTCAAGCATTGTACAAAGCGTGTCAGACCAGTCCTACACCTCATAATATAAGACCAAAGACGGTTCAGAATATAGAACCGTCTTTTTTTGATCTAATCTGCTTACTAATATATAACTATTTACATTAGAGTGCTTATTGTTATAATAGTTGTTACGACAAGTTAATAGTTGTTGCAACAACTATTTCTGATTGTGCAGGTGAAATATTAGGAGGTAACACACAAAATGGTACTGCATTTGGAACGAAGGGTAGGTTACATGCTCGGTCAGACACACCGTAAGGTAGCTGCGGAGTTAGGGGCGAGATTCCGCCCTTATGATATGACGATTGAGCAGTGGGGAGTGCTGTTCCGTCTTGTTGAAGAGGAAGGCATTAATCAAAAGGGATTGGCTGAGCGATGCGGGAAAGATCAGCCAACCTTGACACGGATTGTGCAGCACTTGCTGCGCAAAGGGTGGGTAGAGCGCAGAACCTGCGAACAGGATCGGCGCGCATATCGGTTGGCGGTAACTGCTGCCGGGCGCTCTATTGTGGATCAGTTGATTCCCATTGAGCAGGAATATATCGCTCAAGTTATGGCGGGATTCTCAAGCGACGAGGAGCAGCATCTGCTGCAACAACTGCAGCGGATTCAAGATAATTCTGCTGCAGCTGAGAAGGAACGGTTGGCAGCGGCGAGTCAGGAAAGCGGTGCGAACAAGTGAAAGACATGAATGTGGACTATAGAAATAACGATGAGATTCTTGAAGAAAAGCAGCCATTGTGGACGAAGCCATTTGTAGTGCTAGCTGGCTCGAACTTTCTCGTATCACTGAATCTGTTGATGATAACGCCCGCGCTGCCAGCGTATGTGAAGGATGCCTATCAAGCAGACAACATGACTGTGAGCTTTGTCGTCAGTTTGTTCGCTTTGTCGGCTATTGTGACCCGACTATTTGCGGGAAGATTTTTTGATCGGTTCCGAGCGATGAGCATTTTGATTGCCGGTTTGCTCATTTATGCCTTGTCGACAGGCGCTTATGCATTTGTACCATCCTTGGCCTTGTTCATGCTTGTGCGCATGATTTACGGGGCGGGATTTGGCATTACGAGCACAGCCCTAGGGACATTGGCAACGCGGATTATTCCTCCTCGACGCATGGGCGAAGGAATGGGGTATTACGGCTTGTCTAATAGCTTATCCATGGCAATAGCTCCGATTATTGGTTTGTGGCTGCTGCAAAGCTACGGATATGAGTACTTAATTGGAACGACGTTTGTCCTTATCATTATTATTTTTCCAATGCTGCCCCTATTGCGCAGTGCCAAAGCTCCTGCGAGTCAAGCAACCATTCGGCCGCAAGGCTCTTGGATTGATCGGCGGGCATTGCTGCCGTGTATGCTTAATTTTCTTGTCACCATCACGTACGGAGGTATCCTGTCCTTTATAACCATGTTCGGTCAGGAAAGAGGGATCGCGAATGTGAGCCTATTCTTCTTATGTAATGCGATATCTATATTGGTTGTCCGTACATTCGCTGGCAAGTTGTATGACAGCAAGGGACATCTCGCGGTCGTCCCTGCAGGAGGAATAATGTTGGCAGCTTCGCTGGTGGTCTTGGCCTACAGCGCATCGACAGGGATGCTGTGTCTTGCCGCTGCTATGTACGGGCTTGGATATGGCAGTCTGCAGCCTGCATTTCAGGCATGGGCTGTGCAGCGTGTACCTGCTGACCAGCATGCCGCAGCAACAGGTATGTTCTACAATTCAATTGACTTGGGCGTGGCTCTCGGTTCGTTGTTGCTTGGTGCAGTAGCATCAATCACAACTTATAGCAATACGTACCTCGTATCCTCTTTGTCTGCGGTATTGTTGCTGCTCATTTATGCATTTGCTCTCCTTCGAGCGAGAGCTTCTCGGATGAGTGGGCGTGACGAAGCAACTGCTTCTGCCACTTAGGTGGTGGGTCAGAAAGAGCAGAACGACAAGTTGTCTTTGTTAAGCATACAAAATATAAATTAAAAATAAATTTAACTCATTTACTTGACAAAAGTAAGTTATAACATTTATTATACTTACATAAAGTAAGTCAATGACATTAAATAAGCGGACAATTTTGAGTCAACATCATAATTTGCCGCAGGCTATGAGTTATCTTGTCAGAACTGAATGTAAGGCAATAATGTTATACGAATTTAATTATGAGGTGAACATGATGAAAAAAGTACTTGTTATTAATTCGAATCCTAAACCAACTGAAATGTCCTTCGGTCTTCGTCTTGGTGAGCACTATTTGACTGCACTTCAAGCTGATGCGGATGTACAAATCGAGCGCGTAAATCTGTATGAAGAGAACATTCCATTGATCGACGGCACAGTGTTGGATGCTTGGGGTAAAGCTGCCGCTGGTGAAGCGTTGTCTGCAGAACAAACAAGTACACTTGGCCGCATGAACGAAATTTTGGAGCAATTTATTGCAGCAGATGTAGTGGTATTCATTACACCAATGTGGAACCTGAGCTTCCCAACGCTTCTTAAGGCTTATATCGATAACGTGGTTATCGCTGGCCGTACATTCAAATACACAGCTGAAGGTCCAAAAGGCTTGCTCGGAGGCAAGAAAGTGGTTCATATCGAAGCGCGCGGTGGAGTTTACTCCGAAGGACCAACAACAGGTCTTCGCTTCACTGACTCTTACTTGCAAACGATCATGGGCTTTATCGGCATTACCGATTACGAGAATGTCGTAGTAGAAGGCATGGCTGCAACACCTGATCGTGCAGAAGAAATCCTTGCTTCTGCGAAGCAACGTGCTGAGCAAAGTGCTAAAAACTTGCTTGCAGCTGTAAAATAAGCAATCCCAATTAAATAAAAGTGTTCGCACCTGACCATGAGCCGGTTCCTATTGGAGCCGGCTTATTTTCGTTTGTCACCAATTAGGCACTCGCACATATGATGGTAACGAATGAAAGGGGGAGGGAGGTAACAGGCACTGAAGGGCTGCTTCTATCAATGGGCTCGTGACGCTGATATTCGTCTAGCTCAACGCGCAATCAATGGCGAGCGCACCTGGCCTGCTTCCTATGCAATGTGGTTCTTTAGGCCGGCGGGAGAGTGCCCAGATACGTGGTTCAATCAACAAAATTCTGGTCGGTATCGAGCGCATTATTTCTTTTCCCCAACTGGGGACGACAGTACAGCAGTGTACTCGGGGTAACGAGGCTTCATTAAAAAATCAGTCCAGATGAGACTGTAAAGGAGAGAGTGTAGCATGAATTACATGAGTTATGGTTATCCAACTCCGAACCAATCCGGTAATAGTTCGATTTCTCCAATGAGCACGTCAAAAGGCGGATCTTGTTGCGGATCAAAAGCCCCAATCAGTCCAACTCCGACGCCATATCCGGCGCAGCAATCGATGCAGAGCATGCCAATGCAGAGCATGCCGATGCAGAGTATGCCGATGCAGAGCATGTCGATGCAGAGCATGCCAATGCAGAACATGTCAATGCAGAGTATGCCAATGCAGAACATGTCAATGCAGAGCATGCCAATGCAACAAGCTGTACAGCCTTTCGCCAATCAGCCAATGCCAATGCAGCAGCCTATGTCAATGCAACAGCCATTAGCTATACAGCAGCCGGTTGCAACGCAGCAGGCAGCAACAATGCCTCCTTCGGTCGCCAGCGGTAATGTGATTACGCCTTCCGGCACGGTTCTGACGGGGCTCCCGCAAGAACAATCCTTTATCGAGAACATTTTGCGATTGAATCTTGGCAAGATTGGTACGTTCTATATGACATATGAGAACAACTCGGAATGGAATGCGAAGATATTCCGCGGTAAAATTGAGGCTGCTGGTCGTGATCACCTCATCATCAGCGATCCGAGAACGGGTCAACGCATCATGCTGTTGATGGTTAACTTCGACTATGCGACATTCGATGAGCCGCTTAATTATGAATATCCATTCCGTCAGCCTGAATCTTCTGAAGAACAGTAGTTAGGCTATCCGCCAGCAAGCCGCCGCCTCTCCGAGAGGTTAGGGCGGCTCTTTGCTTATATTCACAAAACATCCAACTTCCGTTAAACCTCTGATGAGGAACCAACGTTATAATCCGTGGGAAGGGAGAGAAAGATAAAATAATCTGAGGGAAAGGAGGGAAAATAAAGAATGCATAAAGCTGCTTACAAGATTATGATCTTAACGTCCCGTTTCGGGGAAGGGCATTGGATGGTAACGCAGGCGCTCAAAGGACACATGGAGCGGCTTGGCATGCAGGTTATTGTTGTGGATTTGATGGCTGAGGCGCATCCGATGATGGATGCGATGTTTCGGTTTATATTTATGCAAAGTCAGACGATGTCGCAATACGGGATTCACTATTATGGCTGGAGCTACTATTCAACGCGCCGAATTGAACGTACACATCCACTTGTGCGCACAGGGTTCACACTAGGCAAGCGCAAGCTGAAGCAGCTGCTGCTGGAGCATCGGCCTGACGGCGTTATCAGTACATTTCCCTACTTCGACGTCTCATCTGTTGTCCGGCAGATGAACAAGGCGATTCCCACATTTACGGTCATCACCGATTACGATCTCCATCATCGCTGGATATTGTCCACCACAGATCACTACTATGTTGCAACTGTCGAATTAGCCGAACAGATGATGAGAGCCGGAATCGCTCCAGATCTAGTGCATGTAAGCGGCATTCCAATCCGTGATCAATTTGACTTGTACTCTCAGCAGTACACGATGCAGTCCTCCATGCAGAATGAAGAGCAAGTGGAAGCACTATTCCATAAATATGGATTACATTCGGGGCTTCGAACTACGTTAGTAATGTCGGGTGGGCTTGGTGCACAGGCAATATCCAATCGATTTCTTCGACTATTAGAACGAATTCCGAATCACCAGGTTATTATTGTATGCGGCAGAAATGAACGCTGGGAGACAGAACTCAAGGAGAAATTCCGTTCGTTGAGCAATGTACATGTCTTCGGCTATGTGTCCTCTATTCATGAACTGATGTTATGCGCTGATGCAATGGTTACGAAGGCGGGAGGTGTAACCCTAACGGAAGCGCTCGCTATGCAGGTGCCTCTATTTATCGCGCGCCCGCAGCCTGGTCAAGAGCGGGAAAATGCTCGGTATTTCGCGAGGCATGGTGCAGCTGTTGTCGTACGGCAGGACGTTGAGCTGGCGATGAGACTCTGCGAGGCGTATAATCAGCCAGCCCTGCTTGAATCCATGAAGCGAAGCATGGTGAGTCTGGCGCGTCCGTATGCTGCGAAACGGATCGCAATAGATATTCTGGACGCGATGACAAGTGAGACCTATCCAGCTCAATCCTCCTTGCGCGTCAGCCAGTGCTTGGATGCAATGGTTAACAATGCTACACATACGAGCAGTGAAGACACAGCGAATGCTGCCGAGAATTGATATTCATTGTATAAAATCTCAATATGGAGCGGCATTGTATTCGTCTCGCCTCGTATATGCCCCGATACGACGGATACCGCCCCGAATTCCCCCATTGCCCTCGCATTACAAATGACTATGCCGTATAACAGTCCCCACTTGATATTGGGCAGCGTCACACGCCAGAACATTCGCCACCCGCTTGCTCCCAAGGTGGCCGCTGCCTCCTCCTCCTGTATTCCTTGCGTCTGCATGAGCGGAATGAGCTCCCTGGCAACGAAGGGGAAGGTGACAAATAACGTGGCTAATACAATACCTGGAAGAGCAAAGACGATTCGAATATTTTGATTGTCCAGCCATTCTCCAAACCATCCGTTTGAACCAAAAATTAAAATAAATAAAAAGCCTGCAATGACAGGCGAAATTGAGAAAGGGAGATCCATCATAGTAATGAGCCATTGCTTGCCGCGAAAAGAAAATTTGGTGATACACCAGGCTGCTGCAATGCCGAAAATTGCATTTAAAGGCACGGCGATTGCTGCAATGACAAGCGTGAGCCGGATCGCTGCTAAGGCATCTGGGTCAACAAGTGCTGCCAGATAGACATCAGCTCCGCGCTTGAATGCCTGCACGAACACAGCCGCAAGTGGGAGCAGAATGACGAGCGCAATAAAGCCAAGAGCAGCGGCAATGAGCAGGTATCGGACATAGGGGGATTCCGTTGTACATGCGCGAGATTGCGGCGCTGATGGCGGAAGTCCGCCTCCCATTGACTTGCGCCTAGTATGAGGGGGGGATTTAGGTTGTTCCGTAAGCAATGAGGTATCGGTCATACGGGTGATCTCCTTGTTTTCGCGTTTTCAAGTATTGTTGATGGGGTGAATCGGAGTGCAGTTTCGTCCTTCATTGGCTCTAATGGGGCATAACGCGTCTGCCCATTCTCCATTGAATGAAATTGATGATAAACAGCAGGACAAAAGATATAACAAGCAATACAAGTGCAATAGCCGTGGCTGCGGCATATTCATATTGCTCCAGCTTCGTCATAATAAGCAACGGTGCAATCTCAGTCTTATATGGCATATTGCCGGAAATAAATACAACGGAACCATATTCGCCAATTCCGCGTGCAAAGGCAAGCGCAAAGCCTGTCAGCAGCGGCGGTATGAGTTCGGGGAAAATGATTCTGGAGAATACCGCCCAACGCTTGGCACCCAAGGTTGCCGCTGCTTCCTCAACTTCCGTGCTCCATTGCTCTAAGATTGGCTGAACGGTTCGCACCACGAAGGGGAAGCCAATGAAGGTCAGCGCGATCATGATGCCAATCTGTGAATAGGCGCTCTGTATGCCAAGCGGATACAACAGCTGTCCAATCCAGCCGTTCTCTGCATAGATGGAGGTCAGAGCAATGCCTGCGACAGCAGTAGGGAGTGCGAATGGCAGATCAATCAAGCCGTCTATCCATCGCCTTCCCGGAAATGAATAACGGACAAGCACCCAAGCGACAATCAATCCAAAACAGACATTGAGGAGTCCCGCGGCACAAGAGACGATAAAGCTGATCCGATACGCTGCGATGACACGGTCATCCAGCACCGTGCTCCAAAACTCGCCCCAGGTTAATTCAGATGACTTCAAGACGATGGCTGACAGCGGTATGAGTACGAGGAGAGACATATAAATCAGCGTATAGCCTAGTGTGAAGCGGAAGCCGGGAAGCACCGAATACGATGCTTTCCTCGGCTTGATGGGAGATCGGTCAAGGTGAGCGGATTGTGTGGTCATGATATCCAGTGCTCCCTTCTACTTTTTATAAATTTGATCAAATAGTGCTCCATCAGCGAAGTGCTTCTGATGCGCGGCTTCCCATCCGCCGAAGTCATCCTGAATGGTGAGCAGCTTAAGTTCGGGGAACTGTGCCTTATACTTGGACGCAACAGCTTCCAAGCGCGGGCGATAATAGTGCTTAGCTGCAATCTCCTGACCTTCCTCTGAGTACAGGTAGGATAAGTAAGCCTCAGCAACTTTGCGGGTTCCTCGCTTATCCACCGTTTTGTCGACGACTGATACAGGCGGTTCCGCCAATATACTTAGCTTAGGAACGACAATTTCGAATTTATCCTGCCCAAGCTCGTTCGTGGCGAGGAAAGCTTCATTCTCCCAAGAGATGAGTACATCACCGATTCCTCGCTCCACGAAGGTGGTCGTTGCTCCGCGCGCGCCTGAATCGAGTACGGGGACATTGGCATAGAGGGCGGAGAGGAATTGCTTCGCCTTCTCTTCATCTTGTTTGTTCTCAGAGAGAGCGTACCCCCAAGCGGCGAGATAATTCCAGCGGGCGCCTCCGGAAGTTTTGGGGTTCGGTGTGATGACTTGAATACCGGGCTTGATGAGATCGTTCCAATCATGGATTCCCTTAGGGTTGCCCTTGCGTACAAGAAACACGATCGTGGAGTAGTAAGGGGCGCTGTTATGCTCAAAGCGTGTCTGCCAGCCCTCTTGAATCAAGCCAGCCTTGCGAATAGCATCAATATCGTACGCAAGGGCTAGGGTGACGACATCGGCCTTCAAGCCGTCGATGACAGCGCGCGCTTGCTTGCCGCTGCCGCCATGTGATTGCTTCACGGTGACGTTCTGTCCGGCCGCTTCTTTCCAGTGTGCGGCGAATGCCTTGTTGAAATCAGCGTATAGCTCACGGGTTGGATCGTAGGAAACGTTCTGTAGTTCCACAGTCTCTTCAGAAGCCGTATTTGGCTTAGCTCCTTCTGCTTCTCCCTGTTTGCCTGAACCTGAATCGCTGCGTCCGCAGGAGGCCATCAAGGCGAGCGTCAACACAGAAAGCAGGATGATGATACGTACAGGTAAACGACGTTGTACTTTCATCGGGATTGTCTCCTTTCTTTTGCGCCTTCCAGCTCGAAGCGGGTGCGTTCTGTCCGCTCCAGCTGTACAATGTGGCCGTCATGGATCGTGATGGTCAGTGATCCATAGTTGAGTCCTTTCAATTGTTCTGCGATTCGCTCCAGCCACTTCGGATGGATGGTATCTAACCCGATTTGCGTTGGTTGACTGCTCATATACATTCCTCCCTTGAACATGAATGCTAAAAAACCGAAGACACCCTAAACATGCAGTTAGGTATGCGTCTCCGGTGATCCGGTCGACAGAAGTCATGAGTCGTTGTTCATAGTTGATTAATCATTATATTTCCTATAAGATAACTAAGGTATTGGTGTTATGGCAGTATGTTATCAGCAACCGGATAGGAAGTCAATGCAGCTGCCCACTTATTTCCAAAGTTATATTAAGTTCTGGGAAATCGTGAAATGTGCTTGCCCGAAACGCGTTTACAATAGCTTTGTTATGAGGTAGGACAGGATGGTTTGCACCAGACTGCCGTTTACGACTATACTGAAATTGTTGCTACATTTATGAAGGAGGCAATGAACATGCAAATTACGTTGAACAATGGCTTGAGCATGCCGCAGCTAGGTCTTGGGGTATGGCGCGTTGAAGAGGGACAGCAGGTGAAGGATGCAGTGAAGACTGCATTGGAGACGGGCTATCGCTTAATCGATACGGCAGCTATTTATCAGAATGAAGCAGGCGTTGGCGAAGCGATTAAAGAGTCAGGTGTGAAGCGTGAAGATATATTCTTGACGACGAAGGTATGGAATTCCGAGCAAGGATATGATGCTACCCTGAAGGCGTTCGATGAGAGCTTACATAAGTTGGGGACCGACTATCTCGATTTGTATTTGATTCATTGGCCAGTTCCTTCCCGGGATTTGTATGTGGACACATACAAAGCATTGGAGAAGCTCTACGCAGACGGACGCGTGCGTTCGATTGGCGTATCCAACTTCCATATTCCTCACTTGGAGCGTTTGGCGCAGGAATGCAGCGTGAAGCCGGTTGTGAATCAGGTGGAATGCCATCCGCGCTTGGCTCAGAACGAGCTGCGTGAATATTGCCAGCGCCATGATATTTATTTGGAAGCTTGGAGCCCGCTGATGCAGGGTGGAGATATTTTGCAGAATGAAGAGATCGCTGCGATCGCGGCCGCACACGGCAAGACATCAGCTCAAGTGGTTATTCGCTGGCACTTGCAGCATGGCCATGTCGTCATTCCGAAGTCGATTACACCATCGCGCATACGCGAGAACTTCAATGTATTTGATTTCGAGTTGAGCAGTACTGAGCTGAGCAGCATCGATGCACTTAATGAAGATAAGCGAGTTGGTCCGAACCCGGATGAATTCGCAATTACGTAACAGCAATTATTCGTTCGCTGCAACCCTGATATAGAATGGGAAAGTAATAGAACACGGTTTGCCCCATCTCGGGACAAACCGTGTTCTATTTGTCTTCGTCCATATTCCAATTGGCAAGCGCTGCGAATGGATTGTCTCGATCCTCATTGCTTGTATCATCTCGATATACAACATTGCTCTCATAGCTCGGATGTTCTTGAACCTCATTGCGAGTCAACTGAATGTGCTCCTGCATCTGTATATATACGAGTGCTGTGTTGTAGGCATCATCCAGTGCCCGGTGCTGATTCCCGACGAATGGGACATCCAGTGCTTCCAGCGCTGCCTTAAGTCCAATCTGCTGATTATGCTCACGTTTCAGGGCAGTAGATACTTGCTTTTGCAAATTGTTATGATTGCGAAGCCAGTGCAGTGGAATCTTCTTCTGGCGGCATTCTTTTAGGAATTGGGATTTATCATCCGGCCCCCAGGAACATAGTGCATAGTCATCCGTGTCAATCCACGCGATGAATTGATCAAGGACATCCTGCAGGGTGGAGGCATGTGTAATATCCTCTTGTGTAATACCGGTAAAATTAACAGTATCATCTGTTAACTTGGGGGAAAGAGTCGGTTTGACGAACGCTTGAAACGTGTCAGCAACGGCGAATGTTCCCTCGTTCTCCGTCACTTTCACCGCCCCAATTTCAATGATTTCGGCAAACGCCCCTTTTTTGCGCTTTACGGTCATTTCCAAATCATAAATAATTGCTAACATGGTGCCGCTCCTATCTTTATTGACAGCGTATGATGCTTATATTGTAACACAAGTTGCGCCGGTCGTTGGAGGAACTACTTGGATTCTGCTGCTGCCCGAATTGAATCTATTCATTGACAGCGTGAAGGAAGCTTACTACAATGGAAGGGCATAAATAGAACGGTATGCACCAAACTCTATTCACAGTGTCTGAAGGTGTGAATAGAGAGGCGAAATTTTGCAAAGGCGTGTGAGTGGCCGCGTTCGGTAGCAGAACGCACAGCTTTGTATTGCCACAGCGCTTGGTTTCGTTCGCCCCCTGCTATAGAACGCAGGGGGCTTTTTTGCGTGCATAAGCGAGAGGAGCTTGACATCAATATGAAATTACTTCAGTGTGCGTTGCTTGTATTCCTTGGGGCTTGCAGTTATGGAACCCTGTCTTCCATTATGAAGCTCGGGATCGGAGAAGGGTTTACCGTTCCTGAGATTGTAGGCGGGCAATATTTCTTTGGGTGGCTGATGCTTGTGGTTATGACACTACTTTTCTCACGGCATAAGCTGCGCTGGAAGCAAGCCGCGGTGCTGCTCGCTTGCGGATTGTCTGTGAGCTGCACTTCGATTACGTACGGCCTTGCCGTAGGAGAATTGCCAGCCTCCATAGCAGTTGTATTTCTATTCCAATTTACGTGGATTGGTGTATTGCTGGAAGCGGTTGTTACGCGCACGCGCCCTGAACCGATGAAGATCATTTCGGTAATCATCCTGCTTATAGGCACCGTCTTCGCGGGCGGTCTCGCTGATCATGGACTTTCCGGTTTGAGCTGGAAAGGGGCGGTGTTCGGAATGATTTCCGCAATATCGTTTGCGATATATATTTTTGTGAGTGGGCGTGTTGCAACCGATGTGCCTATTTTGACGAAGAGCTTATCCATGATTACGGGAGCTATGGTAGTTGTATTCCTCATGTTCCCGCCAGCATTCATTATGGATGGCACCTTGGTAGATGGACTGTGGAAGTTCGGATTACCTATGGGGCTGCTGGGCATTATTATCCCAGTCATTTTCTTCGGAATAGGTGTCCCGAAGATTGGTTCTGGATTAGGCACGATTTTAGGAGCGGCTGAGCTGCCGGCAGCGGTAGTGATGTCTGTACTTGTTCTCCGAGAACAAGTTACGATGTTGCAGTGGGCAGGAATCGTACTGATTTTAGGAGGCATCTGTTTGCCGCAGCTGACTCTGGTGAATCAAAAGAAGGCGAACACAAGAGAGAAGATAGAGCGTGCAGGTGCATAATAAGAATAATAATGGCATATTGTCGAATGGAGTAGGAAGGGGAATCGGTACAGCTCGTCGAAGTGGGAATAAAGCTACTGAACAACCTGTGGGAAAGGGAGAAATGCGCTATGCATCATGTCGTATATCAGAAACAGAAAGCAGCAGCCCGATTGTTCATTGCATTCATTTGTATTCTATTCTCGGCGGGCCTTATCGTTCTGGCCGTGCTCGATTTCAAATTGCCGCTCAGCTTGCGAATTGCCCTGGCAGCGGCTGCATGCATTGGATTCGCTTATTGCGGGAGCAATCTCGTCGTATCCGTGCGTGCCTTAACAGCAGGAACCAATATCCTACTGACCTATGATCAGGAGACAATATGGAATGAGTATGGACTCCGCGCAGCATGGGCAGATGTAGTCGATATTCGTGTCGAGCAGGGGCGAGTGGGCATCTTGTTCGTCCCGGTATTCCCCAAGTTCGTTGTCGTTCTTAAGGACGGAACGAGTAGGAAGGTTGAGACGTTCCATGCATTGACGGATCAGGAGATGAACGATTGGAGGGTCCGATTGAAGCAGCATCAGAAGGCTGTTCAAGGCAAGGCAGAGGCCGCGGAGCAATCGATCCCACTCGAAATGAAAGAAATTACACTTACCTAAGATGTACTTGTATTTGGGTATCCGGATTGGAACATATATTCATAATCCCTTTTAATAGAAAGAACAATGAGGCTAGTACGTCCCTAACTGGGAAGTACTAGCCTTCTTCTCGTTGCCACAAGGGAATTGATGATTTACGATCTGACCTAATTCTCCGTACCTAGCCATAAATCAATCGGCCGCTGTACGGCTGCGTGGAATGGCAGCTCAATCTTGCGCCCTAATCGGGCGGAGGCATATGCTGCATAGATGATTTCGAGCACGGCACGCCCGTCCTCGCCTGTTACGCAAGGCTCTAGATTTTGCCGGACACAGGTAATGAAGTGCTTCAATTCCTGTGGATATCCTTGATTGAATGCTTCTTCATAGATGGTGAACGACCACCCTTGGGTGGAGCCTGCCTTCTCCATCGCATAATCATAGCCATGTTCGCTATAGGTCAGAGCAGCGTTGCCTTGAAAGAGATCCGCATAGCTTACTCCCTTCGTACCGTATACTTCTATGTTGTCTGTCATCCCGCCAGGCTTCGCCCAGCTGTCCTCCGCGATTGCCGTTACACCATTCTCGAACTCTACGATCGTAACCGCATTATCTTCGCCCTTCGTTATCTCGCCATGCAGTACAGTAGACATTGTCGCATATACGCTTTTCACTTTGGCGCCGCCCATCATCCAGCGGAACCATTGCAGCGCATGGCAGCCCAGATCCATGAGCACGCCACCGCCAGCCTGCTTGATGTCATAGAACCAATCACTGTGCGGACCAGAATGCTTCTCTGCCTGCTTCAGCATATACACATCGCCGACGGCTCCCAGCTCGATCAGCTTGCGCACCCGCTCGAACTTCGGTGCGAAGCAGAGCTCTTCCGCATACATGAGCTTCACTTCTGCGCTGCGGCATGTCTCGATCATCTCGTCGGCCTCTTCCAAGGTAACGCATAGCGGCTTCTCTACGATAACGTGCTTGCCCGCTTGCGCAGCCGCAATACATACGCGGTGATGGAGGAAGTTCGGCAGGCAGATGTCCACAACCTCACAACCGGAATGCGCCAACAGCTCATCCATGTCTGTATACACTTGCGGTATTCCATGCCGTGAAGCGAATGCTTCTCCTTTCTCACGATTGCGGGCATAGACAGCGACTACCTCTGCCTCTGGAACGAATCGGGTAAAGGACTCCATATGAATGTCGGCCACGAAGCCAGCGCCGCCAATGGCTACTTTCGTACGATTCATTACGCTTATCTCCTTTCAAATGTCGCATCATGCTGGTGAACAGCATGTGTGGATGGTTTCGATTTGAACAGCAGCAGGAACAACAGTGCCACGACAAGCGCAGCGCCTGCCGGGTACAGCCAGAAGCTCTTCCATTGTGCAAGCGCAGCAGTTCCGCTAGCTGTCACGGTATCGTTGAACAGACTGCCGGCAATAAGTGAGCCGAAGTAGATGCCGATTCCCTGCGTGAACAGGAGCAGCAAGCTTTGTGCCTGCCCCTTTACTTGGCTGTCTGCTTGCTGCTCGGCATAGATGAATCCGGTTACAAAGAAAAAATCATAACAGATGCCATGGAGAGCGATGCCTACGATCATGAGTGATCCAATCTGATCAGGCGCACCGAAGGCGAATAGGACGTAACGAAGTGTCCAAGCAAGCATGCCGATCAGGAGCATGATTTTGATGCCTAAGCGGCGGAAGAAGAACGGGATAAGCAGCATAAAAGCGATTTCCGACATCTGGCCGATCGTCATCACGCTGCCTACATTGGCGAACCCAGCAGCCTCTAAGAAGGGAGACGCAAACGAATAATAGGCTGCAAGTGGGATGCAAATAAGCATCGAGCAGATGATGAAAACACAATAGCTTCGCTCCTTAAGCATCTGCAGCGCGTCAAGACAGAGCAGGTCGCGAACAGAGAGAGGCTTTCCTCTGGCGGGAGCGGGCGTATTGGGCAGAGTGAAGCTGAATATACCGAGCAAGAGGGATGCAATAGCAGAGATGTAGAAGATGAAGGAACTGTCGGAGTAGCCCAGTTGGCCGATAAGGACGCCTGCCACAATCCATCCGATTGTGCCGAACACACGAATCATCGGGAATGTCTTTGCAGCATCCGCAATATGGTGAAAAGCTACATTGTTGCTTAGTGCCAGTGTAGGCATATAACACAGCATATACAGAAAAAGCGTCCACAACAGCGTTGTTCCGCTGCCTGCCTCGACTTGCCTGCCGACCATCCATAGAAGTGCACTGCCTGCAAGATGAAGGAGGCCCATCACTTTCTCAGAGGCGAAGAAGCGGTCAACTACCATGCCGAGGAAGAAAGGAGCAATAATGGATGCAATCGCTCCAACGGAGTAAGCGGTTCCAATAATGGATGACAAGCCATATTTGCTGAGTGTAAGCCCCGCAGTGGCGTACCAAGCCCCCCATACGAAAAATTGCATGAACATCATGAATGATAATCGTGGAATAACGAGCCGTCGCTGCATCTGCCTCCTCCTCACTTTATTTTACAACGATGAATGTCTGTGCTGTAACGCTATTATCATTCATATTCAACTGAGTTGTCTACTACGCATACAAGTTGCTGGCAAATTGGTTCACATAGAAGGATCATTTTTTTTTTTGTGTTTCCCCTAAAAACAGGAAGGCCCAGCCTTCATAAGATTCCAGTATTTGCCGATATATTCAATAATGATTTGGATATTTATACAATTTTGGAAAGAAGAAAAAAAGACCCATCAGATGAAAGATTCCAAGTGAGGGGGAATTGGCGATGAAGCATGCGAAAAATCAGCCTAAAATCGACTCGCCCGGTGCTGGATCAGTAGGATCTGAAAAGCAGCGGATGCAAAACGAGCAGATGGCGGAACATGCGGCCCGTATGAATGCAGAGGAGAAGTGGCGAGAGGATATGCGCAACGGAGTTCACCATGGCGGCGTCGATCTGAACGGCACGATTGTGGAATTCGAAAAGCAAGACTTTTTCGAGCCTGGACTGAGCTTTTTATTTCCGAAGGATTTTCTCCTGTGCACGCTAGAGACCGAACAACAGATGGTTTATCAGAATGAGGCTCATGCTCTGAACATCATCTTGCAATATACAGAACGTCCTGAGCAGGCCATCGACTTGAGGCAGATGAAGACGGATATGATTCGCAGCATGGCAAACATGGAGCTTCATACCGAGTGGCTGGAGGATGGAACGGAGGAAGTGAATGGGCAGCCGATCCATTACTGCTCCTTTTTGAATCCAGTGGCGCATGGCAAGGTGTTCAATTTTCTGTTTTTTGTAGATGCTGGACACAAACGCCTTATCGCCAACATTAACGGGAACGACAAGCATGTAAAACGATGGTCCATCATCGCGCTGGAAATGATTCGATCGGTGGAGGTGGCGAGCGCATGAGTGTATCGACATTGTCCTATCAAAATGTACGAATAAAGCCATTTCCCCATATGCAGTTGCTGGAGCTCGCCATCGTGCAGCAGGTGAATGAACACGGAAAACTTACCTTTACGGGCGTTGTCGCGGAGGAGCATAAAGACAATGATCTCTTTTCGCTGAACGAGCAGACGCCGGTTCAGGTGATGGAGCTTCTGGAGCAGGGCGGAGAACGGATATTGTTTTCCGGGATTGTCACCGAGATGCGCATCGAACGGACGAGAGATGTATATACGATTCACGCGGAAGCATGGACAAGTTCCGTCATGTTGGATATTCGCGTCAAGAGTAGATCTTTTCAAGACGCTTCGATGACATACAGCCAGTTAGTTCGGAAAATGGGCGCGGATTACTCCAATTACGATGTGCAGTACACGACGGATCATAATCCGGGTATCGGGCAGTTCGTCCTACAGTATAAGGAAACGGACTGGGCATTTTTGAAAAGAATGGCCTCTCGCCTCGACACGGTTGTGGTGCCCGCCGAGAAATTCAAGGACGTCAAATTCTTCTTCGGCTTGCCGGATACCGGGACGGTCAAGAAGCTGGATGATTACCAATATGTCGCCAAGAAGAAGCTGGCGGATTATATGGCTTATCACCATAATATTCGGCCGGATTCCCAAGAGAGCGACTTTATCTCTTATGAGGTAACGACCAGACAACTGCTGCATCTGGGTGACGCTGTAGACTTCCAGAGGGCGAAGCTGTATGTCGGGAAAGTCGTCTCGACAATGGACAAGGGAGCTATGTCGCACACCTATACGATTACTACCCGCAAAGGTTTGAACCGGGAATTGCCATTCAACGAAGCCATTCGAGGAGCTTCGATAGGAGGAACGGTTCTGGCGATTAACAGAGACAAGGTCAAGGTAAGGCTCGATATCGATAAGAATCAGGATGCTGGAACTGCGCACTGGTTCCCTTACTCTACTGTATTTGCATCTGCGGATGGAAGCGGCTGGTATTGCATGCCAGAGGCAGGGGACAGTGTGCGCGTGACATTCCCAAGCGAACGGGAGGAGGAGGCATTCGCCATCAGTTCGGTCAATTCCTATGCCGGCGAACCTGCAGGTGCTTCTCCGGGTGGCCAGGGAGCGGGTGCATCGGCATCCAGCGGCGGTTCGCAGGATCGGATGGCCGACCCGAATGTTCGTTACTTCCGCAATTCGGCAGGCATGGAGGTTACGTTAGCGCCAGGTCATGTGCTCATTTCGGCCAATAATGGGCAAGCGACGATTATGCTGGATCAGAGCGGCTCGATCACGATTGCCGGTCAGAAGGAAGTGTCGCTGACGTCCAAGGAGAATGTGACCATCCGGGCGGACAAGAAATTGCTCATGACGGCTAGTGAGGAAATCGCGATAGAAAGCCAGAAGGGCGGCAAAATCGTGATGAATAGCGGTGGAAATACGGAGCTCAAAGGAACCGAAGTATTTACGAACTAGCCAACATTTCTGGCGCTTGGTGCGGAAAGGACGATCAAAGTGACAAGAGAAGAGGCGCTGCGTCATTGGCTGGATACGGCTGTGGCCGACAAGCGCATGGAGCTGATGTTGGCTCTCCATCAGGAGGTGCTGGCGCATCGGGACAAGCTGACCGGCGAATGGATCGAGTCGTTCAAGCAGCTATGCGCGGACATCCGCCGCATGCAGGATGAGAAGCGGAAAGGCAAGATCAAGTATATTCATTATTCAATCCTGCGGAGCCAGATTTTGATCGGGGATCATCGCTGCCGCATAGCTGCGTATGATGCACAGTGGCGTGGCGACAATTCGACATGCACGGCCGAGTATGAAGCGGGCTGGGCGTTCGCTAAGTTGGACGAATTCAAGCGGCATCTGTCCGAGACCAGTAAGAAGTATGTCGGCAAGCTGCTGCCGGCTGACGTGGCAGTTGTGGTGCAGCGAGACATCGTCTGGTATACGGCCTATTTGATCAAGCTGGCCAGATATGCGCTGAGAGAGGCCGTACGAACAGACGAATTCGCAGCAATTGATAAGGAAGATGAACTGTTCATCTATGTGGGCGAGCACCAGGATCGCGGAGAGCTGGTGTACAGATACGAGGCAAGAACTAAGGATGTCGAGACGCTGAAGGAGATGTTCTCTGATAACAACAGATCGGAATATGTGTATGAAGTTTTTCGTGGCGCGAATTTGAGCGGCATGTACTTTCAACTGCTGAATCTTAGTTTTGCCGACTTTTCCGAAAGTGCATTGGTTGGCAGTTTGTGCTTGGGCTGTGGGCTAATCGTAGCCGATTTTCGCGGAGCGAATCTGCAAGGAGCTGACTTGAGCAATAACATCTTACATGGTGCGAGCTTCCGTGAGGCGAATTTGCAATCTGCCAAGTTGGAGCATATCAAGGCGGGAATGAGTTTTCCGTCGCAGGATCAGCTCCATATCCCACCCTTCATGGAGACAAGCTTTGCGGGGGCGAATTTGGAGCAGGTGAGCTTTCGGGGAGCCGAGCTTAGAGGTGCCGATTTCCGAGGGGCAGTGTTGAAGGGTACGAGCTTCGCGGATGCAGACTTGGCCGGGGCGATGTTCCGGGCGTCAGATGTGAAGCGGCTTGATTTAACTGCTGAGCAGTTGGAGCACATCATCATTGATGGAAGCGATAAAGCATGATCAGCGAAGGTTGGATGGTTAGGCTGGGTTGAAGGGGATGAGCAAAGGTGGACTACTTTATCATTTCGCAGGATGAGTGCGTGGAAAATAAATTTCAATTCGCTGGCTTGAAATCCACCAATAAAACGATTGAGCTTACGCCGGATCGGGCGGATGAAATCAATGACATTACAGCTGTATTCGTCGAAGGCCATGCAGACAGTGTATATCCCGATTATATCGGCAAGCCTGTCGTTCTCGTAGCGGATGAGCTGAAAAAGGTACTGGAGCGGCATAATCCGGAATTGGCATACAAATGCGCCGTGTTGTCAGATCCGAAGAACAGCATGCAAAAGATATATTGGCTGCTTCTATTGCCGAGGGTGGATTGTTTATCGGATCGTACTGTCTTCGACAAGACGGGGGCAGTGAAGCGCATCGTCATTGATCGAGCGAAGGCGGACGGCCATGCGGTATTTCGCGTACAGGGATTGCTGGAGAAGCACGTCTTCATCAATCTCGATGTCGCCGAGAGCTTGCTGCGTAAGGAACTGCTGGGCATCAAGCTGGAGAAGGTGGAAAGCTGCTGCGAGCCGGATCCTACATCGTTTGATTCTGCATAGTTTGGATCCTGCACAGTTGGTACCCTTGTCGGTTTGTACTCCACACTGTTTGTACTCATGCATATTTTATACCCTCGCATAGGATGTGCTCTCGTTATGTTCGAGACTTGCATCATTCTGTTCGCAAACGTTGCGGCAGATAACGGTCAGGAGGAAATGGAAATGGAATTAATGATGGATGACGGAGGCGGACAGAAGGAGCCGAAATACGTCGTGCACGGTGCATATTGCTTTTGTCCCCAAGGGTCACGTCCAGCACGGATCGTCGTTCCAGCAAGCCATGGGGATTACATTCATGATCAGCCGCAGCTGAACGTGAACGATTGCGTGCCAATGGTCAATATCAGGCCGTTCGGCTTGTGCAAGAGTACGAGGAACCCTGCGGTGCAGGCCGTCATCAATGCGCTTCCCCCGATGCCGAAGCAGGAGGAGGCTGGCTGGTTCGCCAGTCTTTTTATTAAGAAAGAGGCACCACCGCCCGAAAAAGTGCCGGAGCCCGAATGTGTGGCGATGTGCGTGCCGAATATTACGTTTCCGTGGCAATCCGGGAAAGAGGATGTGTTGATCGAGGAGGCGCCCGCACTGCTCGATACGTGTTGGAATAAATGCGTATACGGTGAAACCATCAAGATTGTTCATAACGGTCAAAGGGAGTAAAAGCTGGCGGGAGGAGGGGCAAGAATGAAACTGCCATTTGGCGAATTGAGTGTGGAGATGGATGCGGAGCTGCAGCGCATTACCGAACTCTCCTTGCATATGAGTGTCAATGAACATATTGAGCTTCGACTCAGCGCCATCATACCGGAGCAGAAGAAGGATGGATTCCTTCATGATCTGAAATTCGGTGATCGGGTTATTGTTCGGCGCGAGTTGGGAGAGAACGAGGAAGACGGGCGAAGCTGGCATGGAGACGTGTTGTTCCAGGGCATCATTCGGAATATGGAAATAAGCTGCTTCCGACAGGTATATATGCTGCAGGTGGAGGCAGTGTCCTCCACCTATATGATGGATATTGAGCGCAAGAGACGCTCTTTTCAGCAAGTAGACATGACCTATAGTGAAGTGATCGAACAGGTGCTGAGCAGTTATCCGAAGGCAGATTACTTGGATTATGCCATGAACGGTGCCAAAATTGGACAACTAATTGTGCAGTATGACGAGACGGACTGGCAATTTGTAAAGCGCTTGGCATCGTATGTTGGCGCTGTCGTCCTGCCGGATGCGACTTCCGGGGCGGTTCGGTTCTCAGTTGGCGTCTCCTTGAACCAGCAGCCCGTCGCAGTTGCCAATGAGCATTATGTGATTCACAAAGATCTGCGCCGCTATCTCCTCGCCCAGACGAATGAGGATTCCAGGCTGCAGGATACGGATTTTATCAGCTTCGAGGCAGATATACGCCGTTTGCTGCGACTCGGGATGCCAGTGACCTTCGACCGAGGGGTGTTCGTCGTCCATCAGGCGAAGCTTGCCGTCCAAGACGGCCTCCTTCGCTGCACCTATTCGTTCTGCAGCGTTGATGGCGTAAGGCAGGGCCGGATTTTTAATACTCGGCTTCAAGGTGTGTCATTGGAAGGAACGATAACGGAAGTGTCTCGCAATCAGATCCGGATCCATCTCGGCATTGATCCCGCACCGGCTATAGGGAATACGTGCTGGTTCCCGTATTCAACCGGCATCGATAACCAGATTTCGTACCTGATGCCGAAGCCGGGCTCGCAGGTGAAGCTGCATCTGCCAACCGTGAACGAGGGAGAGGCCATTGCGATCGGATCGGTCAGACAAGGAACGGAGCAGAGCAAGTATGGGCATAAGCTCGCTGATCCGCAGAACCGGTCGCTGACCAACGATACGGGCAAGGAAATGCGGCTCACTCCGCACGATGTCCTATTCATCGCTGATGATGCGGGCAGCATCAAGATGCGGCTGGCAGGCGACGGGACGGTCGAAATCGCAGCCAATACCGATATGTATGTGCGGTCTTCGGATAACGTGTCGATTGGAGAGAGCGGGAGTGGCGCGGCGGAAGCAGTCCCGGTCGTGCCTAAGCGGATCAGCGTATCCGCCGGGGAGGATGTGCTTCTTAGTCGCAGTCCTGGGGAATTCGTTACTCTTGAGCATGCGATTGCTGTTCAGGATGCGACTTATGTGATGGCAGCCAAAATCATTTATTTGGGCGAGCCGGGGAAGCCGCCAGCTGTGACCTTCGATGACAGCGCTCTGTTGGAAGAAGACGCGAAGCAGATGAAGGAGGTTAACGATCAGGCGCTCGCCTATCGGGAAGCGTGCATTGCCAAGGCGAAGGAAGCGGAGAGCAAGATCGGGTTCGGGGTTATTGCGCTCGTCGTTGGTGTCGTGGCCGTGGCTGCTGCAACGGTAGTGACGGGAGGCGCAGCCTTGCCGCTTATCATCGGTGCGGCAGGCGCCGTGTCCGCGGTCGTAGGAGCGAGCGAAATCGCGGAGGGCAGAGAGGATTTCGCCAAGGCCCAGGTGGGCGATTTGTCCCAATCCTACAATTTCATGCGGGATACGGTTCTCGGGGGGAACGAGGAATTATACAATATCGTCAAATACGGCTCCGTTACCATTTCCGTGCTTGGGGGAGGCTTCATGCTCGGCGGCACTACCTTGCTGGTAGGCGGATTAAGCGGCGGTGCCATTAGCACGGGCGTAACTGCAATATTCGATCCGTATGCTCCGCTTGATGGGAGCTTCTCGTGGGGAGCGCTTACCGGGCATTACTTGAAGAGCTTTTATAACGGCGCCCTTGCGGGGACCATTTCCGCAGGTATATTAAAGGGCGGGTGCGGGGCCGGCTGGTTGACCCAGTTCGGCCAAAGATATGCGGCAAGCTACGTGTCCGCGAACGTGCTGCAAATTAGCAATTCCGGCAATTCGGATCTGGCTGGCAACGCGGTAACAAGCGTCTTTGGAGCGGCATTTTCTTTTATGGGCGGCAAGAATCCATTTGGAAAATACGGTGCTGGAGTTGCGGGCGATATGACGGGAGAATCGGCTCTCCAGCTCTGGAAGAACGGCCAGCTCGATAAAGAGACGCTGCTCAATCAGTTGAAAATATCGTTGGTCAGTAATGTCGGCAACCTGGTGACGAAGGGAGATCCGATTGATGTCGCCAAAGGAAGATTCTATGTACAGGCGACCGATCTGATTGTGCACGATATTGGAGATGTGCTGGAACTGACGCGTAGCTTCAACTCGCACAATCCGTTCGTCGGGCTGCTCGGCAAAGGGTGGATCAGCGCGCTGGAAAGCTCACTTACCCGAATTGAAGATCGGGCATTCCTGATCTGTATGGACGGGCATTATGAGAGCTTCGTTCAGCAAGACGGCGAATGGAGAAATGAACGGGCTGGTGCGCTCGATTACCGCTTGATTGAAGAGCCTGACAAGGAGCGTTATCTCGTCAAGCATCAGCATATGACGTATGTGTATGACGGGGCTACAGGACGGCTGCAATCGTTCTGTGATCGCAATGGCAACGAAACGCTCCTCACGTATAATAAGCACGGATTGCGCACGGTAACGACACCGGGTGGGAAGCTGCTGACGATGACGTGCGAATATGGGAAGCTGCTGGCGGTTGAGGATAATATCGGTCGCAAGGTTGCGTACTGCTATGACGGCGATTTGCTAATCGGGGTTACCTACCCGAACGGAGGCAAGGTAGCCTATCTGTATGATACGGAAGGGCGGCTGCTGACCATAACGGATCAGAGTGGCCGCACGTACGTCCGCAACGTCTATGATCGTCAGGATCGGATTGTAACCCAGTATGATTATGAGGATAACCGAACCGATATTACGTATGACGAACGCGGCAGACAGACGACCTTTACGTTCCATGCTACCGGAGTAACGGAGACTTTCCGTTACAACCGCGATTATTTCGTTACCGCAATTGAGTACGGAGACGGAACACAAGAAGCATACACCTACGATGTTTTCCACAATAAGAACAGCCATACCGCGGCGAACGGCGCCATAACGCAGTGGGAATATGACCCGTACGGCAATTTGCTGAAGGAGACGCTTCCTGACGGATCGCAGATTTGCCACCAGTACGACGAGGAGCAGAACCGGATCTGCACTCGAACATCATATGGCAGCGAGACGCATTATACCTATGACGCTTGCGGCAATCTGCTGGAGGAGCGCGTTCGGGTTGATGACGAGGATCGGGTTGTTAATGCGGTGGCTTCGGCATATGCCGTTACTTCCTATCGATACGATGAGCGCGGCAGATTGCTTCGCCGGATCGACCCGCTCGGATATGCAACTTCTTACCGCTATGAGGTGCAGCATGCAGACGCGCCAACCCTCGTCGAGGATGCGGAGGGGCAGCAATTCCGGTACGGCTATGACGATGCTGCGCGCTTGACGAGCATCGGAACCGCGTATGGAACGGTAGAGTTTGCCTACAATGCAATCAATCAGCGAACGCGCATTACGGATGCGGCCGGCAATACAACCATTCTGTTCTATGACCCGATGGGAAATCTCGTGAAGAAGGTGCTGCCGAACGAATACGTGGAGCAGCGGGGCAACGGGATAGGGACGGAATATCGGTATGACTTCATGGATCGGCTCATTCGGACGACGGATCCGATGGGCAATGAATATCGGGTCATGTATGACATTCATGATAATGTGATCAAGGAAGTGAACCCGAATCACTATACTCGCAAGGACGATGACGGGGCGGGCATCGAATATGTGTATGACCACCGAAATCGCCGGGTGAAGACCTTGTACCCGGACGGCGGGATTGGTCGTACGAAATACGATGCCGCAGGCAATGTGATCAAGACGATTGTTCCAGAGCATTACGATCCAGTGACGGATGACGGGCCGGGGATGGAGTATGCCTATGATGCGATGAATCGCCTGATCCAGATTACAGATCCGGAAGGGCATGTGAGCCACCATTTTTTATACGACGCCGCTGGAAGAGTGATCAAGTCAATTGATGCTCATGGCTGGCTGAGCGGCACGACGGATGAAGAGCGCTTTGGCACACTTTATGCTTATAATTGCGCAGGTTGGCTCTCTGAGAAGCGAGAGCCAGTGGAGGAAGCAGACGGAACGATTCGGTACAAGCTGACGCAGTATCGATATGATCTTGCAGGCAACCTGCTGGAGGAGAAACGGACGGCTGAGCATGTGAGCGAAGCAGGATATCCGGGTCTCTATTACAGTATCCGCTACCGTTACGACAAGTTGGGCCGGGTCATGATGATTCGTGACGATACTGGAGCCGAGTTTCATTATACGTATGATTGTCTCAATCAGAAGACGTCCGAGCGGCGCAAGATAAGCGATCGGAAAGAGCAAATTACCTGCTATGAGTATAATGCGGTCGGCTGGCTGGAGCGGAAAATTGAACGGATTGACGCGGAAGACCTCGCAGAAGAGCGGGCAGGAAGTGAAGGCGAGAAGGTTGCGGCTGTTACTTCGTATCAGTATGATCGAAACGGCAATTTGCTTAAGCTCGTTACACCGGAAGGATATGAGACGGGAGTAAGCTATGACCGGGCCGATCGCATCGTGCAGATTAACCGCAGGCCAAGCAAGACTGCCAAGGCTAGCAGTGTGTATTTCAAATATGACCAAGCAGGCAATGTGCTGGAAGAAACGGATACGAACGGCAATCGCGTTCTATACGGCTATGATGTCATGAACCGGCGGATTCGCATGGTGGGCAAGCAGGGAGATACAACAAGGCTGTTCTATAATAAGAACGGGCAAGTCGTAAAGCATGTCACACCGAATCAATATAATAAGCTGACCGATGACGGAGAAGGCACGAACTATCAGTATGACGCGATGCAGCGCTTGACCGAGGTGCGAGATGCCTACGGGCACATTGTGGAGCGGAATCGTTACAATGCAGCTGGCGAACTGATGCGCAAGCTCATCGATGGCGTTGAAGCGGAATATACGTACACGATCGGCGGACGGGTGAAGCAGATTCGGACAGCGGAAGCGATCGCTCGCGGCAAGGTGAGCCAGCAGTATACGTACGACGCACTCGGTCATATTACGGGCATTGTAGATGGGGAAGGCAATGCTACGAATTATAAGGTAGATGCTTGGGGCAATGTTCGGACCGTGACTCGTGCAGACGGAAGCGAAGAGCGGTACGGCTATGATTATGCCGGGAATATTATTAGCTCTACAGATGGCAACGGGAATACAACGCAGTACCAGTACAACAGCATGGGCAAGCTGGCAGCCGTAATTGATCCTTCGGAGCAGAAGATGGTGTACCAGTACGATCGGCAAGGTCGTCTCGCCCGCCAGATTGATCGTAATGAGAAAGTGATTGAGTACGAATATAACTTCAACGATCAATTAGTGAAGCGTAGAGAAGTTTCCTCCGGTAAGGAAGAGATGTTCGTTTACAATGGCGATGGCACGCTGCGAACGGCACAGAATGAGCATATGCGCTACGACTACGCGTATACGGCGGACGGAAGGCTGTCAGCGAAGTACTGGAGCGAGCCTGCGGAGATTGCAGGTGGTCTGTCAGTTGCTGAGAAGCTGCGCCAGTCCGTAATCGAATCGAAGCAGCGCACCTCGCTAACGGATTCGGTTATGGGGTCGAGGGGCAATCCGACTAACGACGTTATGAACAAGCCGGATCACAGGCAGGAGCGGGTCAGACGGAAATGGTTCATGGGAACCCACTCTGCAGAGGAAGCGGGCGGCACCAAAGGATTGAACGGTTCGAACAGCTCGAATGGCTTCGATGGGATTAACCGCTCGAACAGCGCGGGTGGCTTCAATGGCATGAACGTTCCGAACGACACGAACCTCCTGAATGGGGGGGACAGCTCGAAAAGCCCGAATGGCTGCAATAGTTTGCCTGGCTCCAATGTTCCAAACGTTTCGAATGGTTTGCACAGATTGCAGATGAATGGGACGGGCGATCAACAACATGGCGGCATAGAACGAATCAGTGGGCAATCCGGGCAGCATGCAGGCCAGAGTGCGGGACTCGATGGGGCGAATTCTGTACGAGATACATCGCAGAGATTACAGCATGGGCGGCATGATGTAAATCCAAGTGATGCCCATCAACAACAAGCAGGTAAGTTGCCGAATCAACCAAGCGACGTTCAACAGCAATTGCGCGAACTGGAATCGCGTGGCGCTCGCAAATTGTTGGAGTACCGCTACGACGCAGGCGGCAACATGATTGGACTGACCGATGCGGCAGGCAGACGTATTGAATATCGCTATGATAAAATAGGACGTATCCAGGAAGTGGTACAAGGCGAGGAATGTCTTGCGCAATATCAATACGGAGAAGGCAATCGCATCGCCTCGATCTTGTATGGCAGCGGTGTCGGCGTCGAGTATGGCTATGACCGGGATGGTCAAGTGAAGAGCTTGCGCGCGACGAGTCCGGACGGCGACCAACTGCTGAACTATGAATACAGCTATGACGGCAACGGCAACCAGACGGTGAAGATGGAGCCGCAGCAGATGACGCTGTACAACTACGACAGCTTGAATCGGCTGAAGATAGTGGATTACGGCAGCGGAGCTCAGGAGCAGTTCAAGTATGACCGATCAGGCAACCGCATTAGCCGCATCCTAGATGGGAAGACGACAAGGTATTCATATGACAGCCGAAACCGGCTACTTTCTCTTTTGCAAGAGGACACGGAGCAGAAGACGGAGTTCGAATATGATCGTCAGGGCAATCTCATCTTGGAGCAGTCGCACCTCGGCACCACAGCCTATGCGTATGATGCGTTCAATCGAACCTCCAAGGTACTCATGCCGGACGGCTCATACATGGAGCATGGGTACGACCCGGAAGGACTGCGAAGCTGGGCGAATGAAAATGGCCGCGCAAGCCGTTTCGTGTATGATGGCTGGAACCTGATCAGCGAACTGGACGAAGAGCATCAAGTCAAGACATCCTACGTGCGCGGACATGAGCTGCTTGCACAGGTGAATAAGCAAAGGGACCCCTACTACTACCTGAACAACGAGCACGGAGATGTTGTGCGCATCACGAACCGTCTCGGCGGCATTCTGAACAGCTATGAGTACGACGCCTTCGGCCAGACGGTATCTGCCACAGAGGGCATTCCGAACCGCTTCCGCTACGCAGGCGAACAGTTCGACGCGATCACGCAGCAGTACTACCTGCGTGCAAGGTTCTACAACCCGGTCATTGCCCGCTTTACGCAAGAGGATGAGTACCGTGGTGATGGTCTCAACCTGTATGCGTATGTTGGGAATAATCCGATTAATTATGTGGATCCGAGCGGTTATAGCAGTCAGAATGTTGGCTGCGGTGGCGGCGGTAAGAAGGAAGGGCCTTTTGAAAACGGAAAAAATCCTGACCATCCGATAAGAGTTTATAGAGATACTGATTTGGAGATT
>NZ_JMLT01000030.1:0-35843 GCF_000686865.1 Paenibacillus sp. UNC217MF | reverse complement strand
AAGGAACCTGTTTGGTGGGCTTGTTTAATCCAGCGATCCAATGCAGATGCACTCAACTCATACTCACTTACAATGTCTGCTCTTGATTTCCCATTTTCGTATAGCTGAACCATCTGTTTCTTGAATTCATCTGTAAATGTGCGTCTTATTCTTGGCATAGTAGATCCGCTCCTTGTTATGATGTGTTAATTCTACTAGCCCTTAATTTTTCTGTCCAACTAAGTGTAGCCGATCTAAGCCGGGTGTGTTTGACTGAAGCAAGTTCCTCCATACCTTCTGGTGAATCCATGCATGGCGAATGTCGAACTGACACGTGAACACAGTGTTAGTTAAGTTTTTTCATCATCGAATTACTTTCAAAGTAGAAATAACTTCACTTGCAATATCCTTAATAAAGATAACTTGTTTTTCTGTTGGCTTTTCCCCGTGAATTGCTGATGAACAAACTGCATAAGTTTCCTTTATAGCCCCGCTAAAAGATGGTGGTATAATATCATACTTAACCAAATCACCAACCATTCGATGTATCGGCATATATCCGATTTTGCCCTCACTATTAAATTCACCGAAGTTATTCATCCAGATCCTTCTTATTTCTTTTTCGATATTGTATCTTACCGAAAAAAGCAGAATGTTATCATCCGGAACATCCAACTTTGTTATTGATTTGACTTCTGTTGCTACTGGAGCATTCTGCTCAATAAATTGATTCATAGTACTCTTGATAAATTCTTCAATTCTATCAAGTTGATTATCAGGTGGAGCCGATGGATTGCTGAAAAAGATACTTGGACTAAATTTATTTTGATTATTAATGTCCACAACGTTTCTTACAACTTCCTTAATTTCTTTCATATCGCCTTTGACTTCCGACTTTAAAGTTGTAAATTCTTGTTTCAACTTTATTCCTAATATATCCACTTCTGAGAAAAACGGAATAAGCATTAAAGCTGCTAGTATTGCTATTAGCACCGTATCAAATGATCCAACTGAGCCTGTTTTTAGTTGATCGTAACGAAGGTAAAACAAGTATACTCCAGAGGCAATAATAATGACCCACCAAACATATTTGAAATATTTATTAAAGTGCATCCTGATTAGTCCCTTTCAAATCATGTCATCTAATCGATACAATCAACTATTTGAATAACGGTGATACAATTGTATAAATTGTACCAAGTAAACCAACAATTCCAAAAACAATTGTATAGGCGAATGATTTCTTAGAAAGCTTATATCCCGAACGATCCTGATACTCAAAAACTTCAAGTTCATCTATTAAATTTTCAATTAGTTCCTTTGACTCGTTTGTTATTTTAGTGTCATCCAATAGACGGTACATCTTTCCTATCGAGCGACCTGTATAGTTATTGTACGGATTATCTTTTTTAACTTTATTAGTGATATTTATCAATGTTTGTCGGTAAGATCCAGGATAGTCAATTTTATAAATTCTCTTCCATGTTCCTTCTGGTGTTGTATTTATGTTATATATGAAATCATCTAGAACCTCACTTAAAGTTGCAAACTTCTTAAACACTTTCGGGTTGCGCTTAGAATTTTCTTTAAAAAGTACTTTTATTTCAACCAACATATCTGAAATATCTTGGTTGTTTTTAATTATCGTAATAACACCTCGATAAAATTGATTTCTCCCCCACTTAAACTCAAGTTCATTAACTAAATTGATAATAAGAAATCCAAGACAGACACCAGCAATTATTATTGTTCCCCCGAAAATGCTTACTACTATCCAGAAGTCATCCATAATTAAGCCACCTCTATTTTCTTTTTAATTTTTCTGCAACCGGTCTTTTATCTACGAGCCCAAGAGGCATAATGGAGTACGAGTCCGACGTGCCTAGCCTTGCAGGGTCGTGAGCTGATTTCGTTTCTCTGTTACACACTTCTTACTACCCCGGAGTAAAGCCCGAATATATGATGTAGCCGAGATTCATATATTCTTCGTCGATTACTTAAGAATATTATTTCCCTTATACCAATTAAATCTCTTTAACATATCTTTTGTTGCCTCATAGATTTCATCATTTCTGGAAAACCGCTCAGTAAAATACTGAGCTTTTTCCGTTGGAGTACCGAAATTATTGTTAAAGTCCTCCATAACTCTCCATACAAATTCGTCGCAGTAGTTAACAGAGTTTCCAACATAGATATCGAAATCACTAACTCTCAAATTATTGGGGTTCGATTCATTCTTAAATGTTGCCATATAGGCATTACTCCCACCCACTAGCTTAATTGAAATTGACTTATTCTCTGGTTTCTTGTAGGCATAAAGAGTGATTGAGTATTCATTTGAAGTTCCTCCTACCCAAACACTCCAATTATAGAGCACTGCTCGATCAACTAGTGTTGTTACTAATTCTTCAAATTCTCTGATCTTATATTGCTTCCAGTTCACTTTTCTGTTTTTGGTAAATTTCCTCCAATTATCTTGAGTTATTGCTTCTGTTTCATCTATACCAAATATAGCAGCTAACTCACTAAATCCACTTTCGTAATCATTCCTGAAATCTGCAAATTTACGGTCTGCTAAGAAATAAGGTATCTGACATTCTCTATAATATATTGGTAACACAAAAACCTTTTTTTGTTGCATTTGCTTAACCCATGCTGCTCCAAGTTCACTCTTTACCCACTCTGAATTTAAAGCTTCCGGCGATAGTACTAGACCAAGGAATTCATTTTCTCTTATCCCATCTTCGATCTTCCAAGTAATTGAGTCACCTATTTTTATTTCCCACTTATCAAACCATACATTTACACCCAGTTTCTTTAAATCCCTTGCTAATTTCTCAACAAATAATTTATCTATGCTTGTATGGCTTAAAAAGATACTCGGCATTTTTAATTCCCTCCATAGTTTTGCATGAATTTCGGCTATCAGTATTATTACGAGCTTCGCAAATACCCACTACTAATTATCCATGCACAGGTCGATATTTCCATGTAATTTATTCCATTTATTTAACATGCTATTGAAATCAGTATTCCCTCACCCGAAATAAGTTCCAATGCCCTATTCCAACGCAAAAAGACACGCCAGTAGCCAGGGATCCCCCCCTAACTACTAGCGTGTCTTTCGACTCACTATAATTCTAACCTTTTATCTTCTCTTTTTACTTTCTCTATATCTATTTATCTCTTTAATCTTGCTTATATCTAAACTGAAGCGATAGCCTCAGTTAGTAACAATCAACTTACTTCTCATCGCTAATTCCAACAACGCCTGTTGGGTCTACGCCGAACTTGGCGCCGAAGACGTCTTGCATGGAGTCAAGTGGCATGAAGAGCTTGCCGTTCTTCACGACTGGGGCTCCCTTCAGCTCGACGAACATTTTAGCAACAGATGCTTTCTTGTCGCCTTCTTTCAGCGCAATCCATCTCGCTCCACGCATGAACTCGTATGCGCCAGTCTTTTCGTTCTTTTCCACTTTGTAACCGAGCGCCTTGCCGATCTCTTCGATTGGCACCATGACGTTGTGTTCAGTTGTGAATACTTCCTTGGATATCTCGCCAAGCCCTTCACCGTTTACAACAAGTACCCAGTGCATGCCACCGAAGGAGTCCTGTGGAGTTTGGTTTGGATCTTCTTTCCCTTCCGTTCCTTCACTAATACCGATTACGCCAGTCGGATCGATACCGAACTTCACGCCGAAGACGTCGCCAAGGGAGTCAACCGGCATGTACAGCTTGCCGTTCTTTACAGCTGCTGCTTCCTTCAGTTCGACGAGCATTTTGCCTGCTGAGGCTTTCGTGTCGCCTTCCTTCAGTGCAATCCACTTGGCAGCGCGGGAGAACTCGTATGCGCCAGTCTTCTCGTTCTTCTCTACTTTGTAGCCGAGCGCCTTGCCGATTTCTTCAACGGGCACCATGACATTGTGCTCGGTCGTGTACACATCCTTCTTGTCCACGCCAAGGCCTTCTCCATTTACGACAATGACCCAATGCATGCCGTCGAAGGAGTCTTGTGGATCTTGGTCATTTTCAATCTCGATGTGACCGTTGGCATCTATCGTCACACCTGCATGCAGCACATTGGAGACGAACTGCAGCGGTACATACAACGTCTGTTCCTTGAGCAATGCTGCTTTTCCAAGATGCAGAATGTCCTCCGCTTGACGGTATTCATCTTTGTTCAGCATAGCCGTCACCATCTTGTCGCCTTTTACCGCGGTGGACGATTTCTCTGCCTGATTCCATGTGAGCTTGTAGCCAAGTCCTTCGGTTACCGCACGGAATGGTACAAGGATGTGATTTCCATCTACCATCACTTGTCCGGACGCTTTTTTGCCGTTAATCGTAACCGACTCTTGTGTGCCGACGTTATGTACCCATGTTGTATCCAGAGAAGCGCTAAGTTTTATCCCTACAATATCGCCCTTCTCGTTATATACGAACTGCTTCACATATTTGTCGTAGAAATTCGTGCCCAAGTCTTTCACTTCCATGTTCGTTGCAACAGCCTTTGTGTCGACAAGTTGTGTCGCCGGGGCTGCATACGCTTGTGCACCCATTAATCCAAGAGCTAATGCTACGGTAGTTGCAATGGTTGTCTTCTTCATAGGTGTCTACTTCCTCTCGAATGGTTCGTTGTGTGGTGACGCATTGCGCAATGATATCTCAGCTGATTCACACACTCAGACGGGACACTCGATCGAAAGGTTGCACAGAAGGTTATCTCCATTTTTTACTAACCATTTTGTTCATACCCACATATATACATGTACTAGACCATGGTTCATCCTAGCGAATTACGTCGACATGCCCGTCATCGCCCAAATCCAGATCCCTGCGAATCCGAGCACAATTCCGATTAAAAACAACATAAACAACTCCGAACCTAAAAGCCTTTTCACCATGCTCCCGACCAAGGCCACGATCCCGATAACACAACCGATAAACAACACGATCATGAACGGGCGTGTCAAAAACATATCCTGAACGGAGGGCTGCAGCAGCAAATAATAACTTCCTCCACCGAACAGTACTCCCACTGCGAAAAGGAACACCAGCAGTACACAAACCGTTGATTTTTTCATTGGCCGCTACTCTCTACTTATCCTGGCTAGGCCAGCTCTTCTTGGGCAATTTCCGTCTTACGTCCGCGCGAGTTTACGATTGTGATGCTGATCGCGTCATATCCATTGCGCTTCGCCTCATCGAAGTCGCATTTTTCCCCGCTAATCAGCTCCAGCTTCCCGTCCTCATCCACTTCTTCTTCGAACTCGTCGTCCCAGTCAACATTGTAATAGACGGTTACGAATACTTCGAATAGATCCTCTCCGTCCCCATCTACATAAGGAAGCAGCGGCTTCCGTTCATTATGCTGCTCCGCAGTGAACGTATCGCACAGCATCGCATCATATCCATGCTTGCATCCATCGAACAGCACGTAGCGCTTCCCTGTTGCTGGATCTTCAGCAAGAATGAGCGGTGGTGCAAAATCCGTCGACGCGATCAGATCATCGATAAGCTCTCCATAATAGAAAATATGGAACCTCTTCGCTCCACCATCAATAGCCAGCCTTCCTGTCCATTCTACCTCATGCCATACCGCAGGCTTCTCTGGGATTGCAATGCCGTCCAAATAAGCAGGCCCTTGTCTGCATTCACTCTGATTCGTCACTATCTTCACGTCCTGTCTCGTGTCATCACGATCGTTACTATACGATTATCATCGTCAACTTTTAGCTTGACCGTAATATCCAATTTATCCTTGAACAGCTTCGTCACGTTGATGTAACGATCGACGGCCTCCGTAGTTCCCCCACCTGCCGATGTCCGCGACATGCCAGCATGAATAATATCCTTCACATAATCCGTGTCCATGGGAGCGGACGGATCATAGGTATATACATGATTTCCTTTGTCATCGAAAAATTCATACATATTCGTGTAGTCGTTAGCATTTTCAAACTTCGGAACTGTTTTGATATATGCATGTACACGCTCGTTATCATACTGAATTTTGCCGTCTAAAAAGGGATTCTCCTCAGAGGACTTCACCTCATATTGGCCATAGGCCAGCATAAACAATTCATCCAAGTCTCCCGTATCTACCCGATAATAGAACTGCCGCTCTTCTCCCTTCTTATCCATTGCGGAATTATAGTTAAGAAGAGGCCATGCATTATACCTTTTGCCGTCCTTCTCAATCGCTAACGCATACTTGCTTAAGACGACCTCGCCTTGGAACACACCAAATGTACGTCCAATAAAGTAAGCAGGAATGCTCAGAATAACAATAATGATTAACGCGATGGTCAATTTAAGCTTGAGTTTGCTCATGATGCCTCCTTATCCAATTACATATCTATTCGCTGCAGCTTATGAAGCAGCTTCACGATAGCTTCTCTGTTCTTCGCTTCTTTCATATATTTGGGCAGCGAGTGTGAAGCCGTGCGCTTGATGACAGCAGCTGGCTTCTCACGCAGTTCTGCCGATATGTAGCTGATCAAATAGTTCAAATGCTCTCTATTGGCTGCCCATACCGGTTTCCCGCGGAAATAATCCAAGTAGTACAGCTCCAATTGAAAGATCGGATCCCGTTCATTTCGAAAATCCAAGTAGCAGCCTGAATAGGCCACAATCTTACGTATAGGCACTTGATTCACAGCTGAGCAATGCGGGCATGCGATATGCACTGCCTTATGTGTCTGCTGCTTGTGATCGGTAACCTCTTCATTGAACCATCTCTCGCACACCGTGCACATTCCGCTGGCTGTATACCGATAAGCTTCCGGTTCCTTCTCTTGATGGAAGCATGCCGTGCAGTTCACTACGACTCCCTGCTCCCCTTTAGAGATGTAGGCCAAGCCAGTGCATTTCGGGCACTTCACGGCAACCTGCTCATTCCGACGCAATATCGCATAAAATCCAAAAGGAAGGCCAAGGGGATCTATAAAGCGCTCCATGATGTCGTTCTCCTTCCGCTTTTTTACCAAATCATTACCAAGTATAGGTATTATACGATGAACAATCAATGGACTACCTGATTATCATTACAGGTCTTACGTCCCATTTCTATTCGATTACTCACAACTAGCAGCCCATACCGACACATGCGACATTTCATTTGCTAAATCTACTCATAAAAGCGAATCTTATAACCTACTGCTATTCAGGCCGGACATAGGCGTATCAAAGATCGCAATAAGGGTGATTTACAAAATATACAAGACTATTTAATTTTCCAATTACATTTATTTACACAATCCCTAACAATCCTTGACTACAATAAACATGTAAATTACATACTTGGTTGGAGGGATTTCGGTTGAATAAAATGTTACGCAAGTCGCTGGTGACGACGCTGGCACTTCTCATGCTGCCATTCGGAGCTATGCAATCCGATGCAGTACTCGCTAAGAGCGCAGCGAAACTACAGCCCACTTCGAAAAATCTCATCGTCCTTATCGGTGACGGCATGGGTCCTGCTCAAGTATCTGCCGCACGAATCTACTCCAAGAACAAGCTGAAGCGTCCATCCTTATATATGGACAGCCTGTATGTGGGCCAAGCAACAACCTTCGCTGACAAGGGCGAAGACGGAGATACGATCGTATCCGGTGAAGTAACAGACTCTGCATCTGCGGGTACTGCATTTGCAACAGGCAACAAAACATACAACGCTGCAATCAGCGTATCAAATGAAGATATCTCGAAGCCATTTGCTTCCGTAATCGAAGCTTCCAAGGCTGTTGGCAAATCAACTGGTCTTGTAACGACAGCTCGTATTACACATGCGACACCTGCGGTATATGCATCCCATGTTCGCAATCGCGACAATGAAAATGCCATCGCATCCCAATATTTAGAGTCAGGCGCAGTTGACGTTCTGCTCGGAGGCGGCAAGCGTCAATTCGTAAGCAAGCAGGAGAAAGGCAAGCGCGAAGACAAGACAATCATCCCTGATTTCGAGAAAAAAGGCTATAAAGTTGTATACGACAAAAAGGGCCTGCAATCGTTAACTTCGAAAAACGGCAAGGTTCTTGGCCTCTTCAACGATTCCCATGTGGACTATGTGCTTGATCGCAAGCCTGAGACTCCAAGCCTTGCAGACATGATGTCTGCAGCAATTAAGTCTCTCTCTACGAATCCAAAAGGCTTCACGATGATGATTGAGGGCGGACGTATCGACCATGCAGGCCACGCAAATGACCTGGGTGCTATGATTCAAGAGACGCTTGATTTCGATGCAGCAGTGAAGGTGGCTCTTGATTTCGCGAAGAAAGACGGCAACACTTCCATCGTAATTACAGCCGATCATGAGACAGGCGGCTTCTCCCTGTCCCGTGATAATATCTATGAACTGAATGTAGACTCGTGGGACAAGCAAAAAATCTCCTCTGAGCTTCTTGGGCCACAGCTTGCAAAAGCTGCATCCACTGACGAAGTGAAGGCGTTAATCAAGAAGCATACAGGCTTTACAGATATCACTGAAGAAGAAGCTCAATACATCATGCAAGGCGACGGTTCCTCCTATAAGCAAGAAGGCGCATTCAACCAAGTGATGGCGAAGCGCTACTTGGTAGGCTGGTCTGGACACGGCCACTCTGCGGTAGATGTAGGCGTATGGGCGTATGGTCCAATTACGGAATATGTAAAAGGTCAAATTGATAACACAGCAATTGCGACAAGCATCGCGAAAGTGCAAGGCTTGGATCTGAAGAAAGCAACTGCCGAGCTGCAAAGCAAGCACTTGTATCCGAAATTCAAGGTAAGCCGTGACGGCAAGGTTCTCTTCCCTGCCCTTAAGCTGGCACAAGCATTGCAAATTAAAGTAACGAATGATAGCGCATCAAAGACGACTACATTTACGAAAGACAAGGCGACATTGAAGGTTCAAGACGGATCTTCCGTTACATTGAACGGCAAAGCGGTTTCGATTCCAGCAGAATTGGATCGCAATGTCCTCTATGTGGATCTTGACGCATTCAGCAAGCTGACTGGCAAAGCATTGAAGTGGGATTCCTTGTCTGAGCGCATCATTTTGAAATAATCAAATCGATTCGAATGAGAACGGGTGGGGTGACAGTGTCATCCTGCCTTTTCCTTACTAAATGAGGTGATTCTATGATACAGCTTCATCAGGTACGCAAGTCCTATCGGAATCAACAGCAGCTTCTTCCCATTCTCGATATTCCACATTGGCATGTTGCACAAGGAGATCGAATTGCGCTGCTTGGCCCTAGCGGCAGCGGCAAGAGCACGTTGTTATACCTGCTGTGCGGCGTACTTGCTCCAGATGAAGGAACCTGTAAGGTCGGCAATGAACCACTGCACCAGATGACAGAACTGGAACGCGATCACTTTCGTGCGAAGCATGTGGGCATTATTTTTCAGGACTTCCATCTCATCTCTTCCCTTTCTGCGAAGCAAAATATTGAGCTGGTCTACGATGGCAGCTTGCATGGACGGGCACGGCATTCGCATATTCAGCAATGGTTCGAGCGTGTCGGCTTGCAGGATCGGTTGAATCATCTTCCAGGGCAGCTGTCGAGAGGTCAACAGCAGCGGGTTGCGATCATTCGTGCCCTGATTAATCGTCCTTCCCTTCTCCTTGCGGATGAGCCAACCGGAAGTCTCAATTACGATACGGCACAATATACGATGAATCTCCTTCTCCAACTGGCACAGGAGAAAGGTTCAACCTTGCTGACAGTCACCCATGACCAGCACTTGGCTTCACAGTACCCGAAGCAGCTTCATATCTCCGCCATTAACCGGCTTGCTGTACATCCTTTTTGGGCTTCTTGCTCTAGCCATTAGGTCATCACCACCACCCCCATTAATTGGTTAGTGTTGTTTTGTAGCTACTCGTTACGTGCGATAGAGGCGTTAGCCCACATCATCGCTTGTTCTAGGTTAGTCGTTGCTAACGACTTCTCCCGGCTGTTTGGACAAGTTCGTCAATCACGTTCGTCAATTCTTTTGCCTTCTCTCGGATAGCGTGTACTTTTCCGGTTGCCCTTCCTTTGGTGCGTGGTAATTGAAGTTGTTTTCTATTTTGGCTGACATGAAAAAACCGCCCCATAGGAGCGGCATTGAGTTTATTTGGTCGTATACTCATTCACTTCAAACGTTAAAATCTTATCAAAGATAACATAGTCTTTACGTGCGCTGAATGGCCCTTTATTATTGTTGTGCTTGTTGATTGCATAGGAAGCTGTTCCTGAGCCACCCTGCTTATTTTCGTACCATGTGATGAAGGCATTAACCTCATCCATACTTAAATCAAACTCTTTCTCCAAACCAGTTGTCATAGTAACTACTAATAATGCTCTGTTTCCTTTGGTCTGCTCTGGATCTGTTGGTTTTTCTGGATCAGGTCCTTCATTTAGTTCGTATCCAAACGTAATTTCTTTAATACACACCCAAGAACGTTCACCATCAACAGTAATTTTTATTTTCTCATAATTGCCTGGGGTTACGCTGATAGGTTCAGAGGCTTCGTCACTTACAAATCTTACTTCTTTCTTGCTTATTGCTTCCCATGTTCCATTTTTATAAGCAAATATTTGATATGTTACATTATCCATTGGGCTCGCTTTTCCTGCGATTTGTACAGAACTCAAATGTAGTGTTTGAGGAAACGTGATTTCTAAACTTCCAGAAAAGAAGTCGGATGTGGGGCCCCATTGAGTAGTTAAATCACCATCAATCACACTCATAGCTGTATTATTATCAAAGTTCTTACTATCTACTACCGTCGTACCTTTAGGAGGCAATAAACCTTCCATAGTATCAACTTTACTACTCGCAAATGCCGAGACTGGGAATACTACTAACAAGATCAATACCAATAAAAGCGTTAGATGTTTTTTCACTTCATATCTCTCCTTAATATCAACTGCTACGAGAATACAATGATAAAAGATAAATGTCTAAACATATGTTTACTTATTATTTAAATCATTACAAATACTTCTATAAAAAAAATAAAGTCGGCAATTAACCGACTTAAAAAAAATCATTTATAGACTATTATATTTAATGCCACTGCAACTCTCCTGACCGCATTCCAACGTAGTTTCCTATATGTTTTTTCTGAAATTGGCGGGTCAAAAACAAAGGTGTGTACCTGAAAGTCCTTGACGCATGTATCTGTTTTCCTTGACGAGTCTTTCCATAGGGTGAAGCTGACTTACTTCTGCCTTGATCCGCTTACATTTTTTAATCATTTCAGCAGCGTGCGCATTCTTCATTTCATGGCCGTATTCAGACTAAAACCAGCAGTATGAACAGCATGCGGCTTATGGAGGGAGCAGCAACATGAGCGTGTTCCAACTACTGTGGCGCAACATGATGCATCGGAAGACGCTCTCCCTCCTTACCATTGTATCGATTGCGATTACCATCGCGCTTCTGCTCGTACTCCTTCAGGTTCGTTCGGGAATCGAGCACGGGGCTGAGAAGGGCTATGGTCCCTTCGAATTAACACTCGGTTCCAAAGGAGGCTCTACGCAACTTGTGTTGAATACCTACTATCGAGTCGGTTCTCCTGCTGAGAACATCCCTCATCATGTTCTGCATGATGTGCTGAAGGAATCCGGGATCAGGTGCAGAATGTCCCTTCGATAATGGCGACGAAACGTACTGGAACAAAATCATGATGGTATTCGTTCCTTCCGACACCAAGCTTCAATAAACGTCCGGCGCATTGGAGCTGACGGGTACGCTGGATGTTGGCATTAAGATCGATGAGTCCGGTTATAAGACAATGTTCCGGTTATACGATACCTCTTTCAAAGAAATCAAAGAATAATGAAACGTACTTGGACAGCTGCCCCAAAGCAAATGGTAGGTCATTCGACCTTGTCCGATGTAGTCGGCCAGATGGATTTCATGCTAAAATAGTCATGATCTTCCTACTGTTGAGGAGCCATGTGCATGAATGAAATGAACCAGCTGTTCGAACAGCATTTTGACAGCTTAGAAGCAGTTGCGGATTTGGTCAGTGATCTGCTTCATTGCCCTGTCACAATTGAAGATGCCGGACATAAGCTGCTTGCCTACAGCACGCATCACCCCGGCACGGATCCTGCAAGGATAGCAACAATTATCGGACGGCGCGTCCCTGAGCAAGTCATCAGCGCATTATGGAGAGACGGCACGATGCAGCGGCTCATGTCCAGTATGGAACCGATACGTATCCAACATATCGACGAGGTAGGTCTCGGCAATCGATTGGCGGTAGCCATTCGTCATCAACAGGATATTATCGGCTATATATGGGTGCTCGACAGTGAACAATCGCTGCCAGAAACAGCTCTCCAGACATTATCCCAAGCTGCTCAGGCTGCCAAGGCCAAGTTAATGCAGCATCAGCTGCACAGCAGACGCCAGGATCAGCATAAGCATGATTTCTTCTGGCAGCTCTTAACCGGACACCACACCTCAGAGCAAGCCATTCGGGAGCATGCGGCACGACTCGGCATTTCGTTCCCTCCTGAATATTTCATATGGATAATACAGTTCAGTACACCTATCCAAGAGAAGTTATATCGTCACATTCATTACACGCTCAAAACAACTCAGCATATGCGCATGCTGCTTCATGTCATTGATCATGATCGGCTTATTATGATGTCTGCGCCCGTGCTGTCATCACATGTAAATAGCTCTGCCAATCTGTACAAGGAACCATGTCAACAGCTTATACTGCATATGAAGCAGCGATTCGGCGCCTCACCAGTTCGCAGCGGAGCAAGCACCCTATCCTCCTCGTTCCTGCTCGTATCACGGTGTTATGAAGAAGCCATGACAACGCTCAATCTAAAAAAAGCATTCCCCGATGAATTAGATTCTGTACATAGCTATGGCGAGCTCGGTTATTACCGTCATTTGCCCTTATTGTTCGAACACCATACTGCACATTCTGCCGCACGAGGATCACAGCAGACTTTTCAACATATAGGCTTAGAGAAGCTGCGCATGTATGATGCTGAGCATGCAAGCGGACTCGTACATACCATTGAACAATTTCTTCGTTATGACTGCAATGTGAAGAAGACAGCGGAAGCCTTACATATTCATACGAATACCCTCATGTATCGATTAAAGCGCATTGCAGAAGTCGGCGGTGTCGATGTCGACAGCATGGATGAGAAGATGTCGCTATTTTTGGAATTAAAATTGCATCGATTGGCAACGATAAACAAGGACAACGAATCTACGTAACACGTCATCCGTTGCCAACCTTCCCTGCGATCGATTACCCGATACGCAATTGTCCCTGGCTTTGTGGGAATTACACAAGGACAGGGTATTTTTTTTGGAGCTGACGACAAAGCGCTGGCGGGATCTACGAATTATACTTTAATTGGATAACCAAACAGGTTCAGGATATTTGAGGAGGATAAGCAATGATTATCGGAGTTCCCATGGAGATCAAAAATAATGAAAATCGCGTTGCGCTCACCCCTGCTGGTGTTGCAGCTTTCCATAAAGCCGGCCACCGTGTCATCATTGAACATGACGCTGGAATTGGAAGCGGTTTCGACAATGCCTCATATGAACAAGCAGGTGCCACTATCATTCCTAGCGCTGCTGAGGTATGGGCACAGGCCGATATGATTATGAAGGTGAAGGAGCCCTTATCATCCGAGTACGGTTACTTCCGCCCGGGGCTTATCTTATTCACGTATTTGCATCTAGCAGCTGAGCCTGAACTGGCTCGCGCATTAATCGAACATAAAGTTACTGCAATCGCCTATGAGACGGTTGAAGTCAATCGCACGCTGCCTCTGCTCACACCAATGAGTGAAGTGGCAGGACGCATGTCAGCCCAAATTGGGGCACAATTCCTCGAGAAGCCGCATGGCGGCATCGGAATCCTGCTTGGCGGAGTACCTGGCGTACGACGCGGCAAGGTTACGGTTATTGGCGGCGGTGTTGTCGGAACGAACGCTGCCAAGATCGCAGTAGGTCTTGGAGCAGATGTTACTATTATCGATATGAACGCAGATCGCCTGCGCCAGCTGGATGATCTATTCGGCTCGAGTGTGAATACCTTAATGTCGAACCCACTCAATATTGCTGAAGCGGTAGCCGAATCCGACTTGGTCATCGGTGCAGTTCTTATACCGGGCGCTAAAGCGCCGAAGCTCGTAACAGAAGCGATGATTCGTTCTATGCAGCCTGGTTCTGTTGTCATCGATGTCGCCATCGATCAGGGCGGTATTTTCGAAACGGTTGATCGCATTACCACTCACGACGATCCGATATACGTCAAGCACGGTGTCGTTCATTATGCTGTAGCGAATATGCCAGGTGCTGTTCCGCGCACATCAACGATGGCGCTCACGAATGTTACCGTTCCTTACGCATTAAGCATCGCGAACCTCGGACTTGGCAGAGCATTGCAGAACAGCCAGCCGCTCATGCGCGGCGTCAATACTGCAGGCGGTGCGATCACATACGAAGCTGTAGCCCGCGACCTCGCACTTCCGTACGTGCCTGTCGAAGAGGCGCTCCATAATGCAAGTGTGATTTAATAACAGGATTGTACGGCAACAAACGGGTTTCCTCTCCCCCTCAGGAGATATCATATTCCATGTTCTATATGTGGGACGCTCAGCAATTGGGCGTCTATTTTTTTGGAAATGAACAGCCTATAAAAGTAAGCTTAGAAAACACAAGAGGTCAACAACCAATGCTTAATTGGCATGTTGACCTCTTTCATTACGTATTTCATTCATTATGCATTACGCTAAACCGAATCCATGCACCAGCCCAAAGCCTAGCAGGGACAGCAGAATGGAACCAATGAATCCCGCCGCGAACGCCTTCATCCCAAGTCTGCGGAATGAGACAAGATCGACATTCAAGCCGAGCCCCGCCATCGCCATGGCAATCAGCATGTAGGCCGCAATGACGATATATCCTGCAATCTGTTCTGGAACGATCCCTAGTGAATTAAACCCGCTGACGAGCAGGAATCCAAGGATGAACCATGGAATCGGTACTTTGGCTTTCTCCGTCCGAGCACCTGCTCCTGCTTCCTTGCGGCTCTCACGTGACGACCAGATACCGATCAGAATAGCGACAGGAACTAGCAAGGCTACACGCGTCAGCTTAACAATGACCGCCATATCGACCGCTGCGCTGCCCCCTGGATCTGCTGCTGCAATGACATGGGCAATTTCATGCAGTGTCGCACCGGCAAAGATCCCATATCCGTTATCCGACAAGCCAAGTACCGGGAACAAGAACGTATATGCTAATGTAAAAATAGTGCCCAATATCGCAACCATCGCTGCACCGATTGCCGTTTCTTCGTCCTTGGCTTTAATTTGCGGCGCTATCGCTACCACGGCCGCCGCACCACAAATCGCGGTTCCGCACGCCGTCAATATACCGAGCCTTTTATCAACCTTGAACAATCTCGTAAGTCCATATACGACCGACAAGGTAAATACAATGACGATAACCGCCATCATGAATACTTTAGGGCCTGCACGTACTATATCCATAAGGTCTAAGCGCATCCCGAGCAAGATAATGCCGAGGCGGAGCAGCTTTTTACTCGAAAAATTTGTTCCTGCAACAATCACCTGTGGCACCCCGATGGTAGCACGCCACGCGATACCGATCAGAATGGCAATCACAAGCTGTCCCATAATACTAAGGAAAGGCAATCCCGCAAGCAGCTTCGCTGCAACCGCAATAATGAGCGTCAGCGCGATGCCGAGCGCAAATCCTCTATATTGTTTATTTCGCTTCGGCTTGGTGGCCAGAAGAACTTCCCCGTTATTCATATCCATCCCCCGTCTCTAAGCAGGCGTAACCTGATGCTTACGATGAATACTATATATGGCTTCGCTCGTGAGGGGAAATACGGATATGCAATCCCTAGCATAAGGAAAACTTATTGTCGGTATATTTATCTATAACATGAGGAGCAATTTGGTGCCTCTATGTGCCGTCCGACATTGACCATTCGCCAGGCATACTTAAGTTACATACAAAAATACCCCCAAGGCATTCTTTATATCATCCGATATAAGAACTTGACCTTAGAGGTGCTTGAATGGTCTCCTATTAAGGGTAGTCTAGACTACTGTGTTCGAATGAAGGTTCAAATATATATTCTGGTTGTAGAAAATTATGGTATGATACATGAGTACAACTGATTCGGCATGAAGGGCGGTCGGCTAGTCTCCCTGACGGGAGGTGATGCCCATGACAGTATTCGAAGCACTAACGCTAATGATTAGCTTTGGTACACTTATCGTGATGCTGTTATCGTTTAATAAACGGAAATAGACCGCCCCATAGCAAGGTATCGGTCTATTTCATGTCCGTCTTTGCAGCCGACCGTTCTTACATGCGGCCGTTGTGCAGGGATCGTGTTGGTAGCACGATCCCTTTATTCATTGTATCGCTGTTATCACATATTATACCTGATTGCTGCAGCTTAGCAACTTGAAATATAACACCTATCATTTAAGAACTGCTTCTGCCCAACCTTATGCTGTCAGGCTATGATCAGGTAAACGTATAACTTCGACATCAAGAGTGGAGGATCATGAACTGGAAATGAGCAAAGCAATCTTACATTTAGAAGGGTTGTCCGTATTTTTAGGATGCATCTATTTTTACGATTACTATCATTTTAGCTGGCTGTTGTTTTTTGTTTTGCTATTTGTTCCTGATGTATCCATGATCGGATATATACTAAGTAATAAAGCAGGGGCAATTATTTATAATGTATTTCATACCTACTGTGTGACGCTCGGAACCATGATGTGTGGAATCCTCTTATCCAATCAGACTGTCTTAGCAGTGGGGATCATATGGACGGCCCATATTGGAATGGATCGCATGTTTGGATTTGGGTTAAAGTACACGACAACATTTAAAGATACTCATTTTAACCGACTATAGTAAGTAAAGAATCAACGGAGGATCGTTAGCCAAATGATCGTAGATACAATGAAGGTATATGTAGCGGTCGTGGAGCAGCGTAATTTCTCGCGGGCCGCTGAACTGCTCCATCTCTCACAGCCTGGCGTCAGCCAGCATATCCGCAACTTGGAGCAGGAATTCGGTGTGCAGCTCATCCATCGCTCGCCTAAGCATGTGAAGTTGACCGAAGCTGGAGAGATATTATATAAGCATGCGAAGGAGATGATCGCCCGCTATGAGGCGGCACGCGAAGATATCGGGCTGCTGCGGGATGAGGTGACCGGATCGCTGCGCATCGGAGCCAGTTTCACAATCGGAGAATATATATTGCCACGCATCGTTGCTTCATTCGCACGCCAATACCCGAGCGTAGATGTTCAAGTAACCGTAGCCAATACGGAGCAAATTGCACAGTCCGTACGCGCGAATGAACTGGACATCGGACTCGTAGAAGGCAAAATCGAATATACAGATCTTCAGCTTGGCACTCCGTTCATGGAGGATGAGATGGTGCTCGTTGTACCGCCAAACCATTCGTTTGCTTCCATGCCCACCATCGAGCCCCGCATGCTGCATGACGAGGTATGGGTGCTGCGTGAGCAAGGCTCGGGTACAAGGGCGTACAGTGATCAATTCATGAGCGATCTGAAGCTGCACATCAAGCGTTCCTATGTCTTCAACAGCAGTCAAAGTGTCAAGGAAGCTGTCATGGCCGGACTCGGGATTGCAATGCTCTCTTATTGGGTCATTCGCAAAGAGCAAGAGCATGGTGATCTGCGCTTGGTGCACGTGAAGGGCAAGAGCGTCAAGCGAGCGTTCCACATTCTTCAGGACAATAACGCTTCTGCCACGATGGCCATGACGATGTTCATCGACCAGGTAAGGCATTTCCAAATGCGGTAATCCAATCTCACCTGGCCGCCAATGCAGCTAAGCATGCTGGAAGCTCCATGATGCTGTGGATGACGAAATCAGGTCTAATCTGCTCTGGCAGAACTATGCACTCGTCATCCCCGAACAGCTCCCTGTGCAAGCTCTGACATTCCCGCTGAAGCTGCTGGCTGCATAGCGGCAAGAAGATCTGTTCATGCACGCGCTGTTCAGGAGCGAGCTGATGCAGTTCCTGTGGAAGCTTACGGTTCACCAGGATAGAAGCTGCTCCAGATTGATTCGCCATGTACACATCATGATCCAGCCGATCCCCAACATGTGCGGCGATTGTACCATGCTGACGGACAAAGCGAAGCATATGCGCATCAGGTTTGCCGCCGCCTGCAATCTCCGGTGTAACGATAAGCTCGAAATATGCGGCAATGCCAAGCGCTTCGAGCACAGGATATTGATATTTATAGTATCCGTTCGTCGCAACCGCCAATCGATAGCCATCCTGCTTCAACTGCTCCAGAACGGTCTTCACCCCTTCTTCGAGCAAATAGATCTTCGTTGGCGGCTCTGCATGCTTGCGCACGAGTTGTTCTACTTGAATATCTATACTTGGAGCCACACCGAGTTCAGCAAGGACTACTCCCACCATATCGTCCCAATCGTAGGCTGCAACTGTCTCACCAGCTTCCATTCGCTTCCGATGTTCCGCATGAAGAAGCTTCCCCATATCGAAACTTGTGTCATCGTACGCTTCGATATCTGTACGCAATTGCAATTGCTCCCGCACAACACTTGTAATCTCCGGAAAGATCCATGCAGCAAATGGATTCTGCATCAATGTCCCATCCAAATCAAAGGTAACCCAGCTGCTCATCCGCCCGCTCCTTCCTTCCCTATCCCTTGCCCAACAAGCATAACAAGCCCCACATGCCCCACATGCCAACACTTCGTTCACTCTACTGCTAGGTGCTAACACTAAGTTTACTCTACTGCTAGAACGCTAACACCAAGATACTCAACTGCTAGTATATTAACATTAAGTTATTCTGCTGCTAGTATGCTAACACAAAGCACACTAAGTTTACTCTACTGTGCTAGTATGCTAGCTGCTTTACAGCCCTCATCAGCCTTGCACAAAGTAATTACGAAAATAAAGATAAAAATTCCTATGATAAGCAGGCAGCTGCCAAACCATTACCCGAACCAAACCTTACTCAGCCGCTCAACACCTTCTCTTATCTGGTGCAGACTGAGTCCACCGAAGCCAATGAGCAAGGATGGCATCTCGTCTGCTTCTTGCTGAATTCGATAAGTCGAGGTCGGATACACCTTGACCCCAACAGTTCTTGCCGCTTCGATTAATTGCTGCTCATGATGTTCGTGCTTCACTTGAAGCACGATGTGAAGTCCAGATTGCTGACCAATGACGCGGACTCGATCGCCCATTTCTTTTTTTAGAGCTGTCAGTAATGTGCTGTGCTTCTCTTGATACAGCTTGCGCATTTTCCGCAGATGCTTGTCCCAATGCCCTTCTGTCATGAATCGCTCCATTGTCATCTGATGCAGCTTCGAAGCCGTCTGCTCATAAGCAGAGAATTCAAGCTTATACCGCGTTAGCAGCCATGGAGGAAGCACCATATAGCTTAGGCGTATGGAAGGAAGCAGAGACTTGGAGAACGTTCCAACGTAGATGACCCGACCATGCCCATCCAGCCCTTGCAGTGAAGGGACAGGCTTCGCGCCGTACTTGAACTCCCCATCATAATCATCTTCGATAATAATGCTTCTCCGCTCATTCGCCCATTGCAGCAGCTGCATCCGCTTTGCAATAGACATCACCATGCCCTGTGGAAACTGATGCGACGGCGTTACATATACCGCACCAGCATTCCGTTCTCTTAGCTGCTGTACAGATATGCCTTCAGCCTCCAGCGCAATCGGCTCTATCTCGAAGCCATGATGATAGAATATGGCCCGCGCCCCGTCATATCCCGGCTCCTCCATCGCAATCGAACGCGTATCTTGGCGAATCAGCTGACAGATAAGCATGAGCAGCTGCTGGATGCCAGCCCCCATTACAATCTGCTCCGGCGTGCAGCGCACTCCCCTTGATTGGTACAAATACTGAGCAATCGCCCTGCGCAATCCTGCTTCCCCCTGACGGTGTCCGTACTGCAGCGCCTCATCCTGCCTATATCGAAACAAATCATTCGCTAACTTCCGCCATACGATTAACGGGAACTTCTCCCTATCTACATTGCCATGGCGGAAATCAATCTCAATTTCTGCATCCTTATCAGATCCATCCCTGTCCTCCAGCGATACGGAAGTTGGTAATGGCTGCGTCGGCTCTCGTTCAAGCGTTCCTGTGAAACCTCCTGCTGGCTCTGGTTCAGATCCTCTATCCCCAAGCTCTGCATGCTTCACATCCCCTTCAATCGGCATAACAAACAAGCCAATTCGGGAGCGATTCTCCACATACCCTTCTGCTATCAACTGCTGATAGGCTGCCTCAACCGTATTGCGGCTTACCTGCAAATGAACAGCCAGTGTTCGGATCGAAGGCAGGCGCGTACCTGCTACTAACGTTCCGTTCACTATCTGCTTCGCAATATAACTGTATAGCTGTGCATACTTCGGTTCCGCTGCATGATCATCGATATGCGGTGTCAGTTCAAGCATATTCATTTCACCTCTGTCCCCATCCAAATCTATAAATCTGCCACTTATCAACAGGACAGATAGTCAGTACAATAATACCATTATTTCGTAATGACAGGAAGGAAGATCAGATGGCTAGCGTATGGTTCAGCTATGTATTACTCGGGCTGTCTCTCTCAGCCCCCGTCGGTCCAATCAGCATTGCACAGATTAAGGCCGGGTTAAAAAATGGATTCTGGAACGCTTGGTTCTTAGGGCTTGGCGCAATGAGCACAGATGTCATCTTCATGCTGCTTATCTATTATGGAGCCACCTCGTTCCTAACAACGCCGCTTGCCAAACTGATTCTATGGATTGCAGGGTTCATATTGCTGCTGTATCTTGGATATGAGAGTATTCGCGAGGCTAGATCTACAGTACAGATCACTGCTTCTGATGCCAAGAAGGAGCATGTCGGTTCTTCTTTTTTATCGGGCTTCTTGCTGGCGTTATCCAACCCGCTTAACATCGTATTCTGGATTGGCATATACGGCTCGGTAATGGCATCGACCATAGATGTAATAGGCAAGCAGGATACCTTACTGTACAGCAGTGCGATCATTGTCGGTATTCTCATATGGGATCTGTTCGTCGCAATCGTGACTCATGTCAGCCGCAAAGCCGTCACGCCACGACTTATGCAATACGTATCGATTGCCGCAGGGATTGTATTTATTGGCTTCGGCATCTATTTCGGCTATTCCGCCGTCCAACAAGCCCTCTCATTCTTTTAAATGCTATCACTTCCGCTGGATCGACTAGCGATTATCTTATACATACAAAGGAGACAGTCACACATGCACTTCATTTTCGATATCGATGGTACGATTTCATTCAAAGGACAGCCGATCTCTGCACCAATTATGGACTGCTTGGCACACATTCAAGAAGCTGGACATGTCGTCGGCTTCGCGTCTGCCCGCCCATGCCGGGATATGCTGCCCGTGCTCGATGAACGCTTTCACAATAACCTGCTTATCGGCGCTAACGGCGCTATGACCTATTTCAAGGGTGAACGTCTGGCAAGCAGCCCGCTTCCCCAATTAACTTCAGATATAATCATGGGCTTGCTAGAGCAATATGAGGCTTCTTATCTCGTAGACGATGAGTGGAACTATGCACATAACTTGGAGGATTCACATCCCTTCCTGTTCAATGTCGATCCCCTGCGATTGGCAGCTCATGTACCGATGAACGAAATTCACAGCACCATTAAAATTCTCGTTCTAGGCAGCAATCGCTTAGAGGAACTCACTGAAAAGCTCAAGTCATTGAATACAACGCTTCACTATCACTCTGCGGAAGGCATTCTGGACATGACTAACGTTGGAGTTAACAAAATGGCTGCCCTGCGCTCATTCGGGATTAACCCTGGTCAATTCGTCTGCTTCGGCAACGACATGAACGATATTCCGATGTTCGAGCAAGCTGGATACGCTGTTGCCATTGGCAGCTTCGATAAGCTGCTCCCACACGCATCGTGCAGCATTCCAGTTGGCGACGATACCGAAGATCGCATTATCGCTAAGCTCGAAGAGCTGGCGTTCGGGAATGGGATTCCTCTGCGCGTACAGCAAGGTATAGCTTGTGATTGATAAGTCGCGCTACGATTTCCCGTTATTTGAATAAAACTAAGAAGCAAAAGGTCGAGTTCAAGGAGAATTGGTTTTCCCCTTAACTCGACCTTTTTTATAACCAGCGTTATCTTCCAAATCGTAAAACAACCTCAAATGGGACGCTACCATTCCTGATACTCAGCTAGCATGCATTCCATTCTATTTCAACAGATAGGATACATATTCCTTGACACCATTCTGAATCGCAGCTTCTTCTGCGCCCATCGCACCATGGAACACAAATGCCGGCAAGTATGTCATGCCTAGTAAATTGCTCGTTGCTTGGAACGGCTTCAGCAGCTCACTCATGGAGTAATGATTGAAGCCGCCTGCTTGATACTTCTCTTGCGGACTTCCCGTCGATACAGCCAGCATCAGCTCTTTGCCACGCAAGCGACCGCCACCGGGGCCATATGCCCAGCCATATGTAAGCACACTGTCCAGCCATTGCTTCATCAATGGCGGCGAGCTGTACCAATAGAATGGGAACTGCCATACGATACGATCGTGGCTTTCACACAATGCTTGCTCCTTCTCGACGTCGATTTGTCCATTTGGATACGACTTATACAGCTCGTGTACGGTGATGTTATCATGCTTGCGAAGCTCTTCGGCCCAAGCACGGTTCACGTTGGATGCATCCAAGTTGGGATGTGCAACAATGACAAGTACCTTCATGACATTCCTCTCCTTCTGTCTCTAACAAGTATCACACTTATATCACATTTATTTTATCATACATAAGTCATTCATTACATAATCAGCAAGTGCCAACAAACTGCAATCATCCATGTTCTTCAGTTCGTTGGATATCGGAAAGATATCGGCTGCCCATGCTCCTCTATTGTAAGCCAATCCCCCACTCCCAGCATTTCAATATGGATGTCTTCCTAACGAATGGCACATTAGCGATATCATACGAATTGCACTATACTAAATGAAGTATAGACACCAAGGGGGGATACAATACACATGTCAACTTCAGAACAAACGACAACCTTACCGTGCCCAGAGGGAACATCACAATCTACTGCCTCCCCAGCCACTATACTTGAGCACCTAGAACACGAATCTACTACGGGGACAGCTCGTTCCACTGCTTGTCCTATCGAGCATACGATGGATATCATCGGAGGCAAGTGGACTTTTCTTATACTGCGTGAATTGTTCTACGGTACGAAGCGGTTCGGGGAGTTGGAGCGCTCGCTCCATGGAATTAGTCCGCGCACACTGTCACTCCGATTGAAGGAACTGGAACAGCGGCATATTATCCAGCGGACTGTATTCTCCGAGATCCCACCGCATGTTGAATACTCGTTAACCGAGATGGGGCTAACGCTCCGTCCTATTTTCGATGCGATGAAGGACTGGGGAACCACATGGAATGTGATGGGAGATACTCACGAGTGAATGCTACCAATATCGCACATGCCCAGAGAGCTTGCCTGTGTGGCCCTGGGCATGTATCTCGGATCTATGCCACGGTTAACTAGCGCACCACACATCCACAACCTTCCAATGTGCATGTGGAATGCGAAGGTGTGATCTTGTCCATGCGTTCGAGTATAATAGAGAGGCAGACATATGATCTGTACAGATGAACATCATCACCATCATGCACATAGGAGGCGATAGCATGTTAGTCGTTACGAACACTATCCGAATTCAAGAGGGATTCGGCAAGCAAGTGGCAGAGCGATTCGCGCAAGCCAAGGGCGTTCAGCAAATGAGCGGATTCATTCGCATGGAGGTATGGCTTGGAGCAGGTCAAGAAGGCGAAGAGGAATTGAAGGTATGTACAGTGTGGGAGAACGAAGAGTCGTTCCGCAACTGGACATCTAGCGAGGCCTTCCGCGAATCTCACCGGGGTGCGAGCGACAGCAAGCAGTACATGCTCGGCGCTTCCTTGAACAAATATGAGCTTGTTGTTAGTCATAACGGACAAGTATAAACATCTGAAGGAGATTATTGAATATGAAATTACAAGATCTTACGAACAAAACCGCACTGATTACGGGAGCAGGCAAAGGAATTGGCAAAGCGTTGGCTGAATCGCTGGCACAAGAAGGCGTAAACCTTGGTCTCATCGCTCGAACTAGCGCTGACCTTGAAGCACTTCAAGCTGAGCTGACTGCAAAATATGATATTCGCGTCGCAATCGCTACAGCTGACGTTGCGGTACAAGATGATGTAAACCGAGCTGTTGCCTCCCTTACGGAGCAGTTGGGTGCTATTCACATCGTTGTCAATAATGCAGGCATTGCGAAATTCGGCAAGCTTGTCGACATGGATCCACAAGAGTGGGAACGCATCATTCAGGTTAATCTGATGGGAACTTACTATGTAACTCGTGCCGTGCTGCCTGCGATGATCGAGCAGAATGAAGGCAGCATTATTAACATCTCCTCGACAGCTGGCGAACGCGGCTTCGCTACTGGTTCTGCTTACAACGCTTCTAAGTTCGCAGTGATGGGCTTAACCGAAGCGCTCATGCAGGAGGTGCGCAAGCACAATATCCGCGTGACTGCATTGACGCCAAGCACAGTAAATACAGAGCTCGCAGTTAATGCAGGTCTTAACATTGGCGACGAAGATCGCATGATGCAGCCAGAGGATGTAGCGGAACTGGCCCTTGCGGCTCTTAAGCTTCCACAACGTGTATTCGTGAAGACTGCTGGCATCTGGACAACAAATCCACAGTAATTCGAATTATCAATTTTATTTCATTGCAGCACTTGCAGGCTGGTCGTGGAGAATACTCCTATGACCAGCCTTTGTTAAACATGAATCCAGCATATCTGTGCCGCTTCCACTCGCCATTTAGTCCCGTCCAGCCTCAACAAGCTTCTCCGCTACCAGAAGCGGATGAATATGAAATGGAGTCATATGATCACCATGCGCTGTAATAAGCCGGAACATCCCAAGTCGGCTTGACATATGAGGGTGCCAGCCATACTGTTCTCCTTGCGGAAGTGCGGTATCATCCGTTAAATACAAGTAGCTTTTGGGCATAGATAAACGATAGAATTCCGTCAGATCCAGCTTCTCGAATAATGGCCCAGCAGGCTCTGGTGTAACGGTACAATAAATTTGAAACGCTAATTCAATACTTGCATTGTTCATAAAGGTCTCTCTCCATACGGCGAAGGGCAGCATGATCGTATTATCAGCTGACTGCTGCGCCAACTGAATCCACTCATGCTTGCCTTGGGGAGGAATCTCATCCGCCGTGCTGTATCCATTGCGTACCACGAATGCATCCATATATACAAGGCGCCGAACACGGTCAGGCACAAGCTCCACTACCTTGCTAATCACCGTTCCACCGAAGCTGTGACCAACAAGAACAATATTCGTAAGCTGATGATGAATAATACACTGAATGACTGTGTCCACATACATGGCGTGGGTTACATTCTTGTTCCGATCCATTCCATGCCCTGGCAAATTCGGCGTATAGACGGTATGCCCCATGCCATGAAGAACTTCAGCCGTCTTCCACCAATAACTCGAGTCCCCCCACGAGCCGTGAACGAGCACAAATGTTATGGATGGACTACACCAATTCATATCTCTTGCACCATCGTATGCATACTGTGTCTGTATATTGGCATAAGATGACTGGCTCCCTGCCGCAACTCCCCCGTTCATTCCCTGATTCATAGCCGTTCCCCTCTCCCCTCGTTGATCAAACATCGATTCCTTACCTGCAAAAGAACCCCATTTCCATATGTATGAGCAACAGAAGGTAATAAGCATATATGCCGATACTTGAAGTTTAACCCTTATGATTCCACCCTGTGATCGCATTAAAGATATGAAGCTTCATAAAATAAGCACAAACCGAGGATAAACAAACAAAGACCGCGTTCAACAACCGTGAACGCAGCCTTCTCTCAACCTTTTACGATCGGCAAAATAAAATGTGAGGGATAATCCGTATTTCGAAATATCGTCTGTGTGGCAAGCTTCAAATCCGATATCGTCACATCCCCAGGCGGGATCATACTGTTTGGGTTCCGATCGTATGTCGGGAACAAGGAGCTCGTAATTTCTAACCGAATCGCATGCCCTTGTTGAAAAACGATAGAGGTTGGTCCGAGAGAAATGTCATAAGCGACCACCTCTCCTGGAACTACTGGCTCTGCATGCTCCAACGAGCGACGATAGGCTGTACGTACAATGCCTTCGGCAATGTTATACGCCCTTCCATCAGGATAGACATCCATCAATTTAACAACGAAGTCGGTATTGACTGCTGTCGTCGCCGCATACACCCTAGCAACAACTTCTCCAGCAACGGATACTGGTCTATCAAGAGGCCCTGTCGTGTAAACAAGGACATCATTGCGCACTTCATTCGCTAGCTGCAGCTTCGGCCCCATCGGAGTCAGGTCGGGCACTGCACCCGATCGCCCTCCAAGCGCAGGAACCGGAATGAGCGGATCATAGATGTATGTATCTGCAAGCAGCGGGGCATCAAACGGCAAGTCCTGCGACAATCGACCGTCTCCATTTATGGAGTTGGCCCGATCTCCATGCAAATAATATTTCGTTAGCTCCACCTGAGGGGGCGGCCAAGTCTGGGTATGCTTCCATTGATTCGATCCCATCTCAAAATAGCTGATCTTGTTCCACGATTGCAGTGCATGCTCATCCCCCTTCAGCCACCTATCAAACCATGTCAGTTGCCACTCATTTACTCGATTCGAAGCCTCAATGCCGAAGTCAAGCTCACTGACATATCGCGACCACGGCATGTGATACCACGGCGTGATTCGCAAGTATTGATTCTCCCTCGCTTCTTCACTCGCCCCCTGCTGCCGAACCCCTTCGTAATTGCGAATGGTTCCATCTACAAACGGGTCATACCACCCGCCGATATGTAGGACGGGCACTTCAATACGATCATACCGCTCTTCGATGGACAGTGCTCTCCAGTATTCATCTCGTGTCGAATGCTGCAGCCAATCCTGATAGAACGGTGCAAACTCATCATTTATGAGCGGCATATCCTGAAGCGGCAGTGTGCTGTACAAGCCGTGTATGACAGAACCCCCGCGCGCCAGCTCCCGCTCCCATTCGGGACGTCCATGTCGTCTAGCCGTGTTCTGTGTAAGGAACATGATCCACGACTGATTGCAGGCGAGGGCAAATGCCCCATTGCGGTATACACCGCCCTGATAAGCGTCTGATCCAGTCATCGCGGGCGTCATACAAGCCAAGTGCGGAGGCCGTGCAGTTGCCGCATGCCACTGAGCCGCGCCCGCATAAGAAAATCCATACATGCCCACCTTCGGGATCACGTCAGGCAAGGCCGCTGCCCATTCGATCGTGTCATAGCCATCCCAAGCTTCGTTGCGGTAAGGCTCAAACTCGCCTTCCGACTTCCATCTTCCTCGTACATCTTGGACAATCACCACATACCCATGCTGTGCATACCAAGATGGATGCGCATAATTCATCGTCTGTGCATCTTCCTTATTGTACGGGGTGCGCAATAGAAGCACGGGGTGGACTCCTACTTCTGGACGGTAAATATCGGCGTATAAGATAATCCCGTCTCGCATTGGAATCGGTACATCTCTTTCGACGATGACAGCGAGTCTTGTGGGGGTTGTATGGGCTGTGGTTGTATGGGCTGTGCTCATTGCAACGTCGCCTCCTCAGAATAAGTTTCTGTTTCCTTCTGCTTATTCTTATGGACAGCCGGAATCACATCTCCGCAAGCCAAATCTCTGTAAGCCAATAACCCTCCAGCACGAACAGCCGTGCGCACTCCCCTTGCAATGGCTTCCGCCACCACATCTGCGGCAAGTGTTCCGACGAGATCCACTGTGGCCTCGATTGAGCCTGTGGAGGCAGCAAAGGCAATATCACCATCGTACATCGTATGAACCGGATAGATTGCTCGCGCAAACCCATCATGCGTCATTTCAGCTACCTTCTTCAACTCCGTCTTCGTCAGCCCTGCATTGGTGGCTACAATGGCTAACGTCGTATTTGTCCCTGTAAATGAAAATGGCTTCTCCTTCAGCCAATGCAGGCTTGCACCATCTTGAAGTTCGCCTTCATCACTGAGCGGCCCGGCAATCAGTTCTCTAGTGTCTGGATCTCGAATTTCCCCAAGCGCATTTACCGCTACGATCGCTCCCACAACAAGTCCATTTGGCAGCTTGATCGAAGCCGTTCCAATACCTCCCTTCATCGCACGCTCGAACCCGCCGATCTTGCCTACAGAGGCTCCGCATCCCGCACCTACATTGCCTTCAGCAACATCTCCCGATGACGCATCAGATGCTGCTGCGTATCCCATATCACGATCTGGCCGAGCATTCGGACTGCCTACAGACAAATCAAATAGAACAGCCGCTGGCACAATCGGAACAATCCCGTAGCCTACATCAAATCCGATATTTCTCTCCACCAAATAGTCTGACACGCCAGATGCCGCATCGAGACCGAAACTCCCACCACCACTCAATACGATGCCATGTATGCGCTCCACGAGATTGGTTGGCTGAAGCAGATCAGTCTCTCGGGTTCCTGGTGCAGAGCCTCGCACATCAACGCTGCATACCGCACCGTCTTCCCAGATCACCACTGTGCATCCTGTCATTCCCTCCTCATCATGCGCTTGGCCAACCCGTGTACCAGGTACATCCGTAATCTGCCCGTTCATTATCCCTCAACCTCCTCGCTCAGCAGCTTCGCCTTCTGCTTCCGACTCGGCGTGAGCTTCTTCCATCCAGCAACGACAGCAGTTGTAATAATGACGGAGACAATCGCCTCCGGAATTCCGTTGGTAAGCCCCACACTAACCGCCACTTCTAAGGACAAGTAGTTGCGAAGCACAGCCGCCGTCAGTACGAGTACCGTGTTCGTTATAGAACCTATAAACCCTGCCGCACCGATGGCAATGTACTCGTTTTTTCGCTTTAGCGCAGCATAGATCAAATAAGCAAATAGGCCAATAAAAAAGCGCGGAACGATCGCGACAAGCGGATCTTTAAATAAAGGAATGGTAGACTCCAGTAAGGAGGTAACGCCGAAAATCAGGCCAATAACCGTGCCGACTCCCCACCCCTCCAATATGGTTCCAACGATGACAGGGATATGTACAATGGTTACCGTGCCCGCTGCGGTCGGAACAGGAATAAAGCCTAATTGAGTAACGCCAAGCAGGATGGCAATTGAGCCGAGAACACCGGCAATTACAATTTTGCGAATACCTGGATTTGAATTCATAGGGGGTTCCTCCTTGTTCAGCTGTGTTAAAGGGATGTAAGGCACTTCTTCGTCCATTCCATTACAGCCAAATCAACAGATAGGATGCTCCTATCGCCACAAACAGCAGCATCACATCAGCAGTTCGCGCTTCAAACGAACGGAACGAGGTTCTGCCATGCGATCGGTATCCTCGCGACTCCATTGCCTCAATTAATTGCTCCGCACGCTGAAGAGCTAATTGAAATAACGGAATGATCAGAGGGAATACCGATTGTGTTCGCTTGATGATCCGCCACCACGGGATCGTACCGAAGGATGCGCCGCGAGCAGCCTGCGCCTTGCGAATCTTATCCATCTCCAGCGCGAACGTTGGGACGAAGCGTAGGGCAATCGTAATCATCATGCAGAAGGCATGAACAGGAACCTTCATCTTCTCCAGTGGGCGCAATAAGCTGTGCATGGCCCGTGCAAGCTGAGTTGTGGTGGTGGTCAGTGTCAGTACACTCACTAGGAGCATCATATCTACGAACCGCATTGTGGATACAATGACAAGCCGTATCCCGCCTTCTGTCAGCCAGATGAATCCATACTGCCAGTACACCTGACCATTCGCGTACACTTTGCCATTGAACAATAATTGAAGAAGGGCCAGAATTAGGAGAAAAGGAAGTGCAGGCTTCAATCCCTTCAAGGCATATCCGATTGGAATGCGCGCAAGGAAGACGATGAACAGACTTATTGCGAGACCAGCTATATTACCTGCATAAGATTGACAGAAGGCAACGGCGCCTATATATAAGGAGAACGCCGCCAGCTTATACCGTGAATCCCATTGATGGATGAGTGAACGTCCCGGCATGTACTGCCCTATCGTAATATGACGAGCCGAATCAAATGCTTCTGCCATCGTCCTACCCCACCTCCTGATGAAGCATTTTCCTTACTTCTGCTACCGTTTCCTCAACCCCGAACGTGCTGCTGTTCATGTCATATCCGTTCGCAATCAACGTATGAACAAGCTCCACACTTTGCGGCGTTCCAATCCGATAGCGATGAATGAGCTCCCGATTAGCAAAGATTTCACGTGTCGTTCCATCAGCGACATTGCTCCCACCCGCCAGTACATACACTCGGTCTGCGAGCAGGGCCACTTCTTCCATACTGTGGGTGACAAATAAGATGGTTCTCCCCTCATCACGCGACAATCGCTTAATCTTGTACAGCAACTCCTGACGAGACGTCGGGTCAAGCCCTGCAGTCGGTTCATCCAGCACAATGACTTGCGGATCCAGAGCAAGCAGTCCTGCAAGTGCGACCTTGCGTTTCTGTCCACCGCTAAGCGCATAGATAGGCCGATTCCTCATTGTTTCGAACGGCAACCCAACGAAGTCCATCGCGTGCTTCACGCGTTGGATTACCTCCTTCTTCGGCAATCCATATTGAAGCGGGCCGTAAGCAATATCGTCAGCTACATATTTCTCGAACAATTGATCCTCCGGCTGCTGGAACAGAACCACAACTTGCCTCCGTATTTCGGACAGTGAGCGCTTCGATTCGGACAATTCATGGCCAAGTACGTTGACTTGCCCGGTTTGGGGAAGCAGTAAGCCATTCAGATGCTGGATAAGCGTCGACTTTCCTGAACCCGTATGTCCGATGATTGCCACGCATTCCCCTGACTTAGCATGAAAATACACATCGTGAAGTGCATCATGCTGAAATGGCGTTCCCTTCATGTACGTGTAGGACAACTGCTCAACCTGTACTGCATTTTCCGGTAGACTCATGATGATAACGCCTCCTTCCGCTGCTGCCACCTCACCACGTGCTCGAACTCATCCATCACTTCAGCTACCGTTAACCGATCTGATCGGAACAGTTCTTCATGCTGATGAACGCCCGCTGCTATTCGATTCATTTCTGGCGGCTCCAAATGATAGGCAGCCAGCTGTTCGTGATTCGTGAACAGCTGCCTTGGAGTGCATTCACGTACAATACGGCCCTCTTGAAACACAATGACACGATCGAAATGAACGACCTCTTCCATATGATGAGTAACCGATACGATGGCCACCCCCTGATTGCGCAGCTGCTGGATCACCTCCATGACTTCCCGTCGACCATAGGTGTCGAGCATACTCGTTGACTCGTCAAACACAATACATGAGGGCTGCATCGCCAGTACCCCTGCTATCGCAATGCGCTGCTTCTGACCCCCTGACAAGCGATGTGGCGGCCGGTCTCGAAATGCCGACATTCCCACCACTTCCAGCGCCTCATCTACACGGCGACGAATTTCATCTTGAGGCACACCGATATTTTCCGGCCCAAATGCAATGTCATCTTCTACAATCGTCTCCACCAATTGATTGTCTGGATGTTGAAACACAATGCCTACTGCCGAGCGGAGTCGCTCCCTTGCTTGCTCATTTTTCGTATTTGTATCCGAAACCCATACCTCTCCGCTTGAGGGCAGAAGCAGCCCGTTTAGCAGCTTAGCGAAGGTGGATTTGCCGGAACCGTTATGCCCGACGATGGCCACCGCTTCCCCCTGTGCCAGTTCAAAATCAACATCATAGAGAACTGGAATTCGCTCTTCACTTTCTCCATAATGAAAAGAAACTCGTTCTACCCGAATGATCGGAACCACATAAATTCCCTCCTTCTCGAAGTATTTAACAACTGTGTCTCAGGAACGAAAAAAGACGTCATTCCCCATGAAGGGAATAACGTCTCCGGTCGTCCGGTCAACATCAACCTATAATTCCGATGTGATTATAATGATTTGAACAGAATCTTATCACCGCCGTATGTACCTGTCAACGATTGTTTTGCGCGCGCTCTTTTACATGTGAACGGATTTAATGTTGATAATTCCTATTGACATTTACGTATATAGTGGAATATGATACATCGTAACATACAGGCGAATACGCATCGGCGGTTCGACCAGTCAACTGGAGACACCCGATCCTTCTAACGGATTGGTGTGTCTCCTTTTTATTTTCCGATTAAAAAGGAGGCCTTCGACTTGTCTGTTCAAACCCATCATCATATTGATGAACAAACCCTTCAGGATTTGCTGCAATATCCACTGCTCGACGCCTTATTCGGACGACGCTCGCGCCGCTTCTTCAGAGGTGCTGAAATACCAGATGGAGCTCTGGCCTATACGTCCAAGCACGAGCCGCTTCCCTTGGATGAAATAGAGAAAATTCTTATCCTCCTGGCAGTTGGCGGTGTCACCGGCTGGCATCATTCCGTAACCCGTCATGATCGATATAAGCCACATCTATCCAATTATTCAGGCTCAGCCTCAGGTCGAACGTTTCCATCAGCGGCTGGCTTCCATACCTCTCAGATTTTCTTTACCGACGACACAGGAACGTATCTGTTCGACACGCGTGACACACCTCCGCTCACGGAACGGGATTCAGATGGCAACCATCGTCTCATTGACCTGATTCAAGCTTATTCTGGCAATATTCGCCGCATTTCCAATCAACGTCTACATATTCCGAATTATGAGCCTTATATGGAGGGGCATAATTCATGGGTTGCGAACAAGCCAGGTACGCTGCTCGTCTTTCCAGTTGGAGACTTGGCTCAGCACACGATTGCAAACCTATGCTTCTATGTCCAAAATGGGCTGTGCATTTACGATGATGTGAACGACCGACCTATTCCGGGCATTGAGCAGTTCCGTGACATTGTCGATGTTGACAATCCGCTTCCGCTTACATTCCTTGATCAATATTCGTTGGCAGAGCTATCGGCTGAGTTGTCGACCGCGACCTATGCTGGCATGCTCATGCAGCAGGCACTCGGATTAGGCGGCTGGATGTTCGACGGCATAGACCGACTTACTGTGCTCGGAGCTAGCGGGGATCCGAACGTGCCTGGACTTGGGTTCCGCTATGATACTGACAAGCGGTGGTCGCTCCCTAATCCAACCGGCCTTGAAGGAGTGTTCACTTCGTTTACACCGCCGCATTTTGCAGATATGCGCGCCGCTGTGGATGCGTTCTGTGATCGTAAGTTTGGCAAAAACGGCCCCTTCCATCCCGATACGCCAGGCCCATGGAAGGATAGCCGCAAAGTACGAAGCAGCGCACAAATCCACGATGAGCAGTTCCGGGATGCAGTCAGCCATATGGCTCAATACGTTTATGACGCCTTCGGCAAATTTCCGGCTACGGTTCCATCCGTCTTTTCACTTATGTATTTGCAGACCCACCATTTGGATTTGGATTATTATGATCAATTTTTTGGCCCACATGCTTATTTGCGCTCTCATGCGGAGCACCTTGCCAAGTGGCATGGCATCAAGTAATTCGGACATTACAAAGAGGCTCTCCTTATCAAGGGGAGCCTTGTGGTGTTTCCGTTTATTTTAGCAGCTGATTACGCAGCATGGACATCTGCTCGTCCATTTGGAAAGCGGATTTGGACAGTTCAAAGAGCTGGTTGCGTGCATCCTCAGGCACTTCTCCGCCTTCATATTTATAGTTCAGCTTATGTTCTGTCGCCGCCCAGAAATCCATGGAAGATGTGCGCAGCTGAATTTCAGCGGGTACCCACAATACTTCGTGCGAGAGAATAACCTGTGTCTTCACCACCATGTGCAAGCTTTTATAGCCGCTTGGCTTCGGGTTCTGAATGTAATCCTTCACTTGAAGCACTTGGATATCCTCACGCTGCTCGATGTGCTCTTTCATCATGTATACGTCATCCAGAAAAGTGGTAACAATCCGCAGTCCCGCAATATCACGAATATGGTTCTGAACCGCATCCATGGAGAACGGAATCCCTTTGCGTTCAATTTTTTTGAGCAAGGACAGCGGATTCTTAACCCGTGCCTTCATATGTTCGATCGGAGAATATCCGAATTTGGTCTTCCAATCGAGATCAATGATTTGAAAATCACTCTGAAGCTCGTTCAGAGCCATTTCATATTGACGAAAAAAACCACCCCAATGCTTCTGTATCGCCTCGAACAATTCAAATTTATTTAAGATAGGCAAGTTCATGCTGTCTCCTCCATCCGATATGTGAACAATGTAACAATACTATATAACCAAGATTACCTCCTCTTGACGCTGAGATCAAATGTACAGGATTGGAAGGAGACGCTCCCCCATTTATTTTTGGGTATATAAAGAAGGAAAAGCGTGAGACTCTCTCGTCTGCACGCTTTTCCTTACTTTTTATATTTGCGCCAATCCAGGCTGCTGTTATTCAATAAATATTCGAAGTTGTTGTCCAGCTTCTTCTGCTCGGCACGGCGGGCTTCTTCAGCCTTCTGGCGCTCTTGTTCCTTGCGAGTGTCTTCTTGGACTTGCAGTTCCTTGGCTTGAGTCTTCAGCTTGTTCAAGACATCGGGACTTAACAAATCCTTCAAGGTAGCCGGCTTCTCCGTGGCAGCCTGAGTCGGAGCCGCTGCTGTTCTGCGTTTTTTCCCCATTCTGATCACCTCGATTTCCCTTTCATTATAGCAGTATTCCTCATGAAGCACCATCTCCACACAGACAACCCTAAACTGTAATACGATTGATTGCTGATTCGTGTTGCGGATACACATTCATCTACATACATTGTGGGTATTGGTAGAAATGTCTCTATGAAATCTTGTCCGTCTCCAATACATCGTCTCTGTCCATCCAACTTATTCTGAAGGAAGGAGCATACACCATGGATGGGGATCTAAGGAAAAATAGCTACAGCAACCTAGTCCGGTCTAATATTTTCCCTCCGCAAAGTTGTGCAAATGTATTTCCACCCCCGTTTGTCCCAATCCCACCTCATACTGGCCCAACGAGCCCGACTGGCGTACCTACAGGTATAACAGGGCCAACGGGTCCGACCGGCCCAACTGGCGCGACGGGTGCCAACGGACAACGAGGGGCTACTGGTGCCACTGGCTTCACGGGTGCGACTGGCGCTACGGGTGCTACTGGCGCTACTGGCGTTACTGGCGTTACGGGTCCTACTGGCGTCACTGGCGCTACCGGAGCCACTGGCGCTACCGGCTCCACTGGTGTTACTGGCGCTACCGGCGCTAGTGGTGTTACTGGCGTTACTGGGGCGACCGGCGTTACCGGGGCGACCGGTGCTACTGGAGCTACGGGCGTTACTGGTGCGACTGGCATTACTGGTGCGACTGGCATTACTGGTGCGACTGGCATTACTGGTGCGACTGGCATTACTGGTGCGACTGGCGTTACTGGTGCGACTGGCGTTACTGGTGCGACTGGCGTTACTGGTGCGACCGGCTCTACTGGTGCCACCGGCGTTACTGGCGCTACAGGAGTTACCGGAGATGGAGCTACTGGAGCTACGGGCGTTACTGGCGTTACTGGCGCTACCGGCACTACCGGCGCTACTGGCGTTACTGGCGCTAACGGCGTTACTGGCACTACCGGTGCCACTGGCTTTACTGGTGCTACGGGGGCTACCGGCGTGACTGGCGCTACTGGC
>NZ_JMLT01000029.1:0-38243 GCF_000686865.1 Paenibacillus sp. UNC217MF | reverse complement strand
CGTCTTATTCTTGGCATAGTAGATCCGCTCCTTGTTATGATGTGTTAATTCTACTAGCCCTTAATTTTTCTGTCCAACTAAGTGTAGCCGATCTAAAAATTAACAATCATCAACACGGCCTAAACACCTCTTCCAACCTGACCGAGGTTACTTGAATCCCCTACTCAGCTATTGAAGAGGTGTTTCTTCATTTCATATCATTATACAACTATACACAGATTATGGAAATTGTTATCATACCTCATGGAGGTGATCTTTTGAAATTAGTTCTTCCCGTTATTTATGCGATTATCTGGATTGTATATCAAACTAATCAATTACTAGGCTTCACTGGAATAAATGCATTCATGATAAAATTCCCTGCTGTATTTGTACTCATCTTTCTCGCCTTCCGAATAAAAGCACTTCACAAGACCATTCCCTGGGACTGGGGAATCCCTTTGCTCATCATGTTAATGCTCATCTTCGCATTTCTCCCTAGCATCCTTCGCCTACTGTGATATGACATCAGCAGCTTCTTATTTCATAGCCTGCCAACTTTTAAAATCATGAACAGCAAATCCGGCATAGCTCGCATAGCGGGTCAATTGGTTATGGGCGGCTTGCAGCTCCTTTTCCATCGTTTCGCTGCTCATGGAGTAAAATGATGTCCGTGGACCCTCCGAACTTTTTATTGTCTCCACGGCAATGACAATTTTCTTTTTCAACGTGGAGGCTTCTCTCAGCATCGCTTGCGCATTTTCCACGATCCCATTTCTGCCTAACGCATGATTGCGATAATTCATGATTACCAGGCAATCGAATTTTTCCAAAAGCCATGCGCTCATGCTGTAATCCGTCCCTGGCACTTTGATCGTATTCAGCCAATACGGAACGTCCATCGTAATTTTGAGATCGTTCTCCTTGGTTTCCTTCTCGATCAGTCGCAAGTTGTCCATCCAGCCTTCCAAAAGCACCTTATTGTCTTTCTTCCATTCGCTTAAGCGGTAAGGCTCGATATCGAAATGTAGTCCCGCAAACCTCGCCTCCGCTTCGACGGACGCATTGTAGGCGTTGACCCAAGCAATGAATTTTTTTATCTTATCCTGGTTTTTCTTATAAGCCCATTCAGGTCGTCCCTCTAGTGCCTCTACTTGAATCCCCTGTTCCTTGGCGCTGCGAACAAAGCTTTCATAGATCGCCGGGGCCATATCGGTATTAATTTGAAGGTAGATGGTAGTCACATTGCGCTCTTTAGCAAAGCTTATCGCCTTGTCTGAATCTCTTACGATCACTTGGCTGTCCCATATCCATGTCCCCTTCGGCACATTGCTGACGGCCGTCATGATGCTGACCTGATTCTGCTTCGGCTGCCATTCCACTTGAGCATGAAAGGCCTCGCTGATGAAGCGCAGGGGAACCATTGTACGGCCGTTTTTGAGCAGAGCTCCCCCACCAAAAGTTACGGTTTCCCCGTTTACAATGGCATGACTTTCTCCAAATCCCAGCGCAATCGTATCATTTTTATAGGTAATTAGGATCTGGTTCTGCGGCCTGTTCCACTTCACGGTTGCGCCAAGCTTCTCGGACACGAACTTGGCAGGAACCATGGTCAGGTTGGTAGCAGCGTCCACATAAGGCAGTTCGTCCGGGAAGGCTACTTCCCTTCCATCCACCTCGACTCGAAGTGAAGAAGCATAGACGCTAGGGATATTGAATCCAACACTCATACCTATACATATAACTGTCATGTACAAAAGCAATCTCTTCATATGATATATGACCTCGACTTTTCTCTTTGTAGTTCTGACATACAAGGAGATTATAAAGTGCAGAGCAATTGGCAACAAGACCCATTTCTGTATGGTGCATATCACCTAAGGTCCTATATATCTATTACCTTGCTAGGAGGCGTACATATGGTACCGCAGCGAGTGAGTCTTCTCACGATTGGCGCATATCATTTGCCTTCCCTGAGAGCCTTTTATCAGCGGCTAGGATGGGCAGAAACGGAAATAAGTTCGGATGAATATGCCGTATTCAAGACGGCAGGGGTTATTCTCTCACTGTTCCCAATTGAGAAGCTGGCGGAAGATGCAGGAGTTGAAGTGCCGAAGCAGACAAATGTATTCCGTGGAGTCACGTTCGCTATCAATGTCGATGCCCCTGAACAAGTCGATTCCACCATTGAGCAAATTAAACTTGCAGGTGCACACATTCTCCGCGAACCGAGCGATGCCTTCTGGGGAGGAAGAATTGCTTACTTCGCAGACCCGGAGAACAACTATTGGGAAGTCGCTTGGAATCCAGATTCCGTGTTTGACGAGCGAGGGGCAATGTTGACCTTTTAAAAGAAGCAGGGAGTTCATCATCGGATGAACTCCTTTTTTACTAGCTTTTATGGGGACTGATACCTTCATCATTTCATTAAAGAATGAATCCTATATTGGCAACTACTTACTCATAGTATCCTTCTGTTGACTTGCGAAATCCCTTAAACTGATTGGCATCATGCCCGTACCATACTTGGGAGTTTGTTCGTGTGGCAAGCGTGCGGATACGCTCTACCGTATTCCGGTATCCAAGCGAGTCATACAGATTGCCTGGCGGTCTCACCGGTGGACCGTAGCTCTCCGCTGTATAGATGGTATCGGAAGCAAGGATGATCCCACCCGTTTCCGGCATATTGACATGCAAGCCCAGCATGCCCCAAGCATGTCCGCTTCCGAAGTTCAGCAGCGTAATGCCCTCGGCCAATTCCAGTTGATCCTCTGTCCGCTTGATCGTTTTCCACTGTAGATTATTTTTGATCCAGGCATCGATGTCGGCCCATATGTAGCCCCCTTCTTTTTCGTTGCGGGCATACGTTTGCAGAGCTCCGTTCAGCTCGTCCTCGTGAACGATAATGGTCGCATTCGTAAACAATTCCAGACATCCTGCATGATCCAAATGCAAATGAGAAGCCACAACATACTTGATATCCTGAGGAGATACGTTCAACTGTGCCAGTCGATTATGCAGATAACATTCCTCACTCGCTTTCCACGGAAAGAGCATTTGTATCGATTCCGCCCACCGGCCCTCCTTGCCCATTCCATTCGGATTGCAAGCCGTATCGAACAGAATCTTGCCTTCTGGATGATCAATTAACACCGTATAGACAGGAAATTCCACAAATTCGGTCGCCGCATTCGGATTCAGAACCGTAGCCGGATTATGCATGGCAAGCAACCAGTTCTTATCCATGCTCATACGGCCATTATCCATCACATACAGTTTCGGACGAGCCTTGATCACATTTGTCATCTTCATTTCCTCCCATTGATTAAGTACGGCATAGGATACACACTATGATTCTATGATCAAAATCGAAGAATTACCAACTAAAATTGCATAAGGAGGGATTATCTGGACTAATGCTCAGTAAATAAAAAGCACAACAATGTCCTCTATCAATCCAGACATCATTGTGCTTGTTCGTTGATCTTTACTCTTAGTTGCTACACATCCGCGTCCTTAATGAAAATAATCTTAATTCCTATGATCTGACTTTGCCTATTGACAGCATAATACGCCGCATACGCTCCATCGCCAAATCCGGTACGAGAAACAACACCACCATCCAGCACACCGGCCTCTTCACCGCTCTCTGTAATATCGCAGCAAGCGTAATACCATTCGCTGTCCGTATCATTGGGTTCCGTACTATCTGCATCGGGATCTGGAATTCGATACTTGCTCACGTCAAAGATTCCAGCCTGTCCGCTATCTACGCCTACAATGAAGTTCCCTTTCACCCATTCAAGGGTCTCCAGCTTATCGGCAACCGAGCCGTGACAAGCAAGAAGCTTGGCACAAGCTTCTCCCCAATCTTGGACCTCCGTCTTGCTTACGTATGCGCTCCATGCTCCATTCAGCACATCGTCCAGCACACCCATAATGATCGTATTCTCATTCAAGTCATAGCATGGATCGGATACAACCAGTTTCCCGGAGGTGATTTCAAATTGACCTAATGAAATGAATATAGCAAACACTCCTTTCATAGTTCTTTCCATACTTATTTCTTCTTTTTCCGTAATCTTGGTCTCCACTTATGACCGCATTTCATACATGAATTAATCAGCTCACTATTTCCTGAAAACCCTAATATCAAACCAAATAGCATAAAAAACATGATAGTTGTAGGGCCGCCAATCGCATGACCAATCAATGTACCTAGTAACGTAAAAAAACATCCGCCTAAAAAGGCAAGTCCTGCACTAAAACCTCTTTGCCCTCCTACAATTTGTACTGAACCACATTTCTCACACCTGACTGCATCATTATGCTCATTTATCATATTATTCGTGTTACTGCTAGAACCTGTTATCCTGCCTGTCTGCTTGCCAGTACTCATCTGGCTGCTGGTAGTCCGTGTTTGTGTCGTCGCGACTGGCTTGCTCGCTCTATTGCTTGTTATCGTTCTAGTAGGCTGCACTCTATTAACTCCTTTCGAATCTATAACTATGTAGGAATAAAGTCGTATATTTAGATATTTCATACTTTATACAAAAGACCACATTTTTTCCACCAAATATTTTCCATGTAAGGCATTTAAAGATTATATCCAAGGAGAAAACACAAAGAACCCGAGAGGGGCACCTTTTATCGTGTCACCACTCGGGTTCTTAGGCTTGCAGCCTTCATGTAATGCAATATTATTGGAATGTCGTAATAATAAGCCAGATATTGAGAATCGTTAATACTACGGAAATGACCCAGGCGAGAATAACGACCCATAATTTATTTTTAAATTCGCCCATCAGTTTCTCATCGCTCGTAAAGAGAGTCAAAGGAATGATGGAAAACGGCAATGCGACGCTTAGAAATACTTGTGAATAGATCAATAATTTCTCGACTACAGATTCCGTACTCCCGAACACCAGGATACATACTACGACGGGAATAATGGCCACAAGCCGGGTAATCATCCGTCTAGCCCACATCGGCATTTTCATATGAATGAAGCCTTCCATAATGATCTGCCCGGACAATGTTCCTGTAATCGTTGAATTTTGGCCTGACGCAAGCAGGGCAACGGCGAACAATACGCTCAGTACAGGGCTGGCAATCGCACCGACAATCGAGCTGTCATTCAATGCACGGTATAACTGCCCCAGTGTATCCAAGGAGCCACTGTAACCGAAGAACAAGGATGCACCTAGAATAAGCAGTAAGCAGTTCACCACAAACGCGACAGTTAGCTGTATATTGGAGTCAATCGTCGCAAATTTGACTGCTTCTTTGAGCGATTTCCGATCTCCACGATCATACTGGCGTGCCTGCACAATCGACGAATGCAAATATAAATTGTGCGGCATTACCGTGGCGCCAACGATGCCTAGCGCGATAAACAATGCCCCGTCATTAAATACGATCTCCGTTCTTGGGATGAATCCTCCAAGCATTTGAGCCACATTCGGCTGAGCAATAATGACTTCATACAGGAAAACAACAAGTATCGTTGCAATCAACGTAACGACGATGGCTTCAATTTTCCGAAAACCAAACCGCGCTAATATCAATAGTAAAAATACATCAAGTACGGTAATAAATACACCAACGAGCAAAGGGATATTGAACAATAAATTCAATGCCACCGCACTCCCAATAACTTCAGCTATATCTGTAGCCATAATGGCCAGCTCTGTAATAATCCATAGGGCAAAGCCCCATTTTTTGCCCGTTTTCAACCGAGTTACTTGCGCCAAGTCCATTCCGGTTACAATTCCTAACTTCGCAGACATGCTCTGCAATAGCATGGCAATCAGACTGGAGATGAGAATGACCGACAACAGCAAATAACCAAACTGCGCCCCACCCGCAATGGAGGTAACCCAGTTGCCAGGATCCATGTATCCTACTGCGACTAATGCACCCGGTCCTGAATAAGCTAGCAGCTTCCTCCAGAAACCTGCATCTTGAGGTATCGGAACCGTATTATTTATTTCCTCTAAGCTTGAGCCATTTTGTGTTTTGTGAAAGAATCTGCCTTTTCCTGACTCCATAATCAGCCCACCTTTTTTCCACTCCCAAAAATGTTTCTCTATATCAACTTTTAATCATTTTATACCTTTTTCTGAAAATTTCAAGTGTTAGACATGCTTCCTGCCACTCTTTTTATATGAAAAGGGCGGCCGTTCCCTGTTTCAATCCAGGGAAGCGACCGCCTCTTGATTCCTAACGACATGTTATTGTGTTATTGTTATTGACTATTAGCCTCGCACACAACACTCACACTCACACTACACGAGCATACCCGCAATGGCTGCACTCAGCAAGTTTGCAAGTGTTGCAGCAATGATCGCGCGGAAGCCCAGCTCAGCGAGATCCTGTCTGCGGGAAGGAGCTATACCGCCCAGACCTCCAATAAGCAGCGCGATGGCTGCCAGATTGGCAAAGCCGCACAGCGCAAAGCTGATGATGACTACGCTCTTCGGAGACAAGCTTGCAATCTCAGGCGCGAACGAAGTGTACGCGACGAATTCGTTCAAGACGAACTTCTGCCCGATGAAGGAACCTGCTTGCAGCGCTTCGCTCCATGGAACACCAATCAAGAAGGCAATCGGTGCGAACAGGTAGCCGAGAATTTGCTCGAGCGTCAATGCTTCAATGCCGAACACGCCGCCAACCCAGCCGATGATCATGTTCACTAGGAAAATGAGCGAGATGAACGCCAGAAGCATCGCTCCTACCCCGGCAGCAATTTTCAGACCGTCCGAGGCACCGCGAGCAGCAGCGTCGATCACATTACGGGACTCCGTATCCTTGACCATCTGAACCTTTTCCACTCGAAGATGGTGATCAGTTTCCGGCATCATGATCTTGGCCATCAACAAGCCGCCTGGTGCCCCCATGAATGCTGCTGCAAGCAAGTATTCAATCGGTACGCCAAGCATCGCATATCCGCCCAGTACGGAACCAGACACGCACGCCAGCCCGCCGACCATAATCGCGAACAGCTCCGACTTGGTCATTTTCTCGATATAAGGCTTAACAACAAGCGGCGCTTCGGTTGGACCGAGGAAAATATTCGCTGCCGCTGACATGGATTCCGTTTCGCTCGTCTTGAGCACTTTAGATAGAAATCCGCCAATGATTCTTGTTGCCCACTGCATAATGCCGAGGTAATACAGAACTGCGATTAAGGAACAGAAGAAAATAATGATCGGCAGCACCTGCAGTGCGAACGTAAAGCCCGCCTTCTCTGCCCCGAGTATCCCGCCGAACAAGAACTGAATCCCCGCATTCGTGGAATCAATGATGCTCTGTACAACTTTGGATAAGTAGTTCAGCATCGTCTTGCCGAATTCCCACTTCAGTACGATTAACGCAAAGATGAATTGAATCGCGAACGCGCCAATGACCGTTCTCGGATTAATCGCTTTGCGATTTTTAGATAATGCCAGCGCTATAACGAGAATGCCTAAAATGCCTAGAAGCCCCCAAATGTATTGCATATACAGATCCTTTCTTCATCGAGTCTATGGCCAAGATTGTAATACGAAAGGGTCGGATAGACCTCTTCAATTTCATTCGTATGAATTCGAATATTTTGTGCTAGTTTATGGATTTTAATACATCAAATAGCATTCCCTTAAACGCATCGCGATCGACTGCTTCACATACGCGAACATTGCGCGTGCGCTCCAATCGATTGTTGATGTCGACTAGGCTGTAGCCTCTTGTCAACTCGCCCACCGTCTCTACATCAACATGATAGAGATGAGAGTTCGTCATAATCGACTCATCTGCCGCAACTGCTGCCAGCAATGTATCTGGATGCGTTGTACCATTCAGACGGTGAACGGTCTTGTTGAAGCGCATGACGACCTTGTTCACGTCCTTGAAGAATTTCGCACCCTTTGTGCCGAGCTGCTCGATTTCCGCATGGTCGTTGTCATCCATGATGGAATATTGCGTACACATTTCCCAGCCAACCATCGTGATTGGAATGCCTGAGTGAAGCACGATCTTAGCCGCTTCCGGGTCAACGTAGAAGTTGTACTCTGCCGTCGGTGTAATGTTGCCGAGCGCATTGTTCGTGCCGCCCATAATATACAAATGCGGGATTAACGGTATAATCGTCGGATCCTTCTTGATGGCCATCGCAATATTCGTCAGCGGCGCAATCGCCAGCAGATGGATTTCCCCAGGATTGTTATGCACCGTGTCAATTAAGAAATCAACCGCATGTCCAGTTGCAGGGGATTGAATCGCCTTTTCGAAAAAGGAATCGCCCATCCCGTCCTTGCCGTGTACATCCTCTACAGTGCGATGCTCTTTGTGTCCCAGTCCCATAATTGGACCTTCATATCCTTTGTACACCGGAACCTTGCCGCTATGTCCTGCAACCTGAACCGTATACAATGCATTTTCCACCTGTTGATCGAACTGCACATTACCGCCTGTAATCATAATGCCTTCGACTTGGAAATAGTGAAGGGCCGTTAAGATCGCGATTGTATCGTCACCTGCTGTGTCGGTATCAATAATGACGCGTTTCTTCTCTGACATTATGACTCCCTCTTCTCTGTTGCTTTTTTCGCTAGGTCTGTCATGTAATCGAAGAATGCATCGCGGTCTACATCGTATACGACCTGTACCGGACGACCGTCTGCCGTTTCTACCGTACGGCCTTGGCTAGCACCTTCGGTAATTACCTTGCTGTTCACCGTCTGTACCTTCACAAGATCGCTCTTGCCAACGAAGGCAGTCGTTAATACATCCCACAGATAGTAAGTCGAGTTCGTAGAGAAATGAACGAGCGGCGGCACCATTGCGTAGCATTGACCGAGGAAATCCACCCCGATATGCTTGCGCTCTGCAGCCCAGCGTTCACGAACATCCAGTGTAAGCGGTACTTGGTTCGTGCTTTCCAGCGCTACGAGATCAATCTCGATTCCGCTCTCCCACACGCGAGCAGCAGCATCCGGATCCCAGAATACGTTCCATTCTGCTGTTCCGTCATGCTCAGGCTCATGCACATTGCCCGCTTCGCGGAATGTACCGCCCATCCATACAAGGCGTTCTACCTTCTCTTCAATTGTTGGATCCATATCTAATGCGCGAGCAAGATCAGTCAGCGGACCTGTGAATAACAAGGTCGTCTTGCCTTCCGTTGCACGCAGCGTATCAATAATGTGTTCATGTGCCGGCTTGTCCGCAACCGGAGTTACGACCTTGCCAGATTCATTCAAGAGCGGCAGAGCATCCACATAGAATGCATGCATGCGCCAGTCTTTCGGGAAAGGATTTTTCCCACGCGAATTAGACGCGGCTACATCCAGCCCGCCTGTTCCGAAGCGATCAATGATTTTACGGCTTGCAAACATCGCTGGTTCTAAGTAGCAATCCGCTGGAATAACGGATACACCTGTCAACTCAACGTTATCCATTTGCAATAACAAAAACAAAGAAATCAAATCATCAACGCCGCCATCGTGGTTAAAATAAATCTTTTTCTTCATCTTGTCTCCATTCCATACATCAACACTTCATGTGAAGTAAATGTATTCTATGTTATATCCGTACAAAGTGTCGCAAAACCGAACAAACAAAAATGATTTTTATCGCATTATTCGGATTCCGTTATAAATAATACTAAATTTTCTTTTAAAAATATATAGTTAAAAGAAAAAAATATTCGATTCTAAAGTATTAATAGGGAGAATTGTCACTTATTCCTATCTGACAAATGATACTTCCTCTCCCCAGTCCCGTACATCCCTCGCTTTATTGCAAAGAAATGTCCTCACCGCGAAGAGAGGACATTCGTACATGATCTATCATAATAGAAAGTATAGAGAAATAAAATCAACAAAGTTTCTGACTCCATTCTGCCGATTACATATATAGTATTGTCTGATTCCTAAAACCTAATCCTCCTACGAAAGGAGAACAAATTGTGCAGCAGCGTCCATCTAGAACGCCAGTAAAACCTATCAACAGAACCACAATGAGATCACCCAGCAGAACAGCAGAGCCTGACAGAAATCGTAGAACCCGTGAGCAGCCCAGAACGATTCGCCCTGCTTCGATCAACTCACAGTCAGGGAAGCCGGAAAAAGTGACAGAACTTCCTAAGACATCGACCAGCAAACCTGCTGCTAAACCTGTCTCACCTTCCAAGGCTCCCGTAAATAGACAGGGGCAAGCAGTTGCTTCCCTTATGTTCAGCCTACTTGGTATCCTGTCATTTCTATACATATTGAATCATCTGAACGAGGTGATCAAGTATAACTCCATATTCACGTCCAAACTAAAGCCCGTCATGATTACGTCCTTTATCTTGAACATAATTGGATTTGCATTAGGGATCAGTGCGAGACATTCTGCGCGAGGCGGAGGGATAGCAATCGTTGGGGCGACATTTGCTTCGATTCCTCTAGGCATTTGCGTGGTTATTCTCCTTGTATTTATCTTGAAGTTGACGGGTGTCCAACCTCTATGAGGGGAGCGCTCCCCCTTGTCGTACTTCTGAAATTACAAAAAGAGAGAGTGGCTCCCCACTCTCTGCCTGCCCACTTATGATCCATTTATCTAGAAATGCCATCTATCCAATTCTATTCTTCGACCGAAGGCCCAACTACTGTCAGCATCATAATCGAGGTTTGGAATCTACCGCTTTCGGGAACGATGCACAGCACTTGCTGCCCTTCCATTAGATGTCCCTCATTCATGAGCTCCTCCAGCATAATGTATATCGAAGCGGAAGCCGTGTTTCCCTTTGTATATAAATTCGTAAACCATTTCTCTGCTGGTATTGATACCCCGCCCTGCTTCAACAACCGGAATATCTCATCTCTAAAAAAATGCGACGAGTAGTGGCAAACCATCCAATCGATGGTCTCGGGTTCAATCCGGCCTTCCTGCACCAGCTCCAAAAATCGACGAACACCTACCGTCGTGATTTCATTAACTAGTCTGACGTCTTGCTTCAGATTTAGAGCCCCTTGATCCGCCGCTTCATGAATGGATGCATAATCAAGCCACGAAGGAACTCCACTGTCCTTGTCCATACCGGAATACATGCACACGTCATACTCATTTGCATAGGACTTGTTATCAATCCATTCGATGCGCAGCGATAACCCCTTCGTGGAGTGCTTGTCCTGCAATATAGCCGCGCCTGCACCATCCGACAGCATAAATCGCAAAAAGTCCGTGTCAAACGGCACTCGCCCATTGCTATGTACAGACTGCGCCTCAAACTTCGTATGCTTAAATTCACGGCTCAGAAACTCACTGGCACAGGCGACTGCTGCTTCTTGTTCGCCAGATTTAATTTGTAAGTACGCATATTTAAGTGCCTGCATACCGCTAGCACATAAACCCGAATGCGAGGATATCTCCATTACCGGCAAGCCCGCTTCGGCATGTACCATACTCGCAAAACCAGGAAGAAGCAAATCGGCTCTCGTCGATCCCGTTGCTAGGAAGCCAATATCCTGTTCTGCTATGTTTTCATTTCGTTCTAGTGCATCTCGTATTGCTAGAGCAGCCATTTCTGCGTTCGTATATAAGCTCTGTTGTTCTTTGTTCATTGCGTAGTAGCGATATTTTATCTGATTCTTTTCAAGGATGATCCGCTTGGTCTTTGAGGTCTTACCACCAATTTTGCCTAGATAATCTTCAATTTCATCATTACTAACCGGAGAGCCAGGAAGGAATTTACCTATACTTGTTATATAGACTTGATTCATGAAGCACCTCCATAAAATATGATATATTTCTTGATTATCATAGAATTTAATTAAATTGTAAAGTATTGGATTTTTCGAGCGCAAAAAAAGAACGCTCTATTCCCGTATCAGAGCGTTCTTCTTCCATTTTGCTTCAATTGTGTGCTACTACACGCTAACTAATCCTTATACGGATCGAACTCATCTGCTCCGGCCATACACACGCCGATCGGCTTTAATGTGTGCATCACTTCGATCGTTTCTGCATGTGCATCCAATACCTCCTGCAGCTTCCGATACACAAACGGACTCTCGTCCGTGCCCGCTCCGCGCAGCTCGACGCCGAATGTGCGCACGGCCTCCATCATTTGCGCTGTCGTAATTTTACCGCCGCTTCGAGTTCGGGTCTTCCAGTTCATTTTGCCTGCCGCCTGCGTCCGGCTCATGATCCGTCCCGCGCCATGAACGGTGCTGTAATAAGCTTCGCTATTCTCTATGCTATCCTTGCCTTTTACAATTACCGATATGTCGCCCATACTGCCGCCGATAAAGCCGACCTGCCCCGGTGCGGAAGGAGTCGCCCCTTTACGGACAACCATGACTTCTTTGCCGTTATGTGTTTCTTTCCAAGCATAGTTATGGTGATTGTGCACCTCAAGATCAGCATCCGTACCCAGAATAGCCAGCACTTGCTCGATTACGTAATCCCGTCCTGCATAGGCATATCGCCCAGCCAGCTTCATGGCACGGTAATACATATCTCCAACCTCGCTGCTCAAATCAAGCAGGATAGGCGGCTGATCCATCTTCTCTCCTGGAGCACTGGCAAGGAACTCCCGTCCAACAGCCAAATTCAGAAATCCGCTCGCCGTCTTATGCCCGAATCCTCTGCTCCCGAAATGATTCGCAACCCAAAGGCGTCCCGTCCCTACTTCCTCGAACAAGTCTACAAAATGATTGCCGCTTCCGACGGTACCAAGCTGATTGCGAGCCAATGCTTTCAGCTTGTCATGCTCCTGCTTGCCAATCGCTTGATAGACGTTCCAGTCCGGATCATCGAAGAGATCGTGATCCACTTTCTCATTATTGACTCTCCCCATCCCGAAGGAGATTTTGCGGGCGATTTTGTCCATGATTTTCGGCAATCTAGGCTTGATTTCTTCTGCTGTCAAATGAGTACGGACTGCTTTGTTCCCGCAGGCAATGTCATACCCGACACCTGAAGGCGAGATTTGCCCGTCATAGACTACGACCCCGCCAATCGGCTGACTGTATCCTTTATGATGATCCGCCATCAGCAGGGCTTGAACCACATTGCCCGTCCTAGCGCACATTTTCGCTTGCGCAACGGCGCTCTCCTCCGGGTTGCCCCACACACGTACGCCATCTATATGTTGATATGCCATATATTCCTTCAACTCCAGGTAAAATATGATTTCTATTCTTACATTCAAACGCCTTTTGCTTCTCGCAGCGCACAAATTCGTTCTCTTACCGATTCTTCCGTCTCTACTTCTAACGAATGAATGACCGCCCCGATGAGCTGCTCACCCCATGAAGCAGCGTCCCAGCCCTCCAATGCCCGCAGCGCCATATTCCGATTGCGAACGACAGGACTGTTTAGACCTGCCTTAACGAGCCTCTCTCCAATACCAGCGAATCGCTCCAAGCTCTGCAAGATGCTATTTAAGCATTGATGCGCAATGTACTCTTTCCCAAGCCCCATCTCAGCCCCCGGACCTGTAGCGATATCCTGCAGCGGCAGGTGTTCCTCAGCGAACTGAACCACCTTCCGAATTTTGCTCGTGTCTTCTGATTTCATGAGCTGCAAGTAAAGGGAATCCTGCAGTGGATCCTCAGCAAGCTGATGATAAAGGGTCTCCCAAATATCTATCCCGAGCTTCCCTGCGCATGCTATACCGTAATAGCGATTCACCGATTCGCTCGATTCAATTGCATCCAGCACGTTCCCCTTCCATTTCGGCTGGGCAATGATCACTTGAACTGCTTCTATCGTATCGGTTCTAAGCTGCTCCGTCCATCCTGCAGACATTCGCTCGTTCCATCTCTCCTCATCTTGGGCTAAGAAGTCGTGCAGATGGAACATAACCGATAGGTGCTTGACCGTGGAACACATTTCTCGCGCCAACCTTACATAATCCGATAGCACTTGTGGAGCATACTCATAATCATCGATATCCTCTGCGGGGCCTCCATTTAACAAAGCTTCAATAATATCCGTCGCACCTTCATACAATTCGTGGTCAACCTGCTCGACGGATAGCGCCCCCTGCAAGCCTCCATTTCTCGCACATATGCATGCCAAATATTCATCCATAATATTGTTCTGGCATCCATAGCGCAGCAGCCAATCTCGAATTTCCTGCGTCGCCGGCTCCAGCCTCTCAACGAGATGAATTTTCCCCCAACCATGAACATGCTTGGCTAATTCCCATAGCACCTCGTTGCTGTCGTCCATTCCATTCCGAATCGCGACTGCCGTATACAGCGTGAACTCATCATGCCTACCGAGCGTTAGAAGCAGCTCCTTCACGTGTTCATTTTGGAATAGGCCGAGCAGCGCAATACCGAACTTTACGATATTGCGATGTGCCCCATGCTCAGCGAGCCATACCGCTTCATGGAATACGGGCTCTGGTCGTATATCTGGATGAGTACGTACCTGCTCCAATATATCGTCAATCATGCTGCTTATTTCAGCCGTAACGAGCTTCATATACAGTGCCTTTCGCGTGGCATGCTTTGTCTCCCTAGAGTGCTTCGCCAATAATTCGACGATTTCGTCTACCTCTTCCTCCCGCTCACTGCCTGCTGCATGGTGACTGAGCACTCCGTCCAAGGCACCTGATGCCCACCGTAACTTGCTGTCAGCCCAGAATTCGTCGTCATCCGGCAAAGAGCCATTTACTGACTCCCCTTGATCTCGTATGTATGAATAAATGGAAGGTCTCCCCTTCCATGGTGCCGCTTGGTCAAAAGAAATAATCATCGTACTGTTCCCCTTTCCCGATACGTTCTTCTGCCTCTATCCTCGCTTAAGTCCAATCCAATGAACATGGTAAAAGTATTACGACCATCCATGAAGCTGTTTATGTAATGGGCTGCAAACACGCGACTGACGCAATATATTATATACAAAACTTTTCTTGATTTATGGTAAAATTTATATATTATTCGCATAAGTGAGGTGCTGGACATGAACATTCGTGCAGTGAGAACATCCGATTATACCAGTGTAATTTCTGTTCTTAACGATTGGTGGGGCGGCAGAAATATGTCTGACATGCTGCCAAAATTGTTTTTTGTCCATTTTCAACAAACGAGCTTTATTGCAGAACAAGACGGGGAAATGGTCGCCTTCTTAATTGGGTTCGTGTCGCAAACCTATCCGAACGAGGCCTATATCCATTTTATCGGTGTTCACCCGAATCATCGAAAGTCCGGGATCGCGAAAAGGCTGTACGAAACGTTCTTCGATGCCGTACGGCAATACGATTGCGATATCGTCCGCTGTTTGACTTCACCCGTTAATACGACTTCGATCGCATTTCATACGCGGATGGGCTTCCGAATCGAAGAAGGAGACGGCGAGATAGATGGGATTCCCGTACATACGAACTATGACGGAAGAGGCGGAAGCAGAGTGCTGTTTGTTACCTCTATCAAGTAAATCCTCCATTAAATAAGCGACATAGTTCGGATAAATGACAGCCGTTTCCCAGTACATACCGAGAAACGGCTTCCTACTTTTTGTTGACGATAAGCATCGTACGCTACTTCTTACACCTCGGTGGCTCCATCCTTCGGCGGGACGGATATCCCCTGTTCTGCCGCTCTGCTCACTGATTCCCACGCTTCCCAAGTCGTAATGCGTTCCTTATAAGTGTTTCTGGCGATATCAAAAATCGCGCTTCCCAAAATAAGCCGCAAAGGCGGGTTCTCGCTATCCACCAGCTTCATAAGCGCTTCGGCAGCCAATGCAGGGTCACTATCTATCGAACTTTCCGCATACTGTTGGGCTAGCTCTTCTCGAAGAGAATGGTAAGCCTCTAATGGCTGGCTATAGCGCATCGTGCTGTATAAATCCGTCCAATACCCGCCCGGCTCCACGAGCGTCAACTTCACCCCAAAGTGGGCTGCTTCCTGCGCCAACGCTTCGCTTAGGCCCTCTAGTGCAAATTTGCTAGCACTATACATGCCTGTCATTGGACCTGAGATTACTCCCCCTATGCTGGAAATTTGAATCAAATGCCCTGACCGCTGCTCACGCAAGTAAGGGAATACCGCCTGAGAAACCCATACCGCACCGAAAAAATTCGTTTCAATAAGATCTCTTGCATCGGCTTCGCTCAGTTCCTCGACCATGCCTAACGTCATCATGCCCGCGTTGTTCACGACAATATCAAGACGCCCGAAATGCTCTACCGCCGCCTTTACGGTTGCAAATACAGATTCCCGCTCCCGGATATCAAGCCGTAAAAATAGCAGTGCATCTTGGTATTGCTCTTTCAGTGATTCTAACTTCCCGACGGTTCTGGCGACGGCTACAACCTGATCCCCTGCTTCTAGCGCAGCATTGGCAAATGCATAGCCCAGCCCCTTGCTGGCGCCCGTAATCAGCCACACGCGTCTCTTCTTATTCTTCCGATCTTTAGGATTGAACAGTTCCTGTGTTATCATAGGAAATCCCCCCTAACCAAAATAAAAAAACACAGACAAATGCTCTGCCTGTGCCAACTATAATCGGGTAGGAATATCCCTGTATAAGTCCATGTTCGGACAGCGCCAAAGAAGCCCTCGATAAAAAACGCAGGCAAATCCTCGCGACACTCGCCAAGACATGAACAAGACGGCATATGGACAGACTTATCCCGATTGCTCTGCTGACAGGCAGAGAAACAAAGAACCAATGAATGCAATTTGCATGGTTGGCTTATCGGGAACAATCTATCACACATAACCCTCCGTTCCTGTTAGATACCAATACTGTAACAAAGCCTACAGGAATTTTCAACCAAAATGTAACTAACCAGCTAGCACCTTCAATATTGCCTTTATCCTGATCACAGTCTTCATGTTCCGTTTGTTAGGGCAGCGATGATGGAAGTCTTCATTTGCTAGCAGATGCTGATTGTTTACTAGCTTTCCATTCTTCATAACGCTCTGTAATCGTCGGCTCAATCATGAGATAGTTTTCAGTCTGAAAAGAAACGCGGAATTTTGACCTGTTCACTTAGAGGAGCTTAGGGAACTGTGTGTAGTTTAACAGATGATTCGAATATAGACTTTCAAATAAAAAAATCCCCTCCAGAAGGTATTGGTTGCTCCAATTACCTCTGAGGGGATGCTTCATTATACTTTCTTCACATGGACGAAATCGAAATTAAATTCTATCTTTTCCCCGGATCATACGGCTCTCCGAGTGCGGTTGGTCCGCTCGTACGCCCAACTGCAAAGAGCAGCACCAGCAAGGTCAACAGATAAGGAAGCATGTAGAACACTTCAGTCGGTATCGTCTTCGCCCAATCATAAATAACGACTTGATCCTTGAGTGCTTGGGCAAATCCGAAGAAAATCGCTGCGCCAAACGCCCCTATTGGGTTCCACTTCCCGAAGATGACCGCGGCAAGGGCAATAAAGCCTTGACCGGAAATCGTGCTCTGCGCGAAGCTGCTGTTCGCCGTTAAGGCGACCGTTGCGCCTCCTAGGGCAGCGATGGATCCTCCAACCAGAATGGATAACGTACGAAGGCGATTGACCTTCACGCCTGCCGTATCAGCAGCCCCAGGGTGTTCCCCAACCGCGCGCATCCGCAAGCCAAGCGGTGTCTTATACATGACGAACCATACCACGAATACACAAATATAAGCGATATAGGTCGTTGGATATGCCGTAAAGAATGCTTTTCCGAAGAACGGAATGTCACTCAACAATGGGATGGACCATTTAAAAAACACCTCAATGATCGGCGTCTCCGCTGCTCCATCGAACAAGAGCTTGACCATGAAGAACGTCGAGCTCGCCGCCAGCAAGTTGACGACAATCCCGCTGATTACCTGATTTGCTTTAAATTTTATCGAAGCAAGTGCATGAATGCCGGAGAAGATCAGCGTGAAAATCATGGCACCGAGGAGACCTAACCAAGGCGAAGCACCGCCAAGCCCCGCACTCTCCGCATAATGCGTCGTAACCGCAGCAGCGAAGGCTCCCGATATCATAAACCCTTCAAGTCCCAGGTTAATAACACCGGTACGTTCGACGATCACCCCGCCAAGTGCGGCAAAGATCAATGCCGTGGCAAACACGAATGTTCCATTCAATAGATTGGCTAGAATATCCATGGTTTACCCCTCCTCCCGCTTCGATTTGCGTTTGAACATCTTGATGAACATGCGGATGGCTCCTGGAGCTGCCGCGAAGAAGATAATGATACTGATTACCATCTTAATCACTTCAGGAGGCACATCAGCACCGAAGCTCATTCCTTGCGCACCATAATACAAGCCGCCAAATAGAGCTGCGGACAAGGTTACCCCAACTGCCGTGTTCATGCCGAGCAGGGCTACCGCGATTCCATCGAACCCAATGCCAGAAGTATTAGGCGTAATCGCCATATACTTAAATACACCGAGCACTTCGAACGTGCCAATCAAGCCGCCAAGCGCGCCAGAGATAAAGAACGTACGAATCGCAATCTTAGATACATTCATCCCTGCGTATTCCGCAGCATGCCTATTGTATCCTACTGCACGAATCTCATAGCCCTTCTTGGTGCGGTTCATATAATAGTAATAACCGATAAGGATGAAGATGACGATGAAGAATCCCCAGTGAATACGAGCCCCGCTGAGCAGATCCGATAACCACGGAATCTGGATGTCCGCAGATTCATGGATCATTTGTGAACGGGATGTGCCTGCTTCAGCCATGTACGATTTGATTGCAATATGACTAATATATAGGGCAATCCAGTTCAGCATGATGCACGAGATAACTTCATTCAACCCGCGTTTGACTTTGAATATGGCGACCAGTGCCCCCCATATTCCACCGAACAAGGTTCCGACGAGTATCGCTACGATCCCATGAATGAATGGCGGCAATTCCAGCATATTTCCGACCATCAAGGCCCCGAGAGAGCCCATCACGATCTGCCCTTCCACCCCGATATTGAACATCCCGCCGCGGAATGCGATCGCAACCGCGAGACCTGATAGAATCAGTGGGACGATAGAACGCAGCGTTTCACCGATGTCATAGACACTACCGAAAATCTTATCTATCAACGAAGAATAGGCAAGCAATGGATCATATCCGCCAATCAGCATCACAATCGCGCCGATGACAATCCCGATCACAATGGAAATGACCGGTATCCAGATCGATTCTTGACGCAGAAGCTTGTTCACACGATTCAATTCGATTCGCCTCCTTGTCGTCTGCCCGCCATCATCAATCCTAGCTCTTGATCATTGGTCTCTTCTGGACGAGCTTCTCCTACGATTTGGCCATTGAAGAGCACGATAATTCGATCAGCCACGTTCATGATTTCTTCCAATTCGAAGGATACGAGAAGTATGCCTTTGCCATTATCGCGTTCCGCAATGAGCGCCTTATGGACAAACTCAATCGCTCCAACATCGAGGCCGCGTGTCGGTTGCGCGGCGATCAACAGCTTGGGATGCCGATCAATTTCCCGCGCGATAATTAATTTCTGCTGGTTGCCTCCGGACATTGCACGTACCGGCACCTCATATCCGGGAATACGGATATCGAATGATCTCACGTATTTCTCGGCAAGCGTTAACGCAGCTTTGTGATCCATAAGTCCGCCCTTCGTCAATTCAGGCTTATCATAGGTCTGCAAGATTGCATTCTCCGGCACGGTAAAGTCCAACACCAGACCATGCTTATGGCGATCCTGCGGAATATGCGACATTCCAGCTCGGCCAACCTCACGCGGAGTCTTGTTCACGACATTGACGCCGTCCAACTGAATCTCGCCCGATTCTACACGCCGCATGCCTGTTAATGCTTCGATTAACTCGGTTTGTCCGTTCCCATCAACCCCCGCAATGCCGACGATTTCACCCGCACGAACCTGGAAGGAGAGGCCGTCTACCGCAAATTGTCCATTATCCCTGCGAACGTGTAAGTTGTTTACGTTCAGAATAGGCTGCATCGGATTGGCTGGAGCCTTCTCCGTCTTGAACCGCACTTCGCGGCCCACCATCTTCTCAGCCAATTCTTGAGGGCTGGAATCCTTGACCATAACCGAGTCGATCACGCGCCCCCGGCGAATAATGGTGCACGTATCCGCAACCTCCATAATTTCCTTCAGCTTGTGCGTGATGATAATAATGGACTTGCCTTCACTCGCAAGCCGCTTCATAATGGCAAGCAGATCCGTAATCTCTTGAGGTGTCAGCACCGCCGTCGGCTCGTCCAAGATGACGATATCTGCGCCGCGGTACAGCGTCTTCAAGATTTCTACCCGCTGCTGCATTCCTACTGAAATATGCTCAATCTTGGCAGCAGGATCCACATTTAGGCCATACTGCTCCGATAATTGCCGAATTTTAGCTGAAGCACTCTTCAAATCAGTTCTCAGACCGGATTTCGGTTCCATGCCGAGAATGATATTTTCAGTGACCGTAAAAGGCTGTACAAGCTTGAAATGTTGATGCACCATCCCAATCCCCAGCTCAATCGCCCGGTTCGGGGTATCCATAATCACTTCTTGTCCGTTGACCCAAATAGAGCCTTCTGTTGGCTGATACAATCCGAATACGATATTCATCAATGTCGACTTGCCCGCACCATTCTCACCAAGCAAGGCATGAATTTCACCCTTCTTCAAGGCAAAGCAGATGTCTTCATTCGCGACGACGTCACCAAATCGCTTTGTGATTCCTTTTAACTCCAATACCGTCTCTGTATGCACCATTAGACTTGGCTCCTTCCTCCTCCAGAAACAACCCCCCGCTGATTAGGCGAGGGGAGCTTTTCGGTTCCAATCGGTTCTTTGCTCTAAATTTCTGGTACGACAATTTCACCGTCAATAATTTTTTTGCGGTATTCTTCCACTTTCGCCAATACATCTGCCGGAACGTTCTTAGTGGATGTTGGTGCAATGTCAACACCGTTATCTTTGAGACCCATGTTCGTCACTTTACCGCCTGGGAAGTTGCCTTCTGCTAGTTGCTTCGAGATTTCATAGACAGCGACATCAACTTTCTTGATCATGGACGTTAAGGTTACTTCATCGCCGAACGTCAGAGATTGGTCTTTATCTACCCCGATAACCCATACTTTTTGCCCTTGGGAGACACGCTCTTTCGCCTCGTTAAATACGCCGTTGCCTGTCAATCCTGAAGCATGGAAAATAATATCTGCGCCGTCATTGTACATCGTCGCCGCAGCGGATTTCCCCATATCAACGCGTGTAAATTGCCCTGTATAGTTCACGGATAATTGTGCATTCGGATTTACGGCTTTGATCCCTTCACGGAAACCGGCCGCGAAGCGTTGGATTGGAGGGATTTCCATGCCGCCGACGAAGCCAATTTTATTCGATTTGGTCATCAAGCCAGCGATTACCCCTACTAAGTAGGCCCCTTCTTGTTCTTTGAAGGAAACAGCTGCAACGTTTGGCACAACAATGGAAGAATCAATGATGCCAAGCTTCGCATCCGGGTTTTCTTTGGCAATTTGCGTTATGGCACCATCCAATGTATAAGCTGTCGCCCATGTGAGGTCATATCCGCCTTTGACGAATTGATTCAAATTTGGGATGACTTCAGAATCTTGTTTGGGTTCCGCGTATTTGACATCGTATCCAAAGTCAGCCTTCAACTTCTGCAATCCTTCCCATGCATTCTGGTTGAAGGATTTGTCATTGACACTACCCAAGTCAGTAACCATACCGATTTTGAGCTTTTTGCCGCCAGTTTCTCCAGCTGTGCCAGCTCCGCTCTTGGATTCATTCTTCGCGCCACATGCGGATAACACCATGGAAACCATCAATACGAATACAAGTAAAAGATTCATCTTTTTCTTCATCTGTTTGACCCTCCGACACATAATTGAATTTGTAAAAATCTATTTTCATTACCGGTAATGGGCTTCACTTGCCTTGAACTTCAGCCGCATCACGGTCATAATGAACAGTAAAAAGCTTCGGTGATTTTCTAACATGCCACGATATATTGGAAAGTGAGGGCATCTATGATGATTACAGACATAAGAAGCATTTCAATCTTTGAAGAACTATCAGATGAAGCAGTAGAGCGTATTATGCCAATGATCAGCAACCGGCAATTCCGCAAGAATCAAGTTATTATCTATGAAAGCGATCATAACGGCGATGTGTTCCTTATTCGATCCGGGTCCATTAAAATATATAGCTTGTTCGAAGACAAAGAAATCATATATGGCGTTGCCTTCCCTGGCCATGTCGTCGGCGAGATCGAAGCCATCCATTATGATGATTACCGCATTGCCTCCATCGCTGCTATGGAAACCGTGCACACCTGGTATTTGAAGAAGCAAGATTTCCAGACCATTCTGGACGAGTATCCCAGCGTGCTGCGACGCTGTTACTGGCTGCTCGTAGAGAGCATCCGGATTCTCAATCGCAAAGCCCAGTACATTTCCTTCCTTGACACTCGTCTGAAGACGGCGAACCTCATCTATGACTTGTATTGCAACCTAGGACGGAAAGCTGAAGGTGAATCCGCTTACATAATTGGCTATAAATTAACGCATCATGTCATTGCCAATATGCTCGGCGTAACCCGCGAGTCCGTATCCAAAGTATTAAAGGACTTCCAAGATGAAGGGATCATCACGATTGAACAGAAAACGATTAAGATTGTTGATCTCCCCACGCTTCGCAGCATATGTGATCGTGTATGCGCTCATCCGCCTGACCAACGCAGGTGGTACACAAAAGCTGGAGACAACTCGATTATAGATGGAGCTTAGAAGAAGTTCAGTTAAACGCTGCACTGTTTTTTTGTAATCTACTTCACAGAAAAGCGATAGCTTGCATTACTGAATTGATGTGTACACGTATGATAGGGTATTGGAGTAAAGCGTTCTCATGATTCATGCGCTTGAAAATGAAAAGGAGGTACGTTCCAATGAGTGTACATATAGAAGCCAAAAAAGGTGAAATCGCACCAGTTGCCTTAATGCCCGGAGATCCGCTGCGCGCGAAGTATATTGCTGAGACATTCTTGGAAGACGCAAAATGCCACAACCAAGTCCGCGGGATGCTTGGATTTACAGGGACATACAAAGGGAAGCCTGTTTCTGTGCAAGGTTCTGGGATGGGTGTTCCTTCATTCGCGATTTACGCAACAGAATTGATTCAAGATTATGATGTGAAGACGATCATTCGCATCGGAACATGCGGCGCGATTCAGCATGATGTGAAGCTGCGCGACGTGCTTATCGCCCAAGCGGTATGTACGGATTCTTCGCTTAATACGAACCGGTTCCCAGGTTATGCATTCGCGCCGATTGGGAACTTCGATCTCATCAAGACAGCGTACGATATCGGCATGGAGAAGAAACTAAATCTGCGTGTAGGGAACATCCTATGCTCTGATATCTTCTATACAGAGGACAATGACAAGGAAACGATGCTGAAGCTTGGCGCTTACGGCGTATTGGCTGTTGAAATGGAGACTGCAGCATTGTATACGCTGGCGGCGAAGCATCAAATTAACGGACTAGCTATGTTCACAGTAAGCGACCATATCCTAACAGGTGAAGCCACGACATCCGAAGAGCGGCAATTGACGTTCAACGATATGATTGAAGTCGCTTTGGAGACAGCAATCCGCCAAGGGTAATGCTGCTTCACCGTAACCGTAACCGTAACAAACCCGAATATGGGCGCATCAGGCATAAGCCTACGCGATGCGTCATATTCGGGTGATGGCAATCAGTCTCACGGCACGTCCCCCTCTCCAACCATCCTCTCCGCCTAGCTTACCATATTTAGACAAAATTTTACACAAAAATCTTTTACTGTCTCACGATAAAATAGATCAAGAACAATACCGCAATCCCATACATGGCTGCCGTGACTTCAGAGCGCCGTCCCGTGACGATTTTGACCATCGGATAGGCTATGAAGCCACATGCTATCCCATTCACGATACTGAATGATAACGGCATCACGAGCATCATCAGAAATGCTGGAAAAGCCTCCGTCAAGTCATCCCACTGGATATGTCTGACCCCTTGCATCATCAAACAGCCTACGATGATAAGTACAGGTGCAATCGCAGCATTCGGGATCAATTTCAAGATCGGAACAACGAACAATGCCGGAATAAACAGCAAACCTGCGATAAATGGCGTTAATCCAGATCTCCCGCCAGCCGCAATACCTGTTGCGGATTCAGCAACCGTAGTCGTCGGGCTGCATCCGAGCATGGATGCCGTAATGATAGATAACGCGTTGGCTTGAAATGAACGCTTGAACTTCGAATGGTCCGGCAGCATGCCTAATTGCGCCCCCATATTCGCAAAGAGAATGACCATCAATAAGGAAAATACGGCAATCCAGAAATGAAAGCTGCTCAACAGGCTAAAATCAAAAGCAAACAGCAGTTGCTCATACCCCGCCATGGAAAACGTGAAGCTATCCATTTTCGAGAAATCGACAATCCCAAGAACTCCCCCAATCAGTGTTCCTGCAATGATTCCAATCAGGAAGCTTCCCTTCACCCCGCGCAAAAACAGCGGGACTACGAGAGCAAGCGTCAATAGAGTCGTTAACGCATACGGATCGCTGAAGCTCGCCAGTTGAACGAACGTACTCTCACTGGGCACGATCACGCCGCCATTTTTCAGGCCAAGAAATCCAATGAACAATCCGATGCCTGCCGTCAGGGCTCGTATCATCGATTCGGGTATCGTCTGCGACAAATAGAAGGCGCTTCTGGTCATCGAAATGCCAAAGAATAGAACACCTGCGATACAACTCGCTGCCAGTGCCTGCTGCCACGTCAGGCCGAAGGAGGCCACCAACGTAAAGACAAAAAACGCGTTATCCCCCATGCCTGGTGCCAGAATGAGCGGTGATTTGGCCCAAAACGCCATCAGCATGCATCCAACTATGGAAGACAGTACGGTCGCAATTGTCGCGGCTTCATACGGCATGCCCGCAATGCTTAAGATAGCCCCGTTAACCGCAATAATATAGGCAATCGTAATAAATGAAGTCAGACCCGCCAGCATTTCCGTACGTATATTGGTCTCGTTGTCCCGAATTTGGAACAGTTCCTTCGCTTGCACCCTCAATTCTCCTCTTCCTCCATCCAATTATTCCTGATTATTACTTACGGTCAAACCATGATACAATAGTGCTGATCTCACTATGAAAGGATCTGGACGTATGATAGATATTGCTCAAATCCCACTTTTCTCTGAGATTCCACCTGGTGATTTAGCTGCACGTATCGCACCAATGCTTAAAGAACGTCATTATAAAAAAAATCATGTCTTCATGTTTGAAAATGACCATAGCGATGAGATCTTCATTCTTCGAACCGGCAAAGTCAAAATATACCGGATTCAAGATGGGAAGGAAGTCGTGCTCAGCATTCAACTCGCGGGTGAAATATTCGGCGAAGCCGAAGCCATTTCTGGCGATAATCATCGGATCTGCACCATCGAAGCGCTGGAACCGCTTATTGCCTGGCAGATCAGTAAACCTGATTTTTTGCAAATCATTAAGGAATATCCTTCTGTTCTCCACAAAGCATATGGGATTATGTTTCAACGGGTGCGCGTCTTGAATCGCATGATCCGGTATATGACATTTTGTGATGTGCGAACAAAAGTCGCCAATCAAATTATGGACTTATACTATAATTTTGGTCAAGAAGATGGAACCGCTTACAAGATTGATATGAAAATCAATCATGCCCTGCTCGGCAATATGGTGGGGATTACACGTGAATCCATCTCCAAAACCCTTAGTGACTTTCAGAGCGAAGGACTGATCGACATTCGTCAGAAATTTATATATATCCTCAATTTACAGAAGCTAGAACAGATGTGCGAGGAAACAGAGGAAGTCCCTGCACTTCGGAAGTGGTAATGACCACGTTGGCTTACAGCCTTACTATATCAAAAGAACCGGAGGCGTATCAGTTACGCCCATAACGTTTATTTTGTGAACTGGATCATAAATGCAAAAACGCTCCACCTCGCTTATCGCTTGGTGGAGCGTGATAACAACTAGTCTCATCATTTCGGCTCCATAACGAGATATTTCAACTATGGCTGCCTTCTGCGGCCATGGCACTCGCCTTCGTTGGATGAACGGTTCCAAACGGATGCTTGGGCGGGCCATAGATCGAGTAGAGTTTAAGCGGTCTATACCCAATGTTGATGACATTGTGCCATGTGCCTGCCGGGATCATAATGGCATAATTTCCATCGACGTGCTGCTCGAAGTCCAATTTCTCCTTACTGTCCCCCATCTTCACAAGCCCTTGCCCTTCTTCAATCCGTATGAACTGATCGGTTGTCGGATGCATTTCCAAGCCGATATCACCTCCGACTGGAATACTCATCAGCGTCACTTGCAAGTGCTCTCCCGTCCACAGAGCCGTACGATACGTCTTGTTTTGCTCAGCTGCCTGCTCAATATCAACGACGAACGGCTGTCCTCCATAATCCTTCAATACCATATTGCTCCTTGAAAAAGGCCACTGATGATTGTTCCAGCTATAATCATACGGATTCCAACTATAGCACCGATTCATGCTGTCCTGGGGATAATGAGAAGGATAATGCCACGGTTGGTAATTGCACGGATGCATATTCATTCTCCTCGTACTGTTTTTATTACCACCGTATATCCTATGCAGCTGCCCATATAGAGGCGCATGCTTCTTACTCAGCCTTATTACGAGAAATGGGATGTTCCAGTTCAGCATGCCCCATGAAGCTATCTAGAGCTGTTCCATCACTAAGAAGTTCGATGTTCTCGATCTCCTTAAATTGAAATAGAGTCTCCTTGAGCGCATCCAAAGCCAACAGTTCACCGCCAGCTCCTAATCTCGCCTCGCCTGGAATATGCACATCTATTGTTAAAACGCCCTCGTGGAATTTCATTGCGTTTAACTCGATTTTATTCCATAAGGATAGAAGATCAGCAGGATTGTTGCTTTGCAGCGCTTTAAATACTTTCTTATATTTGTCCAGACTATCCGAATAATGAATTTCCAGCTTACTCTGCTTTAACTCCGTTACTTGAGAATCCACGAAGTAAACGACAATCTCCTCCGTTTGATTTTCAGCTTTATCTACTGCCTTATCCGTTCCATTTGCGGGCGAATAAATCCCCTCGTTCGACGTTGAAGCCGCCCCTGATTTAGTAGCAGGCTTCCCTCCACAGGCTGTCGCTACTATTGCGATAACCAATATCAAAATCGTAATCGACATACGTTGCTTCATACCAGCACATCCTCACTGATTTACTTCCCCAAATATTCTTTGATTCCATCAACAATAGCTTGAGCTGCTTTATCTTGAAAGGAATCTGATAACAGTGCTGCTTCTTCTTCAGGGTTACTTAGGAATCCAATCTCTAACAGGACTGCCGGCATTGTTGTTTCTCGAATGACTTGCAAGTCGCCATTTTTCACACCACGATCCTTTAGCCCGATAGCCTCGATCAAATGCCTGTGAATTACTTCAGCCAGACTTTTACTGCTGCTTCGTTGATAGTAGAACGTCTCTGTACCTGTCGTTTTGGGTGAATCCTTCACGCTGTTGCCGTGTATCGATATAAATACATCCGCCTTACCTGTATTGGCCAATTGAACACGTTCTGTACGAGTAGGATATACATCGGTTTCACGAGTCATGACAACTTTGATTTCAGGTTCCTCTAAGAGCAATGCTTGGACTTTCAAGGACAACGCTAACGTAAAGTCCTTTTCGAATTGATTCGAATAACCCGATGTCCCCGGATCGCTACCGCCGTGACCTGGGTCGATAACTACGAGTTTGGCACCTGAATGAGGAAGCACAGCATCGGGATTGGTAGTAACGGGATCACCGTTCATATTCAGATCAACAATTAATTGGCCTTCAGTCCAATCGGAAGTATACTGTACATTGCTTATTTGATTTAACTCAATGACAATTCGAATCTGAGCTGGGTCTTGATTAAACAACGAATATCTTACTTCCGTAACATTAGGTACCCCACTTAGATCTAATTTACCTACCGATTTAGAACCGAGAGATTCAGCTAGGGGCCCTCCAAATGCAGTATGAGGCAGGTCGACAACGATCCGATCCGGGCTCGTCAATTGCGAGATTACTGGCGTAACCTCTTGATCTAAAGAAAGAACCAGTTGATTGTTCACAAATTGAATGTCATTCACATGATGTAACTCCGATTCAGACTCTTCACCTGTTGCAGGAGGAGAGGGATCCGGGTTGATTCGATCCAACGTGACGATTTTGTCTACGTTATTCCAGCCTACTTTTAACCCCATCTCTTCACTTACAAATCGTATCGGGACAACAACGGTGTTTTTTATATTTTGAGGGGCGAGATTCAGCGTTTTTTGCTCATTATCGACTAACGCTTCTTTCTTACCAACTGCTAATGAGATCACCTTGGCGTTTTGCTGTATCTTCACATTTTGCGTTTTTTGATGCCAGTCCACTTTAAACTTTAGGTTTTCCGCAACTACACGAATGGGAATCATCACGTTATTGTTAAGATTTACGACGTCAGCATTCTCAGGAAGAACGCACTCTTCACCATCCAAAATAATTTTGGTTTGCTTAGCTGCCGCATCACTATGATTCGGCAAAGCGATCAGAAAAAATACACTAAATAGAATAAAAAGTATGGATTTCTTCATCGTACACCTCTGTCTCATTCAGCTTCGGAATTGTTATTCATGATCACATCTACGACCAACCACCCATGTAAAACCACACCATGATCCTCTCGACTGCATCTATAAAATGAATAAGTAATTGATATGAAATTACTATAGAGCAAATAATTTCGAGTCTCGTAAGTCGACCATCCACCTCCCGGCACCGAATATAGGTATTCGTAGTCCTCTATCAAAATTTCCAATTATTTGACATACAATATTCTACAAGTATAGGTGAATCCCCTTCCATGTTGTTGGCAAAAGTGTTCATTTATTTTCTGATTGGCTAATAGATAGAGTTAATCGAAGCATAATTATATGCACACCAATCAATGGTGTGACCTTTTTGATTGTTGAACCTCCAAAGTTGTTGCTACCATAGTTCAACGTAGCAAGTTTATTCGCATTCACGAAATGGTAGAGGAGTTATTCATGATGAAAAGAATCGTAACACTAAGCACACGCAAACTGATGGACACTGCAAAACACGGCGGATGCGGCGCATGCCAGACATCTTGCCAGTCTGCTTGCAAGACTTCCTGCGGCGTAGCCAATCAACGTTGTGAGAATGACATGAACAAATAACAAATAGGCAATGAAACTCACCGCCGTCCTTCCAAGGACGGCGAAGTTGTTTCTATGGATACCACCTGCAATTTGTAGACAAAAAGGAGCTTGATTCGCAGTATGATTCATCAATACCAACTGAACGGATACAACATCGTGATCGACACCTATAGTGGCTCTGTGCATGTTGTTGATGACCTGGCGTATGAGATCATTGCGCTTTATGAACAGGAAACACCCGAACAAATCCTATCGTTAATGAAGGAAAAACAATATTCAGAAAAAATTATTCGAGAAACGATCTTAGAGGTCGAGGAACTTATTAAGAATGAGCAGCTTTTTACCGAGGATGCGTATGAGGAGCTGTCTATTCATTTAAAAACACGTAAAACGTATGTAAAGGCGCTCTGTCTCAATGTCGCACATACTTGCAATTTGTCGTGCGAGTATTGCTTCGCCAGTCAAGGGAAATACAATGGTGATCGAGCAATTATGAGCGTAGAGGTTGGACAAAGAGCTATTGATTATCTGCTCGAAAATTCTGGCCATCACCGAAACCTCGATATCGACTTCTTCGGCGGGGAGCCGCTTATGGCTTGGAAAGTTGTCAAAGAGATTGTAAAGTACGCACGAAGCAAAGAGAAGGAATGGAAGAAAAAATTCCGCTTCACCTTCACAACGAACGGCATGCTGCTCAACGATGAAGTTACTGAGTTTTTAAATCAGGAAATCTACAATGTCGTCTTAAGTCTGGATGGAAGAAAAGAGGTTCATGATCGGCTGCGCACAACCGTTACCGGCAAGGGCAGCTATGATTCTATCGTACCGAAATTCAAGGAATTCGTCCAAAAGCGCGGAGACCAGGAATACTATGTGCGTGGAACGTATACGAAGAATAACATCGATTTCACCAATGACATCTTCCATATCGCAGATCTTGGTTTTGACAAAATCTCGATGGAACCCGTCATCTGTGATCCACGGGAACCCTATGCGCTTACCGAGAAGGATCTCCCGGAGATTTATAATCAGTACGAAATTCTCGCCAAGGAAATGATTAAGCGCAGTGAACAAGGCAAAGGGTTTACTTTCTATCATTACATGCTAGATCTTTCAGAAGGGCCTTGTATCCAGAAGAGAATCACGGGCTGTGGTTCAGGCACAGAATATCTTGCCGTTACGCCATGGGGCGAACTTTTCCCTTGCCACCAGTTCGTCGGGGATGAAGCGTACAGCATGGGCAACATCTGGGATGGCGTCACGCGTCCTGAGCTGCAGTGCCAATTCAAAGAGAGCAACTGCTACACGAAGCCGGAGTGCCATAATTGCTGGGCGAAGCTCTACTGCAGCGGCGGCTGCCCTGCCAATGCCCTGCATGCGACAGGCTCCATCAACGGAAGCTACGAGTTTAGCTGTGACGTGTTCCGCAAACGGATCGAATGCTCAATGATGGCCAAGGTCGCCGAGTCGATTCGAGAGATGGAAGAGAGTGAAGTGTAGATAAATGAAAGAGGGGCTCACCGCCCCTCTTTGCTATTGCCGCTAATCATTCTCTGTCATATTAATCTGAATCAATTTGTGAAACATACTATATAGAATGATAACATCATCTATTCCCTACGTTGTGCCTGAATGTGCTTGCAAAATTCCAAGAAGGAAGGTGCTACAACTATTACATCTTCAGGGTCGTAACTCTCTTCGTAATCCATATATTTAATTTCCCCAGTTTGGATATCAATCCAAAAATCATTATCCGCATGATTGTCGGCAAAAGGGATATGAAATAGAGTGAAATTTTCAAAATCCTCAGAATAATCTGCCCTTCTATCTTTTGCTTTTTCCATAGACATTGTGTAATGAGAATCTTCTTCATCTTCGAATAATGGAATATGAAAAAAACTCCCAATCTCTATCGATAAATAATCCTTGTTTGTTATTTCATAAAAATGATCAGGATAAATATAAGCTCCTTTAGTAAAAACCCCGCCATTATTAGCAAGGTAAAACGCGATAAAATCTTTTTTACCTGGAAACTCATCAGATACAACTTCATTTATTTGGGATACTGATATCGTCTTCCAAGATTCCTCAAAACAAATATCATGATTCAGAAAGTTATTATTGTCCCCTTTAGAATCGTTGTTCATGTAGGTTCTACCTCCTACTTTGGATTCTTTTATGATATTTTTGAGTAAGTTTCGATTAATAATTCTTCCAACGAATTATTTAATAACTCCACATCTCCTGAATCATGCAGAAAAATAAATAGTTTTCCTTGTTCATTCATTAGGATTGGATTCCCAGAACCATCATCTGAAATAACATATGAATTTTTTAGTAATAACTCTACACTTTCGCCTTCAAATTCCATGCCATTAAAATCAAATATATCTTCTTCAAATATCTTTCTAAATTTTAGAGTAAGATCGATGACTGTTGACTTTCCAATTAAATCTCCATTGTTAAAAGCACTGATTGCTAATCCTCCATAAGCCCCGCCAAATAATTTAATAAATTCTATATATTGATCATTAAATTTTACATGTAACATCTTTTCTGCATTTTTTATCTCTTGTATACTCGCAGGTTTACCAATAAGACTGCTGTTTTCTTCTCTTTTCAAAAAAATTTCTATCTTATTAAGAAGCTCTTTGTTCATTTTAATCATTCTCCTTGTTTAAAGTTTCTCCTCCCATATCCAAATCGGCTCCTGAAGAACGATGGATGTAAGATTACGGTTGATTTTTTTGGAATTCACCGTCATCTCGTTGCTAAGAACGATCACTGTTAATTCCTCGTCCATTAGCCGTGTAACATAATGACGGAAACCACTTGGGTATCCCCCTGGATGCCCAACTGCTTTTCTCCCCATGACATCTTGCGTATACCATCCATATCCATATTGAGACGGAAACTTTTTGGCATGGGTCATACTCATCAGTTCTGATGATTCTTTGCTTATCAATGCATGATTACGCAGGGCTCTGTCAAACCGTTCTAAATCTTCAACTGTAGAGATAATATCCCCAGCTGCAAACGCTGCAGAATTATGCATTACGGGTCCGACTTCCCCCTTTATATGTCCTTCCGCTTTTGGTCTACCAGCCGAAACCGTAAACATAGAATTCAACATGTTGCTTGGCTTAAAAATATGCTCTTCTATGTAATTTGCATATGACTGTCCGCTAACTTTTTCAACAATAAGTCCTAACATCACATAACCAGTATTACTGTAACTAAAGCTTTTACCTGGGGTAAACTCTAATTCAGAACCACTAACGGTTTTTACAATATCATTTGGATTCCATTCTTTGCTGTAGTCAAATTTGAAATTCGGCTTTAGATAGTCCGGAATTCCCGAGCTATGACTTAGTAGATGACTTATTGTTATGGACTCTCCATTCGGAAAGTCTGGAAAGTATTGCGAAATTGGATTATCTACGTTCAGAAGTCCCTTTTCTACTAGCTGCATGACTGCTACTGCAGTGAATGTTTTAGATAATGAAGCAATCTGATAGAGCGTGCTTGGGCTATTCGGTAAATCAGTGGCTGCCAAGCCATAACCTTTTGTAAATAAAATTTCACCTTCCTTTGCAATTAGGACGGTTCCCTGAAATTTTTCATTGGTCAAATATTGATCGATTTTATCAGAAATACTTCCGGATAAATTACTATGGTTGTTACGTCCAAATACTAGCAAAGCTCCTATAGACACGATTACAATTACAAGAATAGTAATAGAGAAAATTTTCAAGAATTTTTTCATATGTATACCTCTCAGTCTATTCTTTAAACGAAACCAAAACTCTGACCTTTTACCCCAATTAACAGTTTTTTATCATATATAAGCTTCCCTATTTCATGTAGGCGTTCTCCTGGAACTGTCCACAGCCAATTACCTTGCCCTATTTCCTCCAAAGCACCATGTTCGGGATTTTTCACCCAGTCTTTAAATGAAAAGGTAGCATCCTCATACTCTAAAAATTCACGATTTATGATGTTGATTGGATAGATATGCCTTAGTTTAGGTGAAGAATTGTAAAGGATATCCCTATTTCTTGGATTTAAGGCAAGCCACCAACTATGATTATCCTCCATATATAAATCTAAACTTTCACCTTTGCTCCAAATCGTGTCATATGAAAAATATCCAAAGTTGATTATTTTATCATCTATATAAGCTTTTAATAGATTTACAAGAGTTTGTGTATGGTTCATTTCCAAGCTTGTATTGAAGAAAATCTGTAATTCTCTACTGGGTTTATCAAACCTTACCCCATATTCCCAAGAGCTTGGAACCTTCATGCTTCTGCCCTTAAATATCGTAAATGAAAATAAATTTTCCAAACTTTCTTCATTCATCTCAGTAATTTCACTCTGAAACTTGTTAAGGCTCTTCCTCTCTAACTTCTGATAGTTCACATCATAGCTAACACTTTTTAGAGGGAAACCATTGTTAGAGAACAACTCAACAGATTTTTTTATCCATTCTGCGACACTGCCACAATAGCCATAAATATTACAGTAAATTCTTCCGTTTTCTGTATCCATTATTAAACCTCTTATCAAGATTGTTTTATGAAGAAATAATATCAATATAGTCTTTATATGCTAAAGGAATTGGTCTATCGAAAATCAGATCTTTTAAAGGATCTACGTTTTTCCCAAACTGATAACAAAGATATAATCGTTCATTAAATTCTGGATATACCCGGACATTGGTTAGCTCATATTTATCTATGGTCTCGTTATCTGTAACAGGAATTGAAGGCATAATTATTTTCGTTTTATAGCTACCTGCAGACATGTCTTCTTCTATTAACCTGCCTCCACCTTGACCCAGTATCAATACTTTCCGCTCATTTGTTGTTCCTTTCCATACTGTCACATGTCTACTTCCCATACCTAAAGAATCTATTTTATAATTAGGAAGCTTGTAATTTGTAAGGGGTTTCATGCTTTGGTTATAAATATTACTATTTTTAATAAACTGTCTAGTTACGGACGTACTAAATAAAATTGGAACTTCGCATGTTACGAATAAAATCTTTCAAGATTTTCAAGAAAATCAAAATCCACTAGATTGGTACCATTATATCCAGCTTCTATTAAGACCTGTCGTAGTTGCTGCAATAACTTGAGCCATTCATTTATAAATAAATCAGTTTTCATCGTGATACTCCGATAATCATTTCGACTCTCCCATTTAACGTTAATATTAGATTTTTCAATTTTACATATCCATGTTTCGAAAAATGCTTGACTTGGGAAAGTTACGACAAACCGCTCTTCTCTTTCTTTGATTGCCTCTAACATCCTAACAACATCACTTATGCCATCGGCTATTTGTGTTCCATAATTAATTCTTAATGAGATATCATGCCATTTCATTGTAAAGTGTTGGTTATTAACATGCCTATTATCTAGTGCTTCCGATATCGTTGTATCTTCTGGATCACGTATTCCAACCTTAAAATTTGAGTTGATTATGATTTCAAATTCCACTTTACTCACCCCAAGGACATCTAACTTTTGCATGACTATCTTTTCTAACAAAAAAACATATGTAAAGAAAGAACTTAAAACGTCTTCTTCATATATGTTTCGGACACTTACATGATTTCAAATCTTTAAGCACATATCCTCGTTTACCTAGGACAACTAAATGGAGTTCCTTTCTTGCAACAGATTATTTATTTCATCTTTTTTGTGAGAGTAATGTCTCTTGTCAGGATGAAATGAAACCTCTCTTAGTGATGGGCACTCTAACAATGGCGATAAATCTCCACTTTTACAATTCCAAAAATTTATTTTCTCTAAATTATTCATAGATTTCACAAACTCAAGAGAATCAACATCTGAGACCTGTAATTCTTTTATCGTACGATTGCCTGTCAAAAATGTTAGATCAGTAAGTTGTTTGCATTTTTCGATTTGTAGTCTTTCAAGTCCATTTAGTTCACTAAGAGCATGTGCATCTTCTAGATGATTTAGATACTGGAACCAACACCATTTCAAGGAGTCTAAATCCTCTATCCCAGCCAACGAAATTAGCTTAGTTGAGGAATCAAGACGTAAAAACTCTAATGATTTTAGTGAACCAAACTCTTTACAATCTGGTTTCATATATTTAATTGCGTATAAGCTTTTTACATTTACTAGTTTATGTAAGTTTAGATAGTGATCTTTTTTAACAACAACCTCCTCCAATTTTTTGAAATAGCTCAAATCAAGATTTATTGGCTGAGCTAATGTGATTTCTGTAAGATTAGTTAATGTAGATAAAGCTTCAGTATTTTGATACTTGGATAATTTAAAATTACTGCTAATCCGCAATTTATTGATAAATGTTTTGTTATTGAAAGATGCAAAATCTAAGTGACATTTCAAATCTACTTCGGAATTCAAATTACGAATGCGAATGGAATGGTAATTTTCCTTCTCAGCAATCTGTACTCCTTCCTCAAGGAAAAGTGGATCTATCTCAAAATAGCCAATACTATCATTAAATGCATAGTTCATCATTATTACACCCGCTTTTAAAAGGTATTCTTCTACGTACATTGTGTAAAAAATACACCTGCATTATTCTGATCCACATTTTTATTTACAAACAAATATCCGGTCGAGTCACTGACGCAAAATATATCATGAAACCCTTCAGGGAAATCGCCGCCATAAATTTGTAGGCAAAATTGATAATCATCCAGACCCAAATCTTCTATTTGTAACAGAGAGGGGGTATGGCCAATCAACGAACCACAGTAAATCTCTCCATCATCCAACTCTTCTCCATCTACTTCTTCTTCTAAATCTAAATTCAATTCATCCCCTAAAATGAACTCTTGTGCTGGTATGAGGAACTCTGATTCATTTCGAATATTACCCGCTTCATGTAATAAAACTCTCGTGTATCCTTTTCTAATATTTTGTAACTCTTCGTTATCACCATGAAAAGTGATTACATCTAGAAAGTAATCATCTTTGTTATACGTTGTAAACACGGATAGTACATGTTCTTTTGGCAAGTTTACATCTAACGTTTTATTAAGAAAATCCGTTGGCAAGCTTAATACGAGTGTTAATTTATCTCCATCTGGGCTTAATGGCCAATCCATATTTTCAGGCAAGAAGCTATACCCGCCAAGCCGAGGTACAACGGATTCATTTTCAACATCTCTAAAGGTAATTTCAACTGACATCTTTACAACACCATCCTTGTCGTTACTTTAAGAATCTTTAAATCTCTCCTGTTAATCCCCCTGCTATTCACATTCCTATATAATTACGTCCTGTTCATCCTCCCACCATACTTCGACATAAATCGAGTTAAATCCTACCAATAAAATGAACTGTATTTAAAACGTCAAAAGCCTGCCCAAAGGCAAGCTTTTTATTTGAGACATGTCCCATATCGTATTATTGATGACCCTCGCGACAGTTGAGTAGCATCCAAGCCACCTTTGAATTTATACCATTAAAGCTCCACTTCACCTGCTTGATCTTGCTCTAGATGAACAAGTGGAACAGGCGAGTAAATAAACGTATCCCCGTCGTCTTCAAGCTTATACATGATACAAAACAAAGCTGAACCTCGCTGATCGCCACTCGGTATAGAGAAAAGCATAGCTGGACAACGCAGCTCCGCAGAATGAACGCTTGCACATAGATCTTTATAAGTAATAGCAGCGAGGGTGTCGATATCACCAAGATGCTGTTGACAATCCCCAATAACTTGCATGTAATACGCTATATTCTGATTATACTTATTCGCAAAGCTCTGCTTATACTCCTCAATGCTAAGAAAGCAACATTCCCAATCCAAAGGCGGGATACTTAATACATAGCGATAGAACTTCAATTTCCTGATTCCTCCTCTTTTCGAAATCGAGCTATTCAGAATAATTGAAAAGGGGATTTCTTTGAAAGTCCTTTTTTAATCTTTTCAATTTCTTCAATGGCTTTTTGTCTCCGATGCTCCTTAAGTCTACAATCTTCATAATAAACTCACTGATCTTAGGACTTCTATTTCGATTCTAAACTATCCATTATTTCATCAAAATTCCTTTTCCTTATCATGACGTTCACTTCTCTCTACATGGATCATTATGACTTTAGGAGATTGTTTATCGTGTCTCTTTTATGAGAGTAATGCCTCTTCTCTGGATGGAAAGAAACCTCTTTTAATGTCGGGCATTTCAGTAATGGCGTTAAGTCCCCTGATTCACAGTGCATCTAAGTTTTCATAACAACTATTAAAGAGATATAGTTGTTCTAGTTGTTTTAATCGTGAAAAATCAATAGGGATTTGCAAAGATACACTAAAATCAATCATATTTATCAAAGAGTAAAGAGCTTACCGTTGAACAGTCGACCTACTAGCCATAGAAAAAAATATGTAAAGAAAATATCAACATTTATCCTTACATATGTTTTTAAGCTACTATAGCATTTTATTTTTTTAATGAATCTAACAAAGTATAATATTCTTTTCTTTTTGGATTACTTTCATCATTACAAAGACGTTCTAATAAATGAATGGTATACTCTTTAGGTTTACGTTGTAATGATTTTACTAGTATGTCTTTATAACCATTATGATAAAACGTTTCTAAAAAACTCCCGAATGGCCCTGGACCGCCAAAATCAATATCTGGACTTCTTTCAATTAATAAAAATATGGGCTCTACAAATTCAAATGCATTATCTAACTCTTCAATTTCTTCCATGATTTCATATGCTGGGTCTTGGAATAAGTATTTATCGTTTTCCTTATCAGCTCGTTCTATTAATTGTTCTAGTTCATAAATATAATCTTCTATTTTCTTTTCCATAGAAACTCCTTTGTATTTGTTCTCGTCTATATTACTGTTCTACTTGATTTTTTTGATCTTCCACCTTAACTGTTCGACATACACCTGTAGATCGGCTACACTTAGTTGGACAGAAAAATTAAGGGCTAGTAGAATTAACACATCATAACAAGGAGCGGATCTACTATGCCAAGAATAAGACG
>NZ_JMLT01000028.1:0-45131 GCF_000686865.1 Paenibacillus sp. UNC217MF | reverse complement strand
CATCTCAAACCCCTCAAGATGATTGCCAAACTCTAGCGGTGTACCTAATGCAATTCCACGAAAGCTGACTGCGCGGGCCACATGGAATTCTTGGGCGATATCTACGCCGATGACTAGGTGATGAACGGTAATGTTTTCAATGAGTTGATTTTGCTTGTCCTGTGCCTTAAACTTCATAGTAGAGCGACCTCCTGGATGGGATTATTGAGGCAATGACCTCGTGCACAACCCCATCGTACCGAGGCGCTCGTTTTTGTTCAACCACCCAATTATTCGTATTACAGGAATTCTAACGGGGCAGTTTAATTGAAGAAGGAAAATAATTGTTTTACATAGAAGTAAATAAAATGTCTTAAAAAATAATGGGGTGTATAAACGGTGGTTATTATTGGGAATCCAAAAAAAGTGAATTTTATTTTTTGACGGATATGCTTTATGCATCTATTCATATTCCTAAAAATAAACCACATATAAAAAAATATCATGAAGGTTGGGGAAGAAAGGGCGATACAGCATACAGCATTAATAGCATTAAATACTAATAACCAAGCAGTCGGGGCTGTCTGATATAGATTGTTTAACGAATTTAATAAGGGATATGGTTATGTAGACAGTAACACTCCTGAAATAGGAATAGCAGTTGCTGAAGAAGTTAGAGGAACGGGAGTTTTCTGTGGCGAAGAGCTTATTTTTGCACTTCATGGATGGCTAACGGGGCTAAAGAGTTGAAGAGGGTTACTCTAAATATAAAATAGCAAAGGGGATATTAAATGGTAAGTGAAATAGAATTATTCGAAAAAGAGTCTCAGGAATTCAAACCTTTTAAACACTTTATTTCACGCATTCAAGTAATGCGGAAAGAATCCAGCTATGGGGCTGAAGTTGCCTCAAAATGGACTGATATTTTAAACCAAACTCTTCTAGATGAAACTTACCCAGTGATACATCCAATTGGTCAGGAGACATTCTCGTTATATGCAGAGTTCACGACTGGGGTATTTGAGTATACCTTAGACATAGACGGGGCTACTACATTTATAAAAGAAAAAAACATTAAACCCATAAAGACTTCTCCATCGAATATAATTGAATCTGTTGACCAAGGTAACATAAATAAAGACCCAAACCGAATAAAACCCAATCATAAAAATCCTGTAATGGTACTTCAGAGTCGATATTTAACCAACAACAAACCTTATTGTATCAATGGAAACCATCGTATATTTGAAGCAAATAGAAATAATGATGAACAAATAGAAATTTATGTTTTTAAAGATTTGGAGTTTGTTCCTTTCTTTTATGACGTTCTAAGTAAAGCAACATATTTTTTAGAGATTGATTACCATAATGTTGTTAATGATAAAAGATATTTATTGCATAACGAAAATGGTGCATTTGCAAATGAATTTAAGTAGATACGTTTCTTCAACTAACGGGTGCTTTAATTGAAAATTCGCATCCAGAAATCATCAATCTTTATTATAAAAATCAAACTAGATAAATAAAGAACCAACTGTTTTGATCAAACTTTGTTTCAAAACAGTTGGTTTCTTTCGTATATAAAATAAGCATTTGCAACTTACTTTTAATCGAACTTTGTTCAAAAGCTACATTATTTTGTGGATTTAAAATAAAGTCGCGACTTTTATAAAAAAACTGCGAAGCTTTGCCCCTTTGGATATGATTATCTAAAGGGGTGTTTTTGTGTCGAAAAGAAAAAGAACATCTAAAATTGATAAGTGGATTAAAGAGGGTCGAGGAACTGGCAGTGGGGCAGATATCAGCCTTGGCTTAAAATTCAAGATGTTTCCTCATTAGGTCGGTCAACAAGATTAAAAGGTATAAAAACCGCCAGACAACATGAGTTTTTATCAGATTTGGAGCGAAATTACTTTTATTTGACTGAATTTTCTGATGTCATTTTGGATATTCGTGAACAAATTCCTTTATTACCACAAGAAGAGACGATTATCATTGCTGAAGAGCTTGGGATTAAACACCCAGCTGATTCAAAAACAGGCGATCCAATTGTTATGACAATGGACTTTTTATTAACAGTTGATAAGGGGCAAGGTGTATTTGAAGTCGCTCATACTATATAAATGAAAGATAAGCTGTTAGAAGAACGTGTGTTAGAGAAGTTTGAAATTGAACGGGAATATTGGAAGCGAAGAAGCATTAATTGGGCAACTGTAATAGAGGAGGAAATTCATAAGACAATGGCTAGAAATATTAAATTATATCTATGATTTTTTTGATACTCGCAGCTATGATGTATATCAAGAAATGGGTGACCAAAATATTGAGGATTTATCCATGTCTCTTATGAATCGCCTATTGAATAATTCACGAAGTATCTGTGAAATTACTAATGAGTTTGATACAGATATACACTTACCTTTTGGAAGTGGCGTTACACTATTTTATCACTTACTTGCTAGAAAAATTGTAGTCATTGATATGCAAAATCCGATTGATTTAGAGCAAACAATTGATATTAAGTGTATTGATGAAGGTAATTTAGAGAAGGTGAAATACGGATGATTTATATTAATCAAGTGTTTCAATATGTGACCGATTCGACATTAACACTTGCTACGGAAATAGTCCCTACCAGTATACAATGATGAATATCCAGCTAGAGCGTACGGTTCCGACTTCTTAGTTTAGTTTTTTTATTGTAAAAATATGAATATACGGATTGGGGAGTTTATAAGGGCAAAGTCTAAGCGTGATCCAAAAACAGTAGAATTAGCTAATAGAATTATAGAACAATAGCCCGTAAAAAAGACCTGATTTCTCAGGCCTTATCGCTTTCACAATATTGATGTACAGCTTTCCAATGATTATTTTCACATACTAAATAATAGTCACCAGTAGTACAAACTCTTGCTCCCTCATTTTTACAATATTTTCCCTCTGCCGGGTCAGTGTGGTGCTGGGGATCTCTTGGCTTTTCATTGTTCATGTTTTATCACCTCCTGATAATTATATTCTACTTAATTTGTTTATTTATTAAGGAAATAAATGTTATATTATCTTCATACTGCCCGGTGATCCTATGTTTGAACATCTTCATTATTCTTTTTACCTCCATTATATCGAGTATAGCAATCTTTCTAGCTTCTTCCTTAGTAAGCCTGAATCCCACGGAATCCGGATTCATCCTTATTAGGGTAAACATTTTTCACCTGAAAGCTGCCTAATAACCGCTTATTCTTCAATGATCGTGGCCGAAGCATGAATCCGTTTTGATCAATCTTTTATTAAAATGGATTCTTTTTATTTACAAAAATATAGGTTAATGAGGGAATTTTTACGTGGGAAATTTGTACCGGCGTAACTGTCATAAAGTGCAGTGTGGATTGGTGAAGCTGGCTGCCAAGTACCACTGTCTTTTCACTTGGCACCGGGCAGCAAGATATTCAAAACATAGATTTAGTCCAATTTATGCACATATGTCCATGATTAATTGTCAACGTATGCAGGAATGACGGTTTGATTTTTTTAAAATTTCTTCTTGCTCAATAATTCCGATCCTGCTATTATGAAGAAGCATTAATTTTGGAAAGCGAATATTCAATATATTTTTAGGATCTTTCCAAGCAGATAATTTTTGACCACTTCCTCTCCGGAAGTTAAGGCCATACGGACAGCCGGGTCAAATGCCGACTGGCAACTTTTCGTTGCCTTATTGATTGAGTTAAAAGCTCAAATTTTATAAGTTGGTTACTTTACAACCAGTGCAATACGCACACAACTTGTGAAACGGTCAATAAGAGTGGTAAAGGCATTATTTGCTATATAGACTCTGATCCTAACAAAATATATTTGAATATAAGAGCTCTTCCATGAAACGATGAGTCCTAGGGGTGACTGATAAGCACGCTAGGAGTTTGTTCTGTCATGTTTATTGGGAATATCTTATTTTTTAAATATATCAAGCAAGTGTGATGCGCATGGTGCGTGTTTCACTTGCTTTTTTTGTTGCCGTTTTTACAGTGAAAAAAATTGAATTCGGTGAGGAGATTGAAAAATGGGAAAAGCACTAATCATTGGCGCCGGTGGCGTAGCATCTGTAGCAGTTCATAAATGCGTTCAAAACAGCGAGGTCTTCGAAGAAATCTGCATCGCCAGCCGTACGAAGTCCAAATGCGATGATCTGAAAGCAAAACTGGACGGCGGCAAAACTAAAATTACAACCGCACAGGTCGATGCCAATAACGTTGAAGAGCTGATCTCTCTGATTAACGAAGTCAAACCGGATATCGTCATGAACTTGGCTCTGCCTTACCAGGATTTGACGATCATGGATGCCTGCCTGGCTACCAGAACGCATTATATGGATACAGCGAACTATGAGCCAGAAGATACGGCGAAATTCGAATACAAATGGCAGTGGGAATATCGGGAACGCTTCGAAAAAGCAGGAATTACAGCACTGCTCGGCAGCGGATTCGACCCTGGCGTAACCGGCGTATTCTCGGCTTATGCGTTGAAACACTACTTTGACGAAATCGAATATATCGACATTCTGGATTGCAATGGCGGGGATCACGGTTATCCTTTCGCAACCAACTTCAACCCGGAAATCAATATCCGCGAAGTGTCTGCCAATGGTCGCTACTGGGAAAACGGGGAATGGATCGAAACAAAACCGATGGAAATTAAGCGTGAATATAACTTTGCAGAAGTCGGCCAAAAGGACATGTATCTGCTGTACCATGAAGAGCTCGAGTCTCTTGCGCAAAACATCCCTGGTCTGAAACGCATCCGTTTCTTCATGACTTTCGGCCAAAGTTATCTCATGCATTTGAAGGCGCTTGAAAACGTAGGAATGACCTCCATCGAACCAATCGAATACGAAGGAAAACAAATCATTCCGCTTCAATTTCTGAAGGCTGTACTTCCGGATCCGTCCTCCCTTGGACCTCGTACAGTAGGCAAAACGAACATCGGCTGTATCTTCAAAGGGAAGAAAGACGGCCAAGACAAGACGTACTATGTCTACAATGTTTGCGACCACCAAGAGTGCTATAAGGAAGTGGGCTCCCAAGCCATCTCCTATACAACGGGCGTTCCTGCCATGATCGGCGCGGCGATGATCCTCACCGGCAAATGGAACAAACCGGGCGTATACAATGTCGAAGAGTTCAATCCGGATCCATTCATGGAGGAGCTGAACAAATGGGGACTTCCATGGGTAGAAGACTTCAACCCTGTGCTGGTTGACGCCTTGCCTGAGGAAGCTAAAGAGCCGGAGCTCGTTCGTTAAGATGCGGTTTGAGGAATTACCGACACCCTGTTTTGTAGTCGATGAAGCACTCATCGAGAAAAACCTGAAAATATTGAACGGCGTCATGCAGCGTACGGGAGCCAAAATTGTACTGGCGCAAAAGGCTTTTTCCATGACTGCGATGTATCCGCTCATCGGAAAATACTTAAGCGGTACGACCGCGAGCGGATTATTCGAAGCACGACTGGGTCACGAAGAAATGGGCAAAGAAAATCATGTCTTTGCCCCTGCTTATCGTGAAGATGAGATCGATGAGATTATTTCCATTTGCGACCACATCATCTTCAATTCCTTCTCCCAGTTGGAAAAGTATAAAGCGAAGGCTCTTGCTGCTGGCAGAAAAATTGGCCTTCGTATCAATCCGGAATGTTCAACGCAAGTGGGGCATGAGATCTATGATCCTTGTTCGCCGGGCTCAAGATTTGGCGTCAAACGGGAGGATTTCCAGCCGGAACTGTTGGAAGGCGTTTCGGGATTGCACTTTCATACCCTTTGCCAACAGAACTCGGACGATTTAGAGACCACGCTGAATGCGGTCGAAGACAAGTTCGGACCTTGGCTGGCGCAAATGGAATGGATCAATTTCGGCGGCGGTCACCATATCACGAGAGAAGACTACGATATCCCGAAGCTCGAAGCTTGCATAACGCGAATGCAAAATAAATACGGCTTGGAAGTATACCTCGAACCAGGAGAAGCCATCGCGCTTAACGCGGGCTATATGGTCACTTCCGTGTTGGATATCCATCGCAACGGCATCGAGATTGCAATCGTGGACACGTCGGCTACCTGTCATATGCCGGATGTTCTGGAAATGCCTTATCGTCCACCTCTGGTCGGCTCGGGCGAATTCGGGGAGAAGCCATACGCTTACCGACTCGGTGGTCCGACCTGCCTTACGGGCGATGTCATCGGAGACTATTCCTTCGATCAGCCTCTCAAGAGCGGCGACAGATTAGTATTTGAAGATATGGCGATCTACTCCATGGTCAAAACCAATACCTTCAACGGCATGCCGCTGCCGGCCATCGCTGTGCAGGAGAAGGATGGGAATTGCCGCGTCGTGCGCGAGTTCGGTTATCAGGATTTTAAGATGAGACTAGCTTAATGAATAACCAAAGCCTTAACTCCGATGGGAATTAAGCGTGAATATAACTTGGCTGAAGTCGGCCAAAAGGACATGTATCTGCTATTCGGCGTAAAATGGAAAGATTTCGAGCCGGAACTGCTTAGAAAGGTTGTGACAGCATAAAATGGATCACCGTAACACGCCGCTATTTACAGCTCTGAAAGAACATGCGGCGAGCAATCCCGTACAATTTCATATTCCCGGTCATAAAAAGGGCGTAGGAACTGACAGTGAGTTCAGAGAGTTTATAGGCGATAGTGCCCTATCTATAGATTTGATTAACATTGCGCCGCTGGATGATCTCCATCAGCCTACCGGTGTTATTGAAGAAGCGCAAAAGCTTGCAGCCGACGCATTTGGCTCAGATTATACTTATTTCAGCGTACAGGGGACGAGTGGTGCCATTATGACCATGATTTTGTCTACATGCTCGCCTGGGGACAAAATTATCGTACCACGCAATGTGCACAAATCGATCATGTCGGCCATCATTTTCTCCGGCGCGAAGCCAGTATTCATATCTCCGGTTCGCGACGAGAATCTTGGAATCGATCACGGCATTACAACCAAATCCGTACAGCGTGCACTGGATCGCCATCCGGATGCCAAAGCGGTTCTGGTTATTAACCCGACATACTTCGGCGTATGCGCCAATCTGAAGGAAATCGTCGATCTTGCCCACAGCCGCCATGTTCCAGTGCTCGTAGACGAAGCGCATGGGGTACTTATCCATTTCCATGAGGATCTGCCGATGTCCGCTATGGAAGCTGGTGCGGATATGGCCGCAACTAGTGTGCATAAGCTTGGGGGTTCTATGACACAAAGCTCGGTTCTCAACCTGAATACAAAAAACGGCTATGTGAATCCTCAGCGCGTGCAGACGATCATCAGTATGCTGACAACAACTTCTACTTCATACGTGCTGCTTGCATCATTGGATACATCCAGACGCAATCTAGCGATTAACGGCCATGACATGGCGCAAAGAACGATTGATCTTGCCCAAAAAGCCCGCCGCAGCATTAATGAAATGGAAGGTCTGTACTGCTTCGGGGAAGAAATCCTTGGGGACGAGGCCACCTTTGATTATGATCCGACCAAACTCACCATCCATGTCCGCCATCTGGGCATTACAGGCTTTGAAGCGGAAAACTGGCTGCGTGAGCATTATAACATTGAGGTCGAGCTCAGTGATATGTACAACATCCTCTGCCTGGTAACCCCAGGCGACAACGAGGAAACGGTGTCGGTACTGCTTACAGCTCTCCGTGAGTTAGCTGGAACGTATTACAACGTGAACACTGCAAATGAGCTAATCGTGAAGATCCCGGAAATTCCTCATCTCTCCCTGATTCCAAGGGATGCATTTTACGGAGATACCGAAGTCATTCCGTTCAAGGAATCAGCCGGTCGAATCATTGCCGAGTTCATATATGTCTATCCGCCGGGTATTCCAATCCTGCTGCCGGGCGAAGTGATCTCCCAAGACAACATCGATTACATTGTCGATCATGTGGAGGTGGGGCTTCCGGTGAAAGGACCGGAGGATCGGTACATCCAAAATGTCAAGGTGATCGTGGAAACCGACCCGATCTCCTAAATCTGCATACCTTACGCGTAGAGTGCACCACGAAGCGCCGTCAATGCAAGTCTGGTCATTTTGATTGAAGGGCAGACGGGCGATATAGTCCGTCTTCGGCCTCCTTCGAAGCTATACATCGGCCACCCCGAAGGGGCATGGACTTGTATTGTTGAGGCGCGGAGTGGTAAGAGTTGCGATACCTGAAAAATAAAGTGTTAGACTGCCTTGGCCTCACTAAGCAATACCAGGATAGTTTGATAAATATATTTGATCCAAAGTACTTGACTATGACGTTACGTCATAGTGCATAATTCTCACTATAAATAACTAGTGGTGAGAGGTATGAACATAAAATCAATGCGTTCAGATTATATTTATCAAAAAGTTGCTCAAGCATCGCCCGAGGAAAAGCTTGAATTATTCAGAAACGAAATGATGGCTCCAATGACTCGCTATTTATCTGATGACAGGACGGGTGCAGTAGGCGACGAACCTTTACAAGAGGAGGAAACATAGGATGCTTGAAACAGTGCTCACGATTACTTCGATGCAGACGCCCGAAGAAGCTCGGGCCTTCAAAACACTTAACGAAGAATGGATCGCCCGAATCTTCACAGTCGAAGAGGCGGATCGGATACTCCTCGATAATCCGGTGGAGAACATCGTGAACAGAGGAGGAGACGTACTCATCGCACGCGATAGCGATTCGATCGTTGGATGCGTTGCACTCGTGCCGACTGGTGCTGGGGTGTTCGAGCTCTCAAAAATGAGCGTTATACCCGAGTTGCGAAGACGTGGATACGGACGGGAAATCATCCATGCCGCCATTAACCGCGCACGCGGACTTGGCGCGACATCGATCTTCTTGGGCAGCAGCACCAAGCTACCGAACGCCATTCATTTATACGAATCGGTTGGGTTCAAGCGCGTTCCTGTCGAGCAGATCGGGCCCATGCCCTATGTAAGAGCGGATGTGTTTATGGATATGGAACTAAAGTGAACGGAGACAAAATTAACATTGGTAAAAAAGAGTGAAACCATATAATTGTGCCGACCAAATAAAATTACAGATCGGCACAATTTTTTTCTTGTGGAAACCTATTACTACCATAAAAAAACTAGTCAACGGCTTTGGGACGGTATTTAATAAGCGATGCCGACACGGCTATTCTCATATCCTTCTTTATTTATCAAAGACCAGGTAAAATGAGCAGTATCGCCCACTGTAATTTTCGATCCGTTCAATGGTAGCACATCTACCTCAGTTCGATACATGCCCGTTTTTTCGCCATCGATTAAATGGGTAGGACAAATAATCGTCCAGCATAGCCCACTATTTTTTAAGGCTAGATAAGCAGCTAAATGATCTTCGGCAGCTGTGGTACTTCTTCTTTTTGATTCTTCCGATTGGAACCGATAGATCTTCGGATTAGTGCGAGCTTGTAAAATACCCGCTGTTCCAATTGTAACGATTCGGCTTATCCCCTCTTTTTTCATATGTTTAATAATGGTTTGCATACTTTTCGACAACGTGCCATTCCCATCTGTTCCAAGAGCACTGATAACGATATCAGCTTCCTTAAACGCCTTCTTCACATCATGTTCATCTAGTACATTTCCCTCGATGATCTGTAGATTCCTATGCGAACCTGCAAGCTTATTCTGATCACGCACTAAGACTGTAATATCATGCGAATCTTGTAATGCTAGTTTCAGTAGCTCTGATCCAACTCTCCCTGTTGATCCCAATATACATATTTTCATTTTTCCTTCTCCCTTACTCTCTAGTCTTTCTTTAAAAGTGGTAGAGACCGTTGGTTTCACGCCATGATGGGCCAGATGATGAAGACCTTGCAAAGCAAAGCCTATCTGAATGTGCCTACTTTGACAGGGGACACGTTTGAATCATCTCGATAAACCCGCATGCTGCCATGGAAAGCGGCATGTTGCGCATAATCATAATCCCCACGTGAGATGGCGGCAGCCGCACGTCCAATTGAATCTCGAAGAGGGTGCCCTCTTCCAGCTCTTTCGACACAAATTCTCTCGTCACGTATGAAATTCCGAGTCCTTTCCGAGCAAACTCGATGAGAAGATCTACGCTTCCGACCTCAATTTTAGGTGCGAGCTTATAGCCGTAGCTTTGAAATAATTCCGTAATGGTCATTCGTGCCCTGCTATTGCGCGAGAACAGGATAATTGGGTACTGGAGCAGCATATCCAGCGTTAAAACCGCATCCTTGAGCTCGGCATAACGTGTCCCCGCTACGAAGCATTCCTGCAGCTGAAAAGTCTCCCTCACTTCAAGTTGGGTATCGACGATAGGCATACGGATGACGCCTAAATCAATTTTCCCTTCTTTTAAGAAGGAGATGATTTCCGGCGTAGTTCCATGATTCAGGTGAAGTCTGATCCCGGGATGCTTCTCATGAAAGTCCTCCAAGTACGGGAGCAAATAATGCTTGAACAGCGAATCGCTTCCGCCAATCCGCAGCTCGCCGCTGTCCAAATTTTTAAGTGCTTCCATTTTTTCTTCGGCCAGCGATATTAAGATCTGTGACTGCTCAATATAGGAATACAGGATGGCGCCCTCTCTCGTCAGCCCAACGCCCTTTGAATTCCGGTAAAACAAAGTGACGCCGAAGCTGTTTTCAAGCTGTTTGATGGCGTGGCTGACGCTAGGTTGGGTTAGAAATAAGGCCTTGGCAGCCTGTGTCAAGCTGCCTGTCTTCGCAGCCCAATAAAATACTTTGTACAATTCGTAATTTATGCTCATAGATGTGGTCTATAGCTCCTGTGAAATATATTTATTACTTGTATAGATGATATTCGTATTATAGTGGAACTACGAAATAGAAACCAGAGCTTGATTAAGAGAGCGCTGCTTGAAGGAGAGAGAAACATGGAGCCGACCACTTTTGTTTTGTTTGGAGCGACAGGGGATTTAGCCAAAAGAAAAATATACCCTGCCCTTTACAACTTGTATATCGATCGGAAGCTGCCGCAATCATTCTCCTTATTTGGTCTTGGGAGAAGAGAACTGTCTGATGAATCGTTTCAGGCAAATGTCGAGCAGTCTATCCGTACTTTTTCCAGACGCGAAGCGAACAATTCTGCGTTAATCAAAGATTTTTTGAGCGCATTCCGTTACAGCGTTCTTCATATAGATCGCAAAGAAGATTATAGGAAGCTGCTGCAACTGATTGAACAGAGAGAAGAAGAGCTGCATATTCCGCCGAATCGCCTGTTTTATTTATCTGTTGGACCTGAATTTTTTGAAACGATCACAGCGAGCATTAAGGAAAGCGGGCTCGGTTCCGCGAATGGCTGGAAGCGTCTCGTGATCGAGAAGCCATTCGGCCATGATTTGAAATCTGCTCGTGATTTAAATCAGAAGCTGAGCCAAGCTTTTTCGGATCATGAAATTTACCGAATCGACCATTATCTCGGCAAGCCACTGATCCAGAAGCTTGAGATTTTGCAGCAGAATCCGGTTCTTAATGCCTTATGGACGAATCGTTATATTGCCAACGTGCAAATTACGGCAAACGAGACCGTCGGCGTAGAAGAAAGAGCGGGTTATTACGATCATGTAGGTGCCGTAAGAGACATGTTCCAAAACCATATGCTGCAATTACTGATGATGCTGACAAGTCATCTTCCAATCAACAGCGACTCGGAAATGGTGCGCTTTAAGAAGAAAAAGGTGATGGAAGCTCTCGAGCCGCTGCAAAAAGAGGAAGTGAGCGCGAGCATTATCCGCGGGCAGTACAAAGCAGGAACCGTTCAAGGTAAGCCGGTAATCGGCTATATCTCCGAACCAGGAATCGCTTCTACTTCCATGAACGATACGTTTATTGCCGCTAAATTGGAGATCAATGATTTCTTTTGGCGCGGCGTTCCTTTTTATATCCGTACAGGCAAACGAATGAAAGAGAAATCAACGCGGATTGTAATTGAGTTCAAGGATCTGTTAACGAAGTCCTCACAGGCAAATACAGAAGGAAAATCGCCTAACCTTCTGGTATTTGAAATTAGTCCTAACGAGGGCATTACGCTGCAATTAAATACAAGGGATCCTTTGCATAAAGGGGAGTTCAAGCCCCTTCAGATGAACTTTCATGAGAGCAAGGGCGATGTTCCCGAAGCTTACGAAAATTTGATTTACGATGCATTGCAAGGAGATCCTACGTTCTTCGCACATTGGGATGAAGTCGAATTGTCGTGGCAATGGGTTCAACCGATCCTGGAAGCATTCGAGGAGAATCTGGTTCCACTTCATCGGTATGAAGCGGGTACTTATGGACCTGCCGAATCCGATGCGTTGTTGGCGCAGGACGGCTATCATTGGTGGTTCGATGACAAATCAGAAGGAAATATTAAAGCGGAAGAAGGAGAACAATATGCTTACCAAGGAAACCATTGATCAATTATCCATCGATACGATCCGAACATTGTCTATCGATGCTATCAACCGTGCCAATTCCGGTCATCCGGGGCTGCCGATGGGGGCAGCACCAATGGCATACGCCCTTTGGTCCAGACTGTTAAATCACAATCCCGGCCATGCCAAATGGTTTAACCGCGACCGCTTCGTTCTGTCTGCGGGTCACGGATCAGCCTTGCTCTACAGCCTGCTGCATTTGTCGGGATATCAGGTGTCGCTTGACGATTTAAAACAGTTTCGCAAGCTGCACAGCAAAACGCCGGGGCATCCCGAATATGGGCACACGGATGGCGTAGAAGCGACAACTGGACCTCTGGGACAAGGGTTGGCGATGGCAGTCGGGATGGCGATGGCCGAAGCTCATTTGGCATCGAAATTCAATCAAGACGGATTCCCAGTAATCGATCATTATACGTATGCGCTTGTCGGAGACGGCTGCTTGATGGAGGGAATCTCTTACGAGGCGATGTCCATGGCAGGACATATGAAGCTTGGAAAGTTAGTCGTATTGTATGATTCCAACGACATCTCGTTGGACGGAGAGCTTAATCTCTCCTTCGGCGAAAACATGCAAAAAAGAGCGGAATCAGCCAATTGGGAATATATCCGGGTCGAGGACGGCAATGATATTTCCCAGATTACCGAAGCGATCGCGGCAGCTAAGCAAAATGATGCCCAGCCGACGCTTATCGAAATTCGGACGATTATCGGTTACGGCAGCAAGGTAGCGGGAACGAACAAAGTACACGGAAATCCACTGGGCAAAGAAGAGGCAAAGGCGACCAAGGAAGCTTACGACTGGAAGTATGAGGAAGAGTTCGCCGTTCCGGAAGAAGTCAAAGCGCATTTCGAGCAGCTGAAACGCAAGGGAGAGGCCAAAGAAGAAGCGTGGAACAAATTGGTCGCTACCTATAAAGCGCAATATCCTGCGGAGGGTAAGGAGCTTGAGCAAGTCATCGACGGCTCCGTGTCGATTGAGGCCGCGGATATCCTTACGTTCGACACTTCCAAATCGATTTCTACCCGCGTAGCAAGCGGCGAAGCGATAAATCATTACGTAAAAACCGTTTCTTCGATTTTTGGAGGAAGTGCGGATTTATCACATTCGACGATGACGGACATCAATGGAGAGCAAAAGTTTGCCGTGGAGTCTTACTCGGGACGCAATATATACTTTGGCGTTCGTGAGCATGCTATGGGTGCAGCCGGCAATGGCATGGCCCTGCATGGAGGTGTAAAGCCATTCGTAAGCACCTTCTTCGTATTCAGTGATTATTTGCGTCCGTCTATTCGTCTGGCTGCGCTGCAAAAAAAGCCTGTGATTTATGTGTTTACCCATGATTCCATTGCTGTTGGGGAAGATGGACCTACGCATGAACCCGTCGAGCACTTGGCTGCGCTGCGCACCATTCCGGGACTTACGGTCATTCGTCCGACCGATGCCAATGAAACGGCAAGCGCATGGGCGTACGCTCTGCAGCAAAATGAAGGCCCGGTAGCCTTAGTGTTGAGCAGACAAAATCTGCCTATATATGAAGCAACCAAGGCCAATGTTGAAGGGGTAGCCAAAGGCGCTTATGTCTTGAGCGAAACGGGCGGTCAGCCGGATGTCATCCTAATCGGAACCGGCTCCGAGGTTTCTCTGGCCATGAACGCCAAGGCGGAGTTGGAACGGGACAATATTTCCGTACGCGTCGTTGCCATGCCGAGCAGAGAGCTATTCGATCGTCAACCCGATGAGTACAAGCAGAGTGTTCTTCCTAATTCCGTTACGAAACGGGTGGCTATTGAAGCTGGCATTTCGCTAGGCTGGGATCGTTATACGGGACAAGGCGGAAAAGTACTGTCGATTGATACATTCGGCGCTTCTGGATCCGGTACAGAGGTTATGGAGTACTTTGGTTTCTCCGTAACTGAAGTGGTTCGCCTTACGAAGGAACTACTGAAGTAATAATAAATTACAAATAAAACAATGGAGGTACTTACCTATGAAATTCTTTATCGATACTGCAAATGTGGAAGACATCAAAAAAGCATATAAAATCGGTATTCTATCCGGTGTTACGACGAATCCGTCGTTGGTTGCTAAGGAAGGTGTGAAATTTGAAGATCGAATCGCCGAGATTTTGCGGGAAGTACCCGGAGTTGAATCGGTCTCCGCTGAAGTAACGCCTGATGCGGTGACAGCTGAAGAAATGATCGCGCAAGCGGACGAACTAATCAAAATCAATAATAATGACAAAAACATCACGATCAAGCTTCCGATGACGCTCGCTGGACTTGAAGCTTGCCGCTATTTGAGCGACAAAGGCGTGAAAACGAACGTGACGCTGATTTTCACTGTGAATCAAGCTTTACTGGCCGCTCGTGCAGGTGCTACCTATGTCTCGCCGTTCCTTGGCCGCTTGGATGATATATCGGAAGACGGCGTCCAGCTCGTCACGAAAGTTGCTGAGTTGTTCCGAGTGCATAACCTGGACACGCAAATTATCGCGGCATCCGTCCGCCATCCGGATCACGTGACGCGCGTAGCAATGGCAGGCGCGCATATAGCCACGATTCCATTTGCGGTGATCGAACAAATTTCCAAGCATCCCTTAACGGATCAAGGCATGGACAAATTCGCTGCCGATTGGAAAAAAACAGCAGGGATTTAAGCTGCGATTAAAATATACAAGATCAATATGTTGTTGCTGGGCAAGTCTGGTTTCGAAGCGCAAAAAGCCGGGCTCATCAAACGTTTATCTACAAAGAGAGAGAAATGACAGGGAGGGAATTGCAATGAAAAAACAGCAAATCGGCGTAGTAGGCTTGGCCGTCATGGGGAAAAACCTAGCCTTAAATATAGAAAGCAAAGGGTTCTCAGTTGCAGTATACAATCGTTCGCCAGAGAAAACGAATGAGCTTCTGGAGGAGGCGCAAGGCAAGAATTTCGTCGGCACGTACAGTGTCGAAGAATTCGTCCAATCGCTCGAGACGCCGCGGAAAATTCTAATTATGGTCAAAGCGGGACAACCGACAGACGATACCATCAATCAGCTAGTTCCTTACCTGAGTCAAGGGGATATTCTTATCGACGGCGGGAACGCCTATTTCCCTGATACGCAAAGAAGAAATAAAGAGCTGCAAGCCAAGGGATTCCGTTTTATTGGCGCAGGTGTCTCGGGCGGCGAAGAGGGAGCGCTAAACGGCCCCGCGATTATGCCGGGCGGGCAAAAAGAGGCGTATGAACTGGTAGCGCCCATCCTGACCGCCATTTCGGCCAAAGTGAACGGCGATCCCTGCTCGACTTATATCGGAGAAGACGGTGCCGGCCATTATGTCAAAATGGTGCACAACGGCATTGAATACGGCGATATGCAGCTCATCGGCGAAGCGTATCATCTGCTCAAAGATGTATTGAACGTAAATACCGAGCAGCTGCATGACATTTTCTCCGAATGGAACAAAGGCGAACTGGATAGTTATTTGATTGAAATTACAGCCGATATTTTCTCGAAGACTGATCCGGAGACCGGCAAGCCAATGGTGGATGTCATCCTCGATTCGGCAGGACAGAAAGGAACGGGGAAATGGACGAGCCAAAGCGCATTGGATTTAGGAGTTCCATTGTCCATTATTACTGAATCCGTGTTTGCGCGGTTTATCTCCGCTATGAAAGAAGAACGCGTGGCAGCAAGCAAGCAGCTGAAAGGCCCCGCGGCTTCAAGCTACGACGGCGATCCCAATGAATTCATCGAGGCCGTCCGCAAGGCTTTGTATGCCAGCAAAATCGCTTCGTATGCGCAAGGCTTTGCGCAAATGAGAGCTGCTTCCGACGCGTATAATTGGAATTTGAACTATGGAGGCATCGCCATGATCTTCCGCGGGGGATGTATTATCCGCGCAAGGTTCTTACAAAATATTAAGGATGCATACGACCGGAACCCAGAATTGAAAAACTTGTTGTTGGACGAATACTTCAGTGGGATTATTGCTAACTATCAGGAAGCCTGGAGAAAAGTCGTATCGATTGCCGTAACTAGAGGAATTCCGGTTCCTGCTTTCGCTTCCGCTTTAGCTTATTATGACAGCTATCGGACAGAGAGACTACCGGCTAATTTACTGCAGGCACAGAGGGATTATTTTGGGGCGCATACGTTCGAGCGGCTTGATAAAAAGGGGAGTTTCCACTTTCAATGGATGGAAAACAATGAACAATAAGTGATTTATTATTGTGTAGTAATCCTTTAAACCTTAAATAAAAGAATAGTTCAATAGAGTATGTTAAGAGCGTGTTTTGATCAATCTTTTTCAAAACACGCTCTTTTTTTATGTATGGATTTGGAACGTGAAAACAGAGCAAACTTTGATAAAATAAACAAACAACAGCTTGAGATAACGGGAGGTAGTTTCCAATAAACGGAGATTTCACAATGCTGCTTCAGCTCTTTGAGCGGGCAGCATTATTGCTCATTATTTTGTTTTTCTTAACTCGTATTCCGAGCTTTAAGCAGATTCTGCAAAAGGAATCACTGACAACGAAGGAGTTCGCCGTCGTGACGCTTCTGTTCTGTACCTTTGCACTATTCGGTACCTACTCAGGCATCGATGTGGAAGGCTCGCTCGTCAACGTACGGATCATCGTAATAACGGCAGGGGGCATCTTGTTTGGGCCTTGGGTCGGTCTAGTCGTGGGCGTGGTGTCCGGAATCCATCGTTATTTGATCGATATCGGCGGGGTGACCTCGATTCCATGTCTCATCACGAGTATTATTGCGGGGCTGGTATCTGGGTATATTCATCTTCGCACACCAAAGGCGAAACGTTGGTTTATCGGGATTCTTGCCGGGATGGCTTGCGAGGCCTTAACGATGCTGTTGATCATATTCATGGCGCAGCCTACTACATTAGGCAATGAGATTGTATCCAGAATTGCTACACCGATGATTCTCGGGCAATTGAATGTGGGATTGATCATTTTGTTAATTCAGAATGTAGAAAGTGAACGGGAAGGAATCGCTGCGCAGCAAGCGAAGTTGGCGTTGGACATTGCAAATAAGGCATTGCCCTATTTCCGCTCCATCAATACCGAATCCTTGCACAAGATCTGTTCCATTATTAAAGAAGACATTCAAGCCGATGCGGTGGCGATTACGGATTCCTCGAGCGTGCTCGCTTACGTCGGTTTTGGGGAAGACCGCTATCAACTTCGGCATGAGATCATAAGTGATATGACCAAACAGACGATACGGAGCGGGGAGTTCATGATAAGCAACCATGCGTTGGACGATGCGATGCCCGGCATTCAATCCTTGCTTATTATTCCGCTGAAAGAGCGGGAAGAAGTGACGGGGACCTTGAAGATTTATTATCGGAAAGCGCATAAAATTACCTATCCGCTGCAGACTATGGCCGTCGGTTTGTCCCAGATCATTTCAACATTAATGGAAGTTTCTCGTGTGGAAGAGATTAAGGAGATGGCGAATAAAGCGGAGCTCAAAGCGCTGCAGACAACGATTCAGCCTCACTTTTTGTTCAATGCGCTAAATGCAATTGGATCCTCGATCCGGACTAGGCCAGACCAAGCGAGGGAGCTGATCGTCAATTTATCCGGATACTTACGTTATAATTTGGAGCTAACGGATGAATTGATCGATATCCATAAGGAGCTGGAGCAGGTTCGGAATTACGTAGAGATTGAAAAAGCACGCTTCGGAAATCGGCTGCATGTCGTTTATGATGTGGATGAAGTCGCCGTGAAGATTCCGAGTCTCATCATTCAACCGTTAGTGGAGAATGCGATTGTCCACGGCATATTGAAGGAGAGAGGGCCTGGAACGGTCACTATCTATGTCAAAGATACAGAAGAGTACATTCGGATTGGCGTGCGGGATACTGGCGTGGGTATCCGTGAAGATATCATCAAACAGGTGATAGAGGAGCGCGTTCCACCGAATCATATTGGTCTGTTCAATGTGTACAAGCGTGTGAAGCTCATTTTCGGGCATGGTGTTACTATGGAGCGGCTAGATCAAGGAACGAATATCTTTTTTGACATACAGAAGGAGACACGATGAGAGCGATAATTGTGGAAGATGAAGTTTTGGCCAGTGAAGAGCTGGAATATTTGATTACCAAACATAGCCGCATTGAAATCGTGGAGCGATTCGAAGATGGCCTTGATGTGCTCAAATTTCTGCAGGAGAAGGAAGTCGATGCGATTTTTCTCGATATTAACATTCCATCCTTGGATGGGATGCTGCTCGCGACGAATATCAGTAAGTTCGCGCATAAACCGTATGTTATTTTTACAACAGCGTATAAGGAACATGCAGCCCAAGCTTTTGAACTGGAAGCTTTTGATTATATCTTGAAGCCCTACGATGAGAACCGGATTGCCGCGATGTTACGTAAGCTGGAGACCGCCTTCGAACGGGATGTGCAGCAAGGAGGAAGTTCAAATCCCCCGGACAGCAGGCAAAGAGCTGAGGAGAAACGCATTAATCTGTTGAAAAATGATAAGTATATCGTAACTGATAGCGATGACATCTACTATGCGGAAGCACAAGAGAAGGTGACCAACGTATTCACGAAGAGCGGTACCTACACAATGCCGATGAGTATATCGGACTTTCATGCTATGCTGCCACAAGATCGATTCTATCGTTGTCATCGTTCCTATACCGTCAATTTGTCTCAAATCCATGAAATCGTTCCATGGTTCAACAATACCTACCTGCTGCGTCTACGTGATATGGATGCCAAAGTACCCGTCAGCAGAAGTAAAGTCAAAGAATTTAGGCAGTTGATGCATATATAAATGCAGTTCATTCCGCAATCCCGTCATTTCATGTCGCTCATGGCTCAAGTAAGCGTTTTATCTTGTAAGATAAGGGTGTAAAAAGCAAAGCGTAAAAAGGCTTTCACTTCCCTACAGATAAAACACAACTCTTGATCATAGCAGAATGGAAAGAGGGATCTATCATGAGAACGCATCAAGCAACTGGGTCGCAAGTAAATCGATGGATGATCGTCCTTGGAACAATCATTGTACAAATGGGATTAGGAACCATATATACGTGGAGTTTATTTAATCAGCCGTTAGCTGACAAGTTTGGATGGGAGCTTAGCTCCGTATCGATTACATTTTCCATCACTAGTTTTGCACTGGCTTTCTCGACACTGTTCGCTGGTAAGATTCAGGATCGTATCGGAATTCGGCGTATGACAATGATTGCAGGTGCTGTTCTCGGTGCAGGGCTAATCGCTAGCTCACAGGTTTCATCGTTGTGGATGTTGTACTTGCTGGCTGGCGTGGTTGTTGGTTTTGCGGATGGTACAGCATATATTACATCGCTATCGAATTTAATAAAATGGTTTCCTGAACGCAAAGGGTTAATATCCGGAATCTCGGTGGGAGCCTTTGGGACAGGCAGCTTGGTCTTTAAATATATCAATGCGAATTTCATCAATACGATGGGTGTCTCCTATGCATTTCTGGTCTGGGGATTGATCGTGATGGTGATGGTAATTGCCGGTTCGTTCTTAATCAAAGAAGCCGTAATTACGGAAACACCTGCGAACGCAAATACGGGGTCGCAGAGTGGGCGGAATTATACAGTCAAAGAAATGCTGCGTACGAAAGAAGCATATATGCTCTTCATTATTCTTTTCACAGCTTGTATGAGTGGATTGTACCTGATTGGTATCGTCAAAGACATCGGGGTACAGCTTGCCGGTCTTGATGTCAGCACAGCAGCGAATGCGGTAGCTATGGTGGCGATTTTCAATACGGCTGGCCGGATCATCCTCGGTGCATTGTCTGATAAAGTAGGACGTATGAAAGTGGTGGCGGGAGCGCTTTTTGCAACGGCATTGTCCGTCATGGCTTTAAACTTCGTACCTTTGAACCTGGGCATCTTCTTCACCTGTGTCGCGGTGATCGCATTCTGCTTTGGCGGTAATATCACGGTCTTCCCAGCGATTGTGGCTGACTATTTCGGTTTGAAGAACCAAAGCAAGAACTATGGAATCATTTATCAGGGATTCGGTTTAGGTGCCTTGGCTGGTTCGTTCCTTAGTGCTCTGTTCGGTGGTTTTCATATTACCTTTACCGTCATCGCGGTCTTGTGTATGCTCTCTTTCTTGATTGCGATCTTTATCTCCGTACCTAGCGGGCGTAATCAGTCGAAGAAGAACCAAGAAGTGAAACCAGTAGTAAACCAAGAAGTGCTAAAACCGCGTTACAATGTAGGATAATCGCAGTGGAACCTCCTATTGGTAGGATAGGTCACTGAAAGAGTGTTAGATAATTAAACAGGTGTCTTTCGCACAGATAAGCGGTGCAAAGACGCCTGTTTTTTTGTTTATTCTAATGCTCGTACTGTCTAATTAACTCCCTGTATTTGTTCGAGCACACTTGTGGACGCTTCACGTTTGCCTACACGGGATCGTCTAACACCCTCTAGAGTCAAATCCACCTCAAGATCCAACATTCCATATTTATCCATTCACATGATCCATGTCTGAATGTGCTCCTCAGCAGTATTCAATCTCATGTTCTGTAAAGCTAATGGGGGAAGCATTAATTAAAATTTAACATTTGATTCCGTTTTAAATAAGTTCCATTTTAGATAGATATAGTGAAATATGGATCAAAAGTATAAGTGGTTTAATTCTTGGGGAGGAGGATTTCATCCATATTCTAAAAAGGAGGTGTAGCGATGATTACACGAAGCAAAATGATGGCTTTGAGTCTTTTCTTGTGTATGCTGCTCGCTTTATTACCTACATCAGGCTTCGCCGAGGCCGATGTTGATGTCGCAGCTATAGCAGGTGCTGTACCGAATCCGTGGAAACAACAAAATATCGGTTCTCCTGCATTAACGGGCAGCGCTTCTTATGATCCAGGGGGTGATCAATTTAGCGTAAGCGGCGCTGGCACAGACATCTGGGGCAAATCAGATCAGTTCAATTACCTCTATCAACCCTGGACAGGAGACGGCGCTATCATTGCCCTTGTCTCTTCTCAGACCCATACACACGATTTTGCGAAAGCAGGAATTATGATAAGGGAAACGTTGAATGCCAATTCCAAGCATGTCGATTTGCTATTGACGCCTTCCAACGGGTTCACGTTCCAGTACCGGACGGAGACGGGCGGATCATCTCAGAGTGTTAAAATTGCTTCGACGAGCCCGGCCTGGGTAAAGCTTGAACGCAAAGGCAATGTGATCAAAGGATATGTATCCAACAACGGGTTGAACTGGGGCGATCTGGGCAACTTGACTATTAATATGAATGCTTCGTTGTATGTAGGATTGGCTGTCACCAGCCATAATGTATCCAGCCTAAGCACGGCCACCTTTGACAAGGTAAAAGTCAATGCTACCGGTGATGTATTCCCGCCTACAGAACCAACAAACCTGCAAGCAAACCAAGTAACGGATACAACTGTGAACATATCCTGGACTGCATCGCTGGATGATGTAGGCGTGAAGGGCTATGACTTATACAAAGATAATGTTCTGACGCAAGCAAATGTCAAGGATACTACCTACACCTTTACCGAATTAACGCCGGATACTACCTATCAATTCACGGTCAAAGCCAAAGATGCGGCAGGAAATATATCCAATGCCAGCAGCCCTCTCACCGTAAAAACGACAAATCAAACTGACACGCAGGCCCCAACTGCTCCGTCAGGACTTGTAAGCCCGAGCAAAACATCTTCGTCAGTCAATCTGTCCTGGACGGCATCTACAGATAACGTCAGCGTCTATGCGTACGACATATATAAAAATGGCACACTCGCCGGAAGCACGCCTGCGACATCTTTTAATGTAACAGGACTTACGGCAAATACCTCGTATACCTTTACCGTGAAAGCAAGAGACTTAGCAGGAAATAGTTCCGCAGCTAGCAGTGCGTTGTCTGTCAAAACCAGCCCCGCCTCCTCCGATCCTTATACACCAGAGGTTGTTGCTACCAACTTGGAAACCCCATGGGCTGTTGATTTTGCACCGGATGGGCGGATTTTCTTCACCGAACGCAACAGCGGCAGAGTCCGTGTCATTGTGAACGGAAAGTTGAAATCAACGCCAGTTATTACGCTGGGCTCGCCTTTCTATTACATGCCTAAGAGCGAAGGCGGCTTATTGGGCCTGGTTCTCGATCCTAATTTCACCACCAATCATTACATGTATATCTACCATTCCTACAAAACATCAGACAACAAAGTTGCCAATCAGGTCGTTCGGCTGAAAGAGAACAACAACATCGCTACAGTAGACAAAGTCCTCATTACAAATCTTCCGGGTGCAGTCTATCACAATGGCGGCCGGATGAAAATAGGCCCCGACAACAAGCTGTATTTCAGTGACGGCAATTACGGCAACAAAGACGATACACTCACTTACCTTGGAGGGAAGATATTCCGCCTGAATCTAGACGGCACCATTCCAAGTGATAATCCGTTTGCCTCCTCGCCCATTTATAGCCGTGGACATCGGAATCCTCAAGGATTAGCATGGCAGCCTGGAACGAACCGTCTCTTTGCATCAGAGCACGGTGAATCCTCCAAAGATGAGATTAACTACATTCAACCCGGTAACAATTACGGTTGGCCTAAATATGAGGGTGGGAATCAGAACCAACCAGGCATTACACCCCCGCTCATTTATGCGAATGGCACAACCTGGGCGCCTTCGGGCATGACTTTTGTAACTCAAGGGCCCTGGGCAGGGAATCTGCTTGTTACCAATTTAAAAGGCAAACAGATCATTCGCATGATCGTTGGAGAACAGAACGGCCAACCGACGATCAAGAGCAGTGATCTTACTTACTTGTTCGTGAATAAATACGGACGCATTCGCGACATTGTCGAGGCGCCGGACGGATCACTCTACTTCGTCACCAGCAACAATGGCGACAAAAACGGTGACGGCACCCCGGATAAACTTATTCGATTGGCACCCAACTTCTAGCGAATATGGATGTATAAGTCTGTTTAAGCTTCTAGATGAAAAATAGACCTCCTATTAGAAGTAGGAGGTCTATTCTTCATTTCATATTGAAAGGAGTATGCGGAGCTTATTGCAATCGATAACCCGTTAGCCTAATAACTCTGCAGTTTGTAAGAAAGCGTCCAGCCGCTCCTTTTGAAGCAGATGATGACGGTAATGCATCTCCACCATCGTGAACCATTCGACCGCGTTTAACGCGCCGAAGGCTACGGCTGGATGAGTCGCCTTTCGCTGCAGCCGCTCTGGGTCTATGGTCTGCAGTGACGCTCCAATCTCATGCATGCGGTGCCTTGCTTCCTCAAGCTTGGCGACAAGCTGCTCCTTGCTCTCTGGCTGAGGAGGCGTATATTGCAAGTCGGCCGGTACCTGAATGCGAATCGGTGGGAAGCTCCCTTGCTCAAACACGGCATGGCCGGCCTCCGTCTTCCCACTGTCCTCCTCGCTGCCGCCACCGAGCGCTATGCACTGCTCCGCAAGACGGAGCTGCAAGTTCAGCGTGGAATGGGGCAGATGCAGGTACATTTGCCCAAGCGACCATTCGTTCTCGCTCGGCTTGCGACACAATTCCGCCAGACTATACTTGTCCAGCTCCCGAACATAATGCTTCGAAATTTCTTCGAACCTTACCAAAATATCAGTGATTCCTATGTTCTTGTTCATCAAGATCATCTCCTCGTGTATCACTATCTGCGATCAAAAGCAAGACTCGCAGCAAGACCTGTCAAGACACTTGCCATTAGCCAACGCTGCACCCATAGCCAGGTTGCCAAGAAGCGAGATGACTCCAGCTGTACGACCTTGCGAAATAGTACGAGAAACTCCTCTCTGTATTTCATCAAAGTTAGAAACTATTATATATCCTAAGTCCAGCTTTGATAACATTTTTTGTAAGGAGTATGAAGGCCAAGAATAAGAAAATAAAGTCCTAGATATCTAAGCACTAAGAAATCACTTTATTTTCTTTGATCAACATAAAAAAGTGTAGAGAAAGAATACATCTTTCTCTACACTCTGAGAACTCGGACTCCGAGTTCTTATTCATTAAAAATCAAAATTATCTGGGTCTGGACCTACACGATGGTTCTGATTTAATCCATCAATGATCTCCATTTCCTCTTTCGTCAGTTCAAAGTCAAACACATTTGCATTTTCAACGATTCGGTGCTCTTTTGTTGATTTTGGAATAGTAACAACCCCGTTCTGCAAGTCCCAACGCAAAATAACTTGGGCAATAGATTTATTATGCTTGTTCGCAATTTCCTGAATAACTTCGTTGTCAAGCAATTGACCTTGCATGAGAGGTGACCATGCTTCAAACTGAATATCGTTGGCTTGGCAAAATGCTTGCAACTCTTTTTGAGTTAAGCGCGGATGGTATTCTACTTGGTTGATCATCGGCTTAATTTCAGCATCCTTCATCAAGTCTTCCAAATGGTGGATTTGGAAATTACTTACGCCAATTGCTTTTACGCGGCCTTCTTTATAAAGCGTTTCTAACGCTCTCCACGCATCTTTATATTTTCCTTCAACCGGCCAATGAATCAAATACAAATCCAAATACGCTAAGCCCAGTTTCTTTAAGCTTGTTTCATAAGCAGCAATCGTCGATTCATATCCCAAATCCGCGTTCCAAACCTTAGAAGTGACAAATAGCTCTTCTCTTGAAATGCCTGCTTCTTTCAAGCCTTCTTGAATCCCTTGGCCAACGCCTTCTTCATTCCCATAAATCGCTGCTGTATCTACACTGCGGTATCCATGTTTAATCGCTGTTCTTACTGCGTTCACCAATTCAGGGCCTTCTTCGACTTTGAAAACGCCAAGTCCAAACCAAGGCATTTTCACGCCATTATTCAAAGTTGTTGTATCTTTCAAATTTTTTGCCATCATAATAAAAACCTCCAACATGTTATTATATTTTGCTTGCTCGATCTTTTCGTTCCATAGCTCTGCTAAATCCAGTTAAGATTGTAGCGGCTAATACCATAAGTGCTCCAATCCAAGTCGTATGGATAAGTCCTATCGAGTCTGTAACAATTCCGCCTACAAAGGAACCTATCGCAATCCCGGCATTAAATGCAGCAATATTGATTGCTGATGCCACATCAACTGCACTAGGAACAAAGCGCTCAGCCAGTATTACAACATAGACTTGCAAGCCCGGCACATTCATAAATGCTAACAGCCCCATCAACAGAATCGTTATCAATCCAGCAACTTTAAATGGTGCTGTAAACATCAAAATAAATAAGACGACTGCTTGTACAATAAACATATAGAACAATGCACCAATTGGGTTTTGATTCGATAACTTACCTCCAATCATATTCCCAATCGCAATCGCGATACCGTAAGCTAACAAAATGACAGCTACTGTTCCTTCTTTAAACCCAGTGATGTCTTGAAGCAATGGTGATAAGTAGGTAAACACGACAAATGTTCCGCCATATCCTAATGCTGTAATGATGAACAAAAGCAATAACCGACCATTTTTCACAAGCTTAAGCTGATCACGAAAAGAAGTTTTTACTCCTTTACGCAAATTAGATGGAACAAGGATGCGATTTGCAAGTAAGGCAATAACACCAATGATAACAATGGCAATGAAGGCTGTTCTCCAACCTAGCTGCTGTCCAATAAAGGTTCCAAATGGAACACCGGTTACTGTAGCTACGGTAAGACCTGTAAACATAATGGATATCGCACTGGCTCTGCGATTTTCGGGAACTAAATCGGCTGCAATTGTCGATCCAATAGACATGAATACCCCATGTGAAAATGCGGAAATCACACGTGCTACTAGCAATAACCCAATTGTCGTTGAGATTGCAGCAACAGTATTGCCAATAATAAAGACAATCATGATCCAAAGTAATAATGTCTTACGTGACATACTTGATGTCAGAGATGTCAAAATCGGAGCTCCAAGCGTTACGCCTAAAGCATATAAAGACACCGTTAATCCGGCCGTAGTAACGGGAATACGTAAATCATTTGCAATAAGCGGCAGCAACCCGACACTGATAAATTCAGTCGTTCCGATTGCAAAGGCACTTACTGCTAGAGCAAGCAATGCCAATGTGCTTTGCTTTTTATTTACATCCATATTGATATCCTCCTTTATTCTGCTATATAAATGGAAACCTTCTTTTCAGCGAATAATAATTTCTGAAATACATCAGCCTTCATTTGTTCATGAGATAAAAAAATTAGCACGCTTCGGACGGCAAATGTTATTATGAGATATATCATTCTTAAAGAAAAGTACGCACTTTTAAGTTATATAGTAACTACAAAGTAAGGTAGGTACTTTTTAGTGCCTATAAGAAGGTGGAGGACAAGGATGCAAAAAAAGAAATACAATATCTCTGTTGAGGCGACATTAGAAGTCATAGGTGGGAAGTGGAAGTGTGTAATTCTTTGTCATCTGACTCATGGAAAAAAACGAACAAGCGAATTAAAGCGCCTCATGCCAAATATCACACAAAAAATGCTTACCCAACAGCTGCGCGAGCTTGAAGAGGATGGGGTCATCAATCGAATCGTGTACAATCAAGTTCCACCAAAAGTAGAATACGAGCTTAGTGAATATGGACGAAGCCTAGAAGGTATCCTAAGTTCGCTATGTGCATGGGGTGAAAACCATTTAACGAAAGTATATGGAGATAAATTTTCTGTTCTAGAAGATAGTGTGTTGAATGAACAGCTTCAGTGAGGGGACATTCGGAGTTTGGTTACGTAGAGGGCATATGTGTAAGAACCAATAGATTGAGAATGGCTTTGCTTTCCGGAATGGAGGCGGAGCCCTTTTTGTATACCGACCTTCAGGCTCTAATTCGGTACTAATAGAACAGATCGAATCATATTCATATAAAAAATAAGAAGGGGTGCTCCGTTATTTGATAAAAGTAAAGGTTGGCTTACGGCCCATTGTAAGCAAGTTAAATATGCCCACTGTTTTGAAAACAGCGATCCTTCCAGGTGAATCAATTGAAAGATTATTTATTGCAACTCAAGTAGGTGAGATCTTTTACATAGGGGACGGGGATATAAGAACTTTTTTAGATATTCGCTCACGAATCATTACATTAGGTGCCTCTAATGGTGGGTATGATGAACGGGGATTGATAGGGCTAGCCTTTCATCCTGAATTTTATTTTAATGGTCTGTTTTATCTCCATTATTCAGTGGCGGGAACCCAAGGTCCAGGATCTCTTCCTGGTGAATTTGAATCTTTTAAGCCGAACCCGTGTGATCCTAAAACCTTAAACTTAAAGTGGATAAATCGAGAAACGCATTATGATCATATTGATACCGTTGAGGAATGGATTCTACATGCGAATGGACAACCTCAAAAACGGCGGACATTACTGAATATAAGAAGACCTTTTTTAAATCATAATGGCGTCAATAGCTTAAACTTCTCACCTGAAACAGGAAAACTTATTTTGACAACCGGAGATGGCGGATCAGGCTATGATCCATTTAATTTAAGCCAAACGGATATGGAAATCGCGGGTAAAATCGTTGAAATTGATATTTCCAAACCTACATTTATCGATAATCCGCCCGTAGTTACACGTTTTAATGAGCTGCCTGTGTCTATTCAGGAAACGCTTACGGTAATGGCCAAAGGGGGCCGCAATCTGCCAGGCATTGCATTTCAAAGGTTATCTTATAATCAGTACATCAAATACGTAGGAAGTGTCGGACAGGATCTTGTAGAGTCAATTTTTGCATTCATTCATTATAAACCCATACCGGTTACTCAGCTTGTTCAAGCTTCTTTGACTTTGACCAATTCTGTACTTGATCAAGAAGGATTTATTAACTTTGGCTGGCGAGGGTGGGAAGGCGCTTTTCCTACTTCGTTCATTACAGGCTGTTCTGCAGATCCGGCTTTGGATGAGAAGACAATTTCTTATTACGATGAAGCGATCACAACTTCAGTGCGGCGTCTTCCGCCTCTCATTAGTTATTTTCATAAAGATCCCCGAGCCGATAAGTTTGGAGGAACTGCCCTTACTGGAGTCCAGACCTATATGGGAAATGCAATCCCCGGTTTAACGGGAAGTGTTGTGTTTACGGATCTCGCCAGAAATGAAGGATCTCCCCCTCCAGTTAGAGGAGTTTTAGCTTATACCAGGGTAAGAACGGATTGTAAACAAAGTGATTTTAGTGTGATTGAAACCAATTATGATTTTGGGACTCAATCCGCTTATTATGTTAGTTTGGGCACGAATCTGAGTCAATCCAGACTGTATTTAGGGGTTTATGGTTCTGTAAAAGTGGCTGATCGTCACCAAGGAACTGTGTTTGAGATTGTTCCATGATTGCTGACTATTCCATTTTTAATAACGCCGGTAATAAGTGTTTTCGAAAGTATCTAACTTTAATATGAAAATAAAGTCCGATAATAATAGCTCTTGAGGATACATTATCCTTGAGAGTTTTTTTGTTTTACATTGTGTAATAGTTCATGGCTAAAATGATGGAGTTAATAAGAAGATATCTATTGAATTAGGTACTGAAGCCTATGTAGTAAATTTAGACTACTTACAATCAAAATCATGGTAATATATATGTAGTTAAATGTATATTAGCTTAAAAACTATTTTATTTTCGTTATAGATGAAAGGTTGGAAACGAAATATGCTAACAGGAGAAATCCGTAATAAAGTAGATAAAATTTGGACTGATTTATGGGCCGGGGGGATAACGAATCCACTAACGGTTATTGAACAATTAACGTATCTTATGTTCATTCGTTCTCTAGATGAAAAAGATTTGGAGGCTGAAAGCTTTGAAGCCTTAGGTGGAGATAAGCTTCCTAAAGTGTTCCCTGAGACCGAAGAAGGACAAGCGATGCGTTGGAGCAACTTTAAAAATAAAGATCCACGGATCATCTTCGATACCATCAATAATGATGTATTCCCGTTTATTAAAGGGATGAGTGAAGACCCAACAACGGCGTTTGCACGTTACATGCAGGATGCGATCTTTCTGATTCCTACACCACAGGTGTTGCAGAAGATCATTACAGGGCTGGACGAGCTCTATGAGCATGATATTAAAGATTTGGATATGCAGGGCGATTTATACGAGTACATGCTTGGAAAGCTGGCAACAGCAGGACAGAACGGACAATTCCGTACACCGAAGCATATTCGTGACCTGATGGTGCGTCTGATGGCTCCGACCCCTGATGATCGTGTCTGTGATCCAGCATGTGGTACGGCAGGCTTCCTGGTTTCTACAGCAGAGTATATTCGAGAGCAATATGAAGCAACGATGACAACGGAGCAATGGGAGCAGTTTGCCGGACACTTGGTCTCTGGGTTCGATACCGACCGTACGATGCTGCGTCTATCGGCGATGAACTTAATGCTGCATTCGATTACGAATCCACATATTGATTATGTAGACAGTGTATCGAAGCAAAATGATATTGCAAATGAATATACGATGATTCTAGCGAATCCTCCATTCACAGGAACGGTTGATGCTGACAGTATTCATGATAATCTGAAATCGATTTGCAACACGAAGAAAACAGAACTGCTATTCGTAGCCCTGTTCTTGCGTATGCTTCGCAAAGGTGGACGATGTGCTGCCATTGTTCCAGATGGAGTTTTATTTGGAGCAACCAAAGCGCACAAATCACTTCGCGAAGAGTTGGTAGAGAATCATAAACTAGAAGCGATCATTTCGATGCCAAGTGGAGTGTTCAAGCCCTATGCAGGGGTAAGTACAGCGATTCTCATTTTTACGAAAACGGATGCTGGCGGTACGGACAAAGTATGGTTCTACGATATGAAAGCAGATGGCTATTCTCTCGATGATAAGCGGTCACCAATTGAAGCAAATGATATTCCAGATATCTTGGCTCGATTCCACAATCTAGAAGCAGAGATGGATCGGAAGCCAATCGAACAAAGCTTTATGGTGGATAAAGTGGCGATAGCGGATAATGGTTATGATCTATCGATTAACCGCTATAAGGAGATTGTGTATGAGAAGGTCGAGTATGATGCACCAGCAATAATTATGGATCGACTAGAGCAACTGGATAAGGAAATTGCCTCTAAAATGAAGGAATTAAGGGGGCTTCTTGGTGAGTAAGTGGGAAAAGGTTAAATTGGGGGATATATGTGAAATTGAAAGAGGAGGTTCCCCTAGACCTATTGATAATTATATTACTGAAAATGAGAATGGTGTTAATTGGATAAAAATTGGTGATACAACAGAAGATAGTATGTTTATTACTGAAACAAAACAAAAAATACTTCCTGAAGGTATGAAAAAATCCAGATATGTACAACCCGGAGACTTTTTACTGACTAATTCAATGAGTTTCGGTAGACCGTATATATTAAAAATTGATGGTTGTATACACGATGGATGGTTAGTGCTGCGAGATAAAAATAATTACTTTCACAAGGAATATCTATACTATGCTTTAAGCAGTAAAAGTACTTACAATAGATTCAAACTACTTGCTGTTGGAGGAGTAGTAAACAATTTGAATTCTAAGATTGTAAAGGAAGTCGAGGTTTCCCTCCCCCCTCTTGGGGTTCAAAAACAAATTGCCCAAAACCTTGATACCGTTTCTGAACTCCTTGATTTACGGAAAAAGGAATTAGAGGAATTAGATAGGCTCATCAAGTCTGTGTTTTATGATATGTTTGGTGATCCTGTTACGAATGATAAGGGATGGGAAGTAAAGAAATTACAAGATATTACTTCTTTAATTACAAAAGGGTCATCTCCTAATTGGCAAGGGATAGAATATGTAGACGATCCTACACAGGTATTATTTGTTACAAGTGAAAATGTAAGAGAAACCTATTTAGATTTATCAAAGCCTAAGTTTTTAGAGGATAGATTTAATGATATACAGTCCAGATCGATATTGGAAAAAGGTGATATTTTATTGAATATCGTAGGGGCTTCTATTGGTAGAGCCACTATATTCGATCTAGATGTTAGAGCAAACATTAATCAAGCTGTTGCATTAGTAAGATGTCTAGAGAGTGAATGTCTGACCTATATTTGTTATTACCTTAATTCACCAAAGGCGAAGGTGATGTACTCGAATATGCAGGTTGATGTAGCTAGGGCTAATCTGAGTCTGAGGAATGTAAATGAATTACAAATATTATATCCTCCACTAGCCTTACAAAACCAATTTGCATCCATCGTTACCAAAATCGAAGAACAAAAATCTCTTGTCAAACAATCCATCCAAGAAACACAGCAGCTCTTCGATTCATTAATGAGCCAGTATTTTGATTAATACTTCCATGAGGTGAACAAAATGACTGCCAATTTTACGTTTTTGAGTGGACTAGCAGAATATGAGATGTTTGCTCCTGCTTGCATCGAAGCTGAACGTGTGCTTGCGACTTCCCCAGCAATGTCTGCTGTGGGAAGCCGTAAGGCTTTAGAGCTTGCGGTGAAATGGGTATACGCCGCAGACAAGTCGATACAGATGCCGTATAAGGACAATTTACAGTCTCTCATTCATGAACCTACATTTCGTTTTGCCGTTGATTCGCAGACATGGAGTAAGATCCCTTATATTATTAAGCTCGGTAATCTAGGCGTTCATACTAACAAGAACATCACACATAGTGAAGCAGTGTTGTCTTTAGCTTCACTATTTGAGTTTATTCAATGGATAGATTATTGCTATGGGATGCAGTATGAAGAACGTACCTTTAATGAACAATTGATTCCTACAGAGCAAGTTCAATTGGATGTACGTCGCATTAAAGAACAACAGGGACTCTTATCTGACAAAGAAAGTGAAATTGAACGTCTGCGTGCCCAGATAGAAGCATTAAGTAAGCAATTAACACAAGACAAGGAACAACATCAATCCGAAAGAACGTTTACTCCTCAAGACCTCTCAGAATTCCACACACGCAAAAAATATATTGATGTTGATCTTAAGTTATTAGGCTGGACCATCGGCGACGATGCTCAGGAAGAAGTCAAAGTCGAAGGAATGCCGAATGCGGAGAATATTGGCTATGTTGATTACGTCCTCTATGGACGTGATGGACTTCCCCTTGCTTTAATTGAGGCAAAACGTACATCCATTAATCCGAAAATCGGTACGCAACAAGCCAAATTGTATGCGGACTGCCTAGAGAAGAAATTCGGTCAACGCCCTATTATTTTTAATACAAATGGTTTTGAAACATACATATGGGACGATCTCTCGTCTCCACAGCGCGTAGTTAGCGGAATATTCTCACGAAATGATCTGGAGAAGCTAATGAAGCGACGTACTCAGAAGCAGTCTTTGGAACAAATCGTTATCAACGATAAAATTACAGATCGCTATTATCAAAAGGAAGCAATTCGTGCCGTAGGTCATCATATCGAGAAAGGTCATCGCAAGGCCCTTATTGTGATGGCGACGGGGACAGGGAAAACCCGTACGGCATCAAGTTTAACAGATGTTCTATCTCGTGGTGGTCATGTGACGAATGTATTGTTCTTAGCGGATCGGAAGTCCTTGGTAAAGCAGGCGAAGGATGATTTCAAGCAATACTTACCTGATATGACGCTATGTAATCTATTAAGCAATAAAGAAGATAAACTGGCTCGCATTGTATTTTCGACGTTTCCTACGATTCTGAATGCGATTGATACAGCGAAGTCAGAAGATGGTCAGCGGCTTTACTCACCAGCTCATTTTGACCTTATTATTATTGATGAAGCGCATCGTAGCATTTTTAAGAAGTATCGTGCGATATTTGAATATTTTGATGCCATATTGTTAGGTTTAACAGCTACTCCAAAGTCAGAAGTGGATCGCAATACGTATGAATTTTTTGAAATGGAACGTGATGTCCCTACCTATGCCTATGATTATGAGACTGCCGTCGAGAAGGATAAGGTGCTCGTGCCTTATTACAATATTGAAGTGCAAACGAAGTTTTTAGAGCAAGGAATAACATATGATGACCTCTCTGAGGATGATCGCAGTCGCTATGAAGAAGATTTTGTAGATGAAGATGGTGAATTGCCTGAAGAGATACCAGCCCCAGCGCTTAATGAATTTATTTTCAATCAAAATACGGTTGATCGTGTACTAGAAGATCTTATGACGCGTGGCATAAAAGTTGGCGGTGGCGATCTCATTGGCAAGACCATTATTTTTGCGCAAAATAAAAAGCATGCCGACTACATTCTGCAACGCTTCAATAAGTTGTATCCACAATATTATGGCCAATTAATACGCAAAATTACTTATGAAGATAAGTATGCTCAATCATCTATTGATGAATTTAAAGCAGCGGATAAAGCACCGTATATCGCAGTATCGGTTGATATGCTGGATACAGGAATCGATGTGCCAGAAGCCGTTAATCTTGTCTTCTTCAAGCGTGTTCGCTCCAAAGCAAAGTTTTGGCAAATGATTGGACGAGGTACACGATTACGGAAAAACTTATTCGGTGAAGGTCAGGATAAGACACACTTCATGATATTTGATTATTTAGGGAACTTCGAGTTCTTCCGTCAAAATAAAGAAGGCTTACAAGGTGCAGAGACATTAAGTTTGTCCGAGTTAATTTTTTCGAAGCGTATAAGGCTGATTCAGCAATTACAGCATGCTAATTATCTAGGTGAAGATTACCAATTATTGCGTCAGCAACTCATTCATGAAGTATGGAGTCAAACTAATGCATTAAATCTCGAATTGATATCGGTCAAAATGCAGCTCCAATATGTTGAGAAGTTTAAACGTAAAGAAGTGTTCGTAAGCTTATCTGATAGCGACGTGCATGAGTTGAATACGAATCTTGCTCCGCTCGTGTTTATGGAAGATCGAGATGAATATGCAAAGCGTTTCGATAATCTGATGTATGGCTTAATGCTCGGTGCGATGGAAGCAAATAAACAATTCAAGCGCAATAAAAAACAACTGATGGAAATGGCGCAAGTTCTGCAGACCAAGGCTACCATTCCGAAGGTCAAAGCTAAAATTGCTCTTATTAAATCGATCGATACCGACGAGTTCTGGTCTGATTCGGGGATTTTAGATTTTGAGAAAGTTCGTGTGGAGTTACGCGATCTAATTAAGTTCATCATTGACGAAGGCAATGATCGTATTGTCTATACGAACTTACAAGATGAAATTCTGGGAGAACGTATTGGTGAAGCATTAGATGCTGCCTATGACTTTGAGGATTATAGACTTAAGGTCAATCGATATATCGAGAACAATAAAGATCATCTTGCGATTCATAAGCTGCGAAATAACTTGCCTTTAACTGCAAGTGACTATGCAAGCTTGGAGAATATTTTTACAGGCGAATTAGGTACTGCGGAAGATTATGAACGTGAATTTAAAGATACGCCATTTGGTCTGCTCGTTCGCAAGATTGCCAAGCTTGAACATGAAGCAGCCATGCAGGCATTTTCGAGATTCATTAACGATCAGTCACTTACGCAAGCTCAAATTGTGTTCGTTCGTAAAGTTATTGATTATATTGTGGAGAATGGGTATATCGAAGCCCCTTCTGTTCTGATGAAGCCCCCTTTCGATCGCCCACAGAGCTTTATTAAGTTGTTTGATGGTGTAAAGCAGAAACAACTTGTGGAGTTGGTAAATGCGGTGAAGGAGAATGCGGTTAGGGTTGTATAGGCTGTGAAGGTAGCGACTTTAACTACATTATTTTGGGCTAATTATTTGAATTAGTAATAATCAAATGTCATATAAGAGTCGAGCAGATTCAGGATTATTTCTTGGCATTTGCTCGGCTCTTCTTTTTGTGGCAGAGGATCAGAAATGGGGGACGTGTTCACTCAAGCGTTTCTTGTGTGATTCTAATCGGTATTGTCCATGTGAATAATGATTACATCGCTGAAAATAGTGAAGCGGGTATGGTATTATAGGGGGTGGTATTAACACCCAATTTTTATAAAGGAGAGAGCTTCTCATGATTATCGAGTTCATTCGTTTGCGTTAATTTGAAGCACGTATCATCTACTCTCTTTCATTTTTTGAAATAGTCATGAGTATATTTGAGTTTCTTTTTTGCTTGAACGAATTCGAATGAAATGGGGAGTTATCTCGTGAGTGAAAAGATAAGAAAAATCAATGGCGTTGAGATATGCACAGAGAGTTTCGGCAATCCGAATCATCCAACTGTCTTGCTGATTATGGGAGGCATGTGTTCGATGATTTATTGGGACGATGAGTTCTGCCAAGGTTTGGCTGATTCGGGTCGTTATGTGATTCGATTTGATAACCGAGATGTGGGACGTTCCATTACCTATCCACCCGGGGAATCCCACTATACCGTTGTGGACATGGCTGATGATGCAGTTGGGGTGCTTGATTCATATGGGGTTGACCAAGCGCACATCGTGGGATTGTCACTAGGTGGCATGATTGCACAGATCATTGCAGTAAAACATCCGCAAAGAGTTCTAACGATAACTTTGATTGCCACAACAATCTTTGGATCTGATGATATCGACAGAGGGTTGCCTCCGATGGGTGAGAAGATTCTTGCTCATCATGCAGATGCAGCGACATTGGATTGGTTGGATGAAGAGGCGGTTGCAACATACTTGGTCAACGGCTCTAGACTGATGTGTGGTGCCAGGCATCACTTTGATGAGCATAGAGCGTATAAGCAAGTAAAACGCGAGATCAAACGAGCGAATTATCTAGTCAGTATGTTGAATCATGGACTACTGAAAGGTGACGATGCATACGAAGGAAAGTTAAAGGAAACCCATGTACCTGTTTTGGTTATTCACGGCACGGGTGATACAATTCTTCCCTTGGAACACGGTGTTGCACTTGCTAATGAAATACCAAATGCATCCTTGTTAACGGTTGAGGGAATGGGGCATGAAGTACACTTAGATGATTGGGATACGATTATTCAAGCAATTTCGAACCACACATCGTTGGAGTAATCGTGAATGGCAGTCAAATTGTTAGCTTACGAAATAATAGAGCGCAACACATGGTTTGCAACTAGATAGTGCCTTTTAGAGTGTCCTTTTGTTTCATTAGGGCACTCTTTTTTTAGAGGTTGGGGAACTGAACGTCGCTGCTTCAAGAGCCTGCTGACTGATTTTATATTATGGAAATTTTTAGATGTTAAAAAGCAATAGCGGCAGTCTAAGACTGTATTTTTCAGTTGGAGACTGCCGCTGGTTTTATATTGAAGTAAATGTAACACTTTATTTCCTATAGACATCTGTTTCATCAGCCTGCCGGAGGCAGGTCGGTCAGCATATCCGCTAAGTCGAGAAAAAAATCTCCCGTATTTTTTAGGCCCAATCCAACGATATCGAGATGATCCCAGGAATCCATGAGTCCTAAGTAGTTCCACTTTCCAATCTGCGGCTTTCCTTGGTAAGTAATGATTTGATCGTTTGATCCGTTTTTCGGGCCGTCCATGGAAATCGTATTTACCAGCCCATCATTTGGCCACCATTCCTCATCAATGACTACATGCCCTGGGGAATCGTACGCGAAGGAACCGACAAAATAGCTCGGCGGCAGCAATAACGGATTCATGAGCAGCTTTGGCGCATGCCATCCCGATAGCGGGATACGATACGATTTGTTGGTGGCGATCGAGAAATAATAGACGCTCGGATTTGCCTGTATTTGCTCGTTGAACTGTTTGGCCCCGTCAGGACTTAAATCCCACAGTGAGCTGTCTTTTGATATTCTCCAAAATTTACTGTTTATTACCCGTTGGAAATAATCGAAAAAGGAATCATCGGGCATTCGCTTCAATCCCCATTGATCCAATTTGAAATCATATAGGGGGTGCTCTGCATTGCCAGAAGCTGCGGCAATCAAGCCAATCAGCTGGTGGATGAAGGGAACTACTCCCCCTACAAAATGTGTAAAGCTGGTGCCATCATGCGGCGCGGCGAGGGAAACGAGGCTGCTAACATACAGAAGTGGTTGATCACTGAACAACGGGGATAGATCAGATGCATCGGTGATAGCACGTTCAGAAGCATCTCCTTTTTCCAATAGATGAATCAGCATGCGTGCGGTTTGTCCTCCCATGCTGTGTCCAATTACATGAATTTGCTTCGGACGCCCCGTATTCGGGTCGATCTCTCCCCATGATGGATACATCCCTTCATACGATCTGCCATATCGCTCGTGACCGTACAGTTCCGAGTGGGCTCTGCCATAATCTACGGTTCCCCCTTTAATTTGCGCATACAACTCACAGGCTCGATCCCAATTGCTCGATACCGTTCCTATCGCAGCTGTATATACCGAATGACCGTGTTTCCTTAATTGTTCTTGAATATCGCCCAATCCTCCCCAGTATTTAAACGAAAACATCTCGTCTCTTCCCCAGCCTCCAAATCCATGAACCAGCACGATAGGGAAGTCATTGTTAGCAATGGCATTGTTGACAATGGCATCGTCAGCCTCCGCGTGAACAGACGGCAAGTTGTTAGGAAGAATAGAGTAAAAAAGAATAAAGAGTAGCAAAATGCAGCTTGACAGTTTACGGATCATAAAATGCCTCCTATCTAGTTTTGTAATCGCTTTCAAATACAGTTGCTCTCAAACTTCCGCTATTCTTTCTGTTCTAGCATTGCTGGATTCATGAAGATACAAAAGGAGATTTTTGTGGTGTGTTGCCGGAATGGCGTGTTGAGGGGGACAGTTAGCATGATGTTATACATATACATTTACCATATGAACCTATTATTTACAACTATGTAAATTAAATATTTGCAAGTAAATAGCTTTTTGAAGCATTTGTCATCCAGTGATAGTTTTGGAGAGTTGATTAGCGAGGAGTGCGAAAGAAGCAGATATAAAAGGGAGTAAAGAATGGGCTGAATCCACTAGCAACGATAGGGAAACGGTACAAATGGGTTTGGGAAAGGGGCTGCTGAATGAAAAAATGGAGCCGTCTCTATGCCATTGTTAATGACCTGTGAGACGGCTCCATCCTTGTATGCCCCGGGGAGGTTGCGGTGGAACTGGAGGTTTTGTGCTTCCGTAGCGAGCTTCGTGTTACGAAAGCTGCTTATAGCAGCGAAGGCGAGGTTGCAGAGCAGCGGGCAGCAAGGGGGAGTGATTTCCAAAACGAGGCGTTTAGCTAATTTGACTCTATGTTCAAAAATGGGTTTGAATCGGATCCCCTTACGTGAACTGCTCTGCTTCCGTCGAGTCTGTGTAGGCGGTTGTAGATGAAATACCGCCCGAAATCGCTTGTGCCACCTCGTCGAAGTAGCCTGTGCCGACCTCACGCTGATGCTTAACCGCTTCATAGCCGAGCTGTTCCAAGGCGAATTCAGCCTGCTGCAGGTCGGAGTAGGCGGCCATGCCGCGCTCCTTGTAGCCTTGCGCCAGCTCGAACATGCTGTAATTGAGCGCGTGGAAACCGGCTAGTGTCACGAACTGGAACTTGTATCCCATACGTCCAAGCTCGCGCTGGAAGCCCGCGATTGCCTTATCGTCCAGCTTCTTCTTCCAGTTGAAGGAAGGCGAGCAATTATAAGCGAGCAGCTTGCCTGGATATTTGGCATGGATCGCTTCGGCGAATTGACGTGCTTCATCGATGTTCGGCTCGGACGTCTCGCACCAGACGAGATCTGCATAAGGCGCATAGGCGAGACCGCGCGCAATTGCCTGTTCAATCCCAGCACGCGTATAATAGAAGCCCTCCGGAGAACGCTGTCCTGTCAGGAATGGCCGATCGTACGGATCGACATCGCTCGTCAGCAGTTGGGCCGCATTGGCGTCAGTACGTGCGATAATCAAGGTGTCCGTGCCCATAACGTCGGCAGCCAAGCGAGCTGCAATCAAATGACGAATGGCTTGCTGCGTAGGCAGGAGCACCTTGCCGCCGAGATGCCCGCACTTTTTCTCAGAAGATAGTTGATCTTCGAAGTGTACGCCTGCAGCTCCTGCTTCAATCATCGCCTTCATGAGCTCGAATACATTGAGCGTCCCTCCGAATCCAGCTTCGGCATCTGCCACGATCGGGGCAAAAAAGTAGGTTTCATTTTTACCTTCCGCATGTTGGATTTGATCAGCCCGCTGTAGGGCTTGATTAATCCGCTTCACGACCTGCGGCACACTATTGGCCGGATATAAGCTCTGATCGGGATACATATGACCCGACAGGTTGGCGTCTGCGGCTACCTGCCATCCGCTTAAGTATATGGCGGGCAAGCCAGCTTTTACCTGCTGCACGGCTTGATTCCCCGTCAATGCTCCAAGCGCGGGCACGAATTCTTCGGTATGCAGCAGATGCCAGAGCCGTTCGGCTCCCATCTGGGCTAACGTATGCTCCACCTGGACAGAACCGCGAAGCCGGATCACTTCATCGGCAGAATAGGTACGCGTTACGCCTTCCCACCGTTCTCCTTTCCATTTCGTCTCCAATTGTTGAATCGTATGCTTATCCGTCACGGCAGCCATCTCCTCATATTCAATGATTTCATCCCAGCAATTCATAGCCCATCACCGTCAAAAACTCGCTGCAAGTTTCTTCGCTAATCAAATTTACGAACAATTGCTTCGCCTCAGTGAATCTGCGGCCCGCGAAGTCATCTTGGCCGATTGACTCTTTAATCTTGGACATTTCTTCTTCCGTCAGCTTCAACACAAGCTCAAGCGTGATGTCGTTTCCATTCGTAAGCCGGCCTTCCGGATGACGAATCCATTGCCACACCTGAGTGCGCGATATCTCGGCCGTCGCCGCATCCTCCATAAGATTGAAGATCGGTACGGCGCCGAATCCCCGCAGCCATGCTTCGATATATTGCAGGCCGACACTGATATTCGTCCGCAGTCCCTGCTCGGTAATTGTGCCTTCTGGTAAAGCGAGCAGGTCGCTTGCCGTGACACGGACATCTTCACGTTTTTTCTGAAGCTGGTTCGGCCCCTTCATCTGTTCATTGAATATTTCCATTGCGATCGGAACGAGTCCAGGATGGGCAACCCAAGTTCCATCATGGCCGTCATTTGCTTCGCGTTGCTTATCGGCGCGCACTTGCTCCATTGCCTTCGCGTTAGCCTCGGTATCATTCCGAATTGGAATTTGGGCTGCCATGCCGCCCATGGCATGCGCATCGCGTTTGTGACAGGTACGGATGACGTACTGCGTGTACGCCCGCATGAACGGCACGGTCATCGTGACCTGTGAACGATCGGGGAGCAGCGCATGTCTATGACGGTTCAGCCGCTTAATGAAGCTGAAGATATAGTCCCAGCGACCGCAGTTCAAGCCAGCGCTATGCTCCCGCAGTTCGTATAAAATTTCATCTGCCTCAAATGTGGCCAGAATCGTCTCGATGAGCACGGTTGCTTTAATCGTTCCTTGAGGGATGCCCAGCTCTTGTTGGGCGAACACGAATACATCGTTCCATAGTTTTGCTTCTTGGTGGGACTCCAGCTTGGGAAGATAGAAATAAGGTCCGGATTGATTCTCGATGAGGGTACGAGCATTGTGGTAGAAATAGAGTCCGAAGTCGACAAGGCTGCCTGAGGCGTTTTTTTCGCCTATGCGAATGTGCTTCTCCTCCAAATGCCAGCCACGAGGACGAATTAACAGGTAAGCGGTTTGTTCGTTCAGGCGGTAGGCTTTGCCCTCTGGGCTCGTAAAGGTGATTGTACGACGAATGGCATCGCGCATATTGATTTGGCCGCGGATCGAATTGTCCCATGTCGGGGAATTCGCGTCTTCGAAGTCGGCCATGAATCCTTTGGCGCCGGAATTGAGCGCATTGATGACCATTTTTGCATCCCCGGAGGGGCCGGTTATTTCCACCCGTCGGTCTTGGAGATCGGAAGGCACAGGAGCGACGCTCCACTCACCGTCCCGAATGTGCTTCGTTTCCGGCAGGAAGTCGGGGAGTTCGCCGGCATCCAGTCGGCGTTGGCGCTCGGCACGGTCAGAGAGAAGCTCTAATCTGCGGGCATTGAACCGTTCATGGAGCTTTCCGAGGAACTCGAGTGCCCCAGGCGTCAAAATCTCGGCGTACGGTTCAGGCATGTGTCCGAGTACAACAATTTCCTTGCAATTGTTAACCGGCATTTTGGACATGACTAATTACCTCCCTCTGCTGAAAGCCGGACTCAAATAGGCGGCTTGCAAAATATTCGTGATCGAGTCTTGCTCATTGAATTCGTAATCCAGGCTGCCGCTTCCGTTGCAGCGCAGGCAAGGCGTGATGCCATGCCCCTGGCATGAGCCACATTGGTGGCCGCTCTCCTGTTTTCCGTGTCCTTCGCATTCCAAACATTCCATTTCTCCATTGCCATGACAGTAGTAGCAATCCATTCCAAACGCCTCCTGAGTCATTTAGGTTATCTGTTATAATACAGATTTGTCATTCGTTGATCTGTATTATAACAGAGCTTTTAAAAATGAAAAGCCCCTTTTTTAAGAAAATTTTCCAGAATTAAAGGTCGATCCTAATAGGGGTGCGGCTTTGGGCTGAAAAAATATTTTTTATTTACACGGATTAAGCCAATATATCCTTCATCTCATTAACATCCGCAAACTGAAGAGAAGCAAAGGGGTTAGCTCCGATATTTGGGGTAGGTGACTGCTTGGTTGCATTGCCCGGCACATGGTTTATTCTCAAAAAAAAGGTCGCAGAGTACCCGGCGGTTTGCCGATTCTCTGCGACCTTTTGGTATATCTTTTATTTATTTTCCTTCCTCATCGGCCGAGGGACCATAGAGGCCTGGCAGCGGAATATCGAGTAATCGCAAATAAACCCCGAGCTGTGCCCGGTGATGGATCATGTGGCTTATTCCGAAGGTGCGAAGTGCGATCGCCCGCGGCTGGCGCAGGATGATATGATCGCCGTTTCGTAAAGTCCATTCCTCGGCAAGCGCGTTCTCGTCACATTCAGCTAACAACCTTTCAAGCTCCACGACATTTGTATCGAATTCCTTCAGCACGGCTCCACGTTTTTCCAAAGCTTCTCGACGATTCGGCACGGTTGAAAGATCGAGTTCCGGGTAACGAAGAATTGCGATTTGCCAATTCAGCAGGTTAATCAGGTGCGTGGCTAGCCCGCCTAACGACATCGATTTCACATGCGGCTTCCACGTCAAATGCTCTTCGGGTAAGCGCTCGAGTATGCGCCGCGTTGTGGCCAGTTCTTGCATGGCATCTCCGACGATTAATTGTTTTACCATTGATTTTTCCTCACTCCTTCTATGGCTAGAATACTATACAACCAGTCGAATGGAAAAGATCCCCTGAAAGCATTTTGACATACATTTGCAACATCAAAACTTGTTGGATATGATTATCCGCAAAGCGTTTCTAGTGTAATAGAACAATAATCCCTACAGTTGATAAATGGACGTCACCAAAGCACTGAAGGATAGGAATTGGTGTACTGACAATAATGTTATGTAAAAATCAGTTTTCATTTTAGGAGAGAGCGACATGGAAGTTTTTTCAGAATATTTAGAAAAAATTGAGCACCCACAGCATCGGGATCGAACAGAAGAGGTTTTGGCTTGGATCATTCAGAAATTTCCGAATTTAATGCCCAAAATCGCGTGGAATCAGCCTATGTTTACCGATCATGGCACATTTATTATTGGCTTTAGTGTATCCAAAAATCATTTAGCTGTTGGCCCGGAAAGGGCTGGGATTATTCATTTTTCTGATGAAATTGAGCAGGCTGGCTATGAACAGACGAAGCAGTTGTTTCGTATTCCGTGGAGTAGTCCGGTTCCTTTCTCATTACTTGAGAAAATGATTGCGTTCAATATTTTGGATAAGGCAAACTGCTCAACCTTTTGGCGAAAGTAATATCATGTATGATTGAACCCCCTTGAATGCCAAGGGGGTTATTTTATGCGTCAAGTGAAATGGAATAGGTTTGGTAATACGGATGACTGAATTGTATATTTTACCAGTATGTGTTTTTGATGTATAATTAGCAATTATAACCATCTCATTTCGGTCCAATCCCAAAGCAAAGTAAAGAGGAGATGGCGAAGCATGAAGAGATTTGGCATTCTTATTTTAGCTGCTACCTTAGGGGCAGGCTTCAGCAACAGTGTACATATTCAGGCAGCGGCAGCGGAACAAACTTCAATCAAAATCCCAACGAATTTGGCTTTAGGCGGGAAGGCAACGGCCAGCGGAGAGTACGCGCCACATCAAGGGAAGGATAAGGCATTCGATCAAGATGTTTTTTCAAAATGGTTGACGTTCAACAGCCCGGCATGGCTGCAATACGAGTTTCCTGACGCGAAAGTCGTAACCTCATACTCGATTACTTCTGCAGAGGACGAGCCATATAGAGACCCAAAAAGCTGGGTGTTAAAAGGCTCCAATGACGGGACAAGCTGGACTCAACTGGACGTGCAGCAGAATCAAAGCTTCACCTCTCGGCATCAAACGAAAACATATTCATTTTCCAATAAGACAGCGTATAAATTTGTGAAATTCGATAACTTTCATAATCAAAATGGAAGCGGAATGCTGCAGGTATCCGAAATCAAGCTATATGATGGCAGCTCAAAGGAATGGAGTACGACCAAGCCTGAGGTTGCGGCCAGTGGAGAAAAAAAGCCTAACCAAACCAAAGAGAATCTGGTGGACGGGACCAGCGTTACAAAATGGTTAACAAAAGATAATACCGCATGGCTCACATTCGATTTCGGCAAGTCGGTGACGATCGATGGTTACTCGCTTACGGCAGCTGATGATAGACCTGAACGCGACCCTAAAAGTTGGGTTCTTCAAGGATCGAACGATAATAAGAACTGGACTAGTATAGATAAGAAAAGCAATGAGATATTCAAGGTTCGACATCAGCGCATGTATTATCTTTTAGATAACAATACCGCAGCGTATCAATACTATAGACTCAGCAATATGAAAAATCATAGCGGAAACTCTATGCAATTGGGTGAGGTCGAATTCTCGCGTACGAATGATGTCGGGCATGCCATCAACCCAAAAATCGAAGTACAGATCCTTGATTCAACGAGTAAAGGTAAATTATTTAAGAAAGCTCTTCCCAATGCAGAGAAAGAAATATTGGCGGTCGCACGTAAAGTACATGAGATGTTATACAAGAGTCCGGCCGATGCGCCTGTAGATGTCAAAAAAATATTAGTTACGATAGTAGACGCTCCTGGGGTGGCTTGGACATCGGGAGATGCCACGCTGAAGACAGTAGGCTTCAGTGCGCAGTATCTGCAAAAGTTTGTAGAGAGCCCTGCCAAATCGCTGCGCGACGAAATAATTGGAATCCTTTATCATGAAATCGGTCATGTTTATCAATATAGCAATTTTGATGTAGAGGCAATAGCCGATAGCTTGCGTTATAGAGCGGGCTACCATGACCGTTATAGCGCGAGAAAGGGAGGAAGCTGGGAGACGCATGGGACAGCGAATTTCCTTCGCTGGATAGAGGATACGAAAAAACGAGGCTTCATTCGTGAACTAAATGCGACCCAGATCCCTTACAACATTGGAGGAGAAAATGAAAAAAGATTATGGAAAGAACGTCAAATCAAGTTGATTACCGGAACAGACGTGCAGACGCTTTGGTCACAGTATCAAGCGACACTTCCTAATTAGGTCTTAGCCAAATACACATGCAAAGTCGGATTGATTGCAATATTGCGAAATTCATATCATTAAAAAATGACCCCC
>NZ_JMLT01000027.1:0-60218 GCF_000686865.1 Paenibacillus sp. UNC217MF | reverse complement strand
AGACGATTTCAATACATCTCATGTTACTGTTCAACCACCTAAAATTTCAATACATCTAATGTTACTGTTCAACCTAGATAAATCAGGCTTTTGCAAAACACCAATATAGTAATTTTACTATAACCACACGGGTTTCACTATAATTTTCCCAACCTAAAACGAAATTTTCTCAAAACTCGTCAAAATTGTTCTAAACCTTTACTCTACTTGGATATTGCCTCTATCACTTATCCACGACGGTTGGGAAAAAACAGACTATCTTTGTAATAAAGATAGAATATTGAAACATGAAATTCTAATATTTGGGCATAGATACGTGATCTTTTATCCCCTATCCTTCAGTCTTTACAGGCTTCGTCGCAGTAATGGAAGATTGCCGAGATTTCATGGTCGCGGCAGCGTCGCTGTCCTGGATTCGGAAGGCCGCACATAAGCCAATGAGCAGAAACGCAGCAGCACCGAGCAGAGCGGAACGGTAAGCGAAAAGATTCATTTCAAGCTGTCTGGCATGGGCAGCTTCTACAGCTCCGTTCGCTAGTTGTCCGCTTGCCATCGCAGCCATGATGGCGGACAATACGGCCATTCCTATGGCCGGTCCCAGCCTGTTCTGAACCGCAAACCAAGTGGTTGCGCGCCCCATCGAGGCTGTCGGTACATTTGAAAAGGCTGCGATCTGAACGGCTCCAACTGCATGTCCCAAGCACAGGCCGACCGCGAACAGCATGCCTCGTATGAGCCATGGGTTCGTTCCCGCCCCAACCATGCTTAGCAGTACGAAGATCACCGATGTGCAGAGCAGTCCGACTATAATAATACGCTTGGGCCCGTACCTTGGATAGAACCGTGGTACAAGCTGCGAGGACACCATAAGTCCCAATGCCTCGGGGAAAGTCGTCAAGCCGGCATCTAAGGCCGAAGCCTGCAGCGCATGCTGATACATGAGCGGAAATACATACAGCATGCCGAGCAATCCCGCAGCGGAACACATGGCGACAAGTCCTGCCGTCCGGAACAAACGGTCTTGCAAGAGCCTTAAATCCAGCAACGGCTTCTGGACTCGCAATTCAACGAAGAACAGTGCTGCCAGCAACACCGTTCCCACACTGCCCGCAACGATTATTACAGGTGAATTCCAGCCCTGCAGCGAACCTTGGCTAAGCGCGTACATCACCAGTCCGAGCCCTGGTGCCGACAACAGGACGCCCGGAATATCCAGACGGCCTGCCTCTTGCTCTTTATGCTCCTGTAAGTACAGAAGGCCAAGCAGCAAAGCAGCAATTCCGAGCGGCAAATTCACATAAAAAATCCAGCGCCATGAAAGATGCTCGACCATCACACCGCTCAGGATTGGCCCCACAGCAGGTGCAATTGCGATTGGCAGCACGAGCGACCGTGAGATTTTGGCCCGCTCCTGAGGAGGAAATGTCCGGAACAGCATGGCCATTCCGAGTGGAGTAATTAAACCTCCCCCTATCCCCTGCAGGATGCGGTAGAAGATTAACGAGTGTACATCTGCAGCCGTTCCACACAGAACCGACGCACCAGTAAATATCGCAAGTGCGAGCAAGAAGATGCGCTTGGTGCCCCATCTGTCTCCCAGCCAGCCTGCCAACGGGAGAACGATCGCAATGCTTACCAAGTATCCTACGTTAAGCGCTCCCGATGCGGCTGGCGGAATGTGAAACTCGTCGCTTATCGTTTTCAGCGCAACGTTGAGGATAGTCGCGTCCATGGCAACCACGAACATGGCTGCCACGTACACGATGCACACTGCTTTTTTCGGATCCAAGCGCCTGCTCATTGAGCCTCTTCCAGCACAGATGTCACTGACGCCACTAAGCTTCGGGGCCTCATATCTATCCAATGTAAATTAATATATTCGATGCTCTCTTCCCGAGAAGCAGGGCCAAGAACCTTGCACCAGCCCTCAGGTACGGCCGCGAAGGCTGGCCAAAGCGAATATTGCTCCTCATCATTTCGCAGCACCAAAAACGAGCCGTCTGCTTGCTCAAAAGGATTTGCCATTCTGCAACCTCTCCCCTTCATAAGTAGATTTCATGTGAATTTCATTGAAAATAATTAGTTCGCACTTTGCCACGAATATATTGATCCCTTGTTCCCCTTCCCCTTAACTTGCTCAACTAATCACTTCAAAGGGAAGATGGTCTCCTAAAAATAGAGGATACAGAGAATACCCGATACAGAGGATACCTACACATGGATTTCAGAAACGTCCTTCCTACTGCTCTCATTTTGAAGCTTTACTAGGATGCTTGCCCCAATTTCAGTTAAAGGCCCTGGCTGGCATAAATCTTTATGCCGGCATGCAATATCATGGCGTTCGATACAACCACCCACATAAGGAATCCACATCTCCGGCTCAATCGGATCGAACCAGTCTGGAATGATCGTCGAGCGGAAGAACAGCAGATCGCCCTCGTACCTTCTCGGCACATAAGCACCCAACAGACGAACCGAATTCTCATACGTAACCTTCAAATTCATAATCGTCGCTTCATCCAGCGTAGCCAAGGCGCTGCTGTCACTGCGCAAAATGCGGATTGCGTTTGCAATCGTCAGCGGCTCATCGCCGATACTGTCGCGGTCATAGCCTCCCAAGGCAAGCAGGGCGGTCAACGCTTCTTCTTCATCCGGTTCCCCCCGAATCGGCAAATAGTGGCTCGGATAGGCGTCCAGCATAGCCAGAAACGCAACCTCTTCCCCTTCCTCTTGCAGCTGCACAGCCATCGCATGCGCGACATTGCCGCCCAGCGACCAGCCCAGCAAGCGGTACGGCCCCTGCGGTTGAACCATGCGGATGTGGCGAATATAGTCAGCCGTCATCTCGTCAAGTGTCTGCGGAAGCTCCTCTGCCTGCGCAATTCCGCGTGCCTGCAAGCCGTAAATTGGATAATTCACGCCAAGATGCTTCATTAATCCGGCATAGCACCAGCTTAAGCCACCTGCCGGATGGACGCAGAACAGCGGAATCTCTTCGCCATGCGTCCGCAGCGGAAGCAGCACTTGAAGCGCACTGTTCCCGCTGTCCCGATCTAGCTCCATTCGCTCCGCGAGTCCAGACACGGTTGGCGCCTCGAACAATACCGCAATGCTAAGCTCTCGTCCAAGCGCTTCTCGGATGCGGCTGATAAGCCGAACCGCAAGCAGCGAATGTCCTCCCAGCTCGAAAAAGCTGTCATCGATTCCGACGCGGCGAAGACCCAGCACTTCGGCGAACAGATCGCAGAGCACCTCTTCATGCGGCGTTCTCGGGTTGCGCCCATCTGCATCAAGGGCAATATCAGGCGCCGGGAGCGCCTTGCGATCCAGCTTGCCATTCGGCGTGAGCGGCAGTGCATCCAGCCCAATAAGGGCTGATGGCACCATGTAATCAGGCAGCATGGAAGCCGCATGTCGGCGCAGCTCCGCCGCATCCCAAGGGGTATTTGCAGCAGGAACCACATAAGCCGCAAGCCGCTTGTCACCTGGGTTGTCCTCCCGCACAATGACCGCCGCCTGAGCTACGCTTGGATGTCTGGCAAGCACGACTTGAATCTCGCCCAGCTCGATGCGGAAGCCGCGAATTTTCACCTGATGATCTGCACGGCCCAAATAGTCCAATCCACCACCAATCACACGCTTCGCCAAATCTCCGGTGCGGTACATTCTGCTTCCAGGCGGGCCGAATGGATCGGCCACGAACCGTTCCGCCGTCAAGCCCGGCCGACCCCAATAGCCGCGTGCCAAGCCTGCTCCGGATACGTACATTTCTCCTGTTACGCCATACGGTACGGGCTGCAGTGCATCATCCAACACATACACCCTCAAATCCGGAATCGATTCGCCGATAAGGCTGGATGCTCCCGGAACGTCACTATTGCGGTTCAGCTCATTGAAGCTGACATGAACTGTCGTCTCCGTAATCCCGTACATATTAATAAGCCGCGGCGAATCATCCGCATGCCGTTCGTACCAATCTCTCAGACGCCCCAGTTCCAGCGCCTCTCCTCCGAAGACGATATAGCGCAGCGACAGCGCTTGCCCGAGGTTCGGATGCTCCCTGTCCGCCTGCATGAGTTGATAGAAAGCAGACGGCGTCTGATTCAGCACCGTTACCCCCTCCTGCACGAGCAGACCCAAGAACTCCTCTGGCGATCTGCTGACAGCGTGAGGCACGATGACAAGTCGGCCCCCATGCAACAGTGCGCCCCATAGTTCCCATACCGAGAAGTCAAAGGCATAAGAATGGAACAACGTCCACACATCATCGGCACCGAAATGGAACCAATGCTCGGTTGCGGAGAACAGCCGCACCACGTTCTGATGCGGAACAAGCACACCCTTCGGCTTGCCCGTGGAGCCGGACGTATAAATGATATAAGCCGGACTGTAAGGAGAGAGCTTGCGCCTGCACAAATGGTCTACAGGATCAGATTCGGAACAGCTTGCTAACTGGCGTATCACTTCCGGATCATCCAGTAGGATGCGCGGCACAGCCCCCATCCCTCCATCCGGGAGCTTGTCAATCGTGCGCTGATCCGTCACGATACATACAGGGCCTGCGTCCTCCAGCATATAGGCAAGCCGCTCCGCTGGATAATCAGGATCAAGCGGCAAGTAGGCTGCCCCTGCCTTTAATACAGCCAATACGCCGACGATCATTTCCATCGACCTTGGCAAAGCAAGCGCTACAATATGCTCCGGCCCAACCTTGTGCTCCATCAACAGATGCGCCAAGCGGTTTGCCTGTTTGTTCAATTGTCCATATGTTAAAGTCACGCCTTCATGAACAACAGCAATGGCCTGCGGCGAACGGGCAGCCTGCGCTTCAAACAATTGCGGAATTGTGGCCTGCGCAGCATCTGGGACAGATGAACTCCATGCCAGCAAATCCTGCGCTAGATCATGCCGCTCCTCTGGCAGCAATATATCAATTTCTCCAATCGGTTTGCTTGGTTCTAAGACGATGCTTTCCAATATGCGCACATAACGCGCAGCTAGCAGCTCAACCGTATCGCGCTTGAACAGGTCTGCGCTGAACTCCACAATCCCATCCAGACCATCCGGCGCTCCATCTGCGTTGCGACGCTCGTTCAATTCCCAAGTCAAATCAAACTTCGCCGTACCCACGCTCTCAAGCTGTAGGCTTGACGATAAGCCTGGGAATTCCAGCGACGCTTCCGGCGTATTTTGCAGCACGAGCATGATTTGGAAAAGCGGGTGCCTAGCACGCGAGCGAACCGGATTCAGTATTTCCACAAGGCGCTCGAAAGGCACATCCTGATGCTCATACGCCTCCAAACTGACCTTGCGCACTCTGGACAGCAACTCTTCAAAGCCTGGATTGCCCGACGTGTCGTTGCGTATGACAAGTGTATTGATGAACAGACCAATCAAACCGTCAAGCGCATCATCATTGCGGCCTGAGATCGGACTACCAAGTGGAATATCATTGCCCGCCCCAAGTCGGGTGAGCAGCACGGCCAACGCAGCCTGCAGCACCATGAACAAACTGGCCCGATTCCCTCTCGCAAGCTCTGTCAGCCGACCATGCAGGACAGGATCAATTTGCAGCTGGACGGTGCCTCCCATATGGCTAGCGGCTGCAGGTCTCGGATAATCAGTAGGCAGCTCCATCTCCTCTGGCAAACCCTTCAGTGCTTCCGTCCAGTAATCGAGCTGGCGCGCGATAAGACTGTCCGCTTGATCGGTGCTTCCAAGCAGCTGTTCCTGCCACAGCGCATAATCAGCATATTGGACAGGAAGCCGTGTCCACGCATGCGCCTTGCCCCGGCAACGAGCCTCGTACGCAATCGACAAATCACGAGTCAACGGCATGAGCGACCAGCCATCGCCTGCAATATGATGCAGCAGCAGCAAAAGAACCTGCTCGTTCGCCGCCGTTCGGAACAAGTGAACTCGCAGCGACGGCTCCTCCGAGAGACGGAAGCTGTATCGTACTGCTTCCTCTAGCTTGCCGTTCAGTTCCTGCTCGCTTACGTCCAGCACCTCGAATGGTATTTGTACATCCTTTGAATTTAGTATCAGTTGACTTGAAGTACCATTCTGATCCGGGAAAATCGTACGCAGTGTCTCATGACGATCCACCACATCATAAACAGCTGCCTGAAGCGCCCCGACATTCAGTTCACCCGACATTCGGGCAACAAGCGGAATATTGTAAGTAGGCGTTGCCCCCTCCAGCCGGTACAGAAACCATAGTCGCTGCTGGGCAAAAGAAAGTGGCAGCCGCTCAGGCCGCTTGCCTAAGCTCGCGCGGATGGCTGGTCTCTGCTCCTGTGCAGAATCGAGACGCCGCACGAGAGACGCTGCAGTTGGCGCTTCGAACAGGCTTCCGATATTCATCTCAACGCCGAATGCCTCTCGCACACGCACCATAACTCGTCCCGCGAGCAAGGAATGTCCGCCGAGAGCGAAGAAATCATCATCGATGCTTACGCGAGCAAGCCCCAGCACCTCTGCGAATAAGGCGCATATGATTTCCTCTTGCGGTGTACGCGGTTCGCGTCCCAATGCTGCCGCAGCGCGATCCGGCGCAGGCAGAGCTTTGCGGTCGATTTTACGGTTCGGTGTAAGCGGCATTGCGTCAAGAACAACGAAAGCGGACGGCACCATGTAATCCGGAAGCTTCCGTGCTACATATTGACGCAGTTCTGCAGGTTCAAGTCCAGACGATGATGATGGAACCACATAAGCCGCCAAACGCTGTTCACCCGCATGATCCTCATAAAGCGTAACCGCTGCTTGTGAGATGTCAGGATAGGCACCCAGCAGCGACTCGATTTCACCCGTTTCAATCCGGAATCCGCGCAGCTTCACTTGGTGATCCGCACGTCCCAAATAATCGATCGTGCCGTCTGCCAACCAACGCACCATATCTCCTGTACGATACATTCGCGTACCAGGAGAACCGAATGGATCGGCAACGAAGCGCTCAGCAGTCAAATCCGCACGTCCCAAGTATCCGCGCGCAAGTCCGGCGCCTGCAATATACAATTCTCCCGCTACCCCGGGAGGCACTGGCTCCAATGAACTGTCGAGCACATACAGCCTTGTATTCCGAATTGGACGTCCGATAGACGGTTTGTTCGTTGGACTATGATCAAGCAGCCCCGCAGTCGAATAAATTGTCGTTTCCGTCGGGCCATATTGATTGTTAACCTCGCCGTTCAACTCCTGCAGCGCCAGCTTCAACACGAGTGGCATCGCCTCGCCGCCCGTAATCATCTTGAGCCCGGCGAATCGTTCCGGCCTACTGTCGGCAAGCGCCTGCCACAGTGTCGGCGTCGCCTGCATGATCGTCGCGCCTGTCGCTGCAATCCTGCTTGCCAGTGCGGACGGATCCAGAATTGTTTCCTTACGGGCATTGTCGAGTACAGATCCGGATATAAGCGGCAGCAGCAGCTCCATTACGGATATGTCAAATGATATTGTTGTGACGGACAGCATCCGATCCTGTTCACTCAGCGCCAACCGGGCCTTCATGTCATGCAGCAGATTAGCCAAGCCGCCAAATGTAAGCATGACCCCCTTCGGTCTCCCAGTGGAGCCGGAAGTGTAAATGACATATGAAATATGCGATGCTGAAATTGCCATGATCCTGTCCTCATCCGTAGGATTGTGAGCAGGTGATTGCGCCAGCGCAGCTATGGTTGCCGATTCATCCAGCACGATAGTCTTCCTGCTGCAAGGTGGCAAGCTCACTGACGTCTCCTTCGTCACAATCAGACAGACTGGATCAGCATCCTCCAGCATATAGGCAAGCCGTTCGATTGGATAGTCCGGATCAAGCGGCAAATAAGCGGCTCCTGTCTTGTGGATAGCCAATATAGCAATGACCGCATCCACCGAGCGTGGGAGAGACAGCGCCACAATACGATCGGGCCCGACAGCGCAGGAAATGAGATAATGGGCAAGCTGATTGGCCTTCGCATTCAACTCTCCATATCGAAGCTGTTCGTCCTCGCACACGACCGCAACTGCTTCGGGAGCGCGCTCCACCTGTTCCTCGAACAACTCTGGCACACTTATGCTCGGCACATCATGTGCAGTATCGTTCCATTCCTCAAGCACCTGTCGGCGTTCTTCAGGCGTAATCACCGGAAGCTGTCCAATAGGCAGATTCGATTCTGCATGCGCAATTCCATCCAATAGATGCAGGAAGCGCTTCTGATGGGCATACAGCTCATCCAGGCTGTAGATTTCCGGATTCGCGTCGAAGTCGAGACGCAGCCCACTGCCATCCGCATGGCTGTATACGTTAATCGTCAAATCATCGACAGGCCCTGCGGACAGGTTGCTGACTTTGCCGCGATAGCCTGCGAAGCTGACATCCTCGACAAAAGGCATGACATTAATAAGCGGGCCGATTAACCTGCGATTATCGCCAAGCAGCTTCAAGTCTCTGCGCAAATCCTGATGGCGATACCCTTGATGACGCCGAATCATGCGGATCTCGCGTGTCACCTCACGCAGCAGGTCGCCAAGGCTTCTCTCCGGACTTACCTCCACACGCAGCGGAAGCAAATTCATGACCATACCAGGAACGCGCAATGCGGCTGATCCTAGTCGGCACATTACAGGCAGACCAAGAATGATCTCCTCTTCCTGTGTCAACCGATGCACATATATCGCGGTCGCTGCTGCGAGAACATCCGGCCAGCTTGTTCCCGACTCAGCTGCAATCGACTGCCATCCGCTCACGGTGGCAGCCGGAATATGCGCAGTTCGGCGCACGAAGCGACGGGCCGTTCGCTGCGCATGTCCTCCTAGGCTTACTGCTTCCGGCCTGTCGGAGAAGCGCTCCAGCCAAAATTCCCGGTCACGGTTCATCTGTTCCGATGAACGATATGCCGCATCCTCCTCCAAAATGGATTGCAAGGAACCGAACGTTCCTGCTCCATTCGGAAGATCGTATGTTAATGCTGTATAGTTTTGCGCTACACGCTGCATCAGCAATGCTGCGCCGAATCCGTCAATGACAATATGGTGAATGCGCTGATACCAGAGGTACCGCTCGCTCTCGATCTTAAACAGTGCCTCCGTAAAAAGAGGCCCCGTATGCAAATCAACGGACTTCTCCATATCGCGGTTCATCCACGCTCGGGCTGTGCCTTCCGGGTCAACCTCTCTGCTTAGATCAATCATGTGCAGCACCCAGTCGTCTGTGGGGACGATCTTCTGCCATGGACCGTCTGCATCCTCTCCAAAGCGGACATGCAGCGCCTCGGCCTCTGTCACCGCCTGACGCAGAGCCGCTTCGAAGCGAGCAGGATCTATCGGCCCGCGGATGTCCACACATTCAGCGGTGTTGAAAATAGGGTTCTCAGGATCGAGCTGCTGCGCGAACCAAATTCCTGCCTGCGCCCCCGATAGCGGCCATCGTTCCTTCTCCTGATCGTGCATGATGATGACCTCCTTTTATATCGAGTAATAATCATAATTAGGCACCGAGTTACTGTTGAGCTTGGCGGACAAGAGCTCCCACCAGCCTGCTACCGTCGGCCGTTCCGCCAATTCCACGAAGCTTACCGCAATGCTGCTACGCTTCCAGCGTTCCACTAAGCTCATAATCCGAATCGAGTCCAACCCCCATTGCGTGATTAGATTATCTTGATCGCCAATCGCAGACGGCTCCTCCTGCAGCAGTTGCGCAACCGCGTCGCGCACAGATTGCAGTGTTACCGAAAATCCCGCTTCTGCTCCAGCTGTTTCCTCTGCTTCCTGCTCGGCAGCATGCCGGTTAAGAGCGTTCAGAACCCGTTCCGTCGTTGCCACTACTGCACAGCGCTCAGCCGCATAGGTTAACGCCATGCGATGCTTGTCGAGCGAAAAATCAGCTACCGCATCTGCAATGAGAAACGGCTGGACATCCTGCATAAATGCCTCACACGAGGTCATTAGGCAGCCAATATGCGCGTAAATCCCACATACGAGCAACTGATCCCGTCCACGTTCCCGTAATATTTCAAGCAAATTCGTTTTCTGAAAGGCACTGTAGCGCCATTTTGTCACGAGAATATCGTTCACCCTCGGCGCCAGCTCGTCTACGAATTTTTTCTGGTACGGCCCATCATTAATTCCCGACCCCCAGAAGTCTTGCAGCAATCCGCGCTGCTCAGGAGTCTGCCCCCCTGGCTGCGCCGAATACACGACAGGTATGCCAAGCTCCGAACAACGTTCGCGCAGCTCCTTAATATTCGCAATCAGTTCGACCAACGGCGATTCGCCAGCCTGATAGGCATCGACAAAATACTGCTGCATGTCATGGATGAGCAGTACGGCACGGCTTGGATCCGGACTCCAGTCGACCCTGTTCTCTGGCAGTTCTGCCTCACTTGGCATTCGATATGGAAGGATAGTAGGAAGACCCATCGTTTCTCCTCTTTTCACTAGTTTTTATGGATAAACTCTGCAACAACACGAGACATTTTCATGAACACGAAACCTTATCACTTACTCTTCACATACTCCTATAGGCACTCACAAGAACTTCTTCTAGTGGCTCGCAGACACTTCAGACAATTCTTTTAGGCGATTATTCAAGCGTTTCTTCAAGCGTTTCTTCAAGCACTTCTTCTATTGCTACTTCAGTTACTACTTCTAATGCTTCGTTACATCTCTAAATGCATCTTCTCTTATCACTTACTTCTTGCTCAATGCTTCCTGCTTCGCAGCGATCAGCTCCCGCAGCATCTTCTTGCTCACCTTGCCGACTCCCGTCTGTGGAAAGGATTCGACGAACTCCACGCGGTCTGGAATTTTATATAATGCAAGCCCTCTTTCTCTTAGAAAAGCCTTCAACTCGCTGCCCGTTATGGCAGCTTCATAGGGAATGACGAATGCGCATGTGCGCTCGCCAAGAAATTCATCCGCCATAGACACTACAGCGGCATCATGCACACCAGGATGGGCAAGCAAATGATTCTCGATTTCCTCAGCCGCCACCTTATCTCCGCCGCGATTGATCTGATCCTTCGCCCGCCCTTCAATCACTAAATATCCAGCCGGAGTCATTCTGGCCATATCGCCTGTGCGATAAAAGCCGTCAGACGTAAAGGATCTTGCGTTGTGCTGCTCGGCTTGGTAATATCCGCGAATGGTGTACGGCCCGCGCGTCAGCAAATGTCCCACCTCGCCCAGAGCCACTTCGTCATCCTCATCATCGACGATGCGAATTTCATCATACGGAGACATCGGACGGCCCTGCGTATTGATGATCGTCTCTTCAGGGTCATCGAATCTCGTATAGTTCACCAAGCCCTCTGCCATCCCGTACACCTGCTGCAGCGTGCAGCCAATTGTCGTTCTTACCCGCTTGGCAGCTTCTGCGCTGAACTTGGCGCCTCCAACCTGCAGCACTTCCAAGTGAGTGAGGTCGTAGCGGCGCGATTCCGCGGCATCCAGCCAAATTAAGGCGAGCGGCGGCACAACGGCTGCAATGGTGACGCCTTCCTCGGCAATAAGCGGGAAAGCCTCATCAGGGCTCGCTCCGCGGGCAAGCACGATCCGCCCTCCTGCATATAGCGTGCCAAGCACGCCGGGAGAGCTAAGCGGATAATTATGCGCAATCGGCAGCACCGCCAGATATACGCTGTGCTCATTCAACGCGCAAACTTCTGCGCTCATGCGCAGGCTATATATGTAATCGTCGTGCGTCCGTGGGATGAGCTTCGGTAATCCCGTTGTCCCGCCAGATAATTGGAGGAAAGCGACATCCCGGGAGCTAGGCCCCTTAATCTCGCCAATGCTAGGCTCAGCATACAGATCATCCAGCGCTGTATATTCGCCTGGCTCACCTACAACAATAACGCGGCTTGAATCTGGCAGCGTGTCCTTCACCTGTGCGGCGAGCTCGCGATAATCGAACCCCGCATCCTTATCAGGGATCACATACGCGGCAGCCTGTGTGAACTCACATAAGTAGCCGATCTCGTTCCTGCGGTGCACTGGCAAGGAGAAGACAGGCAGTGCTCCGATGCGAAACAGCGCAAATATGACTTCAAAAAATTGCGGAATATTCGGAAGCTGGACAATAACTCGATCCTGCGCCCTAATCCCCAAACGATAGAATCCAGCAGCAAGGCGATCCGCCTGCTCATCCAGTTCCGCATAGCTGACTCGCCGATCGCCGCTCACAATTGCGATGCGATCTCCATATCGGGCTGCACGGTGGCGCAGCATCGTGCCGAATGTCTCTCCCTGCCAGCATCCTTTCTGTCTATAATGTTCAGCAAATTCTTCCGGCCATGTCGGGCATCCTGCCAGCATCGTTCATCCCCCCTGCATCATCATCGGTTGTTGTTCATTCAGCCCCATCGCTTGCAGCAGCGTGCGAAGCTTGGCGGACGTCTCGGCAAGCTCCGCTTCCGCGGACGAGCCGACTACGATTCCCGCTCCCGCAAAGAGACGAAGCGAGCGGCCCTCCACTTCCGCACAGCGAATCGTAACGGCCCATTCTCCGTCTCCATTCGCATCACACCAGCCGACCGCCCCCGTGAAGAACCCACGCTCGAACGGTTCAATCTCCCGGATCAAATTCCGAGCGGCCTCCGTAGGCGTTCCGCAAATGGCAGGCGTCGGGTGCAGCGCCAGGGCGAGCTCCAAGGAGGATATGTCATGATTCGCAAGTTCGCCGTTTATTTCCGTAGACAAATGCCACATTGTTTTCGTAGACACGAGCGACGGCCCTTCTGGCACATGTAGCTTGCTGCAATATGGACGGAGAGCGGATACGACCGCCTCAATGACGACCGCGTGCTCATGCAGATCCTTCTCCGACCTTAGAAGCTGTGCGGCACGCCGCTCATCCTCGTTCGGATCATCACTGCGTGCTGCTGAACCAGCCAGCGGATTCACCTTGATTTGCATTCCCCGCTTCGTTACGAGCAGCTCGGGGCTTGCTCCAATTAACGTTTGGGCCATTCCTTCCGCAGCAGATACGCCCTTGTCCTTGCTTGCATGCGGGTGCTCCATCGTTAAAGGCACTGCAAACGTATAACCACGGGTATTTTGGCTGAGCAATCGATGCAGCAAGCGCTGCACATCCACATCATGCGTCAACGTCACTTCCAAGGATCGGGACAACACCACCTTCTGGAGTTCGCCCGTTTGCAATCGCTCAAGAACCTGGTTAACGCCTTGTTTATACTGTTCTGGCTCCGGAATTGCTCGTACACAATAACTGTCCTGTTCCGGTTCCTGTTGCAAATAATCATGCGCATCCATGCGCAATGGCTCGTACCGATGCACTTCCTTCGGTACATATAGACACACAGGCTCCTCCATGTGAAAAGGAATTGCACCGACAACGACCGGGCAATCACGATCCCCCTGCCGAGCTGCATCCAACAGCTTCGACACGGCCTGAGGCAAGCTCTCTTCATCCACAGCCTGCCAATCCACCAGCCGCGCCCATTCCCCGTGTGTCAGCAAAGCTCCTTGAGGCGACGAGAAAAGAAAGGACGATCCCGCCTGATATTGTTCCAGAAGCCGTATCCCCTCACTTGTGGGAACGGTATCGCATTTCAACATGTCAATCGACTCCTTCCGATATATCAGTCACCTAGCCTAAGCATCAACATCCCAATGTCGCACCGCCGTCGATACACATGTCGTGCATCGTGATGTGTCTTGCCTGTTCGGATGCGAGAAACACAACAGCATCGGCAATGTCCGATGGCTGCGCGATTCTGCCCAGCGGTATCCCAAGGCGGAACGCTTCCGGCGAACCCGCAATCATTGCTTCGGCTCCATTCTGTCCATTCCACAGTGAGCGCTGCATCTCCGTATCTGTAGAGCCTGGTGACACAATATTGCAGCGAATATGATGACGAGCATATTCCAAGCCCAAACACTTCGTGAACATCGTTGTAGCTGCTTTCGATGCCGCATAGGCGGACATCTGCGTGCGTGGTACACCGGAGGCATTGGAGCCTACGGTCACAATCGCTCCCGATCTGCGCTTGGCCATACGCGTTACGACAGCGCGCGACATATAGAATACGCCATTGACATTGACACTGAAGGTCGACTGCCAATCTTCATCGCTGAGCATCTCAATCGGGCCAAGCCGCAGTATGCCTGCCACATTAACAAGAACGCCGATCGGGCCAAGCTCTTCTTCTATCCGCCCCACCGTTCGATTCACGGCCGTACTGTCGGATACGTCGACTGAATAAGCAGCGGCATGATATCCGCCAGCATCAAGTTCGGCTGCGAGGCTGGTGCAACCAGCCTCATTCCGATCGACGACAGCCACGATTGCACCCTGAACGGCAAGTGCACGCGCCACCGCCTCTCCGATCCCCTGAGCCGCGCCTGTAACAACAGCTACCTTGCCTTCAATCCCTGAATATTTCATCCTGCCAACCTCTCTTTATTTTTCCGGGTGTAGTGCGAATCGCAGCGCCCGGCTCACCAATATTGGAAGTACCGAAACATGGCCTTCCTGCTCAAATTCCTTGTATTCCGCCTCTACTCCGATGTCTGCTGATATAGCCGACAAACGGTTCGCCAGCTCGTTCGCACGCTCACAGTTACGGCATACATGCGTTTTTTCAAGCTCTCCTGCACCAAGAAGCACCTGTGCAGGAAATGAGCGTTCTCTCATTCGTGCTTGCGCGATGAAGTTTCGCTCCAGCTCTTGCATGTAGTCCGGATTCCAATGGAGCGATGGACTGCCCGCGATGTAATATCGAAAAGCCTCTGGCTTGCTGAACAGCGTATAGATCGTGAACAAGCCGCCCAGCGAGTGACCGAACAGTGCCTGACGATTGCGGTCAATCTGGAACTCACTCTCGATCTGCGGCTTCAGCTCCTCCTCAATGAATTGCAGGAAAGCCCTCGCCCCGCCTTGCTCGGGGAGTGGTGTGCCGTCTGAGCGCTGTTTGAAGTCCGAGGCAGGCAGCGGTGTGAAGTCGTAGAAGCGATCTGGTGCATATGGTCCGTTCGTCTCATAACCGATTCCTACCACAATAGCGGGCAGCACTCCGGTCTTATCCGGTCTGCGGCATTGCAGCCGCAGCGCTTCCACCATCATGCCGAATACGGAATTGCCATCCAGCAAGTAAATAACCGGATAACCGCTTGGTGGAGGCGATCCTAGGGGCTGAGCCACCATTATTTGATACGATCGCCGTTCTGCGCGTGAACGAAGCACCCACTGTTCTGCAAGTGGAATCTCGATCCTTCGGCGTGAAAAGTCGGTAAGCGTCGGCGTTGATTTCATTTGTTCCAACCGCTTTGCCCCCTATTCCGTCAACAGGCGAACCGTGTCGTCAACGATTTTTTCATATGCAATCAAGCCGCTTCCAAGCCAGTACTGGTTGTTCACTTCATAGACATGACCCTGCTTGGCCGCAGGCATGCTCTTCCAAATTGGACTGTCCATCATCTCTTTCATTCGATCGCTTCCTTGATCGTAAGCGTTGATGACGAAAATATAGTCCGCATCCATTTCAGGAAGGACTTCTAGCGAGAGATTCGCGCTGTTCTCATTGGCCACCAGCTTCGTAATACCAAGTCCCAAATCCTGATGGAGCACATATCCGCACAAATACTTGCCTCCCATCAGACTAATACCTCTTGGCGCAAATCGAATGATGGCGACCTTCTTGTTCTCAACAGCCTTGCTCAGCTTCTCCTTGGCGTCCGTTACCTTTTGCCGATATGCCTGCAATGCTGCATCAGCCTCAGTGGACTTACCGAGCAAGTCTCCTATCGTGACGAGCGATTTCTCGATATTTCCAGATGCATTTTTGAAGACATACGTCGGCGCGATCTTCGCATAGCTCTCATATATTGTTGCGTCCTTGGCGTATGTCTCCGTGTGCAAGATGATCAATTCCGGGTTATAGGACATTAACACCTCCGGCGAAGGAAGCCCTGCCGACAAGTCCAACTTAGGAACATCCTTCAGTTCTTCTTGCAAGTACTCATGCCCTTTCTTCCCGTTAGACCATTGAGCCACAGGCTTCACGCCCAGCTTCAGCAAGGAGTCCTCCATGTTAGGGGCGAATACCCGCTTCGGTGTGGACGGAAGCTTGATCTCATGTCCAAGCTCGTCCGTTACCGTCCGCTCTTCGGTTGTCGCAGCATTCTTCGCTCCAGCAGCAGTGGCTGACACATTGGACGTGGCTTCTTTCGGGCTCTGAGATTCGGGTGCGGCAGTGCCACCCTCCTTTTTGGCCCCGCAGCCCGCGAGCAAACTTCCGATAAGTACACAGCACAATAGTGCTGTTAGTCTAAATTTCCAACCTTTTGCCCCTGCATTCCGTCGATTTAACACGATCCCTCTCCTCCAATGATAACGATTCTCAATCGACTCTGAGTATACTCACGTTGCAAAGGATTCACCATAGCCATAATCCTGAAATGTATTTGGACAATTTCCAGTAAAGAGCAGCAAAGCCTCATCCAGCATCCGTGCTATCGCAATAGCTGAATATTCGAACCAAGGATCTGCGGTTATCGGATGGACATGTCCGTTCCGTACCGCTTGAAGCTGCCTCCATTCGGGAGAATGCTGCAGTGACAACCAATATTTGCGGGATGAAGCCTCTGGACACACGGCAAGTAGAACCCGTTCAGGATTCAGCTCACGAAGCTCATCCATCGAGATCGGAGAATGACCTTGCAGCCCTCTTTCGCAGGCAGCCTTGAGATGCAAGTCATCGTACAGTACTTCCTCCAAACCTCGATTCTGGTACACGAATAGTTGAGTCTGGTAGATTCGCAGTGCCATGACGCGATCGTCTCCCAACTGCTGCGCCGCTTGTGCGCGTCCGGCTCGGGCGTTTTTTTCGTAATGATTGATCCATTGCTGCGCAAGCTCTTCCTTGTTCAAGAAGCGGGCAATTCCCATAAGCTGCTCTCTCCAGCCCGCTTTACTCGATACATTGTGAACGGGAGCGATCCCATTCAGTTTGCTGCTCTCGCGCATTTGGAGCTGATCTGAGGCAATGATAACGTCCGGCCGTGCCCGGCACAGCTTATCCAAATTAATTTCAAACGTGAATTTATGATATGGATCAGTTAAAAGAAGATGCGTTTTAATTTTGTCGCTGTAGAGGTTGTAATAATAAGGAGACCACTTGGGATCGAGAGGCGCTGCCTCCGGGATGAGTTGGAGCGCAAGCAAGTGGCCTATGGTCGAAGATGAGCATACGGCGATGCTCCTCTTGGAATCTTTAGCGAAATCGGATGGCGACAAGCCGACCTCCTTCTTGAACTTGCGGCTAAAATAGAACTCGTCTCGGTAGCCTACCTTTTGCGCAATGTCTCGCAACCTTGCGTCTGATTCCGTCAGCAAGCGCTTCGCATGCATAATGCGCACATCCGTCAAAAATCCCATCGCGCTCTGACCGAACCTTCGTTTAAATAAATCCACGAAATATTTGGGGCTGATATTCGCCATTTCCGCCAATTGTCCAATCGTGAGCTGCTCATTATAATGGCGCTCCATGAACGCTTTAATCTCCTGCAAATCCGTCTTCTGCATGTGGCCCATCACGTTCGAGCCGTTATCTGTATGCGCTTTTTCTGTTGCACGCATAAATTCCCCTCCTCTTGAAATCGCGGTGAAGTTGATGAATAATATAAATATAACAGATAGTGATAATGATTCTCATTTTCAAACATAAACTAACACACCATTTTAAGGAAGTCAACGGAAATATGGAAATACAAAAAAAGACCCCAACATCTGTTGAGGTTCCAGCGTGTAGACAAAGTATCTTTAGATACAAGGTCTACACGCTTTTTTTGTCGAATACATAAGAGAACAATGTGAACGAGGTGAAAATCATGCTTCATCAGGAAATGGAAGATGGCCGCTATCAGATTGCGGTTGTTGCTTTAGACGAACTGTTCCCCAAGATCATTTGGTTCGTAAAATTGAAAAAGTCATCGACTTCTCCTTCATTTACGACTTGGTAAAAGACCTGTACAGTGCAGATCAGGGTCGGCCCAGCATTGACCCGGTGGTCCTCATTAAGATGGTCTTCATTCAATATCTGTTCGGCATCGTTCCATGCGCCAAACCATTCGAGAAATCGAAACTAATGTGGCTTACCGCTGGTTTCTCGGCTATGACTTTACCCGGTCCATTCCTCATTTCAGTACCTTTGGCAAAAACTATGTGCGTCGCTTCAAGGATACCAACATTTTCGAGCAGATTTTCAGCCAGATCCTGAAACAGGCCTGCCGCCATAATTTAGTGGATCCCTCCGTACTCTTCATCGATGCGACACACGTAAAGGCCAACGCTAACAAGAAGAAATACATCAAGCAAATGGTGGAACAAGAGGCGAAAAGGTACCAGACTGAGTTGGAAGCGGTACTGAATCGGGACCGGGCAATGCACGGGAAGAAGTTTTAAAAGAAGTTGCAGATAGCTTTGGCTGCCCCCAAGCGGTAGCTGCAGTTGCCGGATACAAGACCCCACACATTTGTAAAACGTTGCTGGATAAGCAGATTCGCCCCGTTATGCCCTACACCCGTCCACATACGAAGGACGGATTCTTCCGGAAGCATGAATACGTCTATGATGAGCATTACGATTGTTATCTCTGTCCGGCTAATCAGGTGTTAATCTATGAGACTACAACCCGGGAAGGATATAAGCAATACCGTTCGAATCCGAGTATTTGCAGAAATTGCCCGTTACGGAGCCAGTGCACGGAGAGCAAAGACGTGATCAAGCGAGTGACCCGTCATGTCTGGGCGAGGTATGTGGAAGAGGTTGACCATCTTAGGCACACACCGGAGAACAAACAGTTATATGCTATACGAAAAGAAACGATTGAACGTGTCTTCGCCGATCTCAAAGAAAAGCATCGCATGCGATGGACCACTTTACGAGGACTTCAAAAAGTGGCCTTGCAGACGATGCTTGTTTTCAGTGCCATGAACCTCAAAAAACTGGCGAATTGGATGTGGAGGAAAAAAGGACCTTTCTCTATTTTCAAGCTCCGAAAACCATTTTTTTGAAAAAATGCCCCGGTTACTCATGTAACCTGAGGCATTTGTCGACAGTCTGAAAGCACCTAAAGGTGCTTTTTTTATTAATAACATCTAACGGCGAGTGTCTATTACCAGTCTGTACGGTGTGTTAGGATCATAATCCGAAGGGTATCTCCCTCGCACTAATACATACACGTCTTCACCAGGATTAATAGTGGTTGTCAGAAAACGCGTTATTGCAGGACTATTGCCCTCATCTTTGAACGAAATAACTTGTCCGTCATTTTTGAATACAATAAACATCAGATCATACGTTCCACCACTATTAGGTGGGGTAAATAACGCTGCTACTGTACGCATGCCTGGAGTAGTGTTCTTTACATGGTAGAAATCGAGATCATCGGGAGCGTCGAGGTAACCGCCATGCTCATGCACATAGCCAAGGTCAACCTCAATTGCAGTATCAAAGGTATCTGCAACACCTTTTTGCGCAAAAGCAGATGGTGCAAAAGTTAGTAGTAGCACGGAAGTAATCAAGGCTGTTATTACTTTTCTTATTCTCATAAACATTCGCCTCCAAATGCAATATGAGTCGGCCGAACTCTTAACAAAATATTACCAATTAATCAACCTTCTGGTATATAGTGCGATAGGACTAATATTTTGTCGGTTATTAAACATTAATGTAATATTCTATAAAGAAAACTTAATCTAAGTGGATTGTGGACATAGCGAGCCCCGTTCAATTGGCGGCAGCTTCTTTAAACTTCAATTCCTCATAGGTACGTTCATAACCCCAAAAGGTGCCGTCGTTACGCCCATTCTACCAAACAGTCGTTTAAACAAACAACCCATATTTTCTAATCGCTTAACATACCAACTTCTTATTGATTCCTTACAATATCATTGATTTCCCCGTTACATCTCCGTGCAATTAGTCGTCGATCCCCAAGACTTTTTACGCGATTGGAGGTCGACGACAAGTTTTTACATAACTATGATTTATCTTCACTTTTATGTTTACTCTTTTCAATATTATAATAATGTACCATAGTAGAAGAAGGCATCAGTTCCTTCATCGTTCTATTAGAAAAAAATGCGGTTGAACTGGTGGCAAAAAAGGTTGAATGGAGGGGCAACATGAAAGTAATTGGTTTGCTTGGCGGAATGAGCTGGGAATCTTCAGTTGAATATTATCGGATAATTAATGAAGAGGTAAAAAGAAAACTGGGAGGGCTGCATTCAGCGAGATGCCTTCTATACAGTGTTGATTTTGATGAAATTGAACAGTATCAAGCAGAAGGTAATTGGGAAAAAGCCGGTGAAGTATTAGCTAACGCTGCTCGCTCTTTGGAGAAAGGAGGAGCCGATTTTATCGTTATTTGTACGAATACGATGCACAAAGTTATAGATGATATCCGATCCAAAATCAATATCCCCATTGTACATATAGCAGATGCAACGGCAAATCGAATTAAAGAAAAAGGGCTTCGAACCATTGGGTTGCTTGGCACCAAATATACGATGGAGCAAGATTTTTATAAATCACGCTTAGAGCTGAATGGGATAAAAGTTATTGTACCAAATGCCGATGAAAGAGAACTTATCAATAAGATTATTTATGAAGAATTATGTTTGGGAAAAATTCATCAAGAATCAAGGGACTACTATAAAAAAGTGATCCAAGGGTTAATTGAATTAGGAGCAGAAGGAATTATATTAGGTTGTACAGAGATTGGATTATTGGTTAAGCCGGAGGATTCCAAAGCTCCTGTATTTGACACAACCTATATACATGCTGTTGAAGCTGTAAATATCTCTTTAAATTAGAGATTGTAAAATAGCTATATCCCTGGAATGACAGGTAGAAGCCTTTCTCAAAGAAGCAACTCTCAATCGGATATAAAGTCCATTCTTCATTGATGGAATTACCTAAGCCTTAGTCAATTGACTAGGGCTTCTTCCTTTCATGAACTCGAATATATAGTTTACAATTCAATACCCTAAATGCAACAATCTCTCCCCCACTCACGTTATGTAGAATGAGGTGATGTGAATGAAAAAATCAATCATGCTGCCACTGGTATGGGCAAGCGCACTTATTTTTCTAGTCGGCAGTACGCAAAGCGCATATGCGGCCAACCAGCAGCAGTCGCAATCGAAGCATCAAGTTCAACAAATCAAACCGTTGCCCGCCAAGGGCAAGGATAAAAAGGAATCGAAGCCTACATTGCAAACCACTTTATCAACCGAGAAAAAGAAAGACCGCCTGCTCATTCATATGAAACTCCGCAACACGTCTGGCAAAGATATTACTCTCTCTTACAGCTCACAAAAATATGAAATCATCGTTAACAATGAAAACAATGAAGAAGTGTTCAACTGGTCTGACAACAAAGCATTCACACAACAACTGATCATCCATGATTTGAAAAAGGATGGTGAGCTATCGTTTACAGCGGAATGGAATCTCAAGGACAAGGCGAAAAAGAAGGTGCCGAAAGGACGGTACACTGTTCAGGTAAAGATGTTAATAGACGTCCCTTCTGATACCACTGCCACTGCTTCACCGAAATTGAATGCTAGTACGGTCGTTGAGCTAAAATAAACCTTATCAATGATTCGAAGTTCCCCAAAAAAGTGAGAAAAATAAAAGCACCTTTCTGATGAGTGTTCTTATCGCAAGATAAAACATAATCTTGAAGGTGTTTTCGTGCTTTGCTGAACCTAAATTTCTTCCCCTTCTCTACATACAGTCGTTTCTCGTTAACTTTTCATGTTATACGGTGGCCAAGAACAAGAAAGAGACCAACATCAACCATCCTATCCCCCATTGCAATATGATAATATTGTTAATAGGAGAAGGAGGCATCTATGAAGAAACTATACATACCTTTCCTGCTTTTGGTCGTATTGCTGACAGCTTGCACACCAACAAGTACGGAAACTCAAGGAAACATCCAGAAAGAGAAGCCTAAGCAAGAGAAGCCTAAGGCGCAATCGTCAGACGTATTGAAAGTATATTATCTGGACGTTGGTCAGGGAGATTCAACCCTAATTCGAACGCCCAAAGGACAGCATGTCCTAATTGATGGAGGGGACAACAGTCAAGGAGAGAACGTGGTCAAATATTTGAAACAGTACGGGGTTAAAGAGCTTGACGCAGTCATAGCCACTCACCCTGACGCCGATCATATCGGTGGACTGGATACCGTCCTCAATGCGATTCCAGCCAAATCCGTATATGCGCCCAGAGTATCTCACACAACGAAGACCTATGAGGATTTCCTATTAGCGGTCAAAAAGCAAAAGCTCAAGATCAAATCCGCAAAAGCTGGGGTCGAGCTCCCGCTCGATGGCGTACAAGCTGAGTTCCTTGCTCCAGTCGGAGATTATGGAAAGGACTTGAATGCATGGAGCGCAGTTCTTAAGGTTACATACAAAAATACATCGTACTTATTCTCAGGGGACGCTGAGCGTAAAAGCGAAACCGACATGGTCAACAGCGGTGCGAATTTAAAAGCAGATGTATACAAAGTCGGCCACCATGGGTCGGATACGTCTACCTCAGCTGAGTTCCTAAAAGCAATTCATCCAACGTATGCGGTAATCAGCGTTGGCAAGGATAACAAATATAATCATCCGAAAGATGTCATCATGAAACGCCTTAAGAAAGCCAATGTCAAAGTGTTCCGAACTGATAAAGAGGGCACTGTCATTTCAATAAGTGACGGAAAGTCAATAACATTTGAGAAGGCGAGGTAACAACATTGATTCAAGGGGTAATCGACCAGATTGAATGTGATATCGTAACCATTGAAGTAGAAGATGGACATACCATCGAATATCCGAAGCATCTGCTCCCCGCAGAAGCTGAGGTTGGAGATGTTGTTCATATTGTCGGAAATGTAATCACGATTGACAAACAAGCTACAGAAGAACGCAGAAAAGAAGTCGACCAGCTGATGGATGAGTTATTCGAAGACTAATCATTTGCTTTCACAATATGCAACCATAGAATAGAAAACGGACTGCGATAACCTGCAAGCATCCTTAGCCTGGGATAGATATTCCCCTGTTAAGGATGCTTTTTCTTTTGCCATGACTACGAGACATAATCTCTCACAGGACTGTAAGCGTTATGAAAGTAATAATCTTCCGGATCAATTCATCCTGTTGTACAGATTTGTGCTCTCGTTCGTAAAAAGCTAAGAAATGATTGAGCACCGCCACATAAATGGGTGTAGCTTACACATCCATTTTGCTCAGTCGGTTTCGGACTTGCCAGCATACTCTAGTAAATGTAGTAAATGTCGTGTAGAAAAGAAAAGTGCTTCATACGAGCTATTCCCTACTAATAAAAACAGCCTTGCTTCATCAGCAAGGCATAACACGATGATGTCGATCATTGAAGTCGGTAACGATATTGTTCAATCCTATCGTATTATATAAAGCAAGAACTCAAGATGATAACCAACAAGATAAACAGAACTAAGATTGCGCCTGTGCTCGTGAAGCCTCCAAATCCACAGCCTCTGCCAGCAAATTCACCCATTGAGATGACCTCCTTTCTCTAGGTACACAACATAGTATGATGAAGAACAAGGATAGACACGGCGCTTTGCCCAAGCAGAAATAATTAGGCATTCACATAAGTCAAGCAGCGTTTGTCCCTCGGCAAGACTCATTTACATTTATTTCTGTAACCAACAGCCATGAAGCATGCACAAATACCGCCAACGAAATTCGTTGGCGGTAAGGATTGTTACGTTTAAATAATAGTCAGTTATACAAATCATATGATGCTTTCCCCACTGTTACCCCTTCACTGCCCCTGCCAGCATCCCCTTCATAATCTGTTCTTGGAAGATCAAGTACATAATAATCGTCGGAACGACCGACAGGCTAAGTGCTGCCAGCGTCAGACTGTAGTCCGTACCGTAGCCATCCGCGAAGATGGAGAGGCTGAGCGGCAATGTCTTCAGCAGCGGATTGCTAATGAAGACGAGCGGGAATGCGAAGTCGTTCCAGAAGCGCAGGAAGCCAAGTACAGACACGGTTGCCAGCGCCGGCATCGACAGCGGCAGAATAACCCGCAAGAAGATCCCTGTATATCCTGCACCATCGATCAATGCGGCTTCCTCCAGTTCTTTCGGGAAGGAGGTCATATACGCGGACAGGACAAATATCGCAACTGGCAGTTCAAATGCCGTATAAGGCAGTACAAGCGCCGCATAGGTGTCGAGAATGGACATTTGCTTCATCATAATGAACAGTGGAACCAGTGTACTATGAATCGGAATGAGCATCCCGAGCAGGAACAATCCCATGATGTACGGCTTCCACTTGAACTTGAATCGTGACAATACAAAGGCTGCAAGTGCGCCGATCAGCAGGGTGGACACGAGTGAAATTACCGTAACAGCCAGAGAATTGCCGAAGGCAACATTCATGCTCGCTACATCCCATGCTCGAACGAAGTTATCCCATCTCCACTCGCTTGGCATGCCAAATGGAGAGGAGAAAAACTCTTCGTTGCTCTTGAAGCTGCTGATGAACAGCCATAACAATGGATACAGGGTCAATAATGCATACAGGGTTAGCAGCAACCAGACCAGTCCGGCTCCCCCCTGCTTCCACACCCGGCTGGAAGCACGTCTCCTTGTAGAGGAAGGCATGCGGCCAAGCTGTTGAACGGGTTGGTTCCCCATGTTCCTCTCCTCCTATCTTCTTGGACTTATAAGTGGCAACATCGAAGCATGATCGTGTCTGATCGAAATCCGCTCCTATGTTACTCATCATGTTCGAGTCCTTCCTCTACTTAGAGCGCATCCTTCTTCCGATTCATCAGCAATTGACTGACTACAATCAGGATTAAGCTTAGAATGACAATAGATGTCGATACGGCACTCCCATACCCATATCGGAAAATATTGAACGTGTTATTGTACATATACGTGGCCAGAAGCTCGGTTGAATGTGCCGGACCGCCGTGCGTCATGATAAAGATGAGATCGAATGCCTTCAAACTTCCCGAGATGCATAGAATAACAGCCACCTTAATCATGCCCCAAATCATCGGCAGTGTAATGAGGGACAGCTTCTTCCACCCTTCAGCACCATCCAGCTTGGCCGCATCATTCACTTCGCTCGGAATATTTTGCAATGCTGCGATAAATAAGATTAGATACGGCCCGATATTGCTCCATATGATCGGCGGTCCAATCGACAGCATTGCCACCTTCGGATCGGATAGCCAGCCGAGCTTCCAAGAAGACAATCCGAGCGAATCCAGAAGGAAGTTCAATATCCCGATCTGAGGATGATAGATATATCCCCATACTAAGCCGATCACGACCGAGGACAGCACCATCGGCATGAATACCGAAGCGCGGATGAACTTCTCGAACCAGCGATTGCGCACGAGCAGCAGCGCCAGCAGCAAGGCAATTGGAACTTGACCGAATACAGAATAAGCCACGATATACAGATTGTTGCGGAATGAGCCCCAGAAGATTGGATCGCTTAGAACCTCTATATAATTTTTCAATCCAATGAACTTCATATCGCCCATGCCTTTCCAGCTAAACAGGCCATAATACGATGACCAGATTACCGGAATGACGACGAACACCAAATAAATAAGAAGCGCGGGCAGCAAGCCAAGCATGATAAACATCCGCGCTCGCGATGCAGCGGTCATAGTCATCTATCCTTTTCTTTTGTTAGGCTGCATGATCCCAATACGTAAGTAGGGTCAATAATGGCCTTACGTCCAAACACAAACTACTCCTTCAACCCTTGCTCCTGCGCATCCTGAATCTTCTTCGCGATATCTTCCGCCTTCCCGCCGAGAAGCAGCTCCTGCAAGCCATTATTGACGACCTCTGTTGCTCCAGACGTTAATTTCGCATCATAGACAGGTGTACGCTTCACTTGATTCACGAGATCATACAGCTTGGCGAACAATGCGTTCACTTTGCTCTTATCGAGATCTACTTTGAAGCTGACGAGCTGGTTCGCCTCTAATGTTGTCTTCTGAGCTTCCGGACCAGCCAGTGCTAGAATGAGTTCTTCCGCTATCTTCTTCTTATCGCCTTCTACCTTGCTGCTCAGCGCAGGTCCAACCCCGATCGCGCCGGACACCGAGTTCGGATCTCCCTTACCTCCCGGAATGGATGGCAGCACAGCAACGCCTGTGGCGTCTAGTACCTCTTGAGGCGCCGTTGCGACTAGATTCGTTACCGCCCATCCGCCTTCAATGATCATCGCGGCTTTGCCCTGTGAATACAATTGTTCCATTTGTGTCCCGTCGATCGCGTTGAAGCCTTCCTGGAACGCACCAACCGTAGCAAGCTCCTGCAAATGCTCAAGCGCCTTCACGAATTCAGGATCTGTGAACTTCGCTCCGTCTTGTGCAACCGCCTTGTTGAACCATTCTGTGCCCGTCACGCGATCTGCCAGCGAGCTGAGAATACTGGATTGTGCAAGCCATGGAGCTTTATTGCCAAGCGCGATTGGAATGATATTTTTGGATTTAAGCGTTTTAACTGCGTTCAATAATTCATCCCAAGTCTTCGGTACAGTCAGGCCATTATCCGCTAGTATTTTCTCGTTGTAATACAAAATAGACGTTGGAGACAGTCCCATTGGCGCACTGTATATTTTCCCGTCAAACGTGAAGTCATCGAAGGAGTTCGGCATGTAGCCGTCTTTCCAATCCTTATTCGCATCAAGCAATCCATCAAGCGGCTGAATCAAGCCTGCAGCTGAGAACTCCTTGGCAATCGTACCCGGATGCATAATGAATACGTCCGGCATCTCATTTGCAGCCGCAACCGCTTTCAATCGTTGGCGATACGCATCCGGTGGAATTGCTTGAATCTGCAAGTCTACATTCGTGTTATCCTTCTTGAACTGTTCAATGATTCCCCGCATCGCCTTGGCGCGCAAATCTTCCCCAGTGAAGTTATGCCATAGAGTAAGCTGAATCTTACTCTTCGGATCCACTTTGGCCCCTGAGTTCGAATCTGATGGGGATGTCGATCCACCTCCGCAGCCTGCCAGCACCAATGTAAGCATCATCACAAGCATAACCATTTGGCTCCAACGCATTTTGTTTTTCAACATGTGCAGCCCTCCTCATGACTTCAGTTCATTTTAAAAGTGTTTGCCCAACAGTACCATCGGCCCTCTATCCACGCTGTACACTACTGTGGAAGTGTCGCACTTTTATAAACGATATCTCTTAGGTACCACTATAAAAGAAAGACATTTGTAAAGCAGGTGATATTCTTCGGTGAAAGGGGTGACTTTTTTCAGTTGTGCTGCCGATATTGAGAGGGGGACAATCCGATATGCTTTTTGAACAGCTTGCAAAAATACTTCACATCCTCGTAGCCGCAATCGCTTGCTACCTGACTTATCTTCCGCTCCGATCCCGTTAGCAGTTCCTTCGCAAGCCCCATTCGCTCCAATGTTACGAAGTCAATATAATTCATGCCGGCTTCCCGCTTAAACACCTCACTGAAATGATTCGGATTCACATGCACATAGGCAGCTACCTGTTGTAGGGAGAGACTCTCATGCAAATGTTCTCGGATATAGAACATCGCACGCTGAATATAGGAATTCGCGCGATTCCGTTCATCGTATTGCTGATAGCGTTCCATGATGGCGCAGCAGGCGCGATACAATCCCGCTTCTACTTCATGATTCGGCAGAAGACGATGGCGAAATTCACTGAGCGTACGTTCTTCGGGCACCATTCGCTCCAGCCAACGGCAGGCTGACACCAATATAGACTGCAAATAGGCCAGCAGCGATTCAGGCGTTGTCTGTTCGTCTAAGACTTGCGCCTTCACAATCTCCTGAATCCAATGTGCCAGCGTCGCCCGATTGCCTTGCGTTAATATCGTGGCGAGTTCATTCTCTTCCTCCCGTGTACATACCGTTCTACCGCCTGTTCGATGCTGAATGTCTTTATACTGGATGATCCTTCTATCGCTAACGATATGTACATAGGCCAATGCTCGCTCGGCTTCCACGTAGGATTGCCGTATCTTCTCATAGTGAGGAACAATAGATCCGAATGCCGCGAAGATCGAGCATTTCAGAAGATTCTCACAATTGGCAAACGTCGTAGACAGCGTTCTTGTCTGCTCATACTCCGTCTTCTGTTTCCATAATAGAACCATGTGATTGGGCCGAAGCGAGATATCACACTGCAATGCTTCGCCTATAATATTCGAAGCTGCAAACAGCAGCAGTTGTTCATCTTTCCAACCAGATACAGTGAGGAAAATAACCTGATATGCTCTGTTCTCCGCCTTAAGCTCCAGCAGCTCCAATACTTGTCCGCCCGCAAGTTGTTCTTCCGGCATTCCTTCCGTCAACAGCTGTTCCAGCAGCTGCTTCTTGAGCAGATGGACATTCAAATGTCCGATCCGATCATGCTGCTGTCTTGCTTCCCATCTCTGCTTCGCCTTCAAGACCGCCTCCATGATCTCCTCTGGACGGCTCGTCTTCAAGATGTAATCCTGCGCGCCTACTCGCATTGCTTGCTGTGCATAGGCAAAGTCATCATACCCGGACAGCATGATTACCTCTGTTGCTGGATAATGATTTCTCACTAGGGAAGCCAACTCCAACCCGCTCATCGCCCCCATTCGAATGTCCGTCATCACGATATGGGGCTGTTCATTATGAATCTGCTGCCAGGCCTCTTCTCCCGATGCAGCAGGCTGTAAAGCCGTGATTCCGATCGCAGACCAATCAATGACTTGATGAATGCCTGTACGAATAATAACCTCATCATCCACGATTAGCAGCTTCATTGTCTTTCAACCTCCTTTTCGATAAAAGGAATCATAAAGGATACGGTCGTCCCCCCGCCTTCTACGCTATGAATCTGCAACCCAGACGCCTCCCCATAATGCAGCTTGAGCCTTTGGTTCACATTGCGCAGCCCATAGCTGTGTTCTGGCTTGCGTGTCTGGTCTAGTGGAAGTTCGATCTGCTGAAGGAGTGCGTCCAACTGTTCCTGCGGCATCCCTTGTCCGGAATCTTCAATGGTGAAGTGTATATGGTCATCTGCAGTGTGTTGTGCAATTACGGTAATTCGGCCTTTTGATCGCTTGCCAAGTATTCCATGAATGATTGCATTCTCGATCAGCGGCTGAAGAAGAAGCTTCAGCATCCACTGCGATTCAAGCTCAGGACTGATATGGAACGTGATGTCGAATTGATCCGGGTACCGAATCTGCTGAATCGATGCGTAGTGCTGCGCATGAAGCACCTCCTGCGTGACCTGACAATACTCGCTCCCCTTGTTCAAGCTGAAGCGCAAGAAATCGCTTAATGCCCCGACCATCTGCGCAATCGTGGCGTCCTTGTTCATGAGCGCCATCCAATGGATGGATGCCAGCGTGTTGTATAAGAAATGAGGGTTGATCTGTGCCTGCAGCGCCTGCATATCGGCTTCTTTCTTCATGGATTCATGCCGCTTCACCTCTTCCATCAGCACATGGACACGTTCTCCAAGCTTGTTATAGCTATGCACGAGCATGCCAATTTCATCAGATGAGGTAATCGGAAGCGCAATGACATCCTCCTCGGGCCGAAACCCCTTCAAGGAGACTGCCACCGTCTGCAGCGGCCTCGTCACCCGCATGATAAGGAACAGCACGATACCTGCGATGATAACCATCGCTAGTCCAATCGTAACGGCCGTTATCGTTACGACATATTGATTCTGCGCCTGATACTGCTCATAAGGAATCACTGCCAGCAGACGCCAGTCTACATGCGGAACTGTCGTATACACGATTGTTTTCTTGTCTTTCCCTTCCCCGTAGGTGACAAAGCCCTGTCTCTCTTGCATCCCTGGTGCATCCCAGTTCGGAAGCAGTTCCGTCACGGACTTCGACAGACCATCCCGGATCGTACCCGAGAGAATTCGATTGTCCCGATCTACAAGCAGCAAGCTCTCTCCACTGCCCAGAGCCGGCTTCATCATAAAATCAGCAATCGCTGCTTCGCTTATGCTGATGGATAGCATCCCCTTAGGCTGATAAGTCGTAGTGCTCCCTATTGGCCGCACGAAGGAAATGACCTTCTCCGCTCCGTTCGTTGTCACGTTCGTGTAGAGAGAGCTCCACCATTTATTCTTTACCTGTTGGATGTTCGTGTTCTTGTTGTCTGTGAAGAGTCCGTTGTTGAAAATCGTTGTGTTGGATAGCGTATGATTGCCGTTGTTTGGATAGATGGAGATGTTTGAGATATATGATTTGGAAAAAGCAAAGTTCGATAAGAATCCCATCAGTTTAATTTGCAGCCCGCTGCTGCCCTGATTCGTAGACGCGAGATAACGCTGAATGTCCTCCTGTGCAATTAGGAAAATGGACATATTCTCAACGTCCTGCACGATAAATTCCAGATTTGTCTTGATCTGATCCAGCAGCCCAAGACTGGACTGCTTCGTTCGTTCTTCGGCCTCCTTCGCTGCAATGCTGTACAATACAAATCCCAGCGACAACAATGGCACAAGGATGGCACCTAGCAACATTATCGATAACTTGCGCTTCAATGACTTGCCTAACCAACGCTGCATAATGAAGCATTCCTCCTAATATCGACATTTCAGTTAGGTAAAATTATACAAGGTATGGGCAAACTAAAATATACCACAGCCGGTCTACTATACAATCTATCAATTTCCTGCAGATTAAATAGCCGAGAAGACAACCTTCGGGCCACAAAAAGAAAATAACCCGCAAGAGGAGCTCTCTATTTTGCAGAGCGTCCGTCTTACGGGTCTTTCTCTTTCAACTATTTGTCGTTCAACTGTGATTAGCGATGCTGTTGCCTCTCGTCATGCGCCCAAGATACATCGTCGAATTAATGCGTTCCTGTTACTCCAAAATCATCAACCGATGATTGATCCGCTCGGTAGAACATGACATCCCCATCCTTTAGTCGGAACGTAACGCCGTACGGATCTGTGAATTGCGGGTGGGAACCCTCCCGCTTCCATTGATTTGTGAGCGGTGCTTTTATGTATTGCAAATGCGGCTTCCCCTTCTGCCCGTCTCGTACCGTCTCTATATCAACGTTCACGATGAGGAACCCATCGCGCAGGAAGAATGGCGCCTTGTCGTTAAAGCTGAACTGTTTCGATAAATCAAAGCCCTTCGGCACGATATACAGCTTCGCGGGCAGGTTGTATTCTCCATACCACTGTTGAATCGACGAATATGCACGTGCTTTCGAGACTCCAGTTGGCACACTTGTCGGCCCCATAAATGTTCGGACATGGTACGGCAGGAAGAGATCACTGTAGCTGCCAATTGTCGTCGGCTTCTTCGCTGCCCTTGCCCATTCCTCGATGTAAGCTTGACGGCTTGTCGATATGCTGCTGGCGAACAGCTCATAGAAGGCGCCCGCTGCATCTAAGATGCGCTGCTCTGGCACGTTGCGAAGTCGCGCATTAAGCTCCATACTCCGCCTTACCTTGTCCTCTGCTGAGCCAATCCGAATAAATTTCCGTTCATCAGTATGGTAATAGACGTCTACTTCCTGACGCTTTTGCCCCTTGCTGTCCGTGAAGTAGAAGGTAGGCTTAAGATGGATGCCATCTCCTGAGCCGAACATATTCCCCTTCGTCTTCAGGTCGAATTTGAACGCATACCCTGTCTTCACAGCTACATTTTTAAACGAGGAATCAGGGTGGCTTCCTTTGCGGACAGGAAGCTCATAAGGAAAGGCATTACCGCGCGCATCTCCGTCGATTCCTTTGCTCCCCACCCAATAGGAGTTTCCAGTAGGTTCACTGCTTCCCTTCTGCTTGCGAAATACCGTCTCCCAATTGAAGTCCATAATGTCCGTCACATGGAAATCGTACACCCTGCCAATGACCTCGACCGCGATTTCATGGGTCGCCACATGGTTCTCCCAATTCGTATTGGCTGTTGGCTGATGCGTGAAGGAATCCGGCGCATTTTCCGCAATCGTGCGGTATAAGACCGAATAATCCCCCTCATCGACCCAGACAGGCAGGAAGAATGTCGTATCTAATTGGTTAACCGGTATGTCCGTCCACGTGCGCTTCGGGATGAATCTGCTGCGATCTGCGGTATAGACATCGAATGGGAACCATACCTGCTTCATTCGGAAATATTTCGCATAATCACGGTCGCCGTATCCCGGATAATTCACATGCTGACCGTTCGTAGGCATTCGGACTGTAAATGGCCGCTCCAGTATCAAGGCGGCACGAATGTAGTTGGGTGTTGTCTTTTGGTTATATTCACGATCATCCGTAATCGAGGAGTAATTCACAACAGGTGTATGTACGGTAACGGTATTAATGCCGTTGATTGAGAATTGCTTGTCACTGCCCCCATTTATGTTGCCGGGAACAAGATTGTAGTAGATCGTGCCTGAGCTTGGGGTGTTGGCCGCATTGACGAGCTTGCTGCTAATAAGCATACCGCTCCGATAGAGAACATTTTGACCAATGATCGTAGGTGAAGGGATATTTCCAGGTGTCGTTCCATGTTTCGTTGTCCAGCTATTGCTCATAATCGTAGTGCCGTTGAAGGTCACAAGATCATTTCGTACTTCTGGCTCTCCCGTTTGTGATTCAGCCCTGCTTTTGAGTTGTGATTCATCATTTGGCACGCTCGGCCTTGTATACATTCCTGGTACTGTTGCTGGTGTAAATGAAATTGTACCACTATCCTTCGGCTTGACGTGAGCCGATGCATCCGAATTGTGATCCGTTGAAAGAGAAGGGGCTGAGTACCCTGATGGCTGCAGCGTTACTGTTCCATTAGGCAGTGCGTAGTTGTTCATACTTGCTCGTTGAATTCCGTACACTTCGATGTTGTTGATCTGCCAATACGAATAGTCACGTTGGAAGGAAAAGCTGTAGGTCTTGGATTCTGTATCTCTCATCGTCAAATCCGGTTGTGGCGTGCACACACGCTGCCCTTGTTTATTCGTCGTGCACACATCTGGTTGCTTCTGCTTCCACTCCAGAGCATAGGTAACCTCTACCTGGCACTGATAGTTTACTTTGCCTGACATTTTAGCAAATGTATGTTGGAATAGATACTGATTCGCAAACACATTAGCATACAAATTCTCGGAGGTTGGAATCCCTCTGAGGACATCGAATTTCTCATTGCCACGGTTGTCGGCTTTGATCATTCCGGTTACATCTGGATTCATCTTATTTCCGGTTACTGTGCTTCCCGATGAAGGAGCCGCAATCGTGTATTTGCACTGGCCCGTCCCTCCACCAGGGTTCCCTCCGTTGTTATCGTCGGTACAGGAGCTCCCCGTTCCCACGGTCATAGAGAAGTCTGCCTTTTCATCCAACGCCTGAGTGGAGTCAGCAAAACGAGCAGTGATGGTTGACGTTCCGGTAGATGCTACAGCTGTAACCAGACCTGAATTGTTGATGGTCATCACACTAGCATTAGAGCTTGTCCACGTTAGTTTAGCATGGTTTTTCAGCTCCCATGTGGTGCCATCAACTTTCGTTAATTTGGCAACCAATTGTGTAGTCCCACCAGGGGCAACACATTTGTTCCCCGTAATCTCTAGTCCCGATGTTCCATCGGCATATGTAGCGATAAGTAATTTGTCTTTGTATCGGTATGTAACTGAGTTGAAATCAACAAAGAATTTAGAGAAATACCAGACCTGCTTGGCCCCTGGATTTGCCCAGTATTTATTGTAGGTATCGTTGTTGAAGGTTTGCTCGAAATAGATTGTGATTTGGTCTAAGTTTGATAATCTAGCCACCTTACCTCCCACGGTACTCGGGTCTGTTTGTCCGTAAGTTCCGTGTACATCATTTATATCAGTAGTTCTGTCAACATCGACATTAGTTGCTGTGACATCGTTCAATTCCTTTGAAATTGCCCCTGTCTTCATCCAAGCTTTATCCAATGGATCTGAAGGCTCCTTGATATAAAAAGGCTCAGTACGAGGAATATCTGCCTCTAAAAACGGATCCGTACATCCGGGGTATCTCGGCAATAGATGTCCTTTAATATTCTCAGTAGGAACATTAGCGTCACACCCTCTGCTATCTGCTACACTTACACGACCAGCACCAGCACGCCAATGTTTACCATCCCAGTTTACTGGATCATTGATTGACCAACGATCCCAATAGTATACGCCTCCGTAGTTAGTGTTTCGTGCAGATGAAACTCGCAATTTTGACCCTTGTAAAGAATCCTTTAACCCATCTTTACCTTCATACATTATTTTACCTGGTGTAAAACCGTTAACGCTTCTTAAAACCTTCTTTGATTCTTTATCTACCCATTCAAGTTTTTTGATTACTTTTCCTGGTTTAGAAGGAACTTTTATCGGCTTTGTTTCAAGTGATGGTTTTGCGGAAAACAGATATCCCCCAAATTCATAATCATCACTGCTACTATTAAATTGATAGTCGATTTCTTCAGTTATCTCTCCTGCAGCAAATGCAGGTAAGTAAAGAAATTGTGATAATTGAAAATAAACAAAAAACGCAACCAACAAAGCAACTGTCATTATCTTAACTTTTTTCAAATAGACACGTCCTTACCTTGTAAGTGCCGAAGTTGAAAGTTTATTCCTATGTAAAGGTGCATTAAGAGGCATTGTTTCAACAAAAATGTATAGTTCTCCATTTGTTTTGAAATTCATCTTTGGAATAACTAATCCGTAAATTTGTTTTTTTGGATCAAGAGATTTAAGAGCAATAGCTTGATTAAACCCAGTGAATTCACCTGAATAACCAACAATTGAAAGAGATAAGCGATTGATAGGATATGACTTTGGTTTCTCGTTTACTACTAATTTAGAGTCCAGTAAAATTAAATAAGCCTTCATATCTTCTGTTAATTTCCTTTGTTTCCCTCCAACTTCCCATACTAACTTACCCTTACTTGGAAGCAATTTTCGATTAGGATCCTTGGGATCGTTCCAGTCAATAGCCGTTAAACTATTTACTTGTCCCACAACAGACTTATTGGGTGCAGAGACAGTTAATTTATCGACACTCCAAGAGTTAATTCCTAGTTTCGCGTACTTATACTTTTCATTCTCCGGAGAATTAAAAATCTCTTCAGCGACCGTGAAAATATTCGTTTTGTGCCAGTACATCTCGGCTGCCGCGACAGCATATTTATCGACGGCTAATTTGTTGCCTTTCTTTGCGGACAGCAATCGTTCAATAACGGTAATCGCTTGTGCTCGCGTTGTGCTCCCCTTAGGTGTTAATTCTCCCGGCGCCGTACCGGACATAATGCCATTTTTCGTTGCGAGGTACATCCACTGCTTATCCTCTACTTGATCTATGCCCAATGCTCTCACTGCCATCTTCGACATTTCTTCACGCGTCAACGTTTGGGTCCAATTCGTATCTTCCAAGTCACCAGTCTTATATATCCCGGCTGCTTCAGCTGCATGTACATAGGACTCATACCATTTTCCATTCGATTCCTGTACTTCAATTCCCAGAGCAGAGATGGTCATCTTTACGAATTCCGCGCGAGATACATTCTTATTAGGAAGAAAATTGCCATCAGGATAACCTTCCACATACCCCTTATTGATCGCTTGAATAATACTGTGTTCTGCCCAGTGTCCGGAAATGTCCAAAACCTTCGGCGTTGTTGCACGATTCGAACTATTATCATTACCGCTTGATGTGATAGTGGGTTTATCTACTTGTGGAAATGCATTCACTGTGATGGGATGTATGGAAGCTTGCGCGGAGAGAAGCAATAGGGCTGCCGTTCCTATTAACAATGACTTTTTCATGTTATCCTCCTAATCCAAAATTTCAAATTCCATTTCTTGTGTTCCTCATGTAAATACTCGTATCTCTTTTATGCAGCCTCCTTCACTCCGGTAATAGTGATACGGTTCGCACCGAATAGGATCATCACCCTAATATTTGATATCGGACACAAGTCCTGAATTTATAGGGTAATTATACCAAATTATCTTGATTTTCGGAACATTCCGACGAGGGTTAGAGGAAATATTTTACTCGATTACGTATAAGAGTGGCCTTTCGATTGCTTAAATCATGAAATTTTGAAATAATTGTTATTAAGTGAAAGGGTGCCGTTTTATAAAAAGAGTATGTAAAATAATCTAATCTTAATAGAGAGTAGGAAAGTTAATGAAACAAGAATTTCCGATAATTGAAACGGAAAGGTTAATTTTAAGAGAAGTATCAACAGAGGATGCTAATGATATGTTTACCTATTTATCTGATAAAGAGGTTGTGAAACATATAGGGTTAGCACCTTTCCAAACCGTTACAGATGTTTGTGATGAAATTAATTGGTATAACTCTATTATCGAAGAAGGCACTGGCATTAGATGGGGAATTACATTAAAAGATTTTGGAAAAGTTATAGGAAGTTGTGGCTTTCTTAATCGGGTTACCAAACATCATCGAGCTGAAGTTGGATTTGAGTTAAGCAAAGATTACTGGGGGAAAGGAATAGCTAGTGAAGCATTAGAAGCAGTTATTAAATTTGGGTACCGTCACTATCAGTTGGAAAGAATTGAGGCTTTAATAGAACCAGCAAATCTCCCGTCGCAAAAATTGGTAGAGAAGCAAGGGTTTATAAGAGAGGGGTTGCTAAGACATTATGAATATACTTGTGGTAAATTTGATGATTTATATATGTACTCAATCTTAAAAGGAGACCTTAACCTTATGTAAGGAGTGTATTCAACAAATACCAGCTAATATGAGTTAAATGAATTCTAGAAAAGGGGGCTTTGATGGTATAAAAAGGAGAACGCATATCATATATGTCTAATATGTTTTCTCCTTTATTTTTTATGGATTTTTATAAGTTAGGTCTTGATAACTATTAGGCTGCCCTCAGAATCTATGCTTCTACAAAAGTCTTGATGCCCTTAACTTCGTACACAGCGTGTTGCGATCCCAGAATATGCTCTGGTTTCGGCTTGCCGCGGCTCTGTCTGTGGCCTTCAATATGTGCCTCGCTTGTCTCCCATTTCTTCCACGCTTCTTCAGATTCCCAGCGAATGAGAATGACGACTTCTTCATCTCCTCTGCTTACCTTCTTGACGCAAATGCTCAAGTCAATAAAGCCCTCGGATTTCTCAATGACTCCCTCTCCGCTGAACCTGTCGACCACGAGCTGTGAAGTCCCTTCCTTCACTTGGATGGTTTTCGTCTCGATAAACATATCTCTATCTCCCTTCATCGCATGATGATTCCATAGAATGATCCTCGTTCCTACCCTTGAAAAAGTTCCCATTCTCCCTATATTACAAAAAAAGTGCATGTGAAATCCATGGAATATTTCCTGATGGAAAATGGAGATTTCGAGCTATTTTCGTCTAATTCTGCTGATTAACTTCTTGATTAGCTAGGCTTGCAATTTGTTCGAGTACATACTCATAATAACCTGCTCTGGAAGGGACAAAGTCCTGTATCGTTAAGTCTACCTTGATCCCGCTCTCTCCACTCGATGGCACGAATTCCTCGCCAGTAATTTGCTGTGCCTCACCTGCAATCAGCTTGCGGAATTGTTCTGCTTCCAGCATGACTATGGATACCACTTCATCTTCCTGCAATCGAAAATCGGAAATATCTCCTTTATATTCATGAAGGAACACATGACAAAATTCATTATCTATTATATGTTCCTGTTCAATACTGCTTGGTATAACACCACTGTACGTAAGCTGGGCGAACTCAATCTCGAGTCCTAGCTCCTCTCTTAACTCCCGAATGCCGTCCATTGGCGATTCCCCTGCTTCTAGATGACCAGCAGCCGTTATGTCCAGAAGACCCGCATAATCTAGCTTCTGAGGATGCCGGCGTTGGAACAGCAAGATTAGTTCCCCGTTCTCTACTTTCCATAACCAGCAATGAAACGTTTGATGCCACAATCCCTTGGCATGCACTTCATCCCGTGACTTGATACCCGTGTAATCCATTTCGCTTGTAAAGGTATCGAGATATTCTTTTGCAACTTTGTGGGCAACCATTCGTGGATCCTCCAGTTATCTATAGTCTGTATCGATTTTCGCTTCAGTCCACGCTCTACGCATGATTTCATCGACGGTTTCTTCCGGTGTCATGTCTGAGCTGTCCAGCCACATGCCGATTCGAGGCGTGCCCTGACGAAGGCCATCGTCTAAATCCTGAACAGTCCATAGCCCATACCCTTGCTTGCCTCGCGACGCTTCACGTTCCGCTACAATATCAGGCCGTGGGCAGAGTACAACGAGGTAGAGAGGACGAGTCTGAAAATTCTGAATGAACCATTGCAGGACATCACCGATGACGACATCTTGGATCACTGTCGTAAATCCGGCTTCCACATATGCATCCGCAGTTCCTGCAGCCAGGCGATAACGAAGGTTTAACTGCTTCATCGCTTCCTCTGAAGCATCGGGTGACATTTCCTCGCGGCCATTGACGATCATGCGACGGAATATGTCACCACGCACATGAACACCTTTCGCAAAGCGTTCCGCCAACAATTGCGCGATGGTGGACTTGCCTGACGCCATAATGCCCGTAATTACAAATAGGCTCGGTGTATGGGGTTCGCAGATCTCAACGTTCATCATTCATCCTCCTGACTATATTGCTTGATGTTGCATCTACCTATATTCATTCAATGTACCATATTCAACCATGAAAAAGCAGGCTTTCTAAAACAGAGCACCGCAAGTCCTCCATTCATGATAGACCTGAGGAACAATTTTTTGATGAAACGCTCCCATCCGATAAATAGGCCCACATTCCGGATTGACGACGATCACAGTCTACGCTATATTAATAAAAGTTTACTTAATGCAACTTATTTATATTTAGCTAACATTTTTGCAACAAGGAAAGGAGGTCGTCCATGAACACCACGAGTGAACTGAAATATAAAGGGCGAGATTCCCGATTTCGTCCCCGGCAGGCCTCCCAACTCCTCCGGATTTCAGTTCTAGCAGCCACAGGCTTGGCAGTTCTGCTGTTATCCATACTCATCGGCAGTGCGGTCGGACCTGTGTCTATACCGTTGAAAGAGACGTTTGCAGCCATGCTTCATGCAACAGGCTGGCTGGAGCACATTCAGATTGCAGAGCGGAATCTTACCATCATTTTGGATATCCGACTGCCTCGTGTCATCGTAGGTTCATTAGTCGGAGCCGGCTTGTCCATCGCGGGCGCAGCAATGCAGGGAGTGTTCCGCAATCCGCTCGTCGAGCCCGGATACTTGGGAGTGTCGTCAGGCGCAGCCGCCGGAGCTGTCTTGTGCATCGCATTAGGGCTTGTTCGTCATTCGGCATTCGCGCTTCCCTTGTCTGCCTTCGCAGGTGCACTTATATCCGTTGTACTCATCCTGGCCATATGGCGGGCTAGTGGGAAACCGAATGTAACCACTCTACTGCTGCTCGGAATTGGCATGAACGCGCTTCTGTCGGCGGTCATTAATGTGATCATCGCCAGCGCGCCGCATGAGCAGCAGCTGCGCAGTATCGTGTTCTGGCTGCAGGGTGGACTCGAGGCGCGAACATGGGAGCATGTACATGTTATCGCTCTGCCGATTCTTATCGGAGGCGTTCTCTTGGCGCTATTTAGTCGTTCATTGAATTTGCTGCTGCTCGGTGACGAGCACGCACAGGCTTCCGGTGTCCCTGTGCAATTCACCCGCTATACAATTTTACTGCTCGCTTCGTTCTTGACCGGAACAGCTGTCTCGGTAAGCGGGATCATCGGTTTTGTTGGATTGGTTATTCCGCATCTCGTCCGCCTAATTGTCGGCTCGAACCATCGCCTGCTGCTTCCGTTCAGCGCACTGTTCGGGGCATCGTTCCTCGTTCTGGCCGATTTAGCCTCGCGCATGGTGCTGCAGCCGATCACATTGCAGGTCGGCGTAGTCTGCGCTTGCATCGGAGCTCCACTGTTCATGATGATGCTGCTGCGCAAACGAAAGGAGGGGTCGACATGAAGACAAGGCGGAAGACATCTTTGGGCATTCCTGGACTGCTTGAAGCCAAGCAATTGACCTATTCAATTGATGGACGAACAATAATCGACAATCTGTCCTTGAAGCTGCAGTCAGGCTCCTTCCTTGGCATTATTGGACCGAACGGCAGCGGAAAATCTACATTGCTTCGCATGCTTTGTGGACTTCTGAGGCCCGTTCAAGGCTCGCTGACACTTGAAGAAAAGCCCTTACAGGCATACTCCACGAAGGAACGAGCGCAAATGATCGGCTATGTACCGCAGGATTGCTCGCTAGATGCAGACTTCACGATTGAGCAAATCGTCGCGATGGGACGCCACCCTTATAGCCGCTTGTTCGGCGGATTAACAAGTTCAGATGCACAGCAGGTCGAACGCGCGATGGAGCAATGCAGCGTCGATCACCTGCGCAATCGCTACATTCATGCCTGTTCAGGCGGACAACGCCAGCTTGCATTCATCGCCAAGGCGCTTGCACAGGAGCCGCAAATTCTGCTCCTTGATGAGCCTATCTCCGCACTCGACATTCGTCACCAGCTTCGCACGCTTGCGCTGCTTCGCCAGCTCGCTGACGAAGGATATGCTGTGGTCGCTTCACTGCATGACCTGTCGCTAGCTTCTCGTTACTGCGATCGTCTTCTGCTTCTGCATGACGGGCGCATCGAAGCATTCGGCGAACCGGAAGAGGTGCTCTCAGCAGATGCACTTTATGATGTGTATGGCGTTCATGCCGTCATTCGCCAAGAACCAGGAACGGAAGGCCTGTCAGTCATTGCATTTGAACATGAAGCAGAAGAGCAGAAATGGTATACCCATTACGAAAAAGAACATCTTGGAGGAATGACACAATGAGAAACGTACATACTCGGCAAAAAACCACTTTTCGCATGCTCTGTATGAGCCTGATCGCGCTTGTTGCCGCTGTCGGGTTGACAGCCTGCACCAGCAATTCACAATCCGATAGCGAGAAGTCGTCCAGCTCCATTTCAACCACGACCAGTTCTAAGGCCGCTGCATCCTCTGACAAGGGGAAGATAGAGGCTGCACCGAAGGTTGCTGCGGTATCTCTCGACACTGCAGATGCCGTACTTGAAATCGTTCCTCCGGAGCAAGTCGTTGCTGTACCGAAGAGCATGGCAAATCCTTATTTGGCTGTCAACGAGGAGAAGGGCAAGCAGGTGTCCGGTCAAGTCGGCGGTGCGACTGGATTGGATCCCGAAGGAATTTTGGCATTTCATCCAGACGTTGTCCTCATCACGAAAATCCATAATAGCGAAAACGATGCCGAGCAATTGCTCAGCCAAGCAGGCGTCAAGGTTGTCACGTTCGAGCAATGGGGAACATTCGAGCAATTGATTGCGAACTTCCGCGCAATTGGCGAGGCTGTTGGAGCAGTCGATAAAGCAGAGGAAGTCGCCAAGGAAATTCAGGGCAAGCTGGACGATGCTGCTAAGCGAACTGCATCACTTGCAAGCAAGCCGTCCGTTCTAGTACTGTCGCCTGTCGGCCCGAATACTGGCCCTTACATCATGGGGCCAGGGAACATTTCTTACGATATGATCCGTCTCGCTGGAGCTAAGCCCGCTGCCGAAGCACTCGGGATTAAGAAATCGACAAAAGCATCAATTGAGGATGTTCTTAACATGAATCCGGACTATATCGTGCTTGGAGATTGGGATGGTACGGGAGAGGAATGGCTGAAGGATTTGAAATCTCAAGCGGCGTGGAACACACTGGACGCGGTCAAAAATAACCGCATTACGACGATGAAGGCGAAGGAACTGCTTGCGCCGAACCGTTATACGGTAGATGGAATGCTGGAAATGTCGGCGTGGCTTCACCCGGATTTATGGAAAGGAGACGCAGCGAATTAATGAGCGAATTCCTAGCAAAAAACGGGCATTCACAGCCCAAGCGGCTTCCGCTAGAAATATCGATGGACACGCCGCGCCGGGCCATCCTTCTCGCTTCCTACAGCGCTTGTGCCAGCATTGATGATGTACCTGCCATGTACCATCATATTTTGCGCGGACACGGCTCTCCTTCGGAAGCCATCGTGCAAGGCGTTATTCGGTACAGCGATACGGGTACATGTGATCCACTGTATACGGTAACGAAGCGTCAGTCCGAGGCAATTACACAGCTAGTAGAGGCCAAGTTCGGTGAAGTCATTCCTGTCTACATCGGCTGCAAGCATTCGCATCCTTTTGTAGCCGATGCCATCCAGCAAGCGATCAGAGACGGCATCACGGAGCTCGCCGTGCTGCATGCTACGCCCTTCTTCACAGCGTCAGGAACAGGAAGCTATGTTCAAGATGCCAAGAAGGCAATCGCTGCAGCCAACAGCGATATGAAATTGACGGTCATTTCTGAATGGCAAGCGCACCCTGACTTCATTCAGCTAATGGCGCGCAGATTGCACGACGCTTACGTCTGGATGCCTTCCTCGATGCTGCCGACGACACGGGTCATCTTTACGGTGCACAGCAAGCCTGGTCTTCCCTCCGCGCATGGTGACTTTATTGCGTCCTACAAGCATGTTGCCGGATTGATCGCGGAGCAGGCCAATATCGGGAAATGGGATATTTCTTATCGCAGCGGCATGCCCGCCCCCCAACGCTGGCTTGGGCCCGATATTAATGAGGTTATTCTAGGAGCAGCTTCCGATAAGGAAGAAGCTGTCGTCATTTGCGAGCTGACCTCGCTTACCGAAAATGTCGAGGTCTATCACGACATTGGCCAGGAAGCCAAGCAAACGGCAGAGCAGTGCGGGATGCAGTTCGTTTGCACTGAATATCCGAATGACGCCTATGATTTTATGGACTTTTTATCCAACATCGCAGCTGCTCATTTTGAGCTGAAGGCCGCACATTCCTGAAGCACGAAGCATGTTCTCAGTGGGATAGCCTCTTCCACCTCTCATTGAGTCACTATCCCTTTCAGTCAGGAGAACATGCATGTGTGCTGAGAAGCCAACAAATGTACGGTGAGGTTGCATGAGCGGAGATGCATATCGCTCCGTACATTAGCTGCGTATGACCATCAATAGTACCAATTGATTAAGGCCGAGCACCTGTATGCTCGGCCTCTTTTTTACTGCATGCTTTATATAAGGCATACCTGTTACGATTCATAACCATAATTTTGGTTAGCCGATATGCCAACACACCCTCGATCTATGTACAGAATTAAAACTCCACATAAAAAGGCTGCTGGGATGCATCCAAGCATTTTTCAATGCGCTCGCGGAAGTTTTTCCACGTAACCATATTCAATGCTTCTTGCACTGGAAAATAACCCACCTCCAGCGCTTCCTCTGTCGTCGTTAGCTCACCGCCTACCTGCTTGGCAAGAAATAACGTATTGCATATCCCACCGGATACATTTTGATAAATTCCACAGAACCGAACAATTTCAATATCGATCCCCGCTTCTTCCTTCGTCTCGCGAATGGCCGCTTGCGCTAGTGATTCTCCTTCTTCCACTTGACCACCCGGCATCTCCCACCCTCTTCGAGGGCCTCTAATTAACAAGATCTCATTATTCTCATTCACAATAATTGCTGCTGCGGATACGATATGCTTCGGTGGGTTCATCTCATTCGCTTCCTTTCCATGTTCAGCTGCGATCCTATTTAACTGGGATTCCAGGCCGCAATTTCCTATATATCAAGCTATGATTACTCCACTTTTCCTATTATCCTGCTTGGAAAATAATAAAGTCAATTCCTGCGATATTCTCTTTCTCACCGTGATTTTTTCATTTTCCGACTATTCCAATTTGATTTAACCCTTGACACCAAGCCCGTTCGAAAGTATAGTAATCGCATCGGAATTAAACTTGACTGACGAATCAGTTAAGAAGAGAGGGCGATGCAAACTGCCTAAGCTGCCTACCGTTCCAAATCAAGAACAAGATAGGCGTCAACAGCTCATGAACGCCGCACTCTATCTCTTCGCAAGCAAAGGATACCATTGTACGAAGATTTCGGATGTGGTGAAGACCGCTGGTGTGTCACAAGGAACGTTCTATTGGTATTTTCATAGCAAGGAACAGATCATCTTAGAGTTAATTCACGATGGTAAGGAGAAACTAACCAACGTCATCGCTCAAGGCTATCGCAAGCATAGCGGTACGATAGATGATATGGTGAGCTCATCCGCACGACTGCTGACCGAACTATTCACGTTCGCTGATCAGAACCGGAACTTGATGGCACTGCTTCTCATGAAGGGGCAAGGTGCTGAACCAGCAGTACGAGAGGCGGTCTCACAGACTTGGATCGCTTTCGAAGAAGCATTCAAGCACAATATACAACGGGCGACCGAGCTCGGCATGTTGCCGAACTCCAATGATTTATCGCTGCGCGCCAATATTCTCGTCTGCTTAATTACTGGGGTATTATCCAAATGGCTCTTCGGGCCCATGCATGAGGTAGATTATCTATCCGATTACTCACCAGCGGAAATCGCTGAAGCTACTGCCAAATTCGAATTTCGAGGGCTGCTCGGATAACTTCGCTCTTGGCCATTTTCATAGACAGGTTCAGCACGAAATAGAAAACGTATTCTGGCACTTCGTGCAAGGGAGATCTCTACATTTAAAAGGAGGCAACAACGATGTCAGTCCAATTGAAAAAATTTCTGAAAGCCACTACTCTGCTAACCGTTCTTGCAGTCGCACTTGTCGGATGCGGAAGCAAGTCATCATCCAATGCAGATTCAGCTAACGCGCTGGAACACATCAAGCAATCCGGAAAGATTAGAGTTGGGCTTATGGGCACCTATGCCCCATATAACTTCATCAATGACAAGCGCGAGGTCGATGGCTTCGATGCCGATATCGCCAAGGCAGTCGCTAAGCATATTGGTGTGGAAGTTGAGTTCATTACTGGTGAATTCTCGGGTCTGATCGAAGGATTGCAAAAAGATAAATACGATGCACTGGTCAGCCAAGTAACCATTACGGATGATCGCAAGCAGAAGATGGACTTCTCTACTCCGTATGTGAAAAATGCGGTAAATGTCATCGTCAAGAGTGACAATACGTCCATTCAGAAGCTCGAAGACTTCAAAGACAAGAAGATTGGTGTCGGACTTGGAACCAATGACGAGAAGTATTTGCGTGATGTAGCTATGCCTAAGGTTGGAAACTTTGAAATTGCCACATACAACGATGTCATTACATCCTTGCAGGATTTGAATGTTGGCCGTATTGATGCGACGATTAACAATGTATTTGCACTCAAGCCGCTGATTGACAAAAATCATTTCGACGTGAAGGCAGTTGGAGAGCCAATTAAAGAGGATGTAGCAGGTATCGCGATTCGTAAAGATAACCCAGAGCTGTTAGCTGCCATTAATAAAGCACTAGAAGAAATGAAAGCAGACGGTACATTCAAAGAAATCTTCAAAAAATGGTTTGATGTAGAACCTAACATTTAAGCCAGTCCGGGAAGGTGCAAGAGATGGAACTCGTTATTCAAAACCTAGACTTTCTATTAAAAGGCGCTTATTACACACTGCTGATTACGATCGTATCCATGTTCTTTGGACTCCTCATCGGATTGGTTGTCGCCGTAGCTCGCTTAAAGGGAAATAAGTTCGTCCGCAATGTCGCAAGAATATATGTGTCCATCATTCGCGGAACGCCTGTATTGGTGCAAATCTTCATTATCTACTATGGACTACCCGACTTCGGGATCACACTCGGGCCGCTCAACGCGGCCTTTATTTCACTTAGTATCAACATCAGTGCTTACTTGTCCGAGACGTTCCGCGGTGCCATTCTTGCTGTATCCAGCGGACAGACAGAGGCTGCCCAATCCCTTGGGTTGACGCCGTGGCAGACGATGTGGCGGGTTGTGCTGCCGCAGGCTGCACGTGTAGCGATTCCCCCAATGGGCAATACGTTCATCGGCATGCTGAAGGAGACCTCGCTCGTATCGATCGTGACGGTAACCGAGCTGCTGCGCACCGCGCAATTGTTGATTGCGCAGTATTACGTGGCGATGCCATTTTTCATCGCGATTGCCATTATGTATTGGGTAATGAGCCTGAGCTTCTCCGCGATTCTGAACCGAATCGAAGCTCGCTTGTCGAAAGCCTACTAAGGACGTGAGATCATCATGATTGAGGTAAAAAAACTAGGAAAAAGCTTCGGCGAACTGGTCGTGTTCCAAGATATTGATCTGCAAGTCCGTTCTGGTGAAATCGTCGTACTCGTCGGGCCCAGCGGATCTGGCAAGAGCACGCTGCTGCGCTGCTTGAATGGCTTAGAAACTCCTGATTCCGGATCCATACAGATCGGTGATGCGGTATGGAATGCTGCGCTGGACGCCTCTTCCAAGAAGAAAGCCGTACAGCGTATTCGTACATTAACCGGAATGGTATTTCAGTCGTTCAACCTATTCCCTCATATGACCGTGTTGGAAAACGTCACGATGGCTCCAACCATTGTGAAGAAGATGAGTAAGGCTGACGCCGCAAATATTGGGGAGACACTTCTTGAAAAAGTAGGCCTCCTCCACAAAAAGGAAGAGTATCCATCTCGCCTGTCTGGGGGTCAGCAGCAGCGTGTCGCCATTGCTCGCGCACTCGCGATGCAGCCGCAAATTATGCTCTTCGATGAACCGACTTCTGCACTTGATCCCGAACTAACAGGTGAAGTGCTGGCGGTGATGAAGAAGCTGGCAGCAGAAGGCATGACCATGATCATCGTGACACATGAGATGAAATTCGCCAGAGAAGTTGCGAATCGCGTCATCTTCATGAGCGACGGTGTTATTCAGGAGGAAGGAACTCCTGAGCAATTTTTCGATCAGCCTAAGACGGAGCGTGCCCGCAAGTTCTTGCGTCAGCTCGCCAGTGAACCAGACACGATCTCATAAGACGAACAGAAGCTCGGAATGATCTGGTCGTTACGATAAGATACGAATTCTGCAAAGGGAGTGTACAGCATGAAGTTCGACAAAGCAGCGCATCTGGCCAATGTCGCGGAACGGGCTCGTTCCATTATGGAAAGAGAGAAAATAGAAGCGATTGTGGCAAGCGGCTGCGAAAATTTCTATTACTTGTCGGGCCACCCCAGCACATTTATGTATACGCTGCGCATGAGTGAAGTCGCATTGGCCGTTATGTTCCGCGATCCATCGCGCCAGACGGTCATTATTATGAATGAGTTCGAGGCGGCTGGCGTTCCGAATGACCTTCCACAATGCGAGCAGCGAACATACCCGACCTGGGTCGATGTCGATGATCCACTTGGCTTGCGGGGTGATAAGTATGAAGGAAGACGCCCCGTCAATCATCAAGTTCAGGAGATGTTCGGCTTGCTCCAACACGTGCTCGCTGACTACGGAATAAGTACAGGCAAGATTGCAGTTGAACTGGGCTCCATGAAATACACAGCTGCACAAGCACTGCAAGAAGCTCTGCCGAATGTCGAACTGACGGAAGCCAGCGCGATCTTCACTGAACTGCGTATGCTCAAGACTCCATGGGAGGTTGAACAGCTCCGCCAGAGCTGTGCATATGCCGAGATTGGCATCACAGAAGCGAGCAAGGGCATTCACATCGGCAGCTCAGCAGCTGAGATCGCGGATGCGTTCCGGCTCGCGCTGCTGACTCATGCGAACGGCTCCCCTTCCCGCTTCCATATGATATCTGTGGGTGACCATTTCGCACCTGCACATATTTTTGATACAAGACCCGGCCAAGCTGGTGACGTTATAAAGTTCGATGTTGGTGTAGATGTTGGCGGCTACGGTTCGGACATCGCCCGTACCTTCGTGCTCGGCGAACCATCCGATACAGTAAAGCGAATCTACAACGCGCTGCGAACTGGACATGATCATCTATTGAAGATCATCGAACCTGGTATGCCGATGAAGCATGCATTCAACGATGCCATGTCTATTATCCGACAATCTGGTCTGCCTACCTACAATCGAGGTCATTTAGGCCACAGTGCAGGTCTTAGCTTGGCAGCTGAAGAAGCACCATTTCTAAGCCCGTCCGAGAACACGATATTCCAGCCAGGCATGGTGATTTGCTTGGAGACCCCTTACTATGGCTATGGCATCGGCTCAATCATGATCGAGGATATGGTGCTCATTACAGAGAACGGAATCGAGCGGCTGAACACATTATCCCGGGATCTGATAGCTCTGTAATTCTCAGGCCCAGCATCTGATACCAGCAGCTTGGCTGCATACCAATCAAGGTCAGGAACGCAGCAATCCGCTGTATCCTGACCTTTTTATATCTCTGCAATATATCCCTACATATCAACACCAATTGATCGATTAATCATAATTGCCCCATCTTTTGTAGCGTATGGTGACGTTGCATGTAGCATGTGATCCTTAGTTTTTTGTGGCGGTGGTCAATGCCATAACTTCCCTCGTAACGTCCGCCACCAGCTGTGGTTCATCATTGATGACCATATGCCCGCTCTTCATAGCCACAATCAGCTTGCTGTTCGTTGAAATGTCCAGCATTCTCCGCTGGCCTGCCTGCCAGATTTCCTCAAGCTTCTTCGCGCCTTGTTCTGAAATGCCTGCATTTGAGAAAGGGTGTGGAATCCCTCGTGGAATCACTCTTACCGGTATATCTCCCAGCTTCTGTCCACGAATCGCATCTTCCGTGCTCCCAAGCAGCTTCACTTCCTCCTCAACAGCATCGAAATAGCTTGGCTTCGCAATCACATTGATGAACTGCGAACGCTTTTCCTTTGCAACCAGCCCTTCCAGCAAGGAATCTTGGAACAGGCGCAGCACGCCTGAGCTCTTCATAAGTCCAAGTAAGAAAGCGGATGGCCTTTCTTGATTGGTTTCCTGCGCATAGATTGATGCTGTTTCCCGCATGTAATCCTCTGTTCTAGCGTCAATTAACACTAACCCGGTCACTTCTTCCCGATAGGTCTGAGCAAATAATCGCGCATACATACCGCCTAAGGAATGCCCAACTAGGATGTAAGGCCCCTTAATTCCCTCTTTGTCGAGTGCTTCATGCAGTTCCTTCACAATATGTTCTCCTGTTCGTTCCGTACGTGCCTTCGTACTCCAGGCATAACCTGCACGATCATACGTCACAACAGTGGCAAATGGGGCAAGCTGTGCGGGAATGTCCCCCCAAGATAAACTCGTCTCCCCGCTTCCTGCTTCCATAATGATGATAGGAACACCTTTCCGGCTCTCGCCAGTACGCTGCAGATGAAGCTGGTAATTGCCAGAGTCAATCTGAATAAGCTTGCCCTGCATAGGGAAGGCTTGCTCTCCGAGCTTCGAAGCAATCATTTCATACACAAATCCTGAACCAATCAGAATGATGAGGAACAAAAAAGAAAACAATAACCCTTTTTTCCAACGTGCCTTCCCTTTGGTCGTGTTGCTTATGAGCTCGCTCGGCATGCCGTATCCCTTCCTTCTCTATTTATTTAGTACATTGTATTAAAAAGGAGTATAGCATGCTGTATAAAAACGGTAAAGTGTGTATAATAGGGGCATGCCAAAAATAGTTGATCATGAAAAACGAAAAAGACTGGTTGCCGAAGCGGCCATTCGCGTCATTCAACGCGAGGGGCTTGATCATGCAACCGTTCGAACGGTCGCGATAGAAGCAGGATTGTCCGTTGGTTCCTTGCGTCATTATTTTTCTTCACAAGTTGAGCTATTTGCCTTTTGTATGAATATTTTTCGCGAGCAGGTGGAGGAACGGTTATCCACGCTTGTGCTCGATGATCGAATACTTCCCAGCCTGCTTCAGCTTCTGATGCAGTTCCTGCCTATCGACGAAGACCGAAGAACCGAAATGGAAGCATGGCTGTCCTTCACCTCCAAAACGCTCACGCATACCGAGCTTCAGCACTTAAGCAATGAGTTGAACGATGGGATTTATTATGTTACCAAATACGTGATAGACCTACTGCAGGAGAAGAAGTTGGCCAAGCCAGATCTCGACTATGAGATTGAAATTGAGAAATTATATGCGCTACTTGATGGGCTCGCCCTTCACCTCATCCTTCATCCGCAGCGCTTGCAAGTCGAGCGTGTTGAGCGAATTCTGAATGAGCATCTTCAGTCATTGTGCATCAATCAAGCGAATTAAATTAGAGATGAATACGAATTGAATATTCACGATAATGATTCTATCAGGGGAACGATATCTCTTAAGATAAGGCTCTTTTCGTAAATAATGTTGCTTTATTGCGTAAGAATTTTATCCTTATTGATTTTGTGAGATTTTTACGCATAATTGTAACTAAGGGAGAGGATTCCAAGTTGAGCAAACAGAATATCAGCACTACAGTTTCAGGGGATTTAATTGTTACCCATCTAATTGGCAAGATTAAAACAGATGATGTTTATGAATGGTTTAATGGTTTTGAGCAGGTTTGTCAGCAATTCATTTCCGAGGGTCGGAAATACAAATTGTTGGTGGATAGAAAAGGATACACGCCAGATCATTTTTCTGTTCAAAAAGCATGGAAAGATAAGTTCTTCAATGAAACCATTTTGAATCACAGTAAGGCAATTGCGTTTCTCCTTGAAGAAGGGGAGATAATGAATTATTTACAACAATCCAATACAAAAGAATCCGTAAAATTTTTTGATGATTATGAACAAGCATTAATTTGGTTGAATGAATATCCAATATAAAACCTTTATTGAACCAGTTGTCTCAATCAACTGGTTTTTTATGCCTGTAATGTTGCCGTTGTCATAAAAATCACTTGCTTACAAGCTCCCAACACCATTAGTTGTCTATATACTTCGTAACCACACCATTAAAGCGTTCCATCCATTTCTTTAACCGCTAGTGATAGGTATGGATTTCTATTTCTTCTGCAATTTTAGGCAGTGTATATTGCTCCAACCATATTAGCAATATCAGCTTTTGCCTCTGAAAATAACGTATCTCTAATAGCCTGAAATAATGAATGTTGCTCAGACTTTGTTAAATCTCTAAAATCGCCGTATACAGATTGCCAATTCATTGTGAGTCAGCTCTCTACAAACGAATGTTCTGGGTCTATTATTTCGCAGGCTCTCTAATAGCAACAATATTTCAGAAAAGAGCTTAAGAAAAAGAGGCCTATCCTCACCACCAGTCAGTGACATGAGGATCAGCCTCTCTATTCCACTATTCTATTTCACGAATTCTACTTGATACCCGTTCGCCTTCAACTGATCAACGACCATATCTTGGATCACGTAATGGCCTGCACCTACAACGACAAAGTGCGTCGAGGAGCCTTCTTTATCCAACAGCTCCATCAGCTTCTTCGCCATGTTCTTGTCGCGTTCGCCAAACAAGCGCTTTGCCGAATCCGTTTGTGTCATCTCTTCCGTGCTAATGAAGGATTTCGTGAACTGATCCAGGTCCGCCTTCACCCACAGCTTCTGCCAAGATTGTAACAGCTCCATGGACTTATCCGGCTTGCCTGTTGGTGTCAACATTTGATCCATTGCATCATTCAATTCCTTCTCTTGCGTCGCAGCTGGAACCTTACTGAAGACATCAGCTTGGAACTTTAAGCCTTCCAGCTCATGAATTGGCTTGCCAGTAAGCACTGCCGAATTGGTGAAGTAGGAATCAATGCCAAGCGCAGCAGCTTGCGCCATCTCTTCTGCGGCCCCAGTCATGCCAGCAAGCGTAAGGCTATTCGATACGGCCCATGGCTTGAAGCCGTCAAAGACATCCTTCGGCAGCTGCATTTGCTCCAATACCTGTTGCAGCTTCGCATAGGTTTCCTTCGAGACATGATCCTTCAATGTTGTACCGTCTGCATACGCCATCGATTGTGTGAAGTAGTCCATATCTTTGTTGCCTAGCAAATTAACTTCAACCCACAACGAATCTGCCTGCTTGAAAGCATCCCGCACACTCTTCTTCATCGGATACATTTCAGTAGTGCCGACATGAATCGATCCGAGCAAGTAAAGTGTATTTTGACCTTTCGTTGCCTTCCAGAGAAGCCCCTTCGCTCCACCGTCAACAGCATCATACGTGTACTCTACAAGACGGCTTGCCATCACAACCGCTTGCTCTACCGTACTTGGCTTGTCTAGGTCAAGGCCTTTGCCCGTTCCGTTAACAATCCCTTTCTTCTGGAAGAAAGCAATTGGCTCATCCGTTCCAATTTGAATGGATTCAGGCAATTCGTATTGATCCAATACCCCGTATACTGCATTGATTACCGATTCTCTCGTAATGACTTTCTCGGTTGCCGGTACTGTGAACGTATTCTTTTTCTTTAATTCCAGTGCATCCAGCTTCGCAGAAGTTGCCTTCAAGAGTGCTTGGAACTTGTCTGTTGTGATCGGCTGTTGGAAACTACCGTCTGTGTACCACGTCAGTGGGAATATTCCGTACTTTTCTCCCTCATTCAGAACGCTGATCGACCAAGAACTTACTTGCGGAGCTTCGACCGGCGCTTGATTCGCCTGTGCCGGAATGACAAATCCGAGCATTGCAACTGAAGCAACTAGACCGCTGGCCAGACTACGTTTGATCTTATCCCATTTGCTAGTCTTCACCAAGATTCCCCCTTTATAGCATATATGTATATCTACAAACCCTACCGATTATAGCGCTTAACCTATCGGAAGGCAATAAAACCCTAGGAGATTGTAAACAAAATATTAAATATCTTTATGTAACAAAATTGTAGGCTTCCTAAAAATAATATAGAATCAAGCTATCTGGTTTTTAATGGAGTGGCTGTAATGAATATAGCGATATGTGATAACGATATAAATGTTGCAAATGATATTGAGGAACTACTTTCAAACATGTCCGGAATGGAATTCTCCAGCGATGTGTATTATAGTGGCGCTGACTTGCTAAGATGCTTGCAGGCTGGGTCACATTATCATATTTATCTGCTTGATATTGAAATGCCTGGCCAAAATGGAATTGAAATTGCTTCGGTTATCCGGGAGCAGGATCGAAATGCGATCATTATCTTTATCACAGACCATAAAGAATATGTATATGAAGTTTTTGAAGTTTTGCCGTTTCGCTTTTTAAGAAAGCCTGTAACTGCTCAAAAGTTGTCCCCCATCTTGCTGGACGCTGCGGAACACATCAAAGTGTCGAAGCAGCTATTCTTTTTTCAGATCGGGCATGACAAATACCAGCTTCGCTGCAGTGACATTCTTTATTTTGAAGGGGCAGGAAGAAGGGTAATTATCCATACCAATCGAGATACCTATGAGTTTTACGGAAAAATCACGGACATCCTGTCTGGGCTGGATACGAATCTGTTTTGCCGGATTCACGCCTCATTCTTAGTGAATATGGAGTACATCCGCTCCATTAACAAAATGGCTATTCATTTGCAAAACGAAGCGCAATTGCCGATCAGCAAGCGCTATCTGAACGAGGTGAAACAAGCACATCTGTCCTTCATAGAACGGAGAAGCGGCAATCCATGACTTATTTTCAGACAACTACCGATGCGATCATTTTTGGGCTTGAAGTCGTTCTTAGCATGATCGAGATTCTATTTATACTGCGTCTCTTTAACAAAGTGTTTGGAGAGGCTCGGATCAATCACATCAAGCTGTATGCAGCAGCCGCTATTGCAATGCTGGCTATAACATGCGGTTTGCGAATGATTCTGAATCCCGTCCGCCCTGCGGCGCTTCCACCCATCACCGTACTATGCAGTATGTTCTTTTTACTATGCTATCCGCCGAATCGCCAAAAAAAGGTGTTATATATCGGGATACTTTTAACGGTATCCTATTTCTGGATTCTATTATACGATTTGATTGTTACACCAATTGAAGATAAGAGCATTTGGCTAACACTTATTCTATGTCACGTAGGTTTTTATCTGTTATTGGAACTTATCCGAAAAACGGACAGAGGGAAACAGTGGTCTATCCCTTTTCATCTTTGGCTTTTACTTATGGCCATTACCGTAGCCAGTACGGCAGCACTAGGCGTTATGGAATATTATATTTCCAAGAGGGAGGATCCCTACTCGCTGACCGTGGAAATTCCAATTAGTCTCATATTTTTGTTCATTAACCTTTCGCTGTTTGTGGTTTTTGATAAATTCTCTACTCTAATGCATACAGAACGGGAGAACACCATGCTGGAACAGCAGGTGCAATTACAGCATAGGTATTACAAGGAACTAGAGGCCGCCCATCAGCAGGTTCGGGCACTGCATCATGATATGGGGAATTATATCAGATCTGCCGAGCAGCTGGCGGCAAAGCAGGACAACAACAACGAACTCATTGGCTTTTTAAACGCTGCATCCGGCCAGCTCAAAGAAATTGAAACCGTGATTTCAACCGGGAACCAATACTTGGATTCCATATTGAACATCAAAATCGCCGAAATGCTCCACGAGGGAGTCACCGTAGAGACAGATATTCATGTACCTTCCGGCTTAAAGCTGTCATTCGAACAAGCCGTCATTATCGTTGGGAATCTGATGGATAATGCGAGAGAGGCGTGCAGGGAATTACAGAGTAGGGAGCGTTGGGTTCGTATCAACCTGTCCTACATCAACCACACGCTATTCATCCGCATTGAGAATTCAGCGAGCCCCATTCAGAAATGGGACAACGGATTGCCTGTGTCTACGAAGAACGAACCGGTTTTCCATGGATTAGGATTAAAGAACGTGAAAAAAGCCGTGGATGAACTTGGCACCATGGATGTAGAAAGTTCAAAGCATTCTTTCCTAGTTCGGATTGCTTTGTACGACAGGTAACCCAATTTTGACAAAAACCCCGTCGATTTTTTACAAGTGCATAATCTCAACAGGATCGAGTGCTACAATCTGAATGGTTGCAGCACTCTTTTGAATGCGAACGATTTTGTTTGTAGGTTATTGATTATTAGTTTGGCAAAAAAGGAACGGGGGATAACGATGCGTAACAAAAATAACAAGAAAAATATACTCCTGATTGGCGGACTGGCGGCAGCATTGCTTCTGGGCGGTTGTTCATCAGGCATAATAACAAACCAGATTGTAGAAAGTGTCCAAGGTCTTGAGGAATTAGAAGATACAGCCAATTTCGTGAATGAGACCGTACAAAACGCTGTCTGGGACGAAGTCGCTACAGAAATTGAGGAAGATGAAGATCTGCAAAATATAGAATGGGACGATGTCAAGGATCGTATGGCACAAAAAAAACAGAAAATAGAAGTCCACTCCATTACCGATGGCAGCCTATTGCATACGATCACAGACAATAAGAAAATCTTCGAATTTACAAAAAAACTCCATATTGAGCGTTGGAAATACCTTCGTTCCATCCCGGAAGATGCGAAGGACTTGCTTGTCTATGTAACGTGGTCGGAAAAGACGAAAACCGTGTTTGGCAAAAATACGGGGGAACTTTACGAAACCAGCCGGAACACGTTATACAAGAATAAGGATGGATACTATATGGTAATGGAACCTCTACCTTCCCTTGCCACCATCCGCAAGTTCTACTCTAAAGTGCCTGCGAATGTAGCAGAATATCTGCTCTCTGTTGCAGTGGCGGCCAATAAATAAACGAACGCTGTTAGACTGACCTGAGAAATTGGAACAGCGACAGCTACGGACGAAATAAATAAAGTCCTAGACTGTCGCTGTTCCATTGCGTTAGCGTAATAGATTCTCGTTAGTTTGTTGAGTCAAAATATTCTGATAAAATCCCCACTAAAACTTGCTTATAATCGTTAATATGAAATGAAGAGTTGTCTACTTTTTTCTTAGCTATATGTAAGCCATTAAATATTTCTTCTTCTAATTCCCTTCTTGCCTTAAGAACCTGCAGAGTTCCTTCTAACCCTTTGTAACACTGCTTTTTTCCATACCCTTGGCTTGTATAATATTCTATAAATCCCTCTGACCATTCTTGAGGTCTTTCTTTTACAGCCTTTCTGAAAGAAAGTTCAAGATCGTTCTGTTCTACGTAAATCAACAATGGATTCAGTTGCTCCACAATTGTTGCCAGTTCTATGACATAACTTATAACGTCTTCCTTCTTTGCGGCATATTTAATCATCCCCATAGTTACAGGATTTTGTATAAAACAACAATCAAAAACAAAGGTGTCTGTACCATTCAAAACACTCTCCGTAAACTTCTTCCATTTCTCTGTTATCAGTTTCCTGTTCATATCTAGTGACAATGCATACACATCATTTTTGAAAACTGCATGTAGCAATTCATCTGGAAAACGTGAATCGTATTCGTTTTTTACTTTCCGATATTCTAGGAAGTAATTGTTACCATCTTTAATCATACGATTACTCAACAAATCTTTGAACTTTTCATGGGTACTCAATAATTCATCGAATTCATTTTCCTTAAAAAAGGCGACTCCGTCATAATCAGCAGGATGATCTAGATCTCCTTCTAAAAACAGCTGAGATTTAATGTTCATCTCCGTAAGAATTTCATGAACTAGTTCAGCAGTTGTTGTTTTCCCGGATCCTGGCAACCCCTCAATCAAGACTAACTTCGATCTCATCATATAGTTCCTCCATTCGTTATTAGGAGGATAAGCAGGTAAGAATCAATAGAGATGCGGTTTCCCGCGAAAATAAAAGCGGATACCATCAGGTATCCGCAGAATGGGTTTATGATATACCTTTCCCTGCATACCCTGTAAGATTAAAGAAAAGCATGCCAAATAACATAGTGTAGCACTATTACAGGCATCTTTTCGAATTGTTAATCTTTACAGAGTAATCAACATGATAAGGTTTAATGCTCCTTTGTTTGCATCTCTATTGTTCAGATTAACATTACGCATAGATAAATACAAGTAGGGGCTTTTCATACAAACCTACCCATTAGCTTAACAAAAAGAGCAGACTATCGTCGCCTGCTCAATAAAGTGTGTTATTCAACTATCGTACCCGTTAGCGTAACCATGCAAGGTCATATAAAAAAAGTTAAACTGTTTTTATAGTGCAATACAAGGCTTAACAGCAGTGAGCTAGTCCTCTTGTGTGCGAGCAGGCAACAGAATACTCCACTCCAAGCCGGTAAATAATTTATCAGTAACTTTTCGTGTAAGTGTGAGCTGCTTCGGTATATGCTGCATGCCATCAACGAGAGCAAAAGAGTAATTATCTAATGTGTGTGTCATACGGTCGTCTTCAACGTTCTTGTAATTGCTAGAACCACTATGACTAATGTACAGTGAATAGACTTGACCTGTTTCATCCGTTGCTACCCATTGATCATCTTCAAAGTTATTACGAAATACGCCAGATACGATTAGTTTCAACGAAGTCCCTTTGCCCAGCTTTACATAAGGCCGCGAATCTTCAAATCCATCTACTTTCATCACTGTAAGTTCATCGCCGTGTGCCTTCCATATAACGGGATGTGATGATAATTGCTTCATATTGACCGTAACCGATTCCGAAGAATGTACGGGAAGGTTGTAATTCTTCACAACGATTCGAGCCGGATCAGGCACGTTGTCCCTAATGTTATACATCGTATATATACAGGTGATTAAATCAGACGAATCCTTGTTGTCATTACGACAGTACACGTTGTCTAAGCTGCTGCGATAATCCTCATCCTTATCGTTGGCCGCATAATTCACTCTACCAATCATATTTCCATGTTGATCCTCTAAATAAAAACCTAGCTGGTGATAGTCATTCAGATGAATGGGATCTGATGGACGTACCGCAGCTAGAGAAATCTTGGTTTGAAATTCGATTTGATATGCGCTGGCATGATAAATCAATTTCGTAGCTTCAATCTGCGTTCCATCTGGCGATGTATATTTAGCGTCGTGCAGTGGGATCACTTGCATCTTCTTTCTCGCCAACGTTATGTCAATCTCCATGGAAAAGCTCCAATCTCCATGCAACAAATCATTGAATCTAGGTTTGTCCGAAGCATGGCCAATATGGTCAATTTTTCCATTCATGTGAATGGTATCCGTTTCAGGCGTATTAACAAAACTTATTTTTGCAATACGATACCCAGAGTTAACATATCCTGTATCTTTCAACTCAGGTAAAAAATCATTTCCTGTCACACGCGCACCTAAAGATTTCCCATTCGCATCCGTAAATGCAATCAAGTCCCTATCAAACATATCGTTGACCACTTTTCCACTTGGGTCGGTTAGACGATACGCAATGAGTGCTCGGGCCGTATCGACGACAACTTCCTTGATCTCAAGCGTATATCCTTTGTCACTCACCTTGATATTTGCAAAATGATGAATGCCTAACTGCTCCGAGTGCAGCAGGCTTACATCGATCGTATCCGTCGTGCTGAATAAAGATTTAATCCAATTCGCAATGGTCGGCTGCGCGAAACTCATGGAGAGGAGAACCAGCAGTAATCCTGCGGCAGTAACCAGTGGCCAACGAATACGCAGCTTCCGACGGAACCACCCCCTGTAATTCTCACCATCTTCTGAAATTTGTTGCTCCTCTATAGAAGCGCTGTCAGTAGAGAGAATACCAGCCATGACCTGCGCGGTGAAATCCTCGTCAGGTTGTGCATGAAATAGTGCGTCCTTCAACATCTGGCCTTCCTCAATACATGCCTCCAACCGAAGGCGACATGCTATACATCCTTCGATATGTTTCATCACGGTACCCAGTTGTTTCTGGATCATTAACTCCTCAATACGTTCTTGATTGATGCAATTCTGTCCCATATATATACGCTCCTTTCTGCTCGATGCGGCGTTTCAGTGATTGTTTGCCACGGTACAATGCATTTTTGACTTGATGCATGTTCAATCCTGTTACTGCACACATTTCTTCATAAGTAAGCTCTTCGGTATAGCGCAATAATAAGACCAACCGTTGTATATCGGGTAATTGCAACATCAAGCGATGAATGTCTGCTTTGGACTCAGCTTTCAAGTAGATATGTTCAGGCGTATCCACTTCGATGAAATTATCTGTATCCAGTTCAATCAGGGTCAATGCTTTACGCTTAAATTTATCCTGGAATGTGCGAACAACAATGGTATATAGCCATGCGGCAAAGCTCTTGCCTGATTCATGTGATCCCAGATTACGGTATGCTTTCATGAAGGCCTCTTGGGCGGTATCTTGTGCATCCTCGTGGGTCGCGCCCATCCCGACTAAGATCCCATACACTTTCTGTTTATATTTGTTGACCAAATCAGCGAACCGTTCGGGCTTACCATGAAGAATAAGGGTGATGATATCATCATCTGTCTGATTACAGCTCATATCTTTCTCCTTCCTCATAAAGTTGGTACATCTATATAGACGAGTATTATGTTCTGTTTTTCTCACCTATTTGAAATTCGAGGTAATTCCTCATTATTCCATTACCATTATCCTGCTGGTTAGCGCAACGTGGCTGCCGATCCATCACGGCAGCCACGTTTTAGTTATTTATTAAGCTATCGTGTCCCGTTAACTTAGAGGTGCTTCGTTTATATTACGAGTTATTAGTGAGAAAGTTCGTCAATCGCTTGAACAGCTAGTTCTAACGCTTTAATTCTTCTTTCCAGGAGTGTTCTTTGGGGACTACCAGTCTTTGACTTAGCATAACTGTTTTCAATTGATGGAAATAAACCAGTAATAACATTGCGAGCTTCTGCTAAATCTCCCTGGGTATAATGATGGGGGCTTTGATTCCAAACGTTTTCTAGCAAAGCTAAGCCGATGTAAATAGCTCTGAGTCGTTTCTTCACTAGAGTAGTACTTGCACCATTTTGAGTCATCTGGGACAAGGCATTCTCTAGTTTACTGATTGTCGATTGCAAAGATTTTATTGATTCCTGCTTGTCTACATTTGATACGTGTTCCATGTTAGAATAGTCCTTTCTTCATACCTTTTCGAAGTAAACTGCCCGTTAGTGAAACAAAGGCATCCGATCATTATGACCGGCTGCCTTCGTGTCTGTATTCAACTATCGTTCTCCGTTAGAATTCCTGTAATACGAATAATTGGGTGGTTGAACAAAAACGAGCGCCTCGGTACGATGGGGTTGTGCACGAGGTCATTGCCTCAATAATCCCATCCAGGAGGTCGCTCTACTATGAAGTTTAAGGCACAGGACAAGCAAAATCAACTCATTGAAAACATTACCGTTCATCACCTAGTCATCGGCGTAGATATCGCCCAAGAATTCCATGTGGCCCGCGCAGTCAGCTTTCGTGGAATTGCATTAGGTACACCGCTAGAGTTTGGCAATCATCTTGAGGGGTTTGAGATG
>NZ_JMLT01000026.1:0-62629 GCF_000686865.1 Paenibacillus sp. UNC217MF | reverse complement strand
AAGCCCTCCAGCGCCGATGGTACTTGGACCGCAGGGTCCCGGGAGAGTAGGACGTCGCCAAGCAATTAAAGACCACTGTTGAGACATCTCGACGGTGGTTTTTTTTATCTATACCTAATATAGGTATGTAAAAAAGCCGAATGCTTGCGCCTAATTTAGGTTAACAGCAATCGGCTTTTTTTCTTATATGCTTACGCTTTGTACAGGCAGATGTCCATTTCGTTGACTTTAACGAGTCCACTTGAGTCGACAGCGCGCATCGTTAATAGGCAATACTAGCGTGGAGACAGCAGCCATAAGTGCCAGAACACATTCAACAAAGTGAGCTCCAATGGAAGCCATGGGCATAGAATAAGAATGACTAAAAACGTAATGGATGTCGTATGCAGCATAATTTTTGTGAGATATCTTAGGCTGATGAATTGCTGTGGGAGTGGCAAGTAACCAATCCAAGGCATACGCCACCGCCAAGCCCATCTCCCTTTATATGTGTACCGATCTACGATGAAGATGGATCGGCCTATTACATAATGGAGCCATGCAATGAGTACACAAGAAGCAGCGACATAGCCGATACCGAGGAGGCTATGTTGGTACAGTGCGACTGCGATACACAATGCAGCTAACGTGGAAAAGGCAATGATGAAAGGCTTCGCTAGACGAACTCTCTTCAGCAGCTGATAATGATAAAATGTTCGCTCCATTTGTTCATTGCGTATGGTTGACATTGAGCGAACCCTCCTTTTCAAGTTGAACAATAATTTATATATCGGTATTTATTCTATGAAAATGTAGAAGGGATAGAAATTGAAGAAGAATCTAATGAAGATCAAAAATGTTGAAAAAGGGTTCAAACCGTACAAACACCAATACCATCAATCCATCATACATATATAAAAACATTTGAAACTGGCTATGAAACTGGTATATATCCATAGAGTTACGGGCATACTTATCATATAACCGCTAAAGGTGGGATTGACATGGAACGTCAGGATACACACTGCATTGTGTGCGGTGAAGCGACGAATGACGGCATAATGGTCGTCAATCAGTTTATTTGTACAGCATGTGAGCAAGAAATGGTTAAGACCAATGTGCAGGATCTAAAATATTCATTCTTCATTCATAAGCTAAAGCGATTATGGCTGCACACGAATGTGTAAGATAGCTCCCCTTGATTTGCTTACTCGTTAGGGCCCGATTCAGTGGGCTCTTTTTGCTTTTTATTGAACAACAGATGAAGAAGCGCACAATTTACGTTACAATAAATGAAGCAATAATAAAGGGGCAACCTTGATGAATATACGTAAGGGGACTTCTCACTTGGCGCTTGATGTACAAGAGCAACTGCGGGCGCCACTGGTGGAAGCTTTACTTCAATATAATAGAAACCGGCACGCATCTTTCCATGTACCAGGTCATAAGGATGGGCATTGGTATGAGCAAGCGGGGCTTTCCTTATCTGAGCATGGAGAATGGAGTATGCTGCTTCAGAGGATGTCACAGCTGTTATCGATTGATGTGACGGAAGTAGAAGGTACAGATGATTTGCATCATCCGACAGGAGCGATTGCAGAGGCACAGCAGCTAGCTGCGAAGTTGTTCGGTTCTGAAGAGACGCACTTTCTTGTAGGGGGCAGTACGGTTGGCAATATTGCACTCCTTATGAGCTGTTGTATTCAGCCGAACGATATTGTGCTCGTACAGCGTAACGTTCATAAGTCTGTATTACACGGGCTTATGATGGCAGGTGCAAGAGCTGTATTCCTTACACCACAGATGGATATGGCAAGCGGTCTTGCTACTGCACCGACCAGTGAAGCGGTAGAGAAGGCACTTCAGGCATACCCAGAAGCGAAGGCTGTATTCGTGACGAATCCAAATTATTATGGAATGGGGATTGATCTCCGTCAACTTGCGGCTATTACTCATCGTTATAATATCCCACTGCTTGTGGATGAGGCACACGGAGCACATTATGGGCTCCATCCCGCATTTCCAGAATCCGCTCTGCAGGCAGGTGCGGACGGTGTTGTCCAGTCAACGCATAAAATGCTTGGCGGCATGACGATGAGTGCGATGCTTCACGTTCAAGGAGCTATGCTTAATCGATCAAGGCTGAAGAAACTGCTTACGATGCTGCAAAGTTCTAGCCCTTCCTATCCTTTAATGGCATCGCTTGATATCAGCCGCTATTATATAGCGCGAAACGGGCAAGAGGCGTTTGAGGAGGGTCTGAAGGCGGTGCAGCTCGTACGAGCTGCAATGGCTAACCTGGACGCATTTGAGGTTATAGAGATACAAAGCACTCATTCACAGTCCGCCTATTGCAGTCTTGATCCATTCAAGGTGACGATTCGATGCAGGGAGGGACTGTGCAGCGGTTATAAGCTGTTAGATCAGCTTGCTCTGCATGGGTGTATTGCCGAGATGGCCGATTTGCGGCATACGGTGCTTGTATTCAGTCTAGCCAGTACATTAGAGGATGCGAAGCGATTAATTAGGGCATTGCAAGCGGTTGCTGTGACGTTGGACAATAACACTCCATATACTAAGATACAGGCGGGTACCTATATGGAGATTACTGATGCGTCTGCACATCCGATTGTGATGGCTGACGGGCATCGATTGTTCTCTGAGCCTGTATCCTTCTCGATATATGAACAAGAGCATGTACGAACGAAGCAAGTACTTGTGCAGGAGGCAATTGGGCACAAGGCAGCAGAGTCGGTGATTCCTTATCCGCCGGGAATTCCATTACTTTATCCGGGTGAGATTATTACAGAGGATGCAGCACAACAGCTGATCATGCTTGCATATGCCGGAGCTAAGTGCCATGACGCAGAAGATGAATCCTTGCGAACGATTCGTATTGTGGATACTGAAGAAGAGAAGGGAATTGAGGAATAGATATGAGTAAGCAGCAACGAGCAGAACGTCCCGGGTGGTTCATTACACTGGAAGGTGGAGAAGGAGCAGGCAAGTCATCCGCGATTGAACTGCTGACGGATAAGTTGCGGCAGCAAGGAGTGAACGTCGTAGTCACTCGGGAGCCGGGAGGAGTCCGCATTGCCGAGAAGATTCGCAGCATTATCCTCGATCCTGAGCATACAGAGATGGATGCTCGAACAGAAGCATTGCTTTATGCAGCTGCCCGTAGACAGCATCTTGTGGAAGTTGTTATTCCAGCCTTAGAGCAGGGAGCAATCGTCTTATGTGACCGATTTGTTGACAGCTCGCTTGCCTACCAAGGCTACGCACGAGGACTCGGGATGGAAGATGTATGGGAAATCAATCGATTCGCGATTCACGATACAATGCCGGATATTACGTTCTGGTTAGATATTGATCCACAGGCTGGATTGGATCGGATTGCGGCTAATCAGGCTCGTGAAGTGAACCGACTCGATAAAGAGAAGCCTGCATTCCACGAAGCAGTGCGCGAAGGGTACGAACGAATTGCTAAGCAGGAGCCGGAACGGATTGTGCAATTGGATGCTACACAGTCGCTAACACAAATAAGTGGGCAAATGTTCGACATTTTATGTGAGCGAACGCAGGATTTTGCAGGTCGGATGTATAAATAAGTAACATCATTCCAAATAGGGATGCCAAGAACTTTATTTTAAGGAGGATGACCAGGCATGAAGATGGTTGTGGCCATTGTACAAGACAAAGACAGCAATCGGCTTTCCGGTGCATTAGTAAAGGCGAATTTTAGAGCGACCAAGCTGGCGAGTACGGGTGGATTTTTGCGTGCAGGCAATACGACGTTCATGATAGGTGTGGAGGATGATCAAGTGAGCACCGTCCTGAATGTCATCCGCAGCAACTGTAAGGTGAGAGATCAGCTTGTCACCCCAGTGACTCCGCTCAGTGGTACTTCGGATTCTTATATGCCGCTACCTGTCGAAGTACAGGTAGGGGGAGCAACCGTGTTTGTGCTCCCAGTAGAGCGGTTCGAGCATTTTTAACATTTCGTCCGTAATATTACGATATAATAGAAGTAATCCAGCAGATGGATGGATTCAATCGAATTATACTATGAAGCGAACGATTGCAGGTGATATGGAGTGAAAATTAACCCTGGATTTCGCCCCTTCGGCACGGATGTGCGTATGGGTGAATCTGTAACCAAGCCTGTCCAGCACAAGTCCTTTGCGGACATGATGAACAATCGTCATGATCAAGCGAGCAATGATGAGCTGCAGCAGAGGCTGCAGGATATTTATCAGCAAGGGGAACGACTGTCGAAGTCCATGACGATTCGTGAGCTTCGCATGTACCGAATGATGGTGAAGCGTTTTTTGGAGGATACAGTACGGCGGAACCTGAAAATTCGGGAAACGCGTGGATGGGATCGACGCGGCAGAAGCAAGCGATATCAGATTGTCGATGAAATTGACAGTGCTCTCATTGAATTAGCGGATCATCTGCTGGAGACGGAGCAAGGTAAAATTGATCTGCTTCATAAAGTAGGGGAAATTCGCGGGATGCTGATTAACCTGTGCTTCTAGTCAAGCTAGGGGAATTTCCCCATATCCCATGATTAGAGCAGAGCTTCTTGCTCCGTATCGCATTCTGGTTATATATATGGAAGGAATACGCATAACATGTCGTTTGAACAAATTCTCGGACAGGATCGAGCTAAGAAAATATTGCAAAATGGTCTGCGCACAGACAAGGTATCCCATGCCTACTTATTCAGTGGACCGAAGGGTACGGGCCGGATGGCTGCTGCGCTAACCTTCACCAAGGCGTTATTCTGTGAACGCATGACAGATGATGCTTGTGGGGAATGTCTTTCTTGTCGGAAAATTGAGCACGGCAACCATCCTGATGTGCATATTATTGTACCAGAGGGACAGTCAATTAAGATCGATCAAATTCGCGAGCTACAGCGCGAATTTTCCTACCGAACCCAAGCTACAGGCCGGAAAGTGTACATTATGGAGCAGGCGGAGAAGATGACCGTGCAAGCGGCCAACAGCCTGCTTAAATTTTTGGAGGAGCCAACAAGTCCTGCAGTGGCTATTCTGATTACAGAGAATGGACAAGCGATGCTGCCAACCATTCAATCCCGTTCACAGATGGTGCCATTTACACCGCAGGATCCGAACCTTATCTGTCAAACGTTAGTAGCAGAGGGTAGTCCTGCTATATTAGCTCGTGCAGCTGTCTATCTTGTAAACGGCCTAGAAGCTGGGCGTGAGCTATGTGGACAGAATTGGTTTGCAGAAGTGAGAAACGTAATGTTACAATTAGGAAAGGAGTGCGAAGCAAGACTTCCTTCCGCACTTCTAACCGCACAGCAGAAGTTGTTTAAGACCGAGCTTGCTGAACATACGGACATGTTGTTCCGTTTGTTCCATCTCTGGTTTCGAGATATGTTGAATTACCAATACAACCGGCAGGAGAGTCTCGTCTTTATCGATCAGCTTGATACAATCAGCAAGCTGGCCTGGACGAAGTCGGCTGAAGGATGGATTCGGTGCATGGATGCGGCGACGGAGGCGCAGAAGCGGGTGCGCGCCAATGTAAGCCCGCAACTTGCTTGCGAGCAGTTTCTGGTTGGAATCCAAGGAGGTACTTGATTGTATAATGTAGTCGGCGTCCGTTTTAAGAGAGCGGGCAAAATATACTATTTCGACCCGGTCGAATGGCCGGTCCAGAGGGACCAGCATGTGATCGTCGAAACGGCGCGCGGCATTGAGTACGGCAAAGTCGTGATTGGTCCGAAGACCGTCGGTGAGAACGATGTGGTGCTTCCCTTGAAGAAAGTCATTCGCATCGCTAATGAAGCTGACGCTACATTGGTGGATGCGAACCGGCAAGCTGCGAAGGATGCGTTCGCAACCTGTATGGACAAGATTAAGGCGCATCAATTGAAGATGAAGCTTGTAGATGTTGAATATACGTTTGATCGGAACAAAATCATCTTTTACTTTACGGCAGAAGGGCGCGTGGACTTCCGCGAGCTGGTGAAAGACTTGGCCAGCGTATTCCGGACACGGATTGAGCTCCGGCAGATTGGTGTACGGGACGAGGCGAAAATGCTTGGCGGCATTGGGCCTTGCGGGCGCGTGTTATGCTGTTCCTCATGGTTAGGTGATTTTGAACCGGTATCTATTAAAATGGCAAAAGACCAGAACTTATCGCTGAATCCTACGAAAATATCCGGTTTGTGCGGTCGCTTGATGTGCTGCCTGAAATACGAGCATGACAATTATGAAAGCGTGAAAGAAGAGCTTCCTACAGTCGGCAAGTGGGTTGTTACCTCGATAGGAGAGGGCAAGGTCGTCGGTATTAATGCCGGTGAACGTAAAGTGCACGTCCAATTAGCGGATATCGGCAAGGTGAAAGATTTTGCTTTCGACGACGTTGTCGTAAAATAAATAGCGGACATTTTCACGCTCTGGGGTGGGAACTTGGAGAAGAAAGACATTTTTGCGCAGATTCATGAATTGGAAACGCATATGGGAGACCTTCATCAAGAGCTTGGTGCGCTGAAACTCGTCGTCAAAGAGCTGCTGGAAGAGAATCAACGCTTGTGGATGGAGAATCAGCAGCTGCGCAAAGTACTGCACCACGAGCATCACGAGCACTTGGAAGTTGAACCTGAGGTGAAGGGAGACTCGGCACCCGCAGTAAATCCTGATCCAAATGGAGATTCCAAAGAGAACGTGGTTGGCGAAGGGTATGATAATTTGGCGCGGCTGTATCATGAAGGGTTTCACATTTGCAACGTGTATTATGGACATTTGCGGACGGAAGGTGACTGTTTGTTCTGTCTGTCCTTCCTCAATAAATAACCGCGGCCGTAGGTCAGTGGGAACCGATAAGAGGGTTCCCCACCTACGGCTTTTCATCATATTAGGGGCCATTTACAGCATAGCTGATGAGGAAGTCCCTTATGAAACGTTAAAGATATAGGTGTAAGTAGTACTTAAATGAAGATGATAAAGGCAGGGGCGTTATGGAGAATAGAAACGATGTGATCGGGCTGCATCCATCTGAGAGGCTCGACGATTTGCTCACTCATCAATTACGAATTATACAGAGCTCAGAGGTGTTCAGCTTCTCCATGGATGCTGTCCTGCTGGCTCGTTTCGCTTCCGTGCCAACGCGTGGCCGGATTATGGATCTGTGTACAGGCAATGGGGTAATCCCACTGCTGCTGTCCACACGGACTAATGCGCAAATCGATGGATTGGAAATACAGCCAAGACTTGCGGATATGGCCAGCCGCAGCGTTCGGCTAAATGGCTTGGAAGAGCGAATACGCATTATCGAAGGGGATTTGAAGGCATTTACACCAGATGCAGAGCGTCCCTTTTACGAAATGATTACAGTAAATCCTCCCTATATGCCGTTGACGGCGGGTGATGTGAAAGAGAACGAGCATTATGCACTAGCTCGCAGTGAGGTCGCCTGCACATTGGAGGATGTGATTCGCACGAGTGCTAAGCTGCTGCGAACGGGCGGGAAGCTTGCCATGGTTCACCGTCCTAGCCGATTGACGGATATCATAGCGCTTATGCGGACATATCGATTGGAGCCGAAGCGCATTCGCTTCGTTCATCCACGCGAGGAAGTAGAGGCCAATATGGTACTGATTGAGGCCGCGCGAGACGGCAAGCCGGATGTACGGCTATTGCCGCCGCTTATCGTATATAATGATGGAAATGAATATCGTGAGGAATTAATGGATATCTATTATGGGAAAGCCTCGCAGCTGAAGGATGGGTAATATGCAATTGACGGAACAATATAGCTACCAGCAACAAAACAAGGAAAATGTAGGGGCATTATATCTTGTAGGGACGCCGATTGGAAATCTGGAAGATATGACATTCCGGGCTGTACGCATACTGCGGGAAGCTGATATTATTGCGGCGGAAGATACACGTGAGACAAGGAAGCTGTTGAGTCATTTCGAAATTACAGGGAAGACGCTGTACAGCTATCATGAGCATAACAAGCAGGCAAGCGGACCTGAACTTGTGCGTATCATGGAAGAGGGCAAGCGTATCGCCCTTGTGAGCGACGCCGGGTTACCCGCGATATCAGATCCGGGTGCAGATCTTGTTCAACTGGCTGTAGAAGCGGGCATTCCTGTTATTCCGATTCCTGGACCAAATGCGGCTTTATCTGCCTTAATTGCGTCTGGGCTGCCAACGAATCGTTTCACATTCGTAGGTTTCCTTCCGCGGGAGAAGAAGCATGCAGATGCGGTGCTTACCTCACTCCGAATGGAAGCGGGAACGCTGTTATTCTATGAGTCACCACATCGTATTGCGAAGACGCTCGATCGGCTTGCTTCCGCATACGGAGACAGCCGCCGGATTACGATTGCCCGCGAACTGACGAAGCATTACGAACACTTCATCCGGGGTACGGTTGGTGAATGCATTGCCTTTGTAAGCGAGCATCCTCCATTAGGAGAATGTTGTATCGTCGTCGAGGGCGCTGATGAGAATGGAACTTCTCAAGATGCGGGACAAGCATGGTGGCAGGAACTGACGGAAGAAGAGCATGTTGCGCATTATGAACGTGAACAGGGAGTATCACGCAAGGATGCAATGAAACTGGCAGCCAAGGATCGTGGTGTATCCAAACGGGATATCTATCAGGCATTGTTATAGAACAAGAATGGATACAATGGATCATAAGCGAAACATGCAGAATATAGAGGGAAAACCCTTGCTGTAAAACAAAAAAAGACCTCCATGGTTGGGTTCAAAACCATGGAGGCATCAAGGAAGATATAAAAAGGTTAGAATTAACATATGTGATTAGAGCTATTATAACCTATTTTTTTTATTTTGTCACAGGTTGTGGTATTTCTGATATACATTCGTGACAAACAATTTTTCCTTTAAAGTATGTAACGTTCTCTGCATTGCCGCAGAAGATGCATGCTGGCTCATATTTCTTAAGCATGATGCGCTCTCCGTCAACGTAAATTTCTAGCGCATCCTTTTCACCGATACCAAGGGTGCGGCGAAGCTCGATCGGAATGACGACACGACCTAGTTCATCTACTTTACGGACGATACCAGTGGACTTCATCATAGTTCAACGCTCTCCTCTTTGCTTTAGCATGAAATGTCATATTTCGACAAAATTCTTTTTGGCTGATTCTTATCGTACCAACCATTCCCAAATTAGTCAACCTAAAAAATGTATACTTGGCGTGCTAATTTATGGATTTTAGGTTTTTTTTAGCTTATATTAAGCAGTTTTTAACGACGTAGCGTACACTTTTACACTCGTATGGTATTTTTTATGCAAAAATAAACAGAAACAAGAATAAACCAAATCTTTTCGACAATAAGGCAGACTATGTCGAAAAGGTTCGAATCGAAAGGAGTGATTTTCAATGTTATTAGAGGAAAAAGTGTTCAAGGATCCGGTTCACAATTATGTGCATGTTCAAGATCGAACAATTTGGGATTTGATTAACACAAGGGAATTCCAGCGGCTCCGCCGCATTCGCCAATTAGGAACTTCCTATTTAACATTCCATGGGGCAGAGCATAGCCGCTTTTCTCATTCTCTGGGCGTATACGAGATTACTCGGCGGATTATTTCTCAATTTGAACGAAACCAATACGAGGACTGGCCGCAAGAAGAGAGGCTGGTTGCCTTATGTGCTGCACTGCTTCATGATGTGGGCCATGGACCATTCTCTCATTCCATTGAAGAGGCCTTCGATATGTTTCATGAAGATTGGACATACCGCATTATAATAGAAGATACCGATATCAATCGCGTGCTGAGACAAGTAGACCCCCAGCTCCCAACCAAGGTGGCATCAGTGATTCGCAGGACATATGAGCGGCCGATTGTCGTGAATTTGGTATCCGGCTCCCTTGATGCGGATCGTATGGACTATTTGCTGCGGGATGCATATTTTACCGGTGTTAATTACGGTACATTCGATATTGATCGTATTCTAAGGGTGCTGCGACCGCTTAAGGATCGGATAGTAGTCAAAGAGAGCGGCATGCACGCAGTAGAGCATTACTTGCTAGCTCGATATGAGATGTACTGGCAAGTTTACTTCCATCCGGTAACCCGAAGCTCGGAGATGTTGCTTCGCCTGATTTTCAAACGAGCCAAAGAATTATATTTGGGTGGGTACACTTTCCAATATTTCCTCTCTCCTCTAGATGCTTTATTTGAAGGAACGATTACGACGGAACAATATATCCAAATGGATGAGGCATTTGTACAGACCGCATTTATGCAGTGGACAAGGGAGAAGGATGAGCGTCTCGTTGACTTGTGCCAACGATTCATGGAGCGTAAACTATATAAATATATTGAAGTCGAACAGATGGATGAAGATTTACAGGAACGATTGCGGGCAGAGTGGTCGCAGATTGGGCTTGATCCGAACTATGAACTTATGTTCGATTCTCCCTTCGACAAGCCCTATGATGTATATCGAAAGGGGGATGCCCGTTCACAGCAACATATTATGCTATGGGGGCGGGATCAGCAAATTGTAGAGCTGTCCAAGAAATCGGATATTGTACGTTCCATTAGCGGCATTCGCCGTGGAAAACACTATATCTATTTCCCAATGGACAAGCTTCTGGAAGTCTCGAATCACCTTACGGAAGATACAAGGCGTATGTTTATACGCCGCAATCATTAGATCGATTTACAAGAAAGAAAAAGGGGCGCATAAACGTGTTATTTGATACACATACGCATTTAGACAGCAGCAATTTTGATGAGGATCGCGATCAGGTTATCGCACGGGCCGTTGAACAAGGGGTGACCCGTATGGTTAACATCGGGTTCAATCGAGAGACGATCCCGACGACGATGGCGTTGGCAGAGAAATATGATTTTATCTATGCAGCCGTGGGCTGGCATCCGGTAGATGCGATAACGATGAAGCCGGAGGATATAGACTGGATCGCCAAGCTAACGGAGCATGAAAAGGTTGTGGCGATTGGCGAGATCGGACTGGACTATCACTGGGATACGTCTCCGAAGGATGTTCAGCACCGTGTATTCCGCGAGCAAATTGGGTTGGCGCGAGAATTGAAGATGCCGATCATTATTCATAATCGTGAAGCGCACGAAGATGTAATCCGCATCTTGCGCGAGGAGAAGGCTCACGAAGTAGGGGGCATCATGCACTCCTTCTCAGGTAGCTGGGAAACAGCGAAGATGTGCCTGGATATGGGCTTCTACCTTTCATTTGGAGGACCTGTTACTTTCAAAAATGCAAAACAGCCGAAAGAAGTACTTGTTAAGGTTCCGAATGATCGACTGCTTGTGGAGACGGATTCTCCCTATTTGACTCCTCATCCGTTCCGAGGCAAGCGCAATGAGTCCGCATATGTTCGTCTTGTTGCAGAGGTTGCAGCAGAGCTGAAAGGTATGGAATTTGAAGAATTTTGCAGAATGACGACTCAAAATGCAATGACATGTTTTGACATCGCGTGAAAACGGGCCAAAAACAAGTGAAAAAAAGACATTGGCCATAAAATAAGTGGATTTCATTATGAAAAACGGATTAAGTTACATTTTTTTAACCATTTTTCGCGAAAAACGGAATTGCTACTGTCTTTACAAGAAGATTGCAAACACGATATGATTTCTCACAGATGTTATTACACAATTCAATATTGTTCCAACTAATTCAGTATCGCTTAATCTCCATGAAGTGGAGAGCGGGGGAACCAGAGTGTGAACGACATGACATGAGTACATGTTCAATCACACGGATTAATTCCTTGGGGTGAATTAGGGACGACCGAGCCATGAGCCGGTTGGTTCCGATAGGGCGACTCTCAAGCCCGAACCCGACAGCTAACCTCGTCAGCGTACCGAGAGAGGGTTCCTCGCGTCCTGCACTGTTGACGTTTGGGTTTCTATTACGGAAGCCGCGAAAGAGTCTCCTCTTACGAAGGGCTTCTTTTGTTTACTCTCAAACATTCTTTTTTTTGAATAATGAGAATAAAGACGTCATAGGGTGTAAGAAATAGGAGGTGGGAGCAGCCAATACTGAAACGTTGGTACGGAGATTTCGGCATTGTCTTGAACGATTACATGCTCGTTTATGGCAAGTGAAGTCTCTCGTAAACATTCTTGAAATAGTCGCGTCAGATGGAATCATGCAGAGCACTCGACGGCGGGACTATGTAAGGAGGACCGAGAAATGGGACAGATCGTGAACAACGAAACCCATGAACCCCGATCATCCAGCATGTCACTCGCATTGCGATGGAAGCATGAAAATGTGCGTGTTATCACCGTTATTGCAGCTGTAGCAATCGTGATCACATTAATAGCAGTCTTGACTTGGTATAATGTAACGAAGAAGACAGTGGCTGTGCTCGTTGATGGACAAGAGCGTTCAGTCGAAACTCGCCTAGATACGCTTCGCAATGTTTTGGATGAGCATGCGATAGCGCTTGGGGCATACGATGTAGTATCGAAGCCGCTTGATGCAGAAATTGCTGATGGAGATCGAGTTATTATTGAACGCGCTTTGCCTATCCAAATTACAGCGGATGGGAAGAAAGAAACACAATTTACGACGAAGAAGTCGGTGCATGATGCACTGAGTTCGCTGCAAATCCAAGTGAACCCTGAAGATAAGGTATTCCCTTCTAAGCGTGCCTCTATTTCGAAGAACATGGATATTCGTATCGTCCGTGTCAGCAAGAAGATGGAAGAGCGTAAAGTGAAGGTTCCTTATCAAGTGGTGAAGCAGGCAGATGCTACTCTCCTTAAGGGGAAGACCAAGACGGTTCAAGATGGAAAAGAAGGCTTGGTTGTCCAGAAAGTACAGAAAACGTACGAGGATGGTAAGCTCGTATATGCGCAGATGGTCGACAAATCCGTTCATACAAAACAAGTGAATCAAGTGATAGCCTATGGAACGAAGAAGGAACCGGAAGTTGCTGTTCTGTCAGTGAACGCGCAGGAAGACGATTCTGACAATGTTTCCAGTGGCGACAAAGATTTTAACTATAAAAAAGTGCTGAAGAACGTTCAACTGACGGCGTATACGGAATCTGAGGGATCGGCTGGTGCGAAGACGGCATCTGGCGCAATAGTATCAGAAGGTCGTACTATCGCGGTTGATCCGAAGGTCATTCCGCTCGGCTGGTGGGTATATATCGAAGGGATTGGATTCAGACGTGCTGAAGATACAGGTGGCGCGGTCAAGGGGAAAATTATCGATGTATACTTCGACAGCAAGAAGGCGGTCAGCAAATTCGGACGCAAGAAGGGGTACACCGTATACGTGGTTGGCCCAGTAAAGCCGGAATCGAACTAACGCACAAGGTATGCAGCCATGTGTAATTAGGATATAGTAATGAATAATGATTTATGTCATGCTAAGAAGAGGGGACACCCTCTTCTTTTGTTGTTTATTTATGAATGGAGAGCATGAGAAGGATGCGGAATTAGGAAGCAGCCTTGTGGTGAGAGGAGCAAGCATATTGATACGTGAAGTGATAGTTGTAGAAGGCAAAGATGATACCGTTGCCATTCACCGTGCCGTTGAGGCGGATACAATTGAGACAGGTGGATCGGCGATTAATGATACAACGATAAAACGCATCGCATTGGCCCAAGAGCGTCGAGGGGTTATTATTTTCACGGATCCAGATCATGCGGGAGAGAAAATTCGGAAGACGATAGCAGAACGTGTACCTGGGTGCAAGCACGCTTTCCTGCCTAGACATGAGGCGATAGCCAAAGGGGATCTTGGTGTGGAGAATGCAAAGCCAGAAGCGATTCGCCGTGCCTTAGAGCAGGTTCGCTCAGAGATGCCAAGCATGACGTCAGAGCTGACGTGGACGGATCTCGTCGAAGCGGGATTAACGACGCATGCAGGCTCTGCAGAACGCAGACGGCAGTTAGGTGAAATATTGGGCATTGGATACTGTAACGCGAAGCAGATGCTCAAGCGCTGCGGTGTGTTTCAGATCGGACGAGAGGAATTTGAGAACGCCTTGCGGAAGCTGAACCAATTCGAGCAGGAACAATGTGCAGAAGGAGAATAGATGGAATGACGCAGACGAGAATAGATATTGCAACACCGAACCGCACGAAAGACATTATACGCAAGCATGGGTTTTCATTTAAGAAAAGCTTAGGACAGAACTTCCTAATTGATATGAACATTTTGCGCCGTATTGTGGATGCTGCAGAGCTGGATGATGTGACAGGTGCCCTGGAAATTGGGCCTGGGATTGGTGCGCTTACGGAGCAGCTCGCTAAGCGCGCTCGTCGTGTAACAGCAGTCGAGATCGATCAGCGCTTGCTTCCGATATTAGGGGAAGTGCTGGAGCCCTATGAACATGTCCATGTTGTACATGGGGATGTATTGAAGGTGGATTTGCATGAATTGTTCCGCGAACAGTTCCAGGATGTCGATCGGGTAAGTGTTGTGGCTAACTTGCCGTATTATGTGACGACCCCGATTATGATGAAGCTTCTGGAGGAGCGTCTGCCGCTCAAGAACATCGTCGTCATGATTCAGAAGGAAGTTGCAGAGCGAATGGCAGCGAAGCCAGGAGGCAAGGATTACGGCAGCTTAAGTGTGGCTGTTCAATATTTTGCAGAGCCGGAGCTTGTATGCACCGTGCCGCATACGGTGTTCATCCCGCAGCCAAATGTAGAGTCTGCAGTAATCCGTCTACGTGTGAGACAGACTCCACCTGTGCAGGTGAAGGATGAGCCGCTGTTATTCGATGTTGTACAGGCTTCGTTCGCTCAGCGTCGCAAGACGATTTGGAATAACCTGAAGGCTCGCTATGCCAGCAAGTGTGGTACAGACAGGCTGACAGAAGCGCTTGCTTCAGCACATATTGAACCGAATCGCCGAGGGGAAACACTCTCGATTGAGGAGTTCGCTGCTCTGTCCGATGCGATCGGCCAAGCCATTGCACGTGCAGAAGAAGAGGATCAAGCGGAGTAACATAATTTTAAGGCTTAGGCATCACCAATTTATGCGTTTGCCCATAGGATAGTCGGAGAGGTGATTGATCCTATGAACGAACAAGTGAAGCAAGGAGATTTGGTCGTACGCAAGTCGTACGGTGGCGATATTACATTCCGTGTGGAGGAGATCTTCCGACAGACGGCGATTATTAAGGGGACGGATTACCGCTTACTGGCGGATTCCCATGTTGAAGATTTAGTTAGTGTACCGAAGGCAACGATTGCGCGCCGCACGGAACAGGCTCATATCAAGATGTTGGAGTCTGTCGAGGTGCTTGAGCAGCAGCGTAGGCAGCTGCATGAGCGCAGGCGGACGGAGCTTCCATTTGCAGAGATGCCGAATTCCATTTCAACCTTTGATATGCCGGGAACGGTACTCCATCTGGATGGGGATCCCGGGTATTTACAGAAGAGCATGGCGATATATAATCAGCTCAACGTGCCGGCAGAAGGCCATTATGTGAATGAACGCAATATGGCAGATACGTTGTATCGGCTGCTGCCGCGAGTGAAGCCGAATATAATCGTCATTACGGGACATGATGGTGTATTGAAGAACGGCAGGTACCGTGATCTGTTAAATTTGCAGAATTATAAGAACTCCCAGAACTTCGTTAATGCAGTACAGACGGCAAGGCAGTATGAGCGCCATCTTGATTTATTGACTGTAATTGCCGGGGCATGCCAATCTCACTTCGAGGCGCTTCTGCAAGCAGGAGCCAACTTTGCAAGTTCACCGGGCCGAATTATGATTCATGCCCTTGATCCAGCTTACGTAGCGGTTAAGGCCTCATATACCTCAATTCGTGATACCGTACAGATTGGGGATATTGCGCCTCATATGGTCAGTGGCATTGACGGGGTGGGAGGCATTGAGACAAAGGGAAGTTATCGCGTGGGCATGCCGAAGTTGAAGGATTTATCGACATTGAACGTTACACCAACCGTAATATAAGCGGCCTATGTATAAAATACAGAAAAAAGAACCATTTTAATAAATTTGGGCAAAAAAACACATTGACACGAAAACGGTGTTATTGTTATAATTATTCGTTTATTTGACAACACCTCTTGAATTGGTTATAATGGACAAGGAAAGAGGTGGTAGCTGTAATGGCGAAAAACGCGCTGTTTGAAATTCGTCGTTGTCTTGAAGCACATGTCGGTCAGAAGATTCTGCTCCGCGCCAATGGCGGTCGTCGGAAAACGATTGAGCGTACGGGCGTGTTGGAAGAAACCTACCCTTCTGTATTTATTGTTAAGTTGGACCAGGATCAGAACGCGTTTAAGCGGGTATCCTATAGCTATGCAGATATATTAACAGAATCGGTTCAAGTGACCGTATGCGCCGATAACGGCGAGTTGAAGATTGAATATGTTCGCGGTTAAGCGACATGACGGCAGCCTGTGAGGGCTGCCTTTTGTTTGGTTTGAAGGAATGACATGAGCACGCACGGTCATGGTTCTCCCAGATGCTCCCCCATAAATCGGAACAGGAGTGAACGTATAATGGAGGTGGCTTCTACTTACATTAACGGTAGGCCGATGATTATGTCGTGCTTGCTGATGATATGAACTTTAAGGTAAGCGTGGGAGGTGCAGTGATGAGCCGAAGAAAGCGCAGCTTCATGTCTGAAGATCTGAAGGTGGAATTGGCTAAAGATCTTGGCTTCTACGATACGGTGTCCAAATACGGATGGGGTGCTATCCGTGCGAAGGATGCTGGCGATATGGTCAAGCGGGCCATTCAACTTGCCGAAGAGGCAGCCTCGAAAAAATAACGAGTCAAGATCCTCCTATCCAGCGAGCATCGGATCTATTCCGCTCTGTTCGCTTTTTTTATTACGAAATCATGTTCATTGCCTGTATACGTACACATATGACTTGCACCATAGAGTCTGTTATAATAACGTAAGCGATCCGTAGGATAAAGAAGGGTGAACGCGAGTGAAAGTGTACGAGAAGGCGCCTGCCAAAATAAATTTGCTGTTGGATGTGCTGCGTAAGCGCGAGGATGGGTATCATGACGTCGAAATGGTCATGACGATGGTAGACTTAGCGGACCGTCTCGAGATGGAGGAACTTCCTCGAGATACGATTATCATCTCCAGCCAAGCAGGTTACATACCGTTAGATGAGAAGAACTTGGCGTTCCAAGCGGCAAAACTAATTAAAGAACGTTATGAAGTGAAGCAAGGCGTATATATTCATTTAGATAAAAAAATACCAGTAGCTGCCGGACTAGCCGGTGGAAGCAGCGATGCTGCTGCTACACTGCGAGGCTTGAATCGTTTATGGAAGTTAGGGATTCCTGATGAGGAGCTGCAGGTGCTTGGTGCGGAACTTGGTTCAGACGTCCCGTTCTGCGTGACGGGAGGGACTGCAATAGCTCGCGGCCGCGGAGAGGCACTTGAGATGATTGAGCAGCCACCTCAATGCTGGGTTGTGCTTGCCAAGCCGCCGATTAATGTATCGACGGCTGATGTCTATGGGCGCCTTAGAGCGAGTCAGATTACGGAGCATCCATCGCTGGATCAAATGCGCAGAGCGATACAGGCCCAAAGCTTCCAAGGGGTGTGTGAATCGCTTGGCAATGTGCTGGAGGATGTCACGCTGCCGCTCCATCCGGAGGTGCAGCAGTTGAAGGATGCTATGCTTCGGCTCGGTGCTGAAGGAGTGCTGATGTCGGGCAGCGGTCCGACGGTATTCGGCCTCGTGTCTAAAGAATCTAAGATCGCAAGGATCTATAATGGACTGCGCGGTTTTTGCAAGGAAGTGTACGCGGTACGCTTGTTGGGATAACAGGCTTAAATAGATTAACATGTATCAAGAAGGCGAAATGGTTACAATTCAAGGATTGTTTGACTTGACAAGTGGCCATCATCTTGCTAACTAGCGTACATTCATGTAATATCTACAATATAATATTCGGTTTTGAGCGAGGAGTAATCATGAAAAAATTGAAGCGAAGCGCCCGTCTGGTTGAGATGACCCAATATCTGATGTCTAAGCCGCATACGCTCATACCGCTCACGACATTTGCAGAACGTTACGGTGCAGCCAAGTCTTCCATTAGCGAGGATTTGGCTATTATTAAAGAGGTGTTCGAGAGCGAAGGGACGGGAGATTTACTGACGCTGGCTGGTGCTGCAGGCGGAGTGAAGTTTATTCCGAAATGCACGCCTGATATCGCACTTCCTGTCATTGAGTCTTTATGTGCATCAATGGGGCATCCAGACCGGGTGCTTCCTGGGGGATATTTCTATATTACTGATATTTTAGGCCAACCAGCCTTGATGAACGATGTAGGTCGAATGTTCGCATCTGCCTTTGCAGGCTGCAATATTGACGTCGTGATGACGGTAGAGACGAAGGGGATTCCAATTGCCTATGCGACTGCTGCTCATCTGAACCTGCCAGTGGTGCTAGTACGTCGCGACCATGTTGTGACAGAGGGATCGGCCGTTAGCATTAACTATGTATCAGGATCGCAGAAGAGCATCCATACGATGACACTCGCACGGCGTGCCTTGAAGGAGCGCTCACGTGTATTAATCGTGGACGACTTCATGCGTGCCGGTGGAACGATTCACGGCATGATGGATCTGCTGAAGGAATTCGATGCCACAGTAGCGGGTGTTGGTGTATTGGTAGAATCGGAGGATGTATCGAACGAAGAACGGCTGCTGACAGACTATGTGTCCCTCATTCGCGTTGGGACTGTAGATGCGCGGACTCGTCATATTGTGGTGAAGCCGGGGAACTACTTCGATAAGGAATAAGCGATAGAGAACAACATTGATTCGGGAGGGTATTCAAATGTCTCATGAATTAGAAGCAATTGCAACGAATCAAGCGCCTGCGGCCATTGGCCCATACTCACAAGCAATGAAGCTGGGCAACCTCTTGTTCACTTCGGGTCAAATTCCGTTGACTGCACAAGGTGTGCTCGTGGAAGGCGGAATTGAGGAGCAGACACACCAAGTGTTCTCCAACTTGAGGGCTGTGCTTGCAGAAGCAGGTACTTCTTTCGATAAGGTAATTAAGGCTACTGTTTTTATCAAGGACATGAATCAATTTGCTCAAATCAATGCTATCTATGAATCGTACTTCGGTAATCACAAGCCTGCACGCTCCTGTGTAGAGGTAGCGAGACTCCCGAAGGACGTACTTGTCGAAATTGAACTGATCGCAGCGATATAAATCGAAGCTTGTCGAATCCGTTAAAGACAGGCATAAATTTTTAAAAAAAGTTAAATTATTGGCAAATTTAAGAAGGATTTTTCATGCGCGTGTGGAATTATACACCAAGTCTCGATGGAAAAAGGTGGTGAACACACGTGCAAATTACTGATGTAAGACTCCGCCGCGTCAACACAGAGGGGAGAATGAAGGCAATCGCATCGATTACGATCGATAACGAGTTTGTCGTTCATGACATTCGTGTAATCGACGGCAACAATGGCATGTTTGTAGCGATGCCGAGCAAGCGGACTCCAGATGGCGAATTCCGCGATATTGCTCATCCGATTTCTTCGGCGACTCGCGAGAAGATTCAAGCTGCTGTATTGGCTGAATACGAACGCGCTGCTACGGAAGAGGAAGTTATCGAAGAGGGCGCGTAGTTTTATGATTTTATAATTGGGGTTGCAAAGAAAGAGAGCCAATCATAGGGGCTCTCTTTTCTTTTTCTCCATAATGAGATATATTCTTCTATGGAGTAAAGGTAGAGCAGGAGGTCGGACGCTTTGAAAAGAATGGCCATTGTGCTTGCTGCCGGACAAGGCAAACGCATGAAGTCAAAATTGTACAAAGTGCTTCATCCCGTATGCGGGAAACCAATGGTAGGGCATGTTCTTGATGCTGTCGAAAGTGTGGATTGTGAGCGCACCGTCGTCATTGTAGGACATGGAGCAGAAGCAGTACAGCAATTCCTGGGGAACCGTGCCGAGTACGCCTTGCAAGCGGAACAGCTTGGTACAGGACATGCGGTTAAGCAAGCGAAGGCGCTTCTTGATGGTGAGGAAGGAACGACACTTGTCATTTGCGGCGATACACCGCTAGTGACACCAGAAACGTTGGCTCAGTTGATGGAACTGCATAACCGCGCTCAGGCGTCAGCGACGATTTTGACGGCTGAACTGAATGATCCGACAGGTTACGGTCGCGTCATTCGCGCAGAAGACGGTTCGGTCTTGAAAATTGTCGAACAAAAGGATTGTACGACCGAAGAACAGCTCGTGAAGGAGATCAATACGGGCACGTATTGCTTCGACAATGTGAAGTTGTTCGCGGCGCTGGAGCAGATCAGAAATGATAATGCCCAGCAAGAGTATTATTTGACTGACGTAATCGGCATCATGAAGGCACAAGGAGATACGGTGCAAGCATATTGTACGCCGGATAACAGTGAGGCAATCGGCGTTAATGATCGCTTGGTGTTGTCTGAAGCGGAACGCTTCATGCGTGAGCGTATCAACAAGCGCCATATGCTGAATGGTGTAACGATTATTGATCCTGCCAATACGTATATTGAGTCTGGTGTTGTCATCGGAGCGGATACGATCATTGAACCAGGGACAAGCCTGCGTGGCAGCACGACGGTTGGCGGCGAATGCGTTATTGGGCCGAACAGCGAGATTGTTGATTCAACAATCGGCGATCAAGTGCATATTAAGCAATCTGTACTCTGTGAAGCGATTGTAGGCGACGAGAGTTCAGTTGGTCCATTCGCTTATTTGCGTCCAGGCGCACGTCTTGGCAAGCAGGTGAAAGTCGGCGACTTCGTGGAAATTAAAAATGCGTCGCTTGATGATCAAACGAAAGTATCGCACCTCAGTTATATTGGCGATGCCGAAGTAGGGAAGAATGTAAATATTGGATGTGGCGCGATTACGGTCAACTATGACGGCTTCAATAAGTCGCTCACTCAAATTGGCGATGACGCGTTCATTGGCAGCAATGTCAACTTGATTGCACCTATCCAAGTGGGCACTGGCGCTTACGTCGTTGCCGGATCAACGATTACACATCCTGTACCAGATAATGACTTGGCCATCGCTCGTGAGCGTCAAGTAAACAAGCCAGGGTATGCGGAGAAGATTCGTGCCCGTGCAAAAGCAAAAAAAGAACGAGAAAAGTGATCGATAAGGTTGCACTTTTCATTCAATATCGTTTAGCATGGTATTGAGAGCCTTTTTAGTTGAGACCATGTAGGGATAGACTAAGCAGCACCATTAACGGACAGTATAAAACAACGATGAACAAGAACCGGCACGGAGGGTTTTTAATATCATGACGTATTGTGATTCCAAGTTGAAAATTTTCACTTGCAACTCCAATCCTAATTTGGCGAACAAGATTGCAGAATACATCGGAATTCCGATGGGAGATGCAGAAACGAAGAGCTTTAGTGATGGAGAAATCCAAGTTAAGTTGTCTGAAAGTGTACGCGGTTGTGACGTTTACGTCGTTCAATCGACATGCGACCCGGTCAATGACAATTTGATGGAGTTGCTTGTAATGGTGGACGCATTGAAGCGTGCATCGGCAAAGAGCATTAACGTAGTTATCCCTTACTATGGCTACGCTCGCCAAGACCGTAAAGCGCGTTCGCGCGATCCGATTACGGCGAAGCTTGTAGCGAATTTGATCGAGACAGCAGGAGCTCATCGTGTTATTACGATGGACTTGCATGCCACACAAATTCAAGGATTCTTTGATATTCCTGTGGATCATATGCTGGGTGTTCCAATTTTGGCACAATATTTCCGCTCGAAGCAACTCGAAAACGTTGTTGTCGTATCGCCTGACCATGGTGGTGTGGTACGTGCGCGCAAATTGGCTGACTTCCTGAATGCACCGCTTGCCATTATCGACAAGCGTCGTCCAGAGCCGAACGTTAGTGAAGTTATGAATATTATCGGGGATATTAAAGGCAAGACAGCGATCATTATCGATGATATTATCGACACGGCTGGTACGATTGTGCTTGGTGCGAACGCATTGGTTGAAGCAGGGGTGAAGGAAGTCTACGCTTGCTGCACGCATCCAGTATTGTCCGGACCTGCGATGGATCGTTTGGAGAAATCGCCATTTAAAGAGGTTGTTGTAACGGATACAATTCCGATTACACATGAAAACCCATCTAGCAAGTTACACGTACTGTCGGTTGCACCGTTAATGGGTGAAGCGATTATTCGTGTTCACGAAGAATTGTCTATCAGTAAATTGTTTGAGATTGAATAAAGCATGGGTCGAGTGACCTGAGCTGCACATTACGGAAGGGTTACGTCTTCGGTCTTCGCCGGAGAAGTAACCCTTATCGGCATTTGAATGTGTCTGCGAATCAGGTGCGGATGCATGCCAAAAGCAGTTCAATCATCATATCGATGATCAATAAGGAAGGATGTAGCGCTCTTGAAGTGGATTGTAGGATTAGGTAACCCGGGAACCGAATATGCCGCAACCCGCCACAATATCGGCTTTATGGCAATTGACTCTCTTGCGGATCGCTTCGGCATTCAGGTACGTGAGAGCAAATGCAAGGCGTTAATCGGAGAGGGACGCGTTGGAACAGAGAAGGTTGTTCTTATCAAACCCATGACGTATATGAATCTGTCTGGAGAGGCTGTTCGCGCATATATGGATTACTATAAGGCGGATATTGAGGATTTTATCGTTCTATATGATGATATGGATACAGAGCTTGGGAAGATTCGCTTGCGCTATCAAGGGAGTGCGGGTGGTCACAACGGGATTAAATCGCTCATCCAGCATCTGGGGACGCAATCCTTCAATCGAGTTCGGATGGGGATATCTCGTCCGGAGCCTGGTCGGTCTATTGTAGATTATGTGCTGTCTACGTTCCCTAAAGCGGGTATGGAAGACTTGAAGCAGACAGTTGAGCGCACTTGCGACGCTGTCGAATTCTCGCTTAAGAATTCGTTCGAGCAGACGATGGCGAAATTCAATGGATAATATGATCTGATCAAAACTGATGTTGGGCTAATGTGCCTTTCTTTTGGACATACTGAACGGTATAATCCAAGAATGGGAGGCATATACATGTCTGTGAATTACGTGTGCAAACATTGTCATACAATGATTGGGCGCATCGACGGGAACGGGATTGATGAGGAACGCCTCGGCTTCCACCGTCTTACCCCAGACGAGCGCCAACAATATATTGTCGTTCATTCCAATGGAGATGTAACCGTGCGGATGACATGTGAATATTGTACAGAAGCGATTCAGATGCATCCCGAGTTGTCTTTGCTTTCCTCCCCCTTGCAATGAGGGTGGATGGGCAATGGGAGTTAGCGTCAGCCTTGGCTTGTCAGCCGAGGCTTATTTTGGATGAGGGTAACGTATATAACCTTACTAGTTATACCTTGTAGTATTTATTGTGGGTGAGAAAGAGGTGCCTATCTTTTGTTGAATGCACTCATGCAAGCTTTATCAGAAGAACGTGATATTGAATCGATTGCTGCGGGTGTCCGTGCAGGAATGAAGGAGCAATTGGTATCCGGCTTGTCCGGTTCGGCTCGTCAGGTGATGATGGCAGCACTTCAGATGCAGTTGGATCGTCCAGTACTCGTCGTCACACACAACATGTTTTCTGCACAAAAAGTAGCTGATGACCTGCAGGAATGTTTGTCGGCGGATCAAGTGCTCTTATACCCAGCCAATGAGTTGGTAGCTGCGGAAGCAGCGATATCAAGTCCAGAAGTGATTGCACAGCGCATTGAGGTGCTTACCCGGTGTGCACGTGGATTCCGTGGGATAATCGTGACGCCGTATGCGGGATTGCGGCGCTTTTTGCCTGCCCGTGAGATGATGGCTGAGGCTGGCATATCTCTATCGTTAGGCGATGAGCTTCCACTGGAAACCTTCCTGGCAGAGATGGTTGCGTGCGGCTATGAGCGTACAGAACGGGTCGAGGCCAAGGGAGAGATGAGCGTCCGTGGTGGGATAGTAGATATTTATCCAATCACAGCTCCTTATCCATATCGAATTGAATGGTTCGATGATGAAATTGACTCCATTCGTTCATTCGACACACAGGATCAACGTTCTATCGATAAGTTGAAGCAATTGACGATACTGCCTTGCAAAGACTTAATTGCAGACGAGACACGCTTCGCCGCTGCGGCTGAGGCGACTTTTGCACGTCTCGAAGAACAACTGGGCAAGATGTCCGATCGCCAAGTAAAGGAGAAGCTTGAGCGGGAAATTGGGCATGATATCGAACGAATGAGAGGTTCCGTTTATTTTACAGAGCTCTATAAATATGTGGCGCTGCTCTATCCAGAGAAGCACACATTATATGACTATATGCCGAAGGACACGCTGCTTGTCGTAGATGAGCCTGCTAGAGTCATGGAGACAGCCAAACAGCTTGAACGAGATGAACTGGAGTGGAGCACACACTTGTTGTCGAATGGCAAGACATTGCCAGCGCTTCCTCTAGGAGTGACATCTGACGTCGCAATGGGCAAGCGCCCATTCCAGACCGTATTTATGGCGCTGTTCCTCAGACAGGTTCCTCATACGCAGCCGCAAAATATCGTGAACGTCATGTGCCGCTCCATGCAGAACTTCCATGGACAAATGAATGTCTTGAAAGCAGAAATGGAACGGTGGAAGAAGTCGGGCGCCAACGTCATTATGCTGGCGAACGGTGATGAACGAATTGAACGGATGCGTCGTGTGCTTCAGGATTACGCAATACCTGAGCCTACGATTTTAAAGGGCAACCTACAGACAGGCTTTGAGCTCCCGTCCATTCACCTTGTAGTTATTACTGAGGGTGAGATGTTCTCCGGCAAGCAGCGGAAGACACGCCGCACGGAACTGAACGCGAAGGTGGACAATGCGGAACGGATTCGCAGCTATACGGAACTGAAGGTCGGCGATTATGTCGTCCATCAGAATCATGGCATTGGTAAGTATATCGGAATTGGGACGCTGGAGATTAACGGTATCCATAAGGACTATCTGCATATTTTGTATGCGGGTGGGGATAAACTATCTGTCCCAGTGGATCAGCTTCATCTCATTCAGCGTTATGTGAGCTCGGAAGAGAAGGAGCCGAAGATCTATAAGCTGGGTGGCACCGAGTGGACGAAGGTTAAGAGTAAAGTTCGTTCCTCCGTGAAGGACATTGCTGACGACTTGATCAAGTTGTACGCAGCAAGACAAGCATCTAGCGGTTATGCCTTCGAGAAGGACACACCAGAGCAGCGGGAATTCGAGGATATGTTCCCCTATGATGAGACGCGAGATCAACTGCGTGCCATCGAAGAAATTAAGCAGGATATGGAGAAGGCGAGTCCGATGGATCGTCTATTGTGCGGTGACGTAGGGTATGGCAAGACGGAAGTTGCGGTTCGAGCTGCCTTCAAGGCTGCAATCGAAGGCAAGCAGGTGGCGATACTCGTACCAACAACCATCTTGGCACAGCAGCACTATGAGACGTTCCGTGAGCGATTTGCCGACTATCCATTTAATATTCAGGTTCTTAGCCGATTCCGTTCCCGCAAGGAACAGAACGAATCCATGAAAGGGCTAAAGTCGGGTGTTGTCGACGTCATTATCGGCACTCACCGCCTGCTCTCTCAGGATGTTGTTTTCAAAGATTTAGGATTGCTGATTGTCGATGAAGAGCAACGTTTTGGCGTAACGCACAAGGAGAAGTTGAAAAAGCTGAAGATGAATGTCGACGTGCTGACACTGACGGCAACACCTATTCCGCGTACCCTGCATATGTCCATGCTCGGCGTCCGGGATTTGTCGGTTATCGAGACACCGCCAGAAAATCGATTCCCTGTTCAGACCTACGTGCTTGAATACAGCGATAATTTAGTTCGCGAGGCAATAGAACGAGAGCTGGCAAGAGGCGGGCAGGTCTACTTCCTGTTCAACCGAGTGCAGGGGATTCATCAGATGGCCGACCATATTAAAATGCTCGTGCCGGATGCCCGTGTGACGGTAAGCCATGGGCAAATGTCTGAGACAGAGCTGGAGAAGACAATTCTCGACTTCTTGGATGGGGAATACGATGTGCTCGTCAGCACCAGTATTATCGAGACAGGCGTAGACATTCCGAACGTGAACACGCTCATCGTTCATGATGCGGACAAGATGGGTCTGTCGCAGCTGTATCAGTTGCGTGGGCGAGTCGGCCGCTCGAACCGGATTGCTTATGCTTACTTCACTTATCAGCGCGACAAGGTACTGAACGAGGTGGCAGAGAAGCGGCTTCAGGCGATTAAGGAGTTCACCGAGCTTGGTTCCGGATTCAAAATTGCGATGCGCGACTTATCCATCCGAGGGGCGGGTAATCTGCTAGGTGCGGAGCAGCATGGATTTATTGCATCTGTTGGATTTGATCTATACTCGCAGATGCTTGCAGATGAGGTGAGCAAGCGCAAGGCGGAGATTGATGGTGTCGCTATTGAGGACCAGCAGGAGCTTACAACCCTCATCGACCTGAACGTAGATGCGTATTTGCCGCCGAATTATATTTATGATAGTATTCAGAAGATTGAGATTTATAAAAAGGTAGCGGGACTTGCTACATTGGATGAAGTCGAAGAACTGCGGGATGAACTCATCGACCGCTTTGGTGAACCACCTCTTGCTGTCCTTCAATTACTCGCTGTCGCTAGGCTGAAGCTTCATGCGAAGCAGTATGGATGGGAGTCAATTGTACAGCGTGGAGATGTGGTCACGATCAAGGTCCATTCTTCGGCGGATCCGTGGTTAGACCGCAAGAAGATGGCTGCTGTTGCATCTAAACTCGACAGACGGATTAATGTCGATCAAGAGGCTTGCGGTGCTGTGAAGTTCAATGCACGAGGCGTTGATGCGCTGCAGCTGTTAATGATACTAGAGCAATTCATGCAGGAAGCTAAGGGTGCCATCAAATCGAAGGGAGAATTGCAGAATGTTGCAAAATAACAAGACGCGTTCCAAGAAGTGGTTGTTGCTGGCATTGTCTGCGGTACTCGCAATATCCGTATTAGCCGGATGCGGCAACAAAGACGAGAAGTCAGCGGGCAAGGCAACCGACAACAGTAAAGTCGTTGCTACGTATGAGGGAGGACAGATTACACAGAATGATTTCGACAAAGAAATCTCGAACATGCTGTTCTTCTATCCGGAATACGAGCAGATTATTAGCATGGATCAATTCCGCGACTACTTCGTGAAGCAGCAAATCGCGTATCGCTATTTGGATGGCAAAGCACCGGAGAAAGCAAAGCAAACCGGTAAAGATAAAGCCAAAGAACAAATTGGCTTGATGAAGAAGCAAGTCGGAGACAAGCAGTTCAAAGAAATGCTGGACAAGCGCAAACTCACGGAAGAGGAAATTACGGAGTATATGGCGCGCATCTTGACAGTTGTACAGGATTACAACGGCAAGGTAACGGAAGATCAGCTCAAGGCTGAGTTCGAGAAGAATAAGAAGGATATGACAACTGCTTCCGTTCGTCATATCCTCATTGGATTCAAGGACAAAGAAGGCAAAGAGCGCAAAAAAGAAGATGCTCTGAAGATGGCTAAGGATGTACAAGCTCGTCTGAAGAAGGGTGAAGACTTCGCGAAGTTGGCTGAGACAACGTCTGACGACCCAGGTTCCGCTAAGACTGGTGGTCTGTACAAGGACGCTGCTGTAAGTCAATGGGTACCGCAATTCAAGGAAGCTGCCTTGACATTGCCGCTTAACCAAGTGAGCGATCCAGTTGAGACAGACTACGGCTACCACGTTATGCGCGTGGAAGATCGTAAAGAGAAGGAATACAGCAAGTTGACAGAAGAAGAGAAGGAAGCATTGCGTACGCGTGCAGCTTCTGAGCTGATGAACAACTTCATGCAAAAGGATCTGGATAAGCTGATCAAGAAAATCGACCTTCCTAAGACGGAGACAAAGCCGGAAGAGAAGAAGGACGAGAAAAAAGATCAGAATACAGAAGCTCCTAAAGATACAAAAGCAGAATCAGGCAAGTAAAGGCATGCCGCGAGATGATATGTCATCATCTCGTGCCGTAGCCCTTTCCCCTCAAGGGGAAGGGGCTATTTTTCGCGGAAGGTATGGAAACGGAATGAAATATTCATAAAAACAATAAAAAGTTTTCATTTCCGGTTTCATCCTCTAAAAATACGTTTATTTACATTTGTCATGGCTTGGGGAAAATTAGACATACTATGTTAGCGGCTATTCAAATTACTACCGGTCGTAATTTGGATAGTGTGATCTTTTCACTGTGTACACAGAAGTAAAATCCAAAAGTACGATAATGAAGTTTGATACTAAAGCAAATCCAACATTTCGCATTGATGTCGAAAAAGATAAGCTTTGTTTCGACAAAATCAGAGGAAAAAACTAAAAAATTCCGGTATATTGATGTAAAATGTGAAAATTTTAAGAATTCGTTCTAAAAAAATGTCGGTTAGTGTCGAAAAATGTGATTTTTTTTGCAACTTGGATGGCATTACCTACGTATGATGTGTATGTATAAGAACTTGGGAGCAGATGAATACTATGGTCAGTATTACAAACCATTCCGCATCCCTCCTAATTAACAATAATACAGTAAATCGAAAATACTTACTGAAAGCGGGGCAACTCATAATGAAAGCTACTGGAATTGTACGTCGTATCGATGACCTCGGACGTGTTGTAATCCCTAAAGAAATTCGTCGCACTTTGCGCATTCGCGAGGGAGATCCTCTTGAAATTTTCGTTGATCGTGATGGAGAGGTTATCCTTAAGAAATATTCCCCAATTGGTGAATTGGGCGACTTCGCTAAGGAATATGCGGAATCCTTGTATGAGAGCACAGGACATATCACAATGATCTCTGACCGTGATACTGTAATCGCAGTTGCTGGCGGATCGAAGAAAGAATACATGGACAAGCAAATCGGGATGTTGCTTGAAAACTGTATGGAAAACCGCAAGACAATGATCGAAACGAACGCAGGCAATTATGAAATCGTAAAAGACAGCCAAGAAGCTTTCTCTTCTTTCGTTGTTGCTCCAATCGTTGCTGGTGGAGATCCTATCGGTACAGTTGTTATGCTTAACAAAGACGACAGCGTGAAAATGAGCCAAATGGAAGTGAAAATGTCGGAAACGGCTGCTGGCTTCCTTGGTAAGCAAATGGAGCAGTAATCCGAAATTTGCTAACGAAAGTCCCTGCTCATACAGGATGCGTGTATACGCAGCTTGAGCGATGCAGGGGCTTTTTTTGTGCTCTGAGCTCTAATATCCAGTTATCCCTACGCCGTTGCAGAGGCATATTGTTAGCCGCATTTTTTTCTTGTTGGGCAGGAGCGCTGAAAATACGAAATTGCAGTAATCATAGACGGTGCTGCAGCTTCTATGCATGGAGCTTGCCCAGGCAAGGAGGAATTGGCCTGTCTTGATATGCTATAATACGTTACGAATGTTAGAGATGGGCGGGGATGACGGTTGAATAAACGAACCCCCCGAGTTGCGGGGCAAGTTATGTCCGGCGCTTTATTGCTAGGCATGGCGACGATAGTGTCGAAGGTAATCGGAACACTGCAGAAAATCCCGCTGCAAAATATCGGGGGAGACGGTGTATTCGGCATATATAACGCGGTATACCCATTCTATGTGCTGCTAGTAGCGATAGCTAGTGCGGGTATTCCAGTTGCGGTAGCACGGCTCGTGGCAGAATGCGAGGCAGCTGGGGATGAGGTAGGCTCTGAACAGGTGCTTCTAGCATCCAGCCTGCTCATGACGGTTACTGGGATTGCCGGGTTCTTCGCTATGCTGGCTGGCGCAGAACAGATCGCCAGTTGGATTGGCAATCAACATACGGTGGCCGCTATCCAGAGTGCTGCCTATGCGCTGCTTGTAATGCCGCTTGCCGCTGCTCTCAGAGGCTACGATCAGGGCAGTGGACGGATGACGTCAACAGCTGTATCGCAGGTTATCGAGCAGACAGGACGCGTAGCGGTCATGATTGGGCTTCTGCTGTACTATAGTCGTCTGGGCGCAGCGGATGAGACAATCGCTGCAGGAGCTACGTTTGGATCATTTGCGGGTGGTCTATGCGGGTTGCTAACTATGATGATCTTCCGCTGGAGGGAGAAGCGTAGAAGCCACAGTCGACTACGGAATAAACCGCAATTAGGGATGAGGCAGCAGGCAGGCGCCATCTGGAGATGGATTCGGAAGCTGACATGGACTGCCCTGCCAATTTGTTTAGGTGCAATTGTGCTGCCAGCGGTAAATGTAGTGGATGTATTTACGGTGCCTCGGTTTCTGCTGCAGCAAGGGTGGAGTGAGGCAGAGGCTCTCGCACAGTTCGGCGTGTACAGCCGGGCGTATCCTCTTGTGCAACTTGTCACAATGGTGGCGAGCTCACTTGCTGTGGGGGTCGTCCCGATGGTGGCGTCGCTCATGCGCAGAGAGGGTACTGTCGGTCTTGCGCCGACTATTAAGATAGCTCTTCGCTGGTCGTGGATGCTTGGTCTTGCTGCTACCGTCGGGCTCGTCGCCTTGGCGGAGCCGCTCAATGTGGCGTTATACACGGACAGCGCGGGAACGCTGACGTTCGTGCTGGTGGCATCCACGGCTGTAAGCGGCATATTTCACGCCGTGTCAGCCGCGCTGCTGCAGGGCATGGGCGCGGTGCGTGCGCCAGCCGTGCATCTTGTATGCGCCGCAATCGTGAAGGCGGCGCTGAATGTATGGCTGATCCCGGCCTACGGCATTGCCGGGGCAGCCATCTCTGCTGCGGCCTCGCTTGGTCTGGCTGCAGCATTGAATGCGCATGCGCTCGCCGTCGCAAGCGGCGTGCACTTCGCCGCCTGGGGCGCTCGCAGCGCGCGCCTTGCGCTGGCGCTTGGCGGCATGGCTGCAGGCGTCAGCCTGGCCGCGGCCGTTCCGGTATGGCTTGGCGCTTCTGGCCGCTTAGCGGCCGTGCTCGCCGTAGCCGTAGGCGTGCCGCTTGGCGCGGCTATATTCGCCCTGCTAGCCATCGCACTCGGTGCAGTTCGGCCGCAGGAACTGGCCGAGCTGCCGCGCATCGGGCCGAAGCTTGCTTCATTCGCTGCGCGATTCTCGCCCCGCATGTGATTCTGTGAGCAGAAGTGTGGGGAATAATACACAGTGATGCAACAATCGAAGGGAGATTCATTCATGCCTGGAACCATTACTATCGTCGGGCTCGGCTCCGGCGATGAAAGCCAATTGACGTTAGCCGTATGGAACTTGCTGCGCGAGGCGAAGCAATTGTACGTACGCACGGCTGACCATCCGGTAATCGCATATTTACAACAGAATGATGTCGCATTTCGCTCGTTCGATTCCGTATATGAAATGCAAGACGATTTCCCATCGGTGTACAAAGAAATTGTTCGCCAATTGATAGCAGCTGCTGCTGTCAGTCCCGAGAATCCGATTGTGTACGCGGTTCCTGGGCATCCGATGGTCGCAGAGTCAACGGTTCGCTTGCTGCGGGATCAATGCTCGGAACAGGGCATTGAGCTGCGAATTATCGGGGGAGAGAGCTTCCTGGATCAGGCGTTCCTACGTTTCGGATTCGATCCGATTGAAGGGTTCCAACTGCTTGATGCCGCTGGGCTGCAGGCTGATGGCTTGAACCCAAGGTTGCACACCGTGATTGGACAAGTGTATGATACGTTTACAGCATCTGATGTGAAGCTGGGACTGATGGAAGTATATCCGGAAGACTATGAAGTCGTAGTAGGCCATGCGCTTGGCGTAGAAGGCATGGAGCATATGCAGCGTATTCCGCTGTATGAGCTGGATCGCATTGAAGGATACGGCAATCTATCCCTAATTTGGGTTCCACGCACCGACAGTGATGAAGTGCGCAAGCGCACATTCGGTCGCCTGCATGAGATTGTATCGATCTTGCGAAGCCCTGGAGGATGTCCATGGGATCAAGAGCAGACACATGAATCGATTCGCAAAAATCTGATCGAGGAGACGTATGAAGTACTCGAAACGATTGATGACGATGATCCAACTGCGATGCAGGAGGAGCTCGGCGATTTGCTGTTGCAAATTATGCTGCACTCCCAAATGGAGGAAGAAGTGGGTACATTCAGTGTATACGATGTCATCCAATCATTGAATGAGAAGCTTATTTTCCGCCACCCGCATGTATTTGGTAATCAGCATGCAGAAGATGTCGAATCCGCGCTTGGAACATGGGAACAGATGAAGGCAGAGGAGCAGCAGATCAAGGGAATTGCGGACGCGAGACCTTCCGTACTGGACGGTGTGCCGCGTGACTTGCCTGCGCTCATGAAGGCCTATAAGCTGCAGAAAAAGGCGGCTAAAGTCGGATTTGACTGGGACAATGCCAAGGATGTACTTGACAAAGTGGCCGAAGAATTGCAAGAATTGCGAGAGGCGATACGAGATGCGGGATCGGATCAAGACGATGCCGTGAAGGATGAAGAGCTGGATCATGCGCGCGAGGAACTCGGCGATCTATTATTCGCTGTCGTGAATGTATCTCGGTTCATTGACGCCGATCCAGAAGAGTCGTTAACATATACGAACCGTAAATTTGTACGCCGATTTCAATACATCGAAGAACAACTTCGTATAAAGGGTAAATCTTTTGACCAAACTGATTTACTAGAAATGGAGCAATGGTGGCAGGAAGCGAAGCGCTTAGAGCCATAATGCTTGGGGTGCAGCGGACTACTGCTCTCTATTTTTCGTCAAAATATGAAAAAATGCCGCACCCGGGAAGGAATTTGGTGATGAAGCAAGAATACATACAAGCATCAACATTCCAAGGCTCGGGCAAGCGCCTGTAGACCATTATTCATTTCAACTATGAAAAAGAGGAATTGGGAGGACAATACACATGAACAAAACAGATTTGATCAACAACATTTCCACAAAAAGCGGTTTGACTAAGAAGGACGTTGAATCCGTACTGAACGGCTTCTTTGGTGAAGTAACAGACGCTTTGGCTAGTGGCGACAAAGTTCAATTGATCGGCTTCGGCACATTCGAAACACGCAAGCGCGCTGGCCGCACAGGTCGCAACCCGCAAACAGGTAACACAATCGAGATTCCTGAATCTACAGTTCCTGCATTCAAAGCGGGCAACAAGCTTAAAGAAGCTGTAAAATAATGCGTCTAGACAAGTTCCTGAAAGTATCGCGGCTCATCAAGCGGCGTACTGTCGCGAAGGATGTGTCCGAGCAGGGGCGTGTTGAACTGAATGGCCGTGAAGCGAAGCCGAGCACGACAGTGAAGGTCGGCGACGAGATTACGGTACAATTCGGGCAGAAGCTCGTCACCGTCCGAGTAGAGCGTCTCCAAGAGACGACGAAGAAGGAAGAGGCGGCGGGCATGTATACGCTGCTGAAGGAAGAAGCAATTCCAAGAGACAACGGATTGAACTGGTAACAGCCAGTCCATTGCGATAGAAATGCATATTCCAACGAGCAAGGAAGCGGTTATCCGTCTGAGAAGACGGAACCGCTTCTTTTGATTTGCGAGGAAACATTCAGTGGTGTGTAGCAGTTTTATATAGGTCTCTCCTTGATATAGAGCATTATGGGTATTCGGTCATGGGCTATCATGCGGAGGACATACGCGCTATAATGGAATAAGCAATCCCACTGAGGTGGGATTCAACATCATAACATTCCGTGCTTCAGCACGGGAGAGGTTCGCAATCTCCCTCTATAAAAAACTAAGGCTGACAGCATCCTACAGGGCTATCTTTCCTTAGTGCTGTCTTTTTTTGTGCTTACAGGGGCTGTATATCGGCTATAGCCAACGAACAGCCAACCTGAGCAAGCACAGGCCTTCTGTCTTAGGAGACCCTTTATAGGGTTGTGAGGGGACAGGAAAGGATGAAGAATACATGAAGCAAGTAAATGAACAAGTATGCAACAACCACGTTTCCTCAGCCGGCGAAGCAGCTTGGAATGCAGATTCCCATAGCCAAGCGCATGCAGGACGGAAGCAAGGCAAGGCTGTCGTCGTCTTTAGTGGCGGGCAAGACAGCACAACCTGTCTGTTTTGGGCACTGCAGCGATTTGAGGAAGTCGAGACGATCACCTTTGACTATGGACAACGCCATAAGTCAGAGCTGGAGCATGCGAAGGCGATTGCCGGTAAGTTGGGTGTACCGCACCGGATCCTCGATATGTCCTTGCTCAATCAACTGGCTCCCAATGCGTTGACGCGAGACGACATCGCGATTGAACAGGAAGAAGGCGAACTTCCGAGCACCTTTGTGGAAGGACGGAACTTATTGTTCTTCTCCTTCGCTGCTGTCTATGCGAAGCAGATTGGAGCACGCCATATCGTTACAGGAGTATGTGAGACGGACTTCAGTGGTTATCCAGACTGCCGCGACGTATTTGTCAAATCGCTCAATGTTACGCTGAATCTGGCAATGGATTATGGATTCGTACTGCATACCCCGCTGATGTGGCTGGATAAGGCAGATACGTGGCGTCTTGCTGACGAACTTGGTGCCTTCGACTTCGTTCGTACCGAAACGGTAACTTGCTACAACGGACTTCCGGGAGATGGATGCGGAGAATGCCCGTCCTGCAAGCTGCGCAAGGCAGGACTTGAACGTTACCTGATGGAACGTAAGCAAGAGGAGGGGACAAGCCGATGAATACTCCTGGGCCATTCCGTATCGTCGATAAGCTGCAAGTGCTGGGAGCCGACATTTCACAGGATTCGCTGCGTTATCACCGTCATCGGGTACTTGTGAGCAAAGAGTTTACCTTCGATGCTGCCCACCATTTACATGCTTATGAAGGCAAATGTAAAAACCTTCATGGGCATACGTACAAGGTTGTTTTTGGGTTAAGCGGATTTGTAAATGAAATCGGGCTGGCGCTCGATTTTGGAGATATAAAGGAGATTTGGAAGGATAGAATCGAGCCTTATCTCGATCATCGTTACTTGAATGAAACACTCCCACCGATGAATACAACGGCAGAGAACATGGTCGTGTGGTTGTATGAACAAATGCAAGTTGCATTGCAAACTGAACCTTACACAGAGCGATGCGAAGGGGGAAGGGTAGAATTTGTTCGGCTCTATGAGACTCCGACCAGCTATGCGGAAGCACGACGGGAGTGGATGGAGCAATGACGATTCCTGTTCTCGAAATATTTGGCCCTACTGTGCAGGGAGAAGGGCTTCTAGTTGGCCAGAAGACGATGTTCGTCCGTACAGCAGGCTGTGATTACCGCTGCTCTTGGTGCGATTCTGCCTTTACATGGGATGGTTCTGCCAAAGACGATATCCGTCAGTTGACGGCAGATGACGTTATTGCAGAGCTAGATCGTCTGGCTGAGGGACGCTATGGGCATGTTACGATATCTGGCGGCAACCCAGCCTTGCTGGAATGTATGGGCGAGTTGGTCCAACGTCTCGGCGAACGCGGGGTTCGCACGGCTGTAGAGACACAGGGATCACGCTGGCAGAACTGGCTCTTGGATATTAATGATGTCACGCTGTCTCCGAAGCCACCAAGCTCTGGGATGGGTACAAACTTCACACGCTTGGATGAGATCGTAGGCAAGCTATGGAATCGGTCTGCACGCAAGGGACTATGCCTGAAGGTCGTTGTGTTCAATGAAGATGACATGCAGTATGCGATAGAAGTCCATGAACGCTACCCTGAGATTCCATTCATCATGCAGACGGGGAATGAGGATGTCCATAGCGGAGATGACCAGGAGTTGGTACAGAAGCTGCTTCGGCAATATGAATGGTTGATCGATAAGGTTGCCTTAGAACCGCGCTTGAACCAGATACGTGTGCTGCCCCAGCTGCACACATTGGTGTGGGGCAACAAGCGTGGCGTATAGCGCGATGTCTATCTTCTGCCTACACAGGTGGAATGGAGTTCTAGATACAAGTATGGCTCGTACAACTCATGCAGGATTACAGGTTATCCTACGAAAATGATACAGAGGGAGATTCAATGACGATGGCAGGAAGAAATGAAGCAGAATTGCATTTGAAGCAGCTTGGATTGAAGACGGAGTACCCGTCAGACTATGCACCAGACATTTTGGAGTCATTCGACAACAAACATCCTAACCGGGATTATTTCGTCAAATTCAATTGTCCGGAATTTACAAGTCTATGTCCGATTACGGGACAGCCAGACTTTGCGACCATTTACATCAGCTATATCCCGGGTGTGAAATGTGTGGAGAGCAAGTCGCTCAAGCTGTATTTGTTCAGTTTTCGCAACCATGGCGACTTCCATGAGGATTGCGTGAACATCATAATGAATGATCTGATTAAGCTGCTTGATCCGAGATATATCGAGGTATGGGGCAAATTTACCCCGCGTGGCGGCATCTCGATTGACCCGTACTGCAACTATGGCCAGCCGGGTACGAAATATGAAGAGATGGCTGCTCATCGACTGATGAACCATGATATGTATCCAGAGAAGGTAGACAACCGCTAAGGTATAAGATGCTGGCAACGACTGAGCAATCACAATAAATAGAGCAAGCGAAGAGAGAGAGTATACGTTCATAGTATAATCCTCTCTCCTTGCTATAGTTGCAGTTCTAATCTTCAATCTCCTTCATAAGCTAGTGTTGAGAAGGAGGGGTACATGCCATGGTTGATTTCAATAAGCCAGCGGCCAAGCGCCAAGAAGTGAAGATGATGAACCGCAAGCTCCTCGAGATTAGCGGAGTGAGCAAGGTAGAGAGCTTCGACAGTGAGGAGTTCCTGCTTGATACAGAATGCGGCTTCTTGACGATACGCGGCCACAATTTGCATATTAAAAATTTGAGCCTGGAACAAGGCTTGGTTGCCATCGAAGGTACGGTCAACTCCCTGACCTATTTGGATGCGAATGCGCAGGACAAGTCGAAGGGCTTTTTCGGTAAGTTATTCAAGTGAACCTCCACACTCAATGGATGACCGTGATGCTCATGATGATGAGCGGACTTGCGCTTGGTCTGGTGTTCGACAGCTACCGTGTCGTCGCAGGCCAATTCAAGTTTCCACGGTGGACGCTGCCTGTATTCGATCTACTCTATTGGCTGGCAGCGACGCTATTCGTGTTCCAAATGCTCGTGAAGGGCAATCAGGGAGAATTAAGATTTTATGTGCTGCTTGGTCTAGCAGCAGGCGCATGGCTGTATGCTGTCTTTCTTAGCAGAATAACCGTTATGATTGTGAAATGGGTAGTTGCCGCCATAAAGGCCATATGGCACTTCGCAATGCGGTGTGTGTATGTGCTTATTGTACTGCCGTTCAAAGGGATATGGGCAGGAATAAAAGCACTTACATTATTTTTCATATCGTCTGCTATGTTCCTCCTCAAAATTGTGCTACAATGTTTACGACCGCTCTGGCTGCTCATCGCATGGTTGTTCAAGCCGCTTGTCATGCCGCTATGGAACCGATTCAGAATGACGGAACGGTGCAAGGGCATATGGCAAGGGGTGATATCAGCCGGCAAGCGCATTTCCGCGTGGCTCATTGGTGTACGTTGCCAGATGAGGCGGTTCCTTGACCTGTTTAGACGCAAGCGTTAGCGGGTAAGGTGTATCGTGAGCTACTGATACAAGGGGGTGCACGTATGTCGGTGTCTAAATCCCGAAGACATACTCCAAGCCGCAACCAAGATAACAAAATAGCGGGAGCCAAGCGCAGATTGCGCATGTGGCTGATCTTCATGGCGTTGTTTATAGGGTGGGGCACGTATACGTACTTCAGTCAATTGAACACGATGGAAGAGCTTCGCTCAGATTTGAAGGCGCGTGAGAAGGAGAAGGGCGAAGTCGAACAGGTTCGCAACGATCTGCGTCAAGAGGTCGATCGGCTCAATACAACGGAATACATACTGCAATTGGCGCGAAGCCGAGGTATGGTGCTTCCGGACGAACTCCTCATCCGCAAACACGACGAATAGAGCGTAAAATCAGGACAACCGTCGGTTGACCAATGTTGCGCCATTACAGTATAATCACGACATAAGCATTGCTTTTTTGCTTTTGAGCAATGTTCCGTTTAACATTTTAAGGGAGGAACATTTTATTCTATGACAATTGAAGTGGGCACCAAGTTAGAAGGCAAGGTGACAGGGATTACGCATTTTGGAGCGTTCGTTGATCTGTCGGGAGGTGTCACGGGACTGGTTCACATCTCTGAAATTGCCGATAACTATGTCAAGGACGTGAATGACCATTTGAAGATTGACGATACAGTCACGGTCAAAGTTATTAACGTCGACAAGGACGGCAAGATCGGCTTGTCTATTAAGCAAGCAGTCGATAAACCTGTAACGGAACAGAGACCTCCAAGAGGACCTCGTCCGGACCGTCCTCCAGGAAGAGACGGGGGCAATAGCAGGTATGGACACGGGAACCGGGATCGAGGGGGACGCAAGTCGCCTAGTTTCGCTTCTTTTGAGGATAAGATGTCGCGCTTCCTTAAGGATAGTGAAGAACGCATTTCTTCTTTGAAGAAGAATACGGAATCCAAGCGTGGAGGCCGTGGAGCACGCCGCATGTAATCGTCCATGACGACAACGTAATTAAAGCCGCAAGCCGGGCAACCGGTTTTTGCGGTTTTTTTGCGTGTGCAGATAAGCAAAACATGTAGACATCCGGACGCCATGATCTGACGGGATCGTCGTTTCCTTGCCGCACAATTGCTGGAAAAACTTTTTTTGTCGTGTCGGCCTGCCTGTACGACAGGTTCTTACGCCTTTCCGTATGCTTTATTGTCAAATGACCGTCGACCCTAGCGGATGGACGACAAAAATATGACATCTTCTCTTCAAAGCTGCTTAAATGGAAATCGGCCAAACCCCTGATACGCCGCACATATTCCGCACTGGAAAGCGCTCGCGACGCTTGTCGGAAAGTTTTTTTGACCCCTTTCCTTTTTATGACAAACTATTTCTATCACCTTTTCTATAATGAGAGGCACACAATTCATAGAATAGGTGGTGCCAAATGATGAGTAAGACAAAGATCATTCCATTTCCAAAAAGAGGCTGGCAGGATATCAAGGAAGAAGGAACCGGATGGATGAATGTGCCTAGCAAATGGCGTCTGGACGGATTCCAACGTATGCTAGGTACGCGCAAATGGACGATTATGTTCGTCCTGATCGGCTTCCTTCTTGGTCGTGCCATGATCTTGAATGAATTATTCCCGTTTGCGGCTGCCTTTTTTGCGGTTGTATATTTCTCGCGCCGGGAGCTGGCTACGTGGGTGGGAACTGCATTGTTAGCCGGAAGCTTGTTCGCTCCAGAGCAAATTACAATAATGATGGGGATGCAGCTGCTGCTCATTGTCCTCATGTATCGTGGATGGAAGGCTTATGATAGACGTTCAGATATGAACATCGCACCATTGATGGTGTTTGCGGCTAGTCTTATTGTGAAGCTGCTCGTCACTTTTCTATCACACTCTTTTACTTGGTATGCCCTAGCAATGGATGTTACAGATGCGGCGCTTGGCTTCGTCTTAACGCTCGTATTTGTTCAAGCCCTACCCGTACTAACGATGAGTAAACGCAATTATACGCTTCGTGTGGATGAAATGATTTGCCTAATGATTCTGCTTGCTTCTATGATGACAGGTGCTGTCGGCTGGAGTGTACAGGGCATGCAGCTGGATCATATTTTATCACGCTATTTCGTTCTTCTGTTTGCCCTAGTTGGCGGAGCGCCGTTAGGCGCATCAGTAGGCGTTGTGCTAGGACTAATCCTTGGTCTTGCAGAGCCGAGCTCACTATCGCAAATGAGCGTACTAGCCTTCTCTGGTCTGCTTGCAGGACTGCTGCGGGAAGGGAAGCGCTGGGCAGTTGCCTTCGGTATGCTGCTAGGTACGGCAATCTTATCGGTCTATATTGGTCCTCCTGAGCAGGTCATGGTATCGACATGGGAGACGATAGCCGCAGCCGCCCTATTTCTGCTTACTCCCAAATCCATATGCCGCACATTGGCTAAGTATGTCCCAGGGACGAGTGAGCATACGAATTCACAGCATGAATATGCGAAGCGCATGCGCGACATGACGGCAGAGCGCGTCCAGCAGTTCTCCAAGGTATTCGATCAGCTGTCACACAGCTTCAAGCAGGCTGCACCTACGACGACTGGTGATGCACCTGCGCAGGCAGGTGAGGAAGAGATATCGGATGGAGTTATTGAGGCTGCATCCGTGGTTACATGCGGGGCATGTCCGCGAAGGCAGGCATGTTGGGGCCGCAAGTCGATCCAGACGATGACGATGATGAAGCAAATGCTCGTGAAGGTGGAGGGGAACCCGGAGTTCGCATGGAAGGACAAGCCGCTCCCTCACTCTTGGAAGACACATTGCCTGCGGGCGCATCAGATGCTTACGGTGCTGCGAGATCAGCATATTCGGAACATACATGAGGAACATTGGCGCAGGCAGCTGCAGGACAGTCGCCAGTTTGTAGCTGAGCAATTATCAGGGGTTTCGCAGGTCATGGACGACTTAGCGAAGGAAATTCAGCGCGAGGGCAGAGAACTGTTCATGCAGGAGGAGCAGATCCGTCAGGCCGTAGAAGATCTAGGATTGTCGGTTCACCGTGTAGATATCATGTCACTGGATCCTGGGCGTGTGGAGATTGAAATGGTGCATTCCTTCACGGAAGGATATGATGAATGCCGCAAGCTGATTGCCCCGCTGCTGTCAGATATATTGGGCGAGCATATTGCCGTACGGGACGAATCCATTACCAGATCGGAAGGGCAGGGGGTTGTCTCCTTCGTAACCGCGAAGGCCTTCGAGGTTGATACAGGGATGGCGGGTACTGCCAAGGGAGGTGGAATGCTGTCGGGAGATAGCTTTAGTGCGCTCGAGCTGGGCAGCGGCAAGTTCGCTGTTGCTTTAAGTGACGGAATGGGGAATGGAGAGAGGGCGCGTTTGGAGAGCAGCACGGCACTTCACTTGCTTGCTCAGCTGCTTCAGGCAGGAATTGAGGAGCAGTTGGCGATCAAGTCCGTCAATTCGGTGCTGACCCTTCGATCTCCTGATGAAGTGTACGCTACACTAGATTTAGCAATTATTGATTTATTCTCTGCCAAGACGATGTTGATTAAGAGTGGTTCAACGCCAAGCTTCATTAAGCGAGGCGAAGAAGTTCATTTAGTTTCCTCGAACAATTTGCCGATAGGTATATTACAGGATATTGAAATTGAACTGGTTGACGCCTCTCTATCACCGGGTGATATCGTGGTAATGATGACAGACGGGGTATTTGATGCGCCTGGGTCGGCCGTTAATAAGGAATTATGGATGAAGCGGCTCATCCAGGAGCTCGAGACCGACGACCCGCAGGAAATTGCTGATCTCCTGCTAGAGACTGTCATCCGGCATTCGGGCGGACGTATTGATGATGATATGACCATTGTTGTCACGCGTGTAACGAGACATCGACCACAATGGGCGACTTTGCACTGGAGTGGGGGTGATCGAATCGAACGGCCAATGCCTGTCAGTTGATTATCCATGAACAGACAATGAACGATTATTCCTCATTTGCTTCTCAGACTTCTCCCGAGAGGGGAGGACTCACACTATGGTTAAACTCTCCTATTATGGGGCACACTAGAACTATATTCATAGTGACCATAGGGAGATGAATGAAGGATGATGAAGCAAATTCTTCTCATTACGGATGGATGCTCCAATGTAGGCATTCAGCCAGCCATTGCCGCCGCGGAGGCAAGGGAGAACGGAATAACGGTCAATGTAGTCGGCATTGTTGATTATGGTACAATTGGACAATTGGGTGCTTGCGAGATTGAGGAGATTGCTAGTGCAGGCGGTGGTGTAAGCCGCATCGTGCAATCGCATGAGCTGTCACAGACGATTCAGATGATGACACGTAAGACGGTAGTGCAGACGATACAGCAGGCTGTGAATAAGGAATTGAAGCTAATTCTGGGTGATGCTGCAACTGATGGCGTGCAAGCACTTCCACTGGAGAAACGTTCTGAAGTGGTTCGTGTCATGGACGAAATGACGGAACAGTCAGCGCTTAAGGTGGCGCTGCTCATTGATGCTAGTGCAAGCATGAAGCCGAAGCTGGCCGCAGTCGAGGAAGCGATACGAGATTTAATGCTTAGCCTGCAAGCTCGAAGCGGCAAGAGTGAGCTGTGTGTATTTCATTTTCCTGGCCCATATGGGGGAGAGGAAGCAGTACAGGACTTGGAGTGGACGGATGAAATCACGCGTGCGAAGAAGTTGTTCCAGCGACTGAATATGCGTGGGACAACACCGACTGGCCCGGCTTTGCTGCAAGTCATAGATTATTATCGTGCGGCACCTCGTACTGTGAACAAGGAAGCAGAAGTGGTGCCTATTAATCATCATGAAAGAATGGAAATGGACGGGGTATGGAGTGACTACATCGTTTAAGGAAAGGCGACAACTCAATAGATCATCCCAAAAATCCCAAAAGGGAGACTCCCATCACCAGTTGCGGGCAGGCATGGTGCTGGATGGGGTATGGAATCACCGTGCCTATCGGATTGAGCGTCTTCTTGGAAGTGGCGCCAATGGGGTAGTCTATCTGGTGACGATGCTGTCGGCCCCTAATGATGGACGTGGGGGAACGATAGGCACCTTTGCGTTGAAAATAAGCGCCAACGCCGTTGATCTCCAATCGGAAGTGAATGCCCTTGGCAGTCTGGAGAAGCAGCGGCGAACATCCTCCCGATCATCAGCTCACCAAGACAATCGCCCCTTCCTTGTTGATGTAGATGATGCAGATATGAATGGGGAGCGTATATCCTTTTATGTAATGCGCTATGTTCCAGGTGAAAGTATTAAAGCTTACATCCGGAAGAAGGGCCCCAGGTGGTACGGTATAGTGGGGAGCAAACTGCTGGCGAAGCTGCATAATGTACATCGGCATGGATGGGTATTCGGCGATCTTAAGGCGGAAAATGTCATTGTAGGTAATGGCGGAGAGGTTGAGCTTGTTGATTATGGAGGATTAACGAGCAGAGGGAAGAGCGTAAAGCAATTCACTGAAATGTATGATCGGGGGTATTGGCATGCAGGCTCGCGTACAGCAGATGATGGATATGATCTGTTCTCATTTGCCATATTGACGATTCAAGTGCTCGGGGGAAAGGAGTTCCGTGAGCGCATGAAACGAGCATTGCCCCAAACGCGGGAAGTAAAGGAAGTACTGGAGCTTGTTCATACTCATCCTGTCCTGCGGCATTATGAGTCATGGCTTGTCCATGCGTTAAAGGGGACATTTGCAAATTCGGAAGAAGCATGCCGGATGTGGGATGAATTAAGTCGCCGCTTGCATCGATCGGGGATGCGGCCATACCGGCCAACTCCGCTATGGATGAAGTGGTTTTTTGCTGTATCTGTTATTTTGTTTGCAATTAGTATCGTATGGTGGACAGGAAGCTTCTATTAATTTTATAGCCTAAATTGTGGTATATTGGTAACAATCATATGCATCTTATCCGTAGGAACAACGTAGTTATACATACATACTTATTAAGAAGATGTTCGAAATGGAGGCAGTTGAGCTCAATCGACTTCCGATGGATGCAGTGCAGGCTTCACGGGCTCGATTGGTAGCACGCTGATTTTGAACGTGCTTCATCGATTTGGTATGCTTCATACATAGCAAGACGGGACATGAACCTGCACGTGAGTGGAGCTTTACTGCGGAAGCATGCAGGTGCTTGAATGAATGCCGGGAATCGGGGATGAATAATGACAGCAGGACAATCATCGGACGGTGAGCAATTCAATACTTGGGACAAATGGATAGAGCGATTGGAAGCCGATTGGTGTAAGAGAGGTCTCTGGGGTGCAGGTGCTGTAATGGTAGTAGCTGTATCAGGCGGTCCGGATTCGATGCTGCTTCTACATGCATTGGCTGCATTGAACGAACGAAGTGACTGCAAGCCGGGCAGGCTCATTGTTGCCCATGTTCATCATGGATTTCGCGGGCAAGAATCAGATGAAGAGGCCAGATTCGTCGAGCAGGAAGCGGCAAGATTGGGGCTTCCATTTGAGATGATCCGGGTCGATGCTCCTGGTTTAGCGAAGCGGGAAGGACTTAATCCTCAGGCGGCAGCAAGGCAGCTTCGATATGAGTTCCTCATCCGTACTGCCAGTCATTATGGAGCTACTCATGTTGCGCTTGCTCATCATGCGGATGACCAAGCCGAGACCGTACTTATGCGCTTAATAAGAGGATCAGGCAGCACGGGGTTAGCTGGAATGGCGTGGAGCCGCGAAGAAGAAGGGCTGCTCTTTGTTCGGCCATTGCTAATGCTGCGTAAGATGGAAGTGCTCCATTGGTGCTCAGTGCGGGACATTCCATATGTGAACGACAGCAGCAACACCAAGCGCAGTTATTTTCGCAATCGGATGCGACTGGATATTATCCCTCAGCTTGAGGAGGAGAATCCGAGACTTGTTGAAGCGCTCTGCAGGATGGCGGACTCACTGCGTGATGAAGATGATTATATGGAAGCGGAGACCCGCAGGTTGTTTCAACGTCACGTAAAGGCGGTAAACGATGGTAGGTCCGGTGACAGCAATGCCGCATTATTTATTCCGCATGTGCAGGCGGGATATATTCTTGATCGGAACACCTTTCTAGGATTACATGTTGCTTTACAACGCAGGTTGATTAAACTAATATTAAATTATCTTACACGAGGTTCGGATCAGATTGATTTTGAAGCCGTTGACTCAGCAAGAGTGAGGGCAGCAGGCGAGTGTTCGACTACGTGGAGGGTGGATGTTGCTCAAGACATTGTATTTGCGCGTGAATATGAGCGTTTGCTATGGCTTCGGATACACCATGATTCTACAGAAGGTGCAGACTGCAAGACTGGCTTTACGATACATAGAACCGATGCAATGGGGCAATTGTCATTACCGAATAACAATAGCACACTGCGGTGGACGACTGTGGCAGAAGTGAAGGCTGGCAGCGATGCCGGAAGGAGCGAGAGCTTTTCAGCGGGTCAACATCATCACGGACAGGCTTGGGAAGCTTCATTTGATGCTGAAGAGCTGTGTTGGCCGCTTGTTGTTCGTACTCGGCAGCCAGGAGATCGGATGCGGGTGCAAGGACTAAATGGCAGCAAAAAAGTGCAAGATATGTTCGTTGACTTGAAAATCGCGCCGTCATTGCGTGACACGATTCCTCTTGTTGCGGACGCGAACGGACACATTGTGTGGATACCTGGAGTGCGGCGTTCTAATGCGGCATATGTGCAGCCTTCGACACAAGCGGTCGTTCATTTTGCACTGGAGGGCGGAGCCCATGAGCGATCTGTCCATCCATGAGGTAACGAACACATAGCCGGTCATTGGGTTGCCGCATGGAACGATTAACGTTCACATAAGATTGAGTATTCACAATAGGAGGGCCCATCATTGCATAACGACATTGAGAAGGTAGTATTTAGCGAGGAACAGCTTCAAGCAAAAGTACAGGAATTGGGTGAACAGATTAGCCGCGATTACGCTGGTAAATGTCCGCTCGTTATTTGCGTGCTCAAGGGCGCGTTCATTTTTATGGCCGATTTGGTCAAGAATGTTACAGTACCGTTGGAATTGGACTTCATGGCGGTATCCAGCTATGGCGCATCGACGAAGTCTTCGGGCGTTGTGCGCATTATGAAAGATTTGGATGTATCGGTTGAAGGCCGCGACGTTCTCATTGTGGAGGACATTATTGATACAGGGCTGACCCTCAGTTACTTAATTGAGGTGCTTCAGGGCCGCAAGGCGAACTCGATCCGTGTAGTTACTCTGTTCGATAAGCCAGCGCGTCGCACCACTAATATGGAAGCAGACTACAAAGGCTTCGTTTTGCCGGATGAGTTCATCGTTGGGTACGGACTTGATTTTGCTGAGAAGTATCGCAACCTTCCATACATTGGCGTATTGAAGCGTGAGATTTATTCCGACGAGGTGTAGAATCATTCATTCTCATCGCTTAGATGGTCAAGTTGTGATGGCAATACGTGCTATGATACAATAATTTCGTGTCTTTGAGAGGAGGTTGGGGATGAATCGCTTTTTTAAGAACTCTGGTTTTTATCTGATTCTTTTTCTAGTCGTGGTCGGCATTGTCCAATTCATTGGCAACGGCGGAGAAGCCACGGAAACCCCGAGATATGACCAGTTTCGCAAAGAGTTAGCGGCCAACAATATAGACGAAATGACGATTCAATATGAAGGTCGGGCATATTTGGTCATCGGTAAATATAAGAAAATTCCAGATGGACAGAAATCTCAGCAGTTCGTAACGTATATTCCAGATAGCTCACCAGCTATTGAGGAGATTATGAAGGCCGATACGGCACAGCAATCCCTCAAGCTTACGTGGAAGAAGATGGAGGAGCAAAGCCTATGGCTGACGGTTCTGACTTCCTTCATTCCATTTGTGATCATGTTCATCCTGTTCTTCGTCTTCTTTAATCAAGCTCAGGGTGGCGGCGGCAAGGTCATGAATTTCGGTAAGAGCCGTGCTCGCTTGTATAATGAAGAGAAGAAGCGTGTTACCTTCGAGGATGTTGCAGGGGCGGATGAAGAGAAGCAGGAATTGGTCGAGGTCGTCGAATTCCTTAAGGATCCGCGCAAGTTCGCAGCACTCGGCGCACGCATACCGAAGGGCGTTCTTCTGAACGGTCCTCCAGGTACAGGTAAGACATTGCTTGCACGTGCTGTTGCAGGCGAAGCAGGAGTTCCTTTCTTCAGCATTTCTGGTTCTGACTTCGTTGAAATGTTCGTCGGTGTCGGTGCATCCCGTGTGCGAGACCTGTTCGAAAATGCGAAGAAAAATGCTCCTTGTATTATCTTTATTGATGAAATCGATGCTGTTGGTCGTCAGCGCGGCGCCGGTCTTGGCGGCGGTCATGACGAGCGGGAGCAGACGCTTAACCAATTGCTCGTCGAGATGGACGGTTTCGGCGCCAATGAAGGAATCATCATTGTCGCAGCAACGAACCGACCGGATATTCTCGATCCAGCATTGCTCCGTCCAGGTCGTTTCGACCGTCAAATCACAGTGGATCGCCCTGACTTGAAGGGCCGGGAAGCTGTATTGAAGGTTCACGCGCGCAACAAGCCGCTGAACAAGGACGTGAAGCTGAATACAATTGCCAAGCGTACAACTGGATTTACTGGTGCCGACTTGGAGAACTTGCTGAACGAAGCAGCATTGCTTGCAGCGCGCAAAAACCATAAAGACATTACGATGACAGATGTGGACGAAGCAATCGACCGCGTTATCGTAGGTACAGAGAAGCGCAGCCGCATGATCAGCGATCGAGAAAAACGTATTGTCGCGTTCCATGAAGCCGGTCATACCATTATCGGATACTTCTTGGAACATGCAGATATGGTGCACAAGGTTACGATTATTCCTCGCGGACGTGCTGGCGGATACGTCATCATGCTGCCGAAGGAAGATCGTATGCTTACAACAAAGCAAGAGCTTCTGGACAGAGTTACAGGTTTGCTTGGTGGTCGGGTTGCTGAGGAATTGTTCATCGGCGAAATTGGCACAGGCGCTTATAGTGACTTCCAGCAAGCAACACGAATTGTGCGCAGCATGATTATGGAGTACGGCATGAGCGAGAAGCTCGGCCCAATGCAGTTCGGCAACCGTCAAGGAGAAGTATTCCTCGGTCGTGACCTTGGTCATGAACAGAACTACTCTGATGCGATTGCTTACGAAATCGATCAGGAGATGCAGCGTATCATGAACGAGTGCTACGAGCGTGCGAAGACATTGCTGACGAAGCATACTCGCGAAATGAACCTCATCGCCAATACATTGCTTGAGTTGGAGACACTCGAACTTGATCAAATCAAGCAATTGATCGAGAATGGCCACATCTCCGATAAGAAGTCGGATGGAGATGAGTCTGCCGGCACACCGGTGACAGGCGGCACATCCTCCAGTACGCCAATTATTGAAACTACTGGCGATGTGAAGGTGAACCTTGTTGGCAAGCCAGAGAAGCTTGGCCCTACGCAGTGGGATTCCCCAGCTGATGCTAAGCCGGAAGGCGACATTCCGAACGGAGCCTCACCAGAGGACTTCCGCAGCAATGAGCCACAGGCAGTTGAACGTCCAGATGCTCCTTCCGAGCAGTCAGAGACGAATACAGATGCCACAGGCAATCCGGATGACAACAAGAACAAGAACCAATAGAATAGCCCTCATTCGCCGATTTGGCGATTGTAAAGAGTGCACCATAGCGTGCACTCTTTTTTTATGGCTATTGAAATATTGGCGCAGTCTCGATTGTGAATTGACACAGCCATAGGCGTTGTGTAAATTAAGTGTTAATGACTACAACAAGCGGGAGACCATACGTGCAGATCATTATCACGGTTTTCGTGCCGTACTGCATGATAGATTTTTCACTTGGGTGTGGGAGCTCGTGACTGATGGAATGATGGAATTTCTGTTGGTACGAGCGATACTATAACCTGTCATCGTACAACGTTGCCACCGTTGATGATGCGTCATGCAGGTGTTCTTCTGACCTGCTAGGAGCGTAAAGAATACATCAAGATTGAAGCAACGGGCGAGTTCACACTCTACCGTTCGCGGCAAAGCGTTGATCGGTGTCGATGTCAATTCCGTATAAGCGTTTCCATGGTTATAACGGTCGACATCAATCTTGACTTGAATGCGAAGAAAGAGGGATAGAACTGTGATTCTCGTTATCGATGTAGGAAATACAAATATTGTTCTAGGTGTATATCAACAGGAGACGCTGCAGCATTTTTGGAGGCTGTCCACGAATCGTCAAGCGACAGCGGATGAATATGGTGTCATGATCCACAACTTATTCTCACTGGCAGGGCTTTCGGTTAAGGATATCGATGGAGTTATTATCTCGTCTGTCGTTCCACCGATTATGTCTACGATGGAACTCTTGTGTGAGACATACTTGTACAAGACGCCGCTTATCGTAGGGCCAGGCGTAAAGACAGGTTTGAATATCCGATATGAAAACCCGCGTGAGGTTGGTGCAGACCGCATCGTGAACGCGGTTGCTGCCATCGACCAATACGGTGGTGAGATGCCACTTGTAGTTGTCGATTTCGGTACAGCGACAACTTTTGATGTGATTGATGTGCAAGGCAATTACTTGGGCGGGGCAATCGTTCCGGGGATTGGCATCTCTACTGAGGCGCTCTATCAGCGTGCAGCGAAGCTCCCTCGTATTGAACTGACGAAGCCGAAGTCCGTTATTGGCCGCAATACGGTTCATTCCATGCAGGCAGGCATCATATTCGGATACGCTGGACAAGTTGATGGGATCGTGGATCGCATAAGCCAAGAACTAGGCGCACAACCTAAGGTCGTTGCAACCGGTGGCTTGGCGGAGCTCATTGCAAGCGAATCGCGTACAATTGATACGACGAATCCACTGCTGACCCTTGAGGGGCTGCGTCTCATTTACAATCGTAACCAATAATATAGAGAAAATCGTTGTAAACTGTCATTCGTTTTTAAAATATGTAAGGCAACAGGAGGCACTCATGGAAGAGAGCAAGCAACAACAGAACATCACTCAAGATACCGTGCAGGATTTGCTTATCCGTGGGACTGGATTAGGTGGAAAGGTACGGATTTTTGCTGCGCGCACGACTAACTTGGTTAATGAGCTGCAACGTCGCCACGGTACATACCCAACAGCAACAGCTGCATTAGGGCGTACAGTAACGGCTGCTGCAATGATGGGTGCGATGCTGAAGGGCGAAGAGAAGCTTACGGTGCAAGTGAAGGGTGATGGCCCTATTGGTCAGGTCGTTGCGGATGCCAACGCACGTGGAGAGATTCGCGGCTATGTGACACATCCCCAAGTTCATTTGGCGAGCAACGCCGAGGGCAAGCTGGATGTTGCGGGAGCAGTAGGCCGCAGCGGCTTCATTCACATTACGAAGGATCTAGGCTTAAAGGAACCTTACCGCGGAAGCTCTCCGATTATTTCGGGAGAACTGGGTGAGGACTTTACGTATTACTTTGCAACGTCGGAGCAGACGCCATCCGCAGTTGGGCTTGGCGTACTCGTAGACACTGACAATTCTGTACTACATGCAGGTGGATTCATTATTCAATTGCTGCCAGGCTTGTCTGATGAGGAAATAACGGAGATTGAACAATCGTTAAGCACATTGCCTCCGGTAACAGCCTTGCTTGATCAAGGCATGGAGCTTGAAGAGCTGGTAACATGGATCGTGAAGGATGTTCACATTATGGATCAGATGCCGCTTGTGTTCCAATGCCAATGCTCAAGAGAACGCGTGGAAAGCACGCTTATTAGCTTGGGACAGGAAGAGCTGCGAGCGATTATAAATGAGGATCATAAAGCTGAAGTTGTATGTCATTTCTGCAACGAGGCGTATGCCTTCAATCGTGATGATCTTGAGAAGCTGGCAGCTGCGGCAGTGACGAAGAAGACGCAATCGTAAAGTAAGTGTAAGCACAGGCGTGCTACAAGGAAATATGAGGTAAGGGAAGCAAGCGATATGACGAGAGAAGTCAAGAGCTTATGGGGCTGTATTATTGTATTGTTTGCCTGTGTGATCGTGCTTGCAGGCATACTTATTTCACGGCTCGATGTTCCGGTCGGGCCCCCCGAGCCTGCTTCATCCGATTCCTCATCAGTCGTTGCGTCAGTTGGGTCGCATAAGATTACGCGTGCAGAGTGGAACAGAGAATTGGAGCAGCAGTACGGTGGGTTAGTACTGGAGCAGATGCTGACGAACCGAGCTGCTGAGCAGGAAGCGAAGTCGCTCGGGGTTGAGGTGACTTCTGAAGAAGTCACCCGAGAGATTAAGCGTCAAATGAAGGGTTATGAAAGTGAAGAGGCTTATTACCAAGCGATGAAAGAACAACTAGGAATGAGTCCGGAACAATTAAGCCAAGACATGCGCAATCAACTTCTATTGGAAAAAATCGCAACGTACGGCATTGATATCGGTGATGCTGATATTGACGAGTACATGCGTGAACATAAGGGTGAATACGAGCCAATCAACTCCTATCAAATGGCACATATCACAGTATCGAACATCGCTGACGCGGAAGCAATTATTGGCCGCATTAAGCAAGGCGAATCTTTCGGTTTCCTTGCAGGCGAGCTCTCTCTTGACTCCTTCTCTTCACAGCAGGGTGGGAGAATCGGGTGGATTGATGAGGATGATCCATTCATCGATCACGCGGAACTGAACCAAGTGTCCCTGATGGAAGTAGGCGATACCTCGAATCCAGTTAAGATTAAGGATGGATATGCGATTATCCAGCTTACTGGCAAGAAGGAAGTAAGGCCTGAACACCACGATGAAATGCGTGAGCGTATTCGTAAAGAAATCGCGCTGGAGAAGTCTCCTCCATTAGTACAATGGAGAAAAGCGCTCCGAGAGAAATACGGCGCGGCAATTGCAGATGCAGCCTTTTCATCACAGTAAGTGGTGACATGAATAGCAGTCCGTCCGAATAAGATGATTTATTCGGGCGGGCTTTTTGTTGTTTTTCAGACAGAGAACGAGAAAACTTGGAATATTTTTGAGTAGGTCTATTGACATTCGACTATCGGCTTGCTAATATAAATTAAAACCTAGTGAATTAGTCGGAAATATTTCAATTCCTATTAACCTGTGGGAGGGCTCTCTATGCCAAGAATCGTCAATAGCGTGACCGAACTAATCGGGGATACTCCACTTGTACGCCTGAATCGAATTGTACCGGAAGATAGCGCCGAAATTTATGTGAAGCTGGAATATCAGAATCCGGGCTCCAGTGTCAAAGACCGGATCGCAATAAGTATGATCGAGGTAGCTGAACAGGAAGGCATATTGAAGCCGGGAGATACCATTGTAGAGCCTACGAGCGGCAATACGGGCATTGGACTTGCAATGGTAGCTGCTGCGAAGGGATATAAGGCAATATTGGTTATGCCTGAGACGATGAGCATTGAGCGCCGCAATCTCCTGCGCGCATATGGAGCTGAGCTTGTGCTTACTCCAGGGGCAGAAGGAATGAATGGTGCGGTTCGCAAGGCTGAAGAGCTGGCACAAGAGAACCCTACTTATTTTATTCCGCAACAATTCAAGAACCAAGCGAACGTCAAGATTCATCGGGAGACGACAGGTCCAGAAATTGTCGAAGCAATTCAATCGCTCGATGGCAAGCTGGATGCGTTTATTGCTGGCATTGGCACAGGGGGAACAATCTCTGGCGCTGGTGAAGTGCTGAAGGAGAACTTCCCCGGCATTCAAATTGCAGCAGTAGAGCCAGCCTCATCTCCATTATTGTCTGGAGGCAAGCCGGGCCCGCACAAAATCCAAGGGATCGGGGCAAACTTCGTACCTGATATATTGAACCGTGAGATTTATGATCGAATCATTACGGTTGAGAATGAAGACGCATTTGAGATAGCGCGTCGTGTTGCGAAGGAAGAAGGCATCTTAGTCGGCATCTCCTCGGGGGCAGCGATCTATGCTGCATTGCAGCTTGCGAAGGAATTGGGAGCCGGCAAGCGTATTGTTGCAGTCGTACCAAGCAATGGCGAACGTTATTTAAGCACACCGTTATTTAATTTTGAAGATTAAGGAATGAATACATCCCCTCATCCAACTGTGTACTTGGAAGCATAATGCTTCTGACGATAGCTGAGATGGGGGGATTTTTATATGAAGGAAAATGCAGAAAATGTAAGTGGTTCATCTTTTCATCCGTAGTCTCATTGTTTATACTAATCAGTAATCCGATAATGATTATCATCCAAGGAGAGTTAGGATCGATAAGCAGGGATGATGGACTAGGGTGAAGAGGTGGTCATATGGTTCAATCAACAGTAGCAAGTGGACAGGTGCTTATCGCACAAGAGCAATGGCGCTGTTATATCGATAATCAATACACGATCCTTCCGTACGTGGTTAAGTATGAGTTGAGAGAAGAAAGTACGCACATTCCTTCTTGGGAATCGGCATGGGCAGATGCAGGGCAGAGCACCTTCGTACTGGAGAGCGGGAAGGGTGGACGCTATACGATTGTGGGGTTAGACCCCGTATCGATGATTAGAGGGAAGGGGTATTCTGCACACATCGTCCTGTCAGACGGAAATGAACAGGTACGCAAGGGAGCTCCGTTAGATATGGTGAAGGAATGGATGTCACCTTACCGTGGGCCGCGCATAGAGGGGCTTCCGAAGTTCACTGGGGGATGTGTCGGCTATATAAGCTATGACATTGCTAGATCCATTGAGCGGCTCCCCGAATTGGCGGCGGATGATTTGGATCTTCCCGATTATGTGTTTATGCAAATGAATGAGCTATGGATTGTCGATCATGAGGAACAAGCGCTATACTGTGCGGTCATGACGGAGGTTGATCCATGCGCATCACCGGCGTACAAGCGCCAAATGAAGGAGGATGAGTCCTCCAGTCAGACCGCTGAATCCATATATGAGGAATGGGTATCTAACCACTATGAGCTTGCTCACCAGCGTGCAGATAAGTTGAAGAAGCGCTGGGATGTCTGGTGGGAATCTTGCCGTAGAGATGAGGCGAAGCAGGCCGCTGAGCTTCGTCGCCGCTGTCTGGAGGAAGGCAATCTTCTCGATGTGGATGTGCTGGAAGGTGTACAGACGGCATTTCCGAAGGAGGATTTTGAGGAGGCTGTACGGCAGATTCAGCAATATATTGGTCAAGGTGATGTCTTTCAAGTAAACCTGTCCATGAGACAGATGCGTGCGCTGCGTGAAACTCCGGAACGGCTCTATGAATGGCTGAGGGTGCTTAACCCATCTCCATACATGGGACTGCTTCGTTTCCCTGACTTCCAGCTTGTTTCTTGTTCCCCCGAGCTTCTGGTTGGCCTGAAGGATGGGGAAGTGAGCACTCGTCCGATTGCAGGCACGAGACGGAGAGGGCATACCCCGGAAGAGGATGCCCGCATGGCAGAAGAGCTGCGTACGAATGAGAAGGAGCGGGCCGAGCATATTATGCTCGTTGATCTGGAGCGCAATGATGTTGGACGCATATCGGAATACGGCTCCGTACGGGTGGATGAGTTAATGACAATTGAATATTACTCGCATGTTATGCATTTGGTTTCTGAGGTGAAAGGGAAGCTGGCGGCCGGCAAGGACGCCTTCGACGTGCTGCGAGCGACATTCCCTGGAGGGACGATTACAGGAGCGCCGAAAGTGAGAACGATGGAAATCATCGAGGAATTGGAGCCAGTACGAAGAGGGCCATATACGGGATCATTCGGCTGGATTGACTATAATGGCGACATGGAATTTAATATAATTATCCGCACCATGACCGTGAAGGATGGTGTGGGTCATATTCAGGCGGGAGCGGGCATTGTTATTGATTCTGATCCAGCGCGTGAATATAAGGAGAGCTGGAACAAGGCGAAGGCTTTGTGGAAGGCAGTACAGTTGAGCGAACGCGACATGGTGGAGCGGGGAGACTAGATTAGGTAAGGCATGCCGCCAGGCATGGCCGAGAGAGGATGAGCTTAGCATGATACTTGTTATCGACAATTATGATTCTTTTACGTATAACTTGGTTCAATATTTAGGGGAGCTTGGGGAGCAGGTGGAAGTATACCGCAATGACGAAATCGACATTGAAGGTATTGAGAAGCTGCAACCGAATCATCTGCTGCTGTCGCCTGGACCGTGCACCCCGAACGAAGCAGGAATAACACTTGATGTCATTGCACATTTCAAGGGCAAGATCCCTATCTTCGGTGTATGCTTAGGTCATCAGGCAATTGGACAGGCATTCGGCGGGAAGGTTGTCCGTGCACAGCGATTGATGCATGGGAAGACATCCCCAATCTATCATGAGGGACAGTCGGTGTTTGAAGATCTGCCAAGCCCGTTTACAGCAACTCGCTATCATTCCTTATTGGTGGAGCGGGAGTCGCTGCCAGAATGTCTCGAGATTACGGCTTCTACGGAAGAAGGCGAAATTATGGGGCTTCGGCATAGAGAATATCCGATTGAAGGTGTCCAATTCCACCCTGAGTCGATCATTACGGATCACGGGCATCAGATGCTGCGCAACTTTTTAAAGTCGAAGGCGAGCGTATAATGGATGTTATCGGTTGGAATGGGAAGGTAGTACCTGTTGATCAAGCCGCGGTTTCTGTCATGGACCACGGCTTTTTATACGGCATAACCTTGTTTGAAACGATGCGCACCTACGATGGGAAGCCCTTCTTGTTGGAGCGGCATATGGAGCGGTTGACATCGGCTTGCAGATTGCTTGGTATCGACTATGTAGTGGATATGGGGCAGGTTGAACGTCATATTCGAGAAGTGATGGATGCGAACGGCCTGATGGAGGCGTATATTCGTTACACCGTAAGTGCGGGCGAGAATGGATTCGGCCTGCCACAGGAAGCGTATACACATCCGAATGTGCTAGTGCTTGTGAAGTCGCTGCCTACCTTGCAGGAAGAGCTGTATGAATGCGGCAAGCCATTGCAGCTGCTTCGTACACGGCGGAGTGGGCCCGAGGCAGACGTGCGCTTTAAGTCGGGACAATACATGAATAATATCGTCGCTAAGCGGGAGTTATCACAAATGGATTCATCCGCATTAGGAGCTGAGGGGCTCATGTTGGATTGCAATGGACATGTATCCGAAGGCATCGTGAGCAATGTGTTTTTTGTTCAGGATGGTCGTCTGTACACACCAGATGTATCGACCGGCATTCTGCTTGGTATTACAAGGCAGTGGGTCATGGAACTGGCCGACCAGGCAGGTATGCATGTGGAGGAAGGTAAGTATGGTTGGGGACAGCTATGGAAGGCAGATGAAGTATTCCTGACAACCTCCATCCAGGAACTTGTACCGGTGACGACTCTTGTCGATGCAGAAGGTGAGAAGAGACAGGTGGGCGACGGACGGATAGGTGCTTGTACGCGCGAGCTGCTGAATCTGTATCGCACCTCTACAGTTCACAGGATGTAGGTTAACGAGATTGATTTAGAGAGTGCATGAAACTTGCGAATAGTAAGTTCCGTTATGCCAGGTGATGACGGTATAAGGAATTTTAAGTTGGATCGGCTACGATGGCAGGGAGGGGGATGCGTATATGTTGCAGCCAACATTTTGGAAGCACACGTATAAATGGAATCAAGCAGAATTAATACTGGGCAACCGTACCTTGGTGCAAGGGATATTGAATGTTACGCCGGACTCCTTCTCCGACGGAGGATGTTATGATCGGATTGATCGTGCAATCGAGCATGCCAAGGAAATGGTCGCGCAAGGAGTAGACATTATCGATATAGGCGGAGAGTCAACGCGCCCTGGCCATGAACCGGTCGGAGAAGCAGAGGAGCTGCGCCGCGTTATTCCCGTTATAGAGGCGCTTCATGAGGCAATGCCTCATATCCCATTGTCCATCGATACGTACAAGGCGGAAGTCGGTAGACAAGCGTTAGAAGCGGGAGCTCATATTTTGAATGATATTTGGGGCTGCAAGCGGGAGCCGGAGATGGCACGTGTCGCAGCTTCCTATGACTGTCCCATCATTCTAATGCATAACCGTCCTGAACGGAATTATGAGCAGTATGTGGATGATGTGAAGCGGGATTTGCTGGAGAGTGTGGCGATTGCCAAGGCAGCAGGTGTCGAAGAACGAAATATTTGGCTGGATCCGGGGATTGGTTTTGCCAAGGACTACGAGGATAACTTGGAACTCATGCATCATTTGGATGAGCTTGTTGAGCTTGGGTACCCAGTATTGCTGGGAACTTCACGCAAGCGGTTCATCCGTGAGACACTGCAGCTTCCAGTGGATGCTCTTATTCAAGGGACGGCAGCTACGGTTGTGTTGGGAGTAGCCCAAGGCTGCCAAATTGTGCGGGTACACGATGTATCGGAAATCGTTCAGACCGTTCGGATGTGTGATGCTATGCTGTATCCAAGAGAACGGAATGGAGCCGCAGAGAAGTAATGGTGTGACATTACCCTATTTTGGCATAGAAGGGGAGTATATTCATGGTGAATACGAAAGTATCGAAACCTGACCGTATGCAGTTGCATCGGATTGAATTGTTCGGGCGGCATGGTGTATTCGAAGAGGAACGGAGATTGGGTCAGCGCTGGATTGTCGATCTTGACTTGCAAATAGATCTGCGCACGGCAGGCGAATCTGATCAGCTTGAGCATTCGATCAATTATGCCGAAATCTATAATACAGTGAAGCAGATTGTTGAAGAAGAGTCCTATCAGCTTGTCGAAGCATTGACAGAACGTATTGCAGCCGTCCTATTGGAGCAATATGCATTGATTTCAGAAGCAACAGTACGCGTAACGAAGCCGAACCCGCCGTTCGATATACATTTCCAAGGCGTAACGATTGAGATGACGAGAGTACGGGCGGAATCGAGTTCAAGCGGGAGCGGGGCATAGCAGATGGATGGAATGAAGACGGATTTCTCCGGTAGCGAGCTTGAGAAAGCAGGAATGGATTACAATCCTGTGACACATACTGGAGAGCAGACTGCTTATATTGCACTAGGTGCAAATATTGGTGAGCGGGAGCGGGCCTTGTATGATGCGTTGACACATCTTCAAGCTCAGGAGCAGATTCAAGTTGTGCGATGTTCTGCGATTTACGAGACAGATCCGGTTGGGTATGAGGATCAGCCTGCCTTTCTAAACATGACAGCTTGTGTTCGGACAACGTTGCAGCCTGATGAACTGCTGATGGCGATGCTTGCGATTGAGAAGCAAATGGGGCGAGTGCGGGATATCCGCTGGGGCCCGCGCGTCATTGATTTGGATTTACTATGGATGGGCGATACTTCATGGAATACAGACCTGCTTACATTGCCGCATCCTCGTATGGGAGAGCGGCTGTTCGTACTCGTGCCGCTTGCTGATATTGTTCCGGAGTCGGCTGTCGAATTGCACGCATTCGTTCATCATGCCTTGGGAACACTGGATGGGAAGGAAGGTATTCGGAAGTGGAGTCCTTGCAAGTGGCCAAGCGAATCCGGGCTTTCCGCAAGCTTCGAGGATTGACGCAGCAGCAGCTGTCTGAACGCGTGCGCATCTCAGTATCCGTGCTTGGTGAAATCGAGCGGGGAAATCGGCAGATTGATGAGCAGATAATGAAAGAAATATGCAAGCAATTAAATATTTCACATGATGAACTGGCATCACCGGGTTCCTTTCGGTAAAATGGAACATTGGTAATCCTGTTTTGTATAGATAACCGTGTGGCATATCAGCCATATGGATAGGGATAGAGTTGAAAGGAGTGCGAGCAATGCTGAAAATTGCAAATATAGAAATGAAAAACCAAGTCGTGCTTGCGCCCATGGCTGGGGTGTGCAACCCTGCCTTCCGCCTCATTGCGAAGGAATTCGGATGCGGACTCGTATGCGCAGAAATGGTTAGTGACAAGGCGCTTGTTCACGGCAATGAGCGTACTCGTGAGATGCTGTATGTAGACGATCGGGAGAAGCCGCTTAGTCTGCAGATTTTTGGCGGGGATCGCAAATCACTCGTCGAAGCTGCCAAAATTGTCGATAAAGATTCAAATGCCGATATTATTGATATCAATATGGGTTGCCCTGTACCGAAGGTAACAAAATGCGATGCAGGCGCTCGCTGGCTCCTTAACCCGGAGAAGATCTATGAGATGGTGTCGGCCGTTGTTGATGCTGTAGATAAACCGGTTACGGTGAAGATGCGAATCGGCTGGGATCACGATCACATTTATGTAGTGGAGAATGCCAAAGCTGTTGAGCGTGCTGGTGGTCAAGCGGTCAGTGTACATGGGCGCACACGCGAGCAGCTGTATACGGGTCAAGCGGACTGGAGCTATATTCGCCAAGTTAAGGAAAATGTCTCGATTCCGGTTATCGGCAACGGGGATGTGTTCACTCCGGAAGACGCGAAGCGTATGCTGGAAGAGACGGGATGCGACGGCGTCATGATTGGACGCGGTGCACTCGGCAATCCGTGGATGCTGTATCGCACGATTGAATATTTGACGACAGGAGAGCTGCTCCCAGATCCGTCGGCAGAAGAGAAAGTTCGTATTGCGCTTGTTCATATGGATCGCCTCATTGCACTTAAGGGGGAGCAGGTTGCGGTGAAGGAGATGCGTAAGCATCTGGCATGGTACTTGAAGGGATTGCCTTCTGCCGCGCGTGTGAAGGATGCCATTATGGAAGAGACACGCCGTGATGAGGTTGCCCGCATGCTGGAGGAGTATGTACGTCAAGTGAATGAGAAGCAAGAGGCTGAATCAACGGTTCAGTAATTGCTGCAATAGAAGCTGTTACGGGCGCATGTTCAGGGGATCGAAGCGTTTTCAAGGGCATGTGCGGTCTCATTGACTTTTGCAAATCCATCCCATATAATTCAACAATAGAAAATTGGCCTCGGGCTTGGTGTATATTACACGACTATGTATGACAAAGAACGACCAAGTTGTGGAGTCATGATGTGGCAATCAAGCCATATGATGAACTATAGCATTCGCATCGGCTGCATTCGCATCGATCGTTGTTAGCAGCCCTGAGGCTGGATGCGAAATATATCATGACAGGAGAATCGGTAAGATGAGCGATAAAGAAGTCATTCTGACCCAGGACGGTCTGAAGAAGCTGGAGGATGAGCTTGAAAACCTCAAATCCGTTAAACGTCGTGAAGTGGCAGAGCGGATTAAAGTAGCGATCGGCTACGGCGACATCAGCGAGAACTCCGAATATGAAGATGCGAAGAATGAACAAGCATTCATTGAAGGTCGTATCATTACATTGGAAAAAATGCTTCGCAACGCACGGATCATTAACAACGATGACATTGACACAGATCTTGTAAGCATTGGTTCGACGGTAATCGTTGAGGATTTGGAATTCGGCGACAAGATGGAATATACAATTGTCGGTACTGCTGAATCCGATCCATTGAAGAACCGGATTTCGAATGAAAGCCCGGTAGGCAAGGCAATTTTGGGCAAGCAAAAGGGCACAACTGTGGACGTGAACGTTCCTGCAGGCGTGATTCAATACAAAATTCTCGAGATTAAGCGCTAATTGGGCTGCGGCTAAGCAGCGTGTGGCGTCAAGCATGAGAAGTTTGGGATGAAAGCTTCCATACATGGAAGCTTTTTTCACCAATCGGCGGTGTGAGGAAGTGAGGACATTTTCCCCTCTTTTTCATGAAAAGAAATGAAAGAACGTGAAAGCATAAGTGCCGTTCCCAAGCATTTATCATACATCATGGAATAATGCGATTTAATTATACAAGGAGTGGAGTGTAATGACGGACGTCGTCAATCAAGAAACGGAATTAAGTGAATTGCTGCAAATTCGCCGCAACAAATTGGACGAGCTTCGCAAGCTGGGCGTAGATCCGTTCGGAACAAAATATGAGCGTACAGCAACTGCCAAAGAAGTGCTCGATAAGTATGACGGGATGGAGAAGGATGAGCTCCAAGAAGCAGGTGTAGAGGTTAGCCTTGCAGGACGTATCATGGCTAAGCGCGGCATGGGTAAAGCTAGCTTCGCGCACATCCAGGACTTGTCCGGCCGTATTCAAATTTATGTTCGTCAAGATACAATCGATGAGAAAAAATTTGAAGCTTACAGCCTGCTTGACCTAGGTGACATCATTGGTGTTCGTGGTACGGTATTCAAGACGAAGACAGGTGAATTGTCCATTAAAGTGCTGGAGCTTGAGATTTTGTCGAAGTCGCTCTTGCCGCTTCCAGAGAAATACCATGGCCTGAAGGACGTAGAAATGCGTTACCGTCAGCGCTATGTTGACTTGATTATGAACCCGGACGTTCAGCAGACGTTCGTCACTCGCTCGCGTATTATTCAATCGATGCGTCGCTATTTGGATTCCCATGGATACTTGGAAGTGGAGACACCAACACTCCATGCAATCGCTGGTGGTGCGGCAGCACGTCCGTTCATCACGCATCATAATGCACTCGACATGACACTCTACATGCGTATTGCAATTGAGCTCCACTTGAAGCGCTTGATCGTGGGCGGATTGGAGAAAGTGTATGAAATCGGCCGTGTATATCGGAACGAAGGGATTTCAACACGTCACAACCCGGAATTCACAATGATCGAATTGTATGAGGCATATGCAGATTTCAACGACATCATGAACCTGACGGAAAATCTGGTTGCGCATATCGCGCAAGAAGTGTTGGGTACAACGAAGATCCAGTATCAGAACCACGAAGTTGATCTGACGCCGCAATGGCGCCGTGTATCGATGGTGGATGCAGTTAAAGAAGTAAAAGGCGTTGATTTCTCTGCACAGATGACAGATGAAGAAGCGCATCGCATTGCGAAGGAACATAATGTGAAGGTGGAGCCGCACTACACATTCGGTCATATTCTGAATGCATTCTTCGAAGAATTCGTAGAAGAAACGTTGATTCAGCCAACATTTGTTACGGGCCATCCGGTTGAAATTTCTCCGCTTGCGAAGAAGAACGACAAGGATCCGCGCTTCACAGATCGCTTCGAGTTGTTCATCGTTGCGCGTGAACATGCGAATGCATTCTCAGAGCTTAATGATCCAATCGATCAGCGTCAACGCTTTGAGGCGCAATTGGAAGAGCGTGAGCATGGTAACGATGAAGCACATGAAATGGACGATGACTTCATTCGTGCATTGGAATACGGCATGCCGCCAACAGGTGGACTTGGCATCGGTGTAGATCGCCTCGTTATGCTGCTTACGAATGCGCCGTCTATTCGTGACGTACTGTTGTTCCCTCACATGCGTGAGCGCAGCAACTAAGATAAATGTACAATAGTAAGGATCGCTCCTAGGTTTAGGCCTAGGTTCGATCCTTTTTTAATTCGTTCAGTGGTCACTGATATCTCCATTAGAAAGAAAGTGAAGAGGTTATGGATCATTGGCTTCACTTCTATTACGGAGACTCATATGCGGATGAATCATCACCAGGTGTAGCGATGATAGGTGTAGATATGTCAGGGGATACTGCTGAGGAGTTCGGGTGCCTGGCCTGAATGTAGAAAATGAAAGAAGCATGTATGCTCAATCGAATGAAGATGATAATATGGAAGTTGCTTGTGGTTTAGTGGGGATTGCAGATAGCTGCTATTATTGTGTACAATCATGAATATTGCCTTTAGCTGTGTAAAACAGGGGCGAATAGGGTAGTTATAAGTAAGGCCAATTGAAATATGAATCACGAAAAAGCCTTTTGTAGAGCGGTTTTATGCACAGTTCAATAGGGGAGATTGTATAAAATTGAAATAGTAATTTTTTACCTGTTGCATACTATTGGTGGGCGTGATATATTATATGAGTCGCCGCTGAGAGACGCGGTGAACAAAAGCGAAAGAGGCAATAAGCCGAAGCGCTGGATTGAAGATTGTTCTTTGAAAACTGAACAACGAGCAACGTTTGTGAATGAGGTAGCAATACCTCGTCAAAAGATATGAGCAGTTCAAACTTAACTTTAACGGAGAGTTTGATCCTGGCTCAGGACGAACGCTGGCGGCGTGCCTAATACATGCAAGTCGAGCGGACTTGAAGGAGTG
>NZ_JMLT01000025.1:0-72207 GCF_000686865.1 Paenibacillus sp. UNC217MF | reverse complement strand
AAGATTAAACCCCAAAAAGTGAAGTGAAGCTTTGCAGCAACACCGAATACTTTCCGGGGGCCCCGGATGAACATCTAGCACTAACTTTCGCATTCAGTTTTCAAGGTTCAAACCTTGAATTTCATATTGGCTTTAGCCAATGCTGTTTGGTGGCGATGGCGGAGGGGTTCCACGCGTACCCATCCCGAACACGACCGTTAAGCCCTCCAGCGCCGATGGTACTTGGACCGCAGGGTCCCGGGAGAGTAGGACGTCGCCAAGCAATGAAAGACCACTGTTGAGATATCTCGACGGTGGTCTTTTTGTATATAAGGACTTAGGCTAGGTCTTAAGGATGGTTGACAGGGAATAAACGAACCAGTATGCTTGATTTTGCAAGCGTTTACATTGAGGGTGATTTATCTATGGAGGTATTGCACCACTACATAATTAGATAAAGACAATCAATCTAGCATCATTATTTTTTGTTATTTATGCAAACGTTTGCATTTATTTGGAGAGGGGATATGTCATGAGGAAATGGAAGGCTTCGATCTCTGGTATGTTAGTTGGTGTCATGCTAATTAGCTTGATGCCAGTATGGGGAGGAGGGATGACTTATGCATTTTCTACATCTGCAGTCCAAGACTCCTTAGGCGAGAAGAAGCAGCAACTACAGCCCCAATCAGCAGAACAGACAACGGCAGAAGACGCATTGAAGGCTGTTGATTGGAATATGGTGAAGCCATTAGGCTCGTCATCGACAGCAGGCTGGAATAGTGCCAAGTTGGATCAGATGAAATTGACAAGCGATGCAAAGTATTTGTATTTCCGTGTCGATGCAGCTCATGCGGAGTCATGGCAGTATCTTGATATCGCTTTGCAGATCAATGATTTTGATTCCGGAGTCGCAACCAATCCTTATCAACGACAATTCAATTATAACCATACACAGCTGAAGCCGAAGTTCCATATCGTGATGGAAGCGAAGCAAGGCGGCGAGGCGGCTGTATATGAGAGTGCCTCATCAACACCATTGCTTCATACAGGAGATTTGCAAGGGGCATACTTCCAAGTTACAGACCAAGCCAAAGTGATGACAGGGGCAATTCCTCTGAACAAGCTTCAATTGAAGCTGGATGACACCGTCAAAGCGATTGTTGTTCTTAGCGGTGATCGCGCGGATGAGCATGGTGTATTCGATGTCATTCCCGAAACGGCAGACAATGAAATTGCGACAGGCTGGAATATGAAACAGAACCCGAACGGCTTATCTACCTATAGCGAGCCGTTTACGGTTACTTTTGCTCCAATCATTGATGGGGTTAAAGACAATCTCTGGGACGATGTGGAGGCACTTGGGACATCAGTAACAGAGAGCACATATGGCGATACGAAACTAGGTGCAATCAAACTGATCAATGATAGTAAGAAGCTGTATATATGGGTAGATGCACGATTGCCAAATTGGGGAGATAAGGGGCAGTATATTGATATTGCTCTTAATGTAGATCAGGTTGATTCAGGCAATGCGGACAACCCATGGAAAGCGCAATATAATTTTAGCGGTACAACAGAGAAGCCGCAGTATCATCTTATGATGCGTTTGAAACAAGACAATGAAATAGAAGGCGCTGCTTTATATGAGGCCTCGGATTACAATACCCCCATTTTATCCACATGGGGAGATCGCAAAGGAGCAGAATTCGCTGTATCCAGACAGTCAGGATTTGAAGCGTCTATACCACTGCATCAGCTCAAGCTAAAAAATCATGACGTTTTGCGTCCAATTGTTGTTCTAAGCGGAAATGAGGACACGCATGGTGCATTCAATGTAATACCAGAAGATCCGGGGAATACACGAGCAAGTAGTTGGAATGAATCATCGAACCCGAATGTACAACGTGTATATGCCGGAAATTACGAGATAAAGGGGATGAGTGACGCTCTGGAGCTGATTAGCACAGATCCGGCCCATAAACAGCAGCATGTAGCAGTTAATAAGCCGATTATCGTCACCTTCTCCGAACAAATTGAGATGAATGGGCAAGGCATCACGCTTGAGGATAAGCTAGGTGCGACCCAACCGATAGATGTGACGATAAAGGAGCAGCAGTTGGTCGTTACACTGAGTCAACCGCTGCGCTATTATACAGAGTATAAGGTTGTTATTCCAGCGGGAGTGGCAACGGGGAAAGACACGAATACACCGAACACAGCATATGAGTTTTCCTTTACAACGAAGGCTCAGCCTTCTATGCATGCTGCATGGATGGATCAGGATCATGAAGTTCGCGTTACATTGAAGGACATTGTTCCGAACTTGGATTACTCCGCATTTGCCGCATATGAAGGTACAACCAAATTGGAGGGTGTATCCTCTCAGGGCGCAGATGAGAAATCTGTGAAGATCTATTTGTCCAATCCGGTTGATGATGTGTCAAAGGCATATACAGTACGCTATGAAGGAAATCCACAGAACATGTATCGGGATATGCCGATCAAGATGCGTGGTATTTTGGATAGCTACGTATATGCTGGGGATGACTTAGGTGTTACGTATCATTCGACTTCAAGCAGCTTCAAAGTATGGGCGCCTACGGCTGCACAAGCTTCGTTAGCCTTGTACGATAGAGCGGACATGGCGAAAGACGTGCCTAGCAGGGAAGTCTCGATGCGTAAGGATGCAGCTACAGGGGTATGGGCCGCTAACGTGAATGGCAACTTACATGGAACCTATTACATGTACAAGCTGCAATTCCCAGATGGCAGCACAACGTATGCTCTTGATCCATATGCGAGATCGGCATCGGTGAACAGCGGGAAGTCGGCAATTATTGATCTTGCAGCAACCAATCCGAAGAACTGGAACGGAGATCGGAAGCCCCCATTCCTGAATCCAACAGACGCTGTCATATACGAACTGCATGTCCGTGATTTTTCAATTCATGAGAATTCAGGCGTATCGCTAGGCAATCGAGGCAAGTTTACTGCCTTTACGGAAACGGGAACGACTTTGCCTGGAAAGCCAGATATAAAGACAGGGATCGACCATTTGCAAGAGCTTGGTATTACGCATGTTCACTTGCTTCCGACCTATGACTTCGGTTCGGTAAATGAGAAGCTGGTGGATGATCTAAGCTCGAAAGAACGAAAATTCAATTGGGGCTATGATCCGGTAAACTATAACATGCCAGAGGGTTCCTATACGACCAAGGCAGCACAGGAAGACCCAGCGAAGCGAATTCGTGAGTTCAAGGCAATGGTGCAAGCGCTTCATGACCAAGGCATTCGGGTCGTGCTGGATGTCGTGTACAACCATACATTTGTAACCGGCCTGGAATCGGATATGTCGGTATTTGATAAGATTGTACCGGGTTATTTCTATCGGAGCGACGAGCAAGGCAACTTCACTAACGGCTCCGGTGTAGGGAATGAAGTAGCAACAGAGCGACCGATGGTTAGCAAATACGTGCAGGACTCCGTGAAATACTGGGCTGAGGAGTACAATGTAGACGGATTCCGCTTCGACTTGATGAGGCTAGTCGATCTGCAGACAACACGTGCCATCGTGCGTGAACTAAGAGAGATTGACCCGAGCATCATGATTTATGGTGAGCCATGGTCAGGGGGCAGCACACCGCTTGCTGCGGAATTGCAGATCGAGAAGGGCAAGCAGCGCGGAGAAGGGTTTGCAGTATTCAATGACAATATACGTGGGGCAATAAAGGGAGGAAGTGACGATGCTTCCAAAGGATTCGCGACAGGCGCCGAAGGCAAAGAAGCGGATGTGGTGAAAGGTCTGCTTGGTGCAATCACAGACTTTACGGCCTCCCCGACAGAGACGATTAACTATGTAACCGCACATGATAACTTGAATTTGTGGGATAAGGTGCTGAAGACGCAGGGGAAGGATACGGACATAAAACGCAATCCGTTCGCAACCTTGACGGAGTCAAATGTACTGGATAACGAGACCGTTAAGCGTTCCTTGCTTGCAAATGGCATTGTTCTTACGGCACAAGGCATTCCGTTCCTTCATGCAGGAGATGAGCTGCTTCGCAGCAAGTTCGGAGATCATAACAGCTATGAGAGCCCAGATGAAATTAATCAGATCGTATGGAAACAGAAGGCGGAGTACAAGCCAGTATTTGATTATTTGAAAGGTCTTATCGAGCTGCGAGCAGCACATACAGCATTCCGCATGACAATGAAGGATGATGTGAAATCGAACTTACATGTGTATCGCCAATCAGGGCAGGTTATCGCATTCAAGCTGAATAACTATGCAAATGGGGATACGTGGCGCAATATTGCCGTCATTTATAACGGTTCGACTGCTCCGCAAGAAGTTGCACTGCCCACTGCGGATGAATGGAGTGTGGTTGTCGACCATACGTCTGCTGGAGTGAAGACGATACGTACGGTGAAGGGCGGCAAGGTAGAAGTAGCCGGATTGTCCATGATGGTGTTGTATGATCAGGAGAATGGCTATACACCGATAGCGTCAAAGCTTGAAGCAGCACCACTTACGCTTGGGTTAGAGCCAGGCACAAGCACTCGTTTGACAGCAGTGGTGCGTGATCAGAAGGGCCGTCCTATGTTTACTGAGAATGTAACATGGTCAACATCTGATGCTGCGGTGGCCGTCATCAACAGTGGAGGCAAAGTAACAGCAGTGAAGGAAGGAGCCGCAGTTCTTACCGCAACCTCGGGCAATTTGAAGGCACAGGTAAATGTGACAGTAGCGAAGCTTGTTCCTACGACGCTGTCCATTAACGGTGCAGATTCAATCTTTGAGGGCCGCATATCACCATTTACAGTTGCCATCAAGGATCAATTCGGACAGACGATGTCTGGTGCAGCTGCGGAATGGAGTACGTCGGATGCATCGGTGGCTAGAATAGACCGTGCTGGGAAGGTAACAGGCGTGAAGGAAGGAACAGCGGTCATTACAGCTCGGGTTGGAACAGCAGAGGCCTCGAGGAAGGTAGTGGTTAAGCCTTTTCTGAAGCGCTATGTACAAATCAACTATGTTCGTCCAGACGCGAAATACGACAACTGGGGATTATGGGTATGGCAGACAGGTGTAAAAGATGACGGTCATGAGTTCCAGCATTTTGACAAAGGAATGGCGACTGCCATGATTGAAATCGCTCCAGAGTCTGAATCGATTGGGTTTATCGTCAAACGGGGCAACTGGGAAGAGAAAGATATCGATGCCAATCGCTTCATTAAGACGAATGTGGATGACACGCTAACCAAAGTGTATGTATATAGTGGGCAGGAATCATTTCGGACGCTGCCTTCAGTAGCTGGCCCAGTTCAAGAGAAGAGTCAGGTTGCGTTCTATTATCGGGATGAAGCGTTGTTTGCGAGTGGAGCGCAGGATCGGATCACGCAGGCTGATATTGCGATCAACGGCAAGTCTTACTCGATGACGTACGATGCAGCAAACGAATGGTTCATCTACGTAATGAAGAACGCAGCGAAAGGCGATTATACGTACAAATTCTTCATTACCAAGGATGGAGTAACAAACGAACTGAATGATCCGCACAATACTGTAAACGGGCGCTCGATTGTCGTCGTGAAAGACCTAGGAACAGACCCAGGTACGAAGCCAGAAACGGGCACTGACACAGGAAGCGGCTCTGAAAACGAAAATGGCAGCAATGAACGAAACGGCGGGGCTGCTCATAAAGAGGGCACAGAAGAGTCATTCAAGGGAATGACTGTCACGAAGGGTGGCGTTCGTTATGAGCCAACAACGTTGAATCTTCTGAAGAATGCCGACGGAACGGCGACTGTTGAGCTGTTCATTCGCAATGAAGATATAGAAGAGATGTCTCGTTTGACAGGTTCGGCAACAGAAATGAGAACTTGGACAATTACAGCGCCGTCGAAGTTAGAAGACGTACGTATTCGAATCCCGATGAAGAAATTGAGTCAGGCAATGAAGGAACATACGCAATTGAACATTGTGGTGGATTCGGGAGTAGGCAGCTATCAACTTCCGGTGAAACAGCTAGCAGATCTGAGCAATGGGAATGCATCACAACAGCTCACCGTGCACATGATGAAGCCTTCGGCTGAATTGCTGAAGGTGCTTACATCTGCGGCATCCACACAGCCAGGGGCTCATTTGATGGCAGCTGTTCAGTTCCAGTTGCATTTGGAGCAGGATGGGAAGCAGGAACCAATTCCTGATCGTGCAGGCATTCTTACAACGGGCTCTATCCGACTGCCGAGCAGCCAAAGTGCTGGGAAGATGACAGCTGTAAAGTATAATGCAAAGACAAAGACATTCTCGTTCGTTCCGTCTTGGTTGGAGCGCACTGAGGGCGAATCGCATTCGGTAATGAACATGAAGCACGATTTTAACGGTATCTTCGCAGTACTCAAGTATGCACCGAGCTTCCATGATTTGAATGGCCATTGGGCGAAAGCAAATATGGAGCTGCTAGCTTCTAAGCTCATTATTCAAGGCAGAGGAAATGGACAGTTTGCCCCGAATGATATGGTAACTCGAGCAGAATTCACGTCCATGCTTGTGCGGGCGTTAGGCTATGGCGATGTCCAAGGACAGGAACTGTCCAAGGATGCCTTCAAGGATGTGCCAGCATCAGCTTGGTATGCAGATGCACTTGCGACTGCGGTGCAACTAAAGCTTGTTGAGGGGGATGGTGACGGATCACTCCATCCGAATGCATCCATTACTCGCGAGGAATTGGCGCAAATGCTTGTCAATGCTGCTCGTCTTGAAGGTCATCATCTGGAACTCTCAATTGGGTTCCTTAATGGATACCAAGACCGCACGCTGCGTCCTAGCGGCAACGCTACACGAGCAGAAGCGGGAGTTGCATTGACCAGACTTCTCCTTGCTCTACAATATATTGCTGAATAGCACGACCATCACTCCCGTGTCATCCGTAAGGACGGCAGCGGGAGTTTTTATACTGGAACGAACGCAATCATTCATTAGCTTGTTTCAATTTGTTATTCACATGTGAATAATTGGACGAACATAGCGGTAAAATGTACACCATGCATATTTCTCAATGAACAAGCTGTGGAGAAGGGATAAATGAGTCTCTTTATGCACATTTAACCCATCATTTATCCACGATTGTGGAGAAGCTCCCAGGTATCCACATATAGAGTTTCTTGAATAGGGCTTACCATCAACCGTGTAATTGAATATATTGCGTAATTGAGATGGAATGATCGTGTGCTTTTCAACCAAGAAGAAGGTTATCCACATCATCGTGTAGAATAGCTGATGAAATCGATCTAAAATAGTTGCAAAATCAAACGAGTGCGCTATAATAAAAATAAAGTCAAAGAAAGTCAAAGTCAGATTAATAGTCAAAAAAGTTCAAAATATTGCGCCAAACTAGAATAAGTGAGGCTTATATTTGGTTAAACCTAATATAGAGACTGCTGCAGGCGGAAAGGGGGGAGAAGATGCGCAACATTTCCGACCTAATCGAGCACTACTTGAAGCATATATTACTTGAGAGTTCGGAAGGTGCCGTTGAGATTCAGCGCAACGACTTGGCAGAACAATTCTCTTGTGTTCCATCGCAGATTAACTATGTGATCAGCACACGCTTTACGTTGGAGAAGGGTTATGTTGTTGAGAGCAAACGTGGCGGTGGAGGGTATATTCGCATTCAGCGAATTGACTTGCCAGCCCATCAAGCGATTCATAATCATTTGTGCGAATCCATTGGGGAGCAGATTGAGCAGAGTGCCGCTGAAGGTCTTATCTATCAACTAGAAGAAGCGGAATTCATCTCCCGCCGGGAAGCGAATCTGCTGCGGGCTGCTGTTTCTCGGGACAATATAACAGTAAAGCTTCCCTACCGCGACGAGATACGTGCCCGGCTGCTAAGGTCGATGCTGCTGGCACTGCTTAGCAAGTAGAGATGTAAGTATGTAAGATGGATGCTACCTATAAAGGAGGAGAGACGGTTATGGTGTGTCAACAATGTGGTCAGAAACCGGCTACCCTGCATTTTACGAAAATCATTAATGGACAGAAGACGGAGTTTCACATTTGTGAATCATGTGCCCGGGAAAAAGGCGAATGGATTCCAGGCACGGCGAACGGATTCTCCATCCATAATTTATTGTCGGGATTGCTTGATTTTGATCTGACAGGCAGCAAACAGGGAGCTAAGGAAGATGCGAAGCCACAGCCTATGCGCTGTGAGAAGTGCGGACTGACTTATGCACAGTTCGGTAAGCTCGGCCGCTTTGGCTGTGATGAATGCTACACCTTTTTCGGTGAGCGCTTAGATCCGCTATTGAAGAGGGTACATGGCAATACCGTTCACGTTGGCAAAATTCCGAAGCGTGGGGGAGGCCGAATTCAGCGCAGACGCGAGCTGGAAGAATTGAAGAAGCAGCTGCAGTTCAGTATTTTGCGTGAAGAGTTCGAAGAGGCCGCAACCTTGCGTGACCGTATTCGCGAATTAGAGAAGCAGCCGCCAAGCGATTCGGAGAGAAGCAGTTCATAGCACCTAGGATACAAGCGCTATCGAGAGAGTAAGATGACAATAAGTAGTGCGAATTGGAAGGAGATGACGAGATGACAGAGCGACGATTTATTGAAGAAGCCCTAAGCGATTGGATGCGCGGCACGGGTCCGGATTCCGATATCGTCATCAGCAGCCGTATCCGTATAGCACGGAATATTAGTGGACTGCCGTTCCCGATCTTGGCTACGAATCAACAATCGGCCGAGGTGTTGGATCGTTTGTCAGCAGTCATGAAAGACCCGGAATTTGCGCAATTGAATCACTTTCATGAATTAGAGCTGGCAGAGCTTAGCGATACAGAGAAGCAAGTTCTAGTAGAGAAGCATTTGATATCCCCGAGTTTGGCAAATGAGTCCCGCAATGGCGCGGTCATTGTCAGTGAGGATGAGTCAACCAGCATCATGATTAACGAGGAAGATCATCTTCGTATTCAATGCCTATCACCAGGGCTGCAAATTCGTGAGGCTTGGGAGCAGGCTAACCGCATCGATGATGTGTTTGAATCGCAAATCGACTACGCCTTCGATGAGAAGAGAGGTTTCTTAACGAGCTGCCCGACGAATGTGGGAACAGGAATACGGGCATCGGTGATGATGCACTTGCCGGCATTGGTAATGACACAGCAGATTAACCTCATGCTTCAGGCCGTTACCCAAGTTGGATTAGCGGTTAGAGGCATATACGGAGAAGGAAGCGAAGCGATCGGCAACCTGTTCCAAATATCAAATCAGATTACATTAGGTCAATCCGAATCTGAGATTATTGATAATTTGTACAGTGTTGTGAAACAATTAATCGAGCATGAGAAGGCAGCTCGGGAACAGCTGCTGACAAGCAATAGCATGCGGCTTACGGATCGCATTTGCCGCTCATATGGAATTTTGAAGCATGCAGTTATTATGGATTCAAAAGAAGCCGCACAGCGGTTGTCCGACATTAGGCTTGGTTCTGACCTTGGCATCCTGCAGCATATTCAATCGTCACAACTGAATGAATTATTGGTCATGACACAGCCAGGCTTCTTACAATATAAATACAACACGACATTATCTCAAGAAGATCGGGATTCATATCGCGCGAAGATGATTCGCGAGACGTTATCCAAATCTAAATCATAATGTAATATGGAGGTGCAACACTTATGATGTTCGGTAGATTCACAGAACGTGCGCAGAAAGTATTGGCTTTGGCACAAGAAGAAGCAGTACGACTCGGGCATAACAATATCGGAACGGAGCATATTCTGCTTGGACTTATTCGCGAAGGGGAAGGCATCGCAGCTAAGGCACTTGTAGCGCTTGGCCTCGGATTGGAGAAGATTCAGGACGAAGTCGAAACCTTGATCGGGCGCGGTCAAGAACAGCCACTCAATATTGCATATACCCCGCGTGCGAAGAAAGTGATTGAGCTGTCCATGGATGAAGCGCGCAAGCTTGGCCACACTTATGTGGGTACAGAGCACATTCTGCTTGGCTTGATCCGTGAAGGAGAAGGCGTAGCAGCACGGGTGTTGAACAACCTTGGCATTAGCTTGAACAAGGCACGCCAACAAGTGCTGCAACTGCTTGGAAGCAGCGAAGCGGTATCCAGCCATCATGGACAGTCGCAAAATGTAAGCACACCGACACTGGACAGCTTAGCTCGTGATCTGACAGCAGTAGCGAAGGAAGGCAATCTTGATCCGGTTATCGGCCGTTCGAAGGAAATTGAGCGCGTCATTCAAGTACTGAGCCGCCGTACGAAGAATAACCCCGTACTTATCGGTGAGCCTGGGGTTGGTAAGACGGCCGTAGCTGAAGGTCTGGCACAGAAGATTATTAACAATGAAATTCCAGAGACGCTTCGCGATAAGCGTGTTATGACGCTTGATATGGGTTCGGTTGTAGCCGGAACGAAATACCGGGGTGAGTTCGAGGATCGCCTGAAGAAGATCATGGATGAAATCCGCCAAGCAGGCAATGTCATCCTGTTCATCGATGAATTGCATACGCTCATCGGTGCCGGCGGTGCTGAAGGCGCCATTGATGCATCGAATATTTTGAAGCCTGCATTGGCTCGTGGAGAGCTACAGTGCATTGGGGCGACAACACTTGATGAGTACCGCAAATATATCGAGAAGGACGCAGCGCTCGAACGCCGCTTCCAGCCGATTACGGTTGACCAGCCTACTCCAGAGGAAGCAATCCAGATCTTGACTGGGCTGCGTGATCGTTATGAAGCCCATCACCGTGTGAAAATTACCGATGAGGCAATTGAGCAAGCGGTGAAGCTCTCGGATCGGTATATTACAGACCGCTTCCTGCCGGATAAGGCAATTGACTTGATTGATGAAGCGAGCTCGAAAGTTCGCCTTCATTCGTATACAGTACCACCAAATTTGAAAGAGCTTGAAGCACGTTTGGAAGACATCCGCAAAGAGAAGGACGCATCTGTGCAAAGCCAAGAATTCGAGAAAGCCGCTGCGCTGCGTGATACGGAGCAGAAGATGCGCGAAGAACTGGAGACCGTTCGCAACCAGTGGAAAGAGAAGCAGGGACGCGTGGATTCTGAAGTTACGCCAGAGGATATTGCTCAAGTCGTAGCGAGCTGGACCGGAATTCCGGTATTGAAGCTGAAGGAAGAAGAGACAGAGCGCTTGCTCAAGATGGAAGAGATTCTTCATGAGCGTGTCATCGGCCAAGATGAAGCGGTGAAAGCAGTGAGTCGTGCAATCCGCCGTGCGCGTGCAGGGTTGAAGGATCCGAAGCGTCCGATGGGCTCCTTCATCTTCCTTGGCCCAACTGGGGTAGGTAAGACTGAGCTTGCTCGTGCCTTGGCCGAATCTTTGTTCGGTGATGAGAATGCGGTAATCCGAATTGATATGTCCGAATACATGGAGAAGCATTCGACAGCTCGTCTCGTCGGAGCGCCTCCGGGATATGTCGGCTATGAAGAGGGCGGCCAATTGACGGAGAAGGTTCGCCGTAAGCCATACTCAGTCGTCTTGTTGGACGAAATCGAGAAGGCACATCCAGAAGTATTCAACATTTTGCTTCAAGTGTTGGAAGATGGCCGTCTCACCGATTCGAAGGGACGTGTAGTGGACTTCCGTAACACGCTTATCATCCTGACATCCAACGTTGGGGCCGAAGCAATTAAGCGTAATTCTACGCTTGGCTTCACTGCAGTTGATGATGCAGGCAAAGACTACAACAACATGAAGGATAAAGTGATGGGTGAATTGAAGAAGAGCTTCCGCCCAGAATTCTTGAACCGGATTGATGAAATTATCGTGTTCCACTCCTTGGAGCAGAAGCACATCGCTGAAATCGTATCCTTGATGGCTGGTGAGCTTCGCAAGCGTCTGAAGGAACAGGATGTTGATTTCCAATTGACAGACAATGCGAAGAATTTCCTCGCGAAGGAAGGCTTTGATCCAGCGTATGGCGCCCGTCCATTGCGTAGAGCGATTCAGAAGCATATCGAGGATCGCCTGTCAGAGGAATTGTTGAAGGGTAATGTCAGCAAGGGCGATGCCGTCGTCATCGACGAGAAAGATGGCGAGCTGCTCGTCCTGCGCAACAACGAGGTTAACACAGCACATGTATAATGAACTGTAGTATTTAGGAAAGAATCGTACTTTCTCCCTCCCGGAGGAAGGTACGGTTCTTTTTTTCTTCGTTATTTATTGCTCCACATATGCCTGTTTCTGCTTGCGATATGCTAAAGCACTTTATCCTCCTTCTTAAAAATGGTAAACTAATGAGTAATGAGTAACGAGGTACCTGTTTGCGGACATGGCGACCGACGACTTGCAGCATATTGATTAGGAGTGTCGGCTTCATGGCCAAAGTGAAAACGAAATTTTTCTGTACGGAATGTGGATACGAAACACCGAAATGGATGGGGAAATGCCCTGGCTGCGGTGAGTGGAATACGATGGTGGAAGAGCGGGAGACAGTCATTAAGACAGCAGGTGTGCATTCTTCCTTGATTCAAACGAAAGAAAAGCCGCAATCTATCATACACATAGAAAGTGGACGTGAACCTAGACTCACTACGACACTTAGTGAGTTGAACCGCGTACTGGGCGGCGGTGTTGTTCCTGGATCACTTATTCTAGTGGGGGGCGACCCGGGTATCGGGAAGTCAACACTTCTACTGCAGACTTCCAATGCACTGGCTGCCAGCGGCCTCAAGGTGCTGTACGTATCTGGTGAGGAATCGATGCGTCAGACGAAGCTGCGGGCAGACCGTCTTGGTGTCTTGTCGGAGAACTTATTCGTCCTCAGTGAGACGAATCTGCAATATATCGAGGAGGCGCTTGAGGCGGCACAGCCTGACTTCCTCGTTATCGACTCCATCCAGACCGTCTTCCAACCTTCGGTGGAATCAGCTCCCGGCAGTGTTGCACAAGTACGCGAATGCACAAGCACATTCATGCGCATCGCTAAAGGGAAGGGCATCGCAACTGTCCTTGTTGGACATGTGACGAAGGAAGGTGCGATTGCCGGTCCGCGGCTGCTGGAGCATATGGTCGATTGTGTCCTTTATTTCGAAGGAGAGCGGCATCATTCCTATCGTATTTTGCGGGCTGTAAAGAACCGGTTCGGTTCGACCAATGAGATAGGAATCTTCGAGATGACGGAGGGCGGTCTTGTCGAGGTGAAGAACCCATCCGAGATGTTCCTGCAGGAGAGACCGCTAGGTGTTGCAGGATCCACGGTTGTAGCCAGCCTTGAGGGAACCCGTCCCGTCCTTGTTGAGATGCAGGCGCTCGTATCGGCGACGAACTTCCCGTCTCCGCGGAGGATGGCGACAGGGATTGATCATCATCGTCTGGCGCTTATTATTGCGGTGCTGGAGAAACGAATGGGAATGTTCCTGCAAAATCAGGATGCATACGTGAATGTAGCGGGTGGAATTAAGCTTGATGAGCCAGCTGTTGACTTGGCTATGGCGGTTGCAATTGCTTCGAGCTTCCGAGATATGCCGACACAACCATTCGATGTTGTCTTTGGCGAAGTGGGGTTAACTGGTGAAGTGCGTGGGGTATCTCGTGCAGAACAGCGAGTGAAGGAAGCAGAGAAGCTTGGATTCAAGCGCATTATATTACCAGAGAAGAGCTTGCGCGGCTGGAAGCCGCCTGCCAATATTGAGATTATTGGAGTAAATACGGTTGCTGAAGCATTAGCTGTGGCGTTAGGTTAGGGGGCATAGATATAGAATGAAGGAAAGCCAACTGGATATTATGAACGACCTGCTGCGGATGGTCGCACCAGGAACGCCTTTCCGCGACGGGCTTGAGAATGTGCTGCGCGCGAAGACAGGGGCACTTATTGTCGTTGGATACAGTCCAGAAGTAATGGAAGTTGTAGACGGGGGATTCTCCATTAACTGTGACTTCTCACCGAGCTACTTGTACGAACTGGCCAAGATGGACGGCGCCATTATCTTGAGTGAAGACATTAAGCGGATATTATATGCGAACACACAGCTCATTCCGGATTCCTCCATTCCATCTACGGAGACAGGCATCCGGCACCGGACAGCGGAGCGGGTAGCGAAGCAGACGGGGAAGCTGGTAGTCTCCATCTCCCAGCGCCGGAATGTCATTACACTGTACCAAGGCAGTCTGCGTTATGCACTTAAGGAGATTGGCGTTATTCTCACGAAGGCGAACCAAGCGATTCAGACATTGGAAAAATATAAGGTTGTGCTTGTACAAGGCATGACAAATTTAACTGCATCCGAGTTCGAAGAATTGGTTACCTTATACGATGTCGTAAACGTTGTGCAACGTATTGAGATGGTGTTACGTATTAAGATGGAGATCAAGCGTTACATCAACGAACTGGGAACAGAGGGACGTCTTATCAGCATGCAGCTCGAAGAGCTCGTAAGCAACACCGAAGAAGACGCTTGGCTGCTGTTGAAGGATTATGCCCGGGACGGAAGCGATGAGAAGGTACGTGAGATCATAGCCCAACTTAAGAAATGCACGGCAGATGAACTGCTTGATACCCATCATTTAATAAGACTGCTCGGTTACCCGACGACGAGCACGATTCAGGAAGAATCCGTTTCGCCGCGCGGTTACCGCGTTCTTAGCAAGATACCAAGACTTCCTAATGTCATAATTCACAACTTAGTCGAAACCTTCCAATACCTCCCTCATGTCATGATGGCAACGATTGAGGAATTGGATGAAGTAGACGGCATTGGCGAAGTTCGCGCTCGTGCGATTAAGGAAGGGCTTAAGCGGATTCAGGAGCAGGTCTTCATTGACAGGCAAATTTGATTTTCCTACAATGAAAGGACGTACGTTGGGCATAGTAAAATTAGAGGTGAACCTATGATTACAAAGTCCATTCCGAGCTTGTTTACGATCGGTAACTTGTTTCTCGGAATCATTTCCATCATGCTTGCGTTTCACGATGACTACAACTTAGCAGCTCTTATGATTATTATTGCCATGTTGCTCGACGGATTGGATGGGCGTGTAGCAAGAGCATTGAACGCACAGAGTGAATTCGGCAAGGAGCTTGACTCCCTATCCGATGTGATTTCATTCGGTGTAGCGCCAGCCTTCATTATGTATGCCGTCGCTTTTACAGATAGTAACCCGGTGCTGGCTTGCATCGTTACTGCAATCTTCCCGATTTGTGGTGCGCTGCGACTTGCACGCTTCAACGTTAAGGATGGTATTCCGGGGTATTTCATCGGCTTGCCAATCCCAGCGGCTGGCGGTGTGGCATGTACACTTGCCTTGTTCCATGAGAGCATCCCAGCGGCTTATCTTATGATAGCGATGATTTTATTATCTTACTTAATGGTTAGTACTGTGAAATATCCGAACTTCAAGAAAGTCGGTATTCCGAAGAAGGCCATCTGGATTACGCCTTTTGTTATTGCAGGGGCAGTAGCGATCGCGGTATGGCAGCCAGAACAGACACCGAAGCTGATTTTTGTGCCGTTGGTACTGTATGCGCTGCTTGGTTTAAAAAAAAACGTTAGAATGCTGAATCGCCGCCGCAAGAAACAGCTTGATGCGGAAGAGTGGTACCAGTCAAAGCATTCTTAAGCGAATAAACCCAAAAGAAAAGCACTTGCAGTCCATAATTGGGCGGCAGGTGCTTTTTGTGTTGTATATGATTTCCGTTCCAATTATCTTGTATCAATTTTCAGTTCTTCTTCATTCCATTAGGACAGGTTGAATATCCCGAGAGTTTGGCACTTGCTCGATTCCTGTTTGACGACATCGTCAAGATCAATATCAAGCAGATTGCACAGGGCAGACATATAGAATAGGTGCTTGCCAAGCTCGCTCTTCACAACATCCTTGCAGTTCTCGCATAAGTGACCTTGAACATGTGATTCAAGAGATTGCTTCGCTTGATCCATATCCATGTCGTCATGGTAGGGCTGCCGCTTCGCATGCAGCTCCAAGCAGCCACATTCTGTTATGGCTTTTGTTACCGCGCGGTTTACCGAGGCGTCAGACTGTCCGTATTTCGAAAGAATGTCCAGCAAGCTTCGGTGTCTTAACAATAAATCGCCGACTTGATCCTGGAAAGATTGCAACCTGGAAGTACTCATTACTCATCCACCTCTATTCATGGAATCGTGGTTCGGCCCGAGCCATACTGCTCAAGGGACTCACGTTATTTCAGCTCTCCCCATTCCGTACTACTCCCCTATTATACGACTAGGATTTCCTACATTTCAACTTCGCCTCGAATTTAAAAATGTAAGAATGGACGATTAGGAGCGAGAGGGTTGGGCCATAATTGTAAAGATATTCAAATTAGATAAGGAGGTGGACTTCGTGTTCAGACGATTATTTTATGCGGTTGCAGGATTGATCGGAGCATGGAGTGGGACAGAGTTCCATCGGTATTGGAATATGCAGACAATGGAGTTTTCGTCATTATCCAACCCTGGAATAACTTCTAACGGACTGTTATGGGCACTTGGCGGGGCATTTTGCTTTATTGTGATGGGTCGTGCACTTTTTACGCCATTGGCACGGTTATGGGGCAGCTTGGAAGAACGCATGGTGAATATGTCAGCAGGGATGCTGGTGATTGGAGCTTCTGGCGCATTGATGGGACTGTCCTTTGGGGGGTTGCTTGTACCGCTATTTGAGCCGTTTGGGACAGTAGGGCGTATGGTATCGGTTTGTATGATTGTCCTGCTGTCAACAGCAGGGTTGCAAGCAGCACTTATGAAGCAGGATGAGATTGTAAAGTGGGTCTCCGCCTTCCGCATGCCTGAACGAGGTGAAGAGAAGAGCAGAGGAATGGAAGAACATAAGATCTTGGATACAAGCGTCATCATTGATGGTCGCATCGCAGATATATGCAAGACCGGATTCATTGAAGGGACAATCGTCATTCCTGAGTTCGTCTTAGAGGAGTTGCAGCATATCGCGGATTCGTCGGACTTGCTCAAGCGGAACCGTGGACGCAGAGGGTTGGACATTCTGAATAAAATTCAAAAAGAACTGGAAGTAAAAGTACTCATTTATGAAGGGGACTTTGACGAAATTTCGGAGGTAGACAGCAAGCTGGTTAAGCTCGCGAAGCTGCTAAAGGGGAAAGTCGTCACGAATGATTTCAACTTGAACAAGGTATGTGAGCTGCAGGGAGTATCAGTGCTCAATATTAACGATCTAGCCAACGCTGTGAAGCCAGTGGTTCTCCCAGGAGAAGAGATTGTTGTTCAAGTCATCAAGGATGGTAAGGAACATGGTCAAGGTGTAGCCTACTTGGATGATGGTACGATGATCGTCGTTGAGGGCGGCAGAGATTATATCGGCATGACGATGGAGGTTCTGGTGACCAGTGTACTTCAGACGTCAGCAGGACGAATGATATTTGCTAAGCCAAAACTGTTGGAAAAAGCCCAATAAACAGGTATGATGGGGATACTACCATCATGGGGGTTAGTAAGGATGGACAGAGGGTTTGGCGTGGTCATAGTCGCTGCTGGCAGAGGCACGCGCATGGGCACGGAAGAGAGTAAGCAGTATTTGCATTTACAGGATAAGCCAGTAATCATCCATACCGTAGAGCGGTTTCAGTCCATGGAGGAGTGCGAATCGATCGCATGGGTAACCACGGAACAGGATTATGCGCGCTGCGAAGCATGGGTGAAACAATACGGATTGCATAAGGTTCAAGACATCGTTACAGGAGGCAAGGAACGTCAGCATTCAGTATATGCTGGCTTGCAGGCTCTGAAAGCGCGTGGACTCGAATATGTGTGCATCCACGATGGTGTACGGCCCTTTGTAGAGCCGGGCAGAGTAAGCGCATGTTACGATGCGGCCCGGCAGCACAGAGCGGCCGTATTGGCCGTTCCGGTCAAGGATACCATTAAGCAGGTGGACAAGTCCGGTATTATTACGGCAACACCTGATCGCAGCAGCTTATGGGCGATTCAGACACCACAGGCTTTCCGGCTTGCTGATGTAATGGCTGCTCATGAGCTCGCGGAGCAGGAGCAATTCGTGGGAACGGATGATGCGATGCTTGTTGAGCGGATGGGAATTGCTGTTCACGTAGTGGAGGGGAGCTACACGAACATTAAGCTAACGACGCCGGATGATCTGGATTGGGCTGCATGGTGGCTGTCTCGTCATGAAGCTGAGCGAAATTGAATGTTGAGGCAGAAGGAGAGGGAGGCTTACGTATGATTAGAGTGGGACAGGGATTCGACGTGCACCAGTTAGTAGAGGGACGGCCGTGCATTATTGGCGGCGTTCATATTCCTTACGAGAAGGGATTGCTTGGGCATTCAGATGCTGATGTGCTTCTGCATACGGTAAGTGATGCAATTCTGGGCGCACTAGGATTAGGGGATATCGGCAAGCATTTTCCAGATACGGATCCTGCATTCAAGGATGCGGACAGCATGAAGCTGTTAGAGCATGTATGGCAGCTAGCTGTTGAGCGCGGTTATCGACTTGGCAACATCGATTGCACGATTATTGCACAGAAACCGAAGATGCTGCCGCATATTCCAGCGATGGTAGCGAATATCGCTCGTGCTCTCGGCGCAGAGGATTCGCAGGTGAATGTGAAGGCTACGACAACGGAACAATTAGGATTTGCTGGACGCGGTGAGGGAATTGCCGCACAGGCTGTTGTCTGCTTATTTCACAATATGGTATGATGAAATGATTAATGGAAAGACAAAGTACGGGAGTGAAGCAATCATGAATAACGATATTCGAGTTCGTTACGCACCAAGCCCTACAGGACACTTACATATTGGTAATACGCGTACGGCATTGTTTAACTATTTGTTCGCACGTCACCATGGGGGTAAGTTCATCGTTCGCATCGAGGATACGGACGTTAAGCGCAATGTGGAAGGCGGAGAAGAGAACCAATTTACGTACATGAAGTGGCTCGGCATGGATTGGGATGAGAGCATTGATGTAGGTGGGGATTTCGGCCCGTACCGTCAGACGGAGCGCTTGGATATCTATAATAAATATGTGGACGAGCTTCTAGAGCGCGGGCTTGCCTATCGCTGCTATTGTACGGAAGAAGAGCTTGCAGCGGAGCGGGAAGCACAAGTTGAACGCGGCGAAACGCCGAAGTATTCCGGCAAGTGCTGCAGCTTGTCCGCTGAGGATCATGCACACCTGGAGGCAGAAGGCCGCAAGCCTAGCATCCGCTTCCGCGTGCCGCAAGGACGCTCGTATACCTTTAATGATATGGTTAAAGGTGAAATTACGTTTGAATCCGATACAACAGGCGACTGGGTTATCGTGAAGAAGGACGGTATACCGACTTATAACTTCGCGGTTGTCATCGATGACCATTTGATGCGGATGTCTCACATTCTGCGTGGAGAAGATCATGTGACGAATACGCTTCGCCAATTGATGATCTTTGAAGCGTTTGGATGGGAAGCGCCTGTATTCGGACATATGACGCTTATCGTAAATGAGAATCACAAGAAGCTCAGCAAACGGGATGAGTCGATCATTCAATTTATTGAACAATATGAGCAGCTCGGCTACTTGCCAGAGGCAATGGTTAACTTCATCGCATTGCTTGGCTGGTCACCAAAAGGGGAAGAAGAGATCTTCTCAATGGAGGAGCTCATCTCGATCTTTGACGAGACGCGCTTGTCCAAGAGCCCTGCTGTATTTGATACGAATAAGCTGACGCATATTAATAATACGTATATGAAGAAAGCAGAACCTGATCGCATTGCGGCATTGTCGATTCCTCACCTCCAGCGTGCAGGACGCTTGCCAGAGCAGCTGAATGAAGAACAGCAAGCTTGGGCGGCTGCACTTGTGAAGCTGTATCAGGAGCAAATGAACTGTGCATCCGACATTGTGGAATTGTCGGAGATGTTCTTCCGTGAAGAACTTGTCATCGACGAAGAAGCTAAGGCAGTGCTCGCTGAAGAGCAGGTTCCTACTGTATTGGCAGCACTTCGTGCGAAGCTGGAAGCTGCAACGACTTGGGATGCAGATACGATCAAGGTATCCTTGAAGGAAGTTCAGAAGGAAACAGGCGCCAAGGGCAAAGGTCTGTTCATGCCGGTTCGTGTTGCAGTATCTGGGCAAATGCACGGCCGTGATTTGAATGAGACGATTGTTCTGCTTGGTAAAGAGAAGGTCCTAGCTCGCTTGAATGGATAGATCAGATTTGATGTTTCTGGATAGGATTTGATTCGAATGCACATGCGGATAACTTTCAACGATTGTTATTGTCATGCAGTAGGAGCTTCGAATATACTTAACGATAGAATCCTTTTCATTATTTCGTTCTGAAGGAAAGTCATGCTTCGTACAGTATGATTGAGCATACTAATAAAAGCGTTGAACGGGAGAGTATAAGCGGGATAAAAATGAACAGAGAGAACGATCGAGATAAGGAAGACTATGGATCTGGTGTCCATCGCTCCTTACAGGCTGTGAGTCGTTCCATTTTTAAGCTTATGCGATGCACCCGGAAGCTCCGTCCTTGAGCATGTACCTGGTACATGGGTAGGGGGTGGCGAATCATCCGCGTTAAGGATATTCAAGAGGGGCAACAAGTATTTGGCTATGTCATGGTTTTGTATCCGGTGTAAGTGGAGGATAGATATACGATGGCAATAGCGGAGATATGATGTTGTCCAAGCAGAGTGGAACCGCGCATCGCGTCTCTGCAGCATCATGCTGCAGGGGCGTTTTTTATTGTGATGAATTTATGTATCCGCTTGTGTGTATGAGAGAGGAATGCTAACTCAATTCGCTGAGTTCCGGGGGGGACAGAGCATGTGGCGTGTCATTCGAAGAATGAAATCCGATGTGCAGGCGGTGTTCGATAACGACCCGGCGGCGCGCAACCGATTCGAAGTAATCTTTACCTATTCAGGCCTGCATGCCATCTGGGCGCATCTCATTGCACATCGGTTCTATCGTTGGCGCTGGTTTACGACTGCGCGCATTATTTCGCAAATAAGCCGGTTCATGACGGGAATTGAAATACATCCTGGAGCGAGGATTGGCCAAAGACTGTTTATTGACCATGGCATGGGAGTCGTCATTGGTGAAACCTGTGAGATTGGCGATGATGTAGTCATTTACCAAGGCGTAACACTTGGAGGTACGGGGAAAGAGAAGGGGAAGCGGCATCCGACGATTGGGAACAATGTCGTCATTGCTTCTGGATCGAAAGTGCTTGGCTCTTTCACTATTGGAGACAATTCAAGCATTGGAGCCAATTCCGTCGTGCTCCGGGAAGTACCGCCGAACTGTACAGTCGTGGGCATTCCGGGACGTGTAGTGAAGCAGGATGGAGTGCGCATTGACCGCTTGAACCATGCCCAACTGCCTGACCCAGTGATTGATATGCTTCGAAGCATGCAGATTGAGATGGATGCATTGAGAGCTGAACTGCACCAACTTAAGCATCCCCAAGGCAGAGACTCTGAAATTGCAGAGACTGAAAGTCAAGAAAGCATACAAGTAGAGGAGTCTGTCCAACAACCGAGGAAAGAACTTGAGAAAGTGAACAAATAAATGCCCGAACATCAAGGAGGAGTGACTTGCATGACCTTGCACATTTATAATACGCTGACACGTACGAAAGAGCCGTTTCAGCCGATAGATCCGGATCGCATTACGATGTATGTATGCGGGCCAACTGTGTATGACTATATCCATATCGGAAATGCGCGGCCTGCGATCTTTTTTGACGTTGTTCGCCGTTATTTAGAGACGCTGGATTACGAAGTAAACTACATCGTGAATTTCACAGATGTTGATGACAAGCTGATCCGCAAAGCAGCAGATCTGGGATCCACGGTACAAGAAGTTGCGGAGCGCTTTATTCAGGCGTTCTATGAGGATAATGATGGTCTAGGTATTCGCCGTGCATCGAATAACCCGCGTGTAACGGATAATATGGAGGAAATCATCGCCTTCATCTCAGAGCTTGTGGCAAACGGTAAGGCTTATGAATCGGGCGGAGATGTGTATTTCCGTACGAGAGAATTTGCGAAGTATGGCCAGGTTTCCGGTCAGAACATTGATGAGCTGCAGCTCGGAATTCGAATCGAAGTGGATGAGCGCAAGGATGACGCAGCTGACTTCGTCTTATGGAAAGCGGCGAAGCCAGGGGAAATCTCTTGGTCAAGCCCATGGGGCGAAGGCCGTCCAGGCTGGCATATTGAATGCTCGGCTATGTCGCGCAAATATTTGGGTGAAACGATCGATATCCATGGCGGCGGCCAGGATCTTCAGTTCCCGCACCACGAATGTGAGGCTGCACAGTCCGAATCCGTGACAGGAAAACCACTTGCCAACGTGTGGATGCATAACGGATATATTAATATTGATAATGAAAAAATGTCGAAGTCGCTTGGTAATGGGGTAACGGTTCATCAATTGCTTAAGCAATATGATCCGGCTGCTCTGCGCTACTTCATGTTGTCGACACACTATCGCAACCCACTGAACTTCAATGCAGAAGCGATGGAACAGGCAGAGAAAAGCGTCAGCCGCATAGCGAATGCAGTTGCGAATGTCCGCCATGCATTGGCATCTCTGAATACAGATCCATCTGTGCAGGAAAATGCGAACGAGGCACTTCAAGTGAAGATAGCTTCCATTCTAGAGACCTTTGATGCGAAGATGCAGGATGACTTCAATACGGCAGATGCCATTACTGCTGTATTCGAATGGGCAAGTGAGGCGAATTCGTATTTGCAGCAAGCTGATTCGCTTGCAGCTGGGGACTTGGAAGCATTGCTGGATGCCTTTGAAGCGATGAACGAGGTGCTTGGACTGGTATTGGAGAAGGAAGAGGAATTGCTGGATGAGGAAATCGACCAACTTATCCAAGAACGCAACGATGCTCGCAAAGCGAAAAACTGGGCGAGAGCCGATGAAATTCGCGATCTGTTAACCGAGCAGGGGATCGTTCTGGAAGATACGCCTCAGGGTGTGCGCTGGCGCCGAAAATAGTCGCAGCGGCATTACGGTCGACGAAGGAGCTTATGCATACGCAATGAATGATAATCAACAGGAACATCAATCGACAACAATAGAAGCAAGGTCAGGGGATGCTGGAACATGGCTGTTCCCTTTCGCCCCGACCAAGCGGCCGCAGCAGCTTAATCCGATTGTACTCGCTTATATAGGCGATGCAATCTTCGAAGTTGCCATCAGACAATATCTTATATCACAGCCGAATCATCGGCCGAACCACCTGCATCGTGAAGCGACGGGGTATGTGTCTGCCAAGGCGCAGGCGCGTGCGCTATCGCTTCTGATGCCGATATTAACAGATGAAGAAGCAGACGTCGTTCGTCAAGGACGCAATACGAAGTCCAGTGTGCCGAAAAGTGCGAACGTAAGTGAATATAGACAGGCTACAGCGCTTGAATCTTTATTCGGCTATTTATATCTGAATGAAAATTTTGAACGGATGCGGCAATTCGTTACTATGATTGTTCAAGCACATGGGACAGAACAGCAGCAAAAGTAAAAGGGAAACATCTAGACGGGAGGCACACTTACGCATGCATGAAGAAGAATATATTGCCGGGAAGCATTCGGTAACCGAGGCGCTCAAATCCGGGAGAACGATAAATAAAGTATGGATTGCGGAAAATGCACAAAAACATTTAACAGGGCCGATTATTGCAGAAGCCAAGAAAGCTGGCGTCGTGATTCAAATGGTCGATAAGCGCAAGCTCGATCAAATGGTCGAGGGGGTTCAGCATCAAGGAGTTGTCGCACAGGTTGCAGCTTATCATTATGTAGAAGTGGAAGATATTTTAGCTCAAGCTGAGGCTAAAGGCGAGACTCCGTTTCTGATCCTATTGGATGAGATCGAGGATCCGCACAATTTGGGTTCCATTCTTCGGACAGCGGACTGCACAGGTGCGCATGGCGTAGTTATTCCGAAACGCCGCTCAGCTGGACTGACTGCTACGGTATCTAAGACTTCTGCTGGAGCTGTCGAGTATGTGCCGGTAGCCAAGGTGACGAATTTGGTTCAGACGATGCAGCAGCTTAAAGACCGTGGAGTGTGGATCGTAGGTACAGATGTAACAGCAACTCAAGACATTTATGAAGCGGATGTATTCAATCTTCCAATCGCGCTTGTCATCGGTAACGAGAATAAAGGAATGGGCAGACTTGTTCGGGAAAATTGCGATATGTTGTATAAGCTTCCAATGGCAGGGCAAATTAACTCGCTTAATGCGTCGGTAGCTGCAGGCATCTTCATGTATGAGGTCGTGCGCCGGCGTCGCGGCTGAGGCTGCCCGATATGGATCGGCAGGATTGGCGCGATGTGCTTCTTGTTGACGGCTACAACATGATCGGGGCGTGGCCGGAATTAAGAGAGCTGAAAGATAAAGACTTAGATGAAGCAAGAGAACGACTGTTAAATATGCTTGCAGACTATCTAGCATATTCCGGCCGAAGAGTAATTGTGGTATTTGACGCATATCGCGTTCCTGGCTTAGGAGCCAAGTACACGCAGGGTAAAGTCTCTGTACAGTTCACGAAGGAGAAAGAGACAGCGGACGAATGCATCGAGCGGCTTGCCAGGGGGCTTGGGCATCGCCGCCGTCAAATCTACGTAGCAACATCAGACATGACAGAACAGAACGTAGCTTTTGCACAAGGTGCACTTCGTATTTCGGCACGCGAGCTGAGGCTCATTATTGTACAGGCCCGGCGCGAGGTGGAGACGAAGATTCGTGAACAGGCACTGCAGCCGATCAAGCGTAACCCGATTGAAGGCAAGCTTAAGCTGGATCAACTGCTTAAGCTTGAACGGCTGCGCCGAGGGGAAGAAGATTGAGTAGCGTAGGACAGGAGCATGAGCGTCATTTTCAACGTTATTTTTGGCGTATGCAGTCAAATGCATAGACTTATTTTGGAATAATGCTCAAATTCCGCACAGGATAAGGCTTCCTTTGGTTGACGATGATAGATAGATTCATATATACTGAATCTATCATTTGTGATGTAACGGGTGGATTGCGTTGCAGGCCGGAGGGATTGCTAGTGAGTGTTGACCTCAAAGTATTAAGCACCTCCTCATACGATCGTTCGTCGGATGAACAGCTAGTCGACGCGGTCAGGGAGGGAGATAGCGAAGCGCTCGAATACTTAATTAACAAGTACCGCAATTTCGTTCGAGCAAAAGCACGCTCATATTTTCTAATCGGCGCTGACCGTGAGGATATTGTTCAAGAGGGCATGATCGGATTATACAAGGCAATTCGTGATTTTAAGGGAGACAAGCTGGCATCATTCAAGGCATTCGCCGAACTGTGCATTACTAGACAGATTATTACTGCGATTAAGACTGCGACGCGCCAGAAGCACATACCATTGAATTCTTATGTGTCGTTGGATAAGCCGATATATGACGAAGATTCAGATCGCACCTTGCTAGATGTGATTGGTGGCTCGCGGGTGTCTGATCCAGAAGAATTGATCATTAATCAAGAAGAATTCGTTGGGCTCGAGGACAAGATGTCTGAAATTTTGAGCGATTTGGAACGGAAAGTGCTCATGCTGTATTTGGATGGGCGTTCCTATCAGGAAATTGCCGTTGATCTGGATCGCCACGTCAAATCGATAGACAATGCGCTGCAGCGAGTCAAGCGAAAGTTGGAGCGATATTTGGAGTTACGGGATGGCGGGGATAGCGGATGTTAATTAGTCGAATACAGATGTAGGAGCTTATCAACCTAGTATGGGAGATAGGCTCTTTTTCATTGTTTACATACTGTTCCCGATTGAAAGCAATTAATTTTACATCGAAAGTTTACGAGAATGAAGGTTTAGATTGCGTAATATTCCACCATACTGATAGCGACTAGGAACATTAGTGATCTTTTCCTTTGTCAAGCAGCTGTCGGATATGATAGAGTGAATGACATCGCCCCCCACGGCGTCAACATCTTATCATTGACATCATTTGCCCCTTGTGATAAAGTGTTTTAGGTAGCCCTAAATATGCGTACGTATTTACTGAATAAGAAATGATTGGTTATTAGACTGAGAGTGGATTATTCAGCGAACAAGAGACGATTTGTCCCCCTGTAGAAGGATGGTCAATCCGTTTCTGCTTGGGGAAATTCGACGCTTCTTATCATTAAGGTGTCTTCAGGAGGTGTACTACATGCGGGTAATCGTTACGATGGCTTGCACGAACTGCAAACAACGCAACTATACGACAACAAAGAACAAACGTAATCACCCAGACCGCATTGAGTTGAAGAAATTCTGCAAGTTCTGCAACGAGCATACTTCTCATCGCGAAACGAGATAAGTCTGATGGAGGTGTAGTCCGTGGCTTTCTTCGGGAAACTGAAACAAAGTTTCGGTTCGATGTTTTCCTTCTTTGCCGACAGCTGGGGTGAATTAAAAAAGGTTCGCTGGCCCAGTCGTAAAGAACTGACAAGCTATACGATCGTCGTTTTAGCCACGGTTATCTTTATGACGCTTTATTTCTGGGTCCTTGATATCGGAATTTCCGCGATAGTCGAAGCGATTATTTAATAAAGTCCCAAGGTGGCTTAGTTATGGAAAAAAGATGGTACGTTGTTCATACCTACTCAGGTTATGAGAACAAAGTTAAAGCCAATTTGGAAAAGCGCGTTGAATCCATGGGCATGGAAGACAAAATATTTCGCGTTCTTGTTCCGATGGAAGAAGAAATGGTAAACAAGGATGGCAAAAAGAAAGTTGTCATGCGTAAAGTTTACCCGGGTTATGTTTTGGTTGAAATGATTCAGACGGATGAGTCTTGGTATGTTGTTCGCAACACGCCAGGGGTTACCGGATTCGTCGGATCTACCGGCTCTGGTTCAAAGCCTATTCCACTGTTGCCTGAAGAGGTCGATCAGATCTTAAAGACAATGGGCATGGAAGATCCGAGAGCAAAAGTCGATTTCGACTTGAAGGAATCGGTTCGCATTATGGTAGGGCCTTTCGCAAACTTCGTCGGTACGGTCGAAGAGATCATTACAGACAAGCAGAAGCTTAAGGTTCATGTCAACATGTTTGGAAGAGAAACCCCTCTTGAGTTGGATTACCACCAAGTGGAGAAGATCTAATACATCTTTCTATTGGTTTCTACTGTGAGATAGGGCAACCTGAACCTCACATAACTAGCGCAAGGAGGTGTTTGAAATGGCGAAAAAGGTCATTAAAGTCGTTAAATTGCAAATTCCAGCGGGTAAGGCGAATCCAGCGCCTCCGGTAGGTCCAGCATTGGGTCAAGCGGGTGTCAACATCATGGCGTTCTGTAAGGAATTCAATGCGAAAACAGCTGATCAAGCAGGTTTGATTATTCCTGTTGAAATCTCTGTATTCGAAGATCGTTCCTTTACGTTCATCACGAAGACTCCACCGGCTGCAGTATTGTTGAAAGTAGCGGCTAAGGTCGAAAAAGGTTCCGGTGAACCGAACACGAAAAAAGTTGCAACAGTGAAACGCGACGTTGTACGTCAAATCGCTGAGCAAAAAATGCCTGACCTGAACGCAGCATCCGTTGAATCGGCTATGCGTATGGTTGAAGGTACAGCTCGCAGCATGGGCTTTGTCGTAGAAGACTAATACGTTCTTCTTTGGCGCATGTGGGAGGTTAATCCGTTAAAACCACAAAGGAGGAAAAAATCATGGCAAAACGTGGCAAAAAATATGTCGAAGCTGCAAAGCTTATCGATAGAGATGCTGCTTATGAGTCGATGGAAGCTATTGAGTTGGTTAAGAAATCGGCTACAGCAAAATTCGACGAAACAGTTGAAGTTGCTGTTCGCTTGGGTGTAGACCCTCGTAAACAAGACCAAGCTGTTCGTGGGGTAGTTGTACTTCCACACGGTACAGGTAAAACAAAACGCGTTCTCGTCTTTGCAAAAGGCGAAAAAGCAAAAGAAGCAGAAGCAGCTGGTGCTGATTTTGTAGGCGATCAAGATATGATCAACAAAATTCAACAAGGCTGGTTCGACTTCGATGTCTGCGTAGCTACGCCAGACATGATGAGCGAAGTAGGTAAATTGGGACGTATCCTCGGTGGTAAAGGTCTCATGCCTAACCCTAAAGCTGGTACGGTTACATTCGACGTTACTAAAGCTGTTCAAGAGATCAAAGCTGGTAAAATCGAGTACCGTCTGGACAAAGCAGGACAAATCCACGCACCGATCGGTAAAGCTTCTTTCGATGCAGACAAGTTGCATGACAACTTCAAAGCGTTGATCGATGCATTGAACCGTGCGAAGCCAGCAGCGGCTAAAGGCGTGTATTTGAAAAACATCGCGGTTTCTTCCACGATGGGTCCTGCAGCACGTGTGAACACAGCATCTTTCCGCTAAGATTTATTCTTTAGTGGGAATCTGTTGGCAAGTTTTGAGAGTGGTTGACATGGTTCAACTGTCCATGCTATGTTAATAGAGTTGCTAACACATGATGTGCAATTAACTTTTGAATAATCGTACCGTAGACAGTAGGTGCCGAAAGGCTTAATCTCCTACCGAGGTGTTCGAAATAGACTGAGTGCTTGGAGCGTGTCGTTGACACGTCTGCGCACCAAGTGCTATCGTGATGCCTCTGTAGTAAACTGCAGAGGCTTTTCTTATGCTGAAGTAGGTAGAAGATCTCGGACAGGATGCGGTGTTAAGTAGAACCTTGTAGGAGGTGGAACGAGTGGCAAACGCAAAAGTAATCGAAGCGAAACAGCAAGCTGTACAAGATATCGCTGAGAAATTCCGTAGCAGCGCTACAACGGTTGTTGCTGACTACCGTGGATTGACAGTATCTCAAGTTACTGAACTTCGTAAGCAACTGCGCGAAGCAGGCATCGAATTCCAAGTGTTGAAAAATACATTGGTACGCCGTGCGACAGCAGAAGCTGAGTTGTCTGAACTTGATGAAGTATTGTCTGGTCCGACAGCTATCGCATTCAGTCGTGAAGACGCAGTAGCACCTGCGAAAATCTTGAACGACTTTGCGAAGAAAAACGAAGCTCTTGAAATTAAGGGTGGAGTAGTTGAAGGTCGCGTCGTTGACGTAGATCAAATCAAAGCCTTGGCAGCATTGCCTTCCCGCGAAGGTTTGTTGTCCATGTTGCTCAGCGTGCTCCAAGCACCAATGCGCAACTTCGCATTGGCTGTCAAAGCCGTTGCAGAGAAGAACGAAGCGGAAGCGTAAGCTTAATCGCGTAACATACACTTTACTAAATATGGAGGTTTAACAAATGAGCAAAGAGCAAATCTTGGAAGCCATCAAAGGCATGTCCGTATTGGAATTGAACGACCTTGTTAAAGCAATTGAAGAAGAATTCGGCGTAACTGCAGCAGCTCCTGTAGCTGTAATGGGTGGCGCAGCTGGTGATGCTGGCGCAGCTGAACAAACTGAGTTTGACGTAATCTTGACTGCACCAGGCGCAGGCAAAATCAACGTTATCAAAGTTGTTCGTGAAATCACTGGTCTTGGCTTGAAAGAAGCTAAAGACTTGGTAGACAACTGCCCGAAACCATTGAAAGAAAAAGTAAGCAAAGAAGAAGCAGAAGCAGTAAAAGCGAAGCTCGAAGAAGCTGGCGCATCTGTAGAAGTGAAGTAATCTCTGCTTGCAAAGTGCGAACCCCTTGGAACTTGTTTTCAAGGGGTTCGTTGTCTAAGATACGACTTACCGATTTAGCTTAGGTGTCATCGAATACGAAGTGTAAATAGGGAACTCGACGCGCATCTTAGCCAATGAACGATAGCACTTTTTATTTTTACCATGACAGGAAGGGATCAAGATGGCAGGGCATTATTACAGCAAGCGTCCAGATGTAGAGCATAATCGCAAGAAATGGACGGCATCCTTGCGAGGTATGCAGCTAGCATTCGTGTCGGATGCCGGTGTATTTTCCAAAGGCGGTGTCGATTACGGCAGTCGAGTGCTGATTGATTGCATGGACATTCCTGAAGACGCCACCGTTCTTGATGTCGGCTGTGGCTATGGGCCGATTGGATTAACAGCTGCAAAACTGGCTAAGCGCGGACGAGTAACGATGGTAGATGTGAATGAGCGAGCCTTAGATTTAGCGAGAGAGAACGCTCTTCTAAATGGAGTCCATAACGTCACGATTCAAGAGAGTGATGGCCTCAATGCGCTAGGTAGTGAGCATTATTCTGTTATTCTCACCAATCCGCCGATTCGTGCAGGCAAAGAGGTTGTTCATCGCATCTTTGAACAATCCTATGAGCATTTAGCAGACGGAGGTTCTCTATGGATTGTCATTCAGAAGAAACAGGGAGCGCCATCAGCGGAAGCGAAGCTGCAGCAGTTGTTTGGAGAAGAAAACGTAGAGTTAGTTGTGAAGGACAAAGGGTATCGGATCTATCAAGCGAAGAAATCATTTCCAAGTTGACTCTGAGTGCCCAATATGGTATTATTATAAAATGTCAGTATTAGGATGGACTCCATGTCTACACATGGCCCAAATGTCAAGCCTTTTTTTGAAAGGATGCATACATTTTTGCGAAATGACGTATAATGTTTACATTTTGGGCAAGTCTATCGGATATGTAGTTGTATCGACAACAGGAAACGGCGACACGGGGGAAAACGGCGTCCATCGCATTTGCGTTTTGCCGTGAACGTGCGTTTTTCTTTTTTCTGACATTTTGTACTATATTATTTGTTTTTAGAGTCTCTTTCGTGGACTTTATTATAAAGGATACCGAAAAGGATTCGCAATCCATTTTTGTGAGTAGACATGAGGGGTGAGTTAAAGTTGGCAGGACATCTTGTTCAATATGGACGACGCACTCGGCGCAGTTATGCGCGCATCAAAGAGGTACTCGAAGTTCCGAACTTGATTGAAATCCAACAGAAATCGTATCAATGGTTTTTGGACGAAGGATTGCGCGAAATGTTCCAAGATATTTCGCCGATTCAGGATTTCACAGGTAATTTGGTTTTGGAATTTATCGATTACAGCTTGGGTGAACCCAAATATACAGTCGATGATTCGAAAGAACGCGATGTAACTTATGCGGCGCCGCTCCGCGTGAAAGTGCGCCTTCTTAACAAAGAGACCGGAGAGGTCAAAGAGCAGGAAGTGTTTATGGGTGATTTCCCGCTCATGACGGAAACGGGCACGTTCGTCATTAATGGTGCTGAACGTGTAATTGTCAGCCAGTTGGTTCGCTCTCCGAGTGTCTATTTCAGTACTAAAGTTGACAAGAACGGGAAGAAAACTTACACGGCGACAGTTATACCGAATCGTGGTGCATGGCTGGAACTTGAGATGGATGCGAAGGACATTATCTATGTTCGTATCGACCGTACTCGTAAAATTCCTGTTACGGTATTGCTGAGAGCACTTGGATTCGGTACAGACGAGCAAATCTTAGATTTGCTTGGCCATGATGAGTATATCCGCAATACGCTGGACAAAGATAATACGGATTCAACAGAGAAGGCTCTGATTGAAATCTACGAGCGTCTGCGTCCGGGCGAGCCTCCTACACTCGAGAATGCAAGAAGCTTGCTGATTGCACGTTTCTTCGATCCGAAGCGCTATGATCTAGCGAATGTAGGTCGTTACAAGATTAATAAGAAGCTTCACATTAAGAACCGTTTGTTCAATCAACGCTTGGCGGAATCGCTTGTTGATACAGAAACAGGCGAAATCATTGCTGAAGCAGGTCAAGTTGTTGACCGTCGTCTCTTGGACGAAATTCTGCCTCGTCTTGAAAGCAATGTAGGTTTCAAAACCTATCATGTGGCAGGCGGAGTTATGGAGTCGGAAGATATTCCGGTTCAAGTCATCGACGTGTTCTCGCCAATTGAGGACGGTAAAGTTACTAAAATTATTGCAAACCGCAATATCGACAAGTCCGTGAAGAACATTACTCCAGCGGATATCATTTCGTCGATCAACTACTTTATTAACTTGCTGCACGGAATTGGTAGCACAGATGATATCGACCACTTGGGTAACCGTCGTCTGCGTTCCGTTGGTGAATTGCTGCAGAACCAGTTCCGTATCGGTTTGTCCCGTATGGAGCGCGTTGTGCGCGAGCGGATGTCCATTCAGGATGCGAACGTGATTACGCCACAGGCGCTCATTAACATTCGCCCGGTTATTGCATCCATTAAAGAGTTCTTCGGTAGCTCGCAGTTGTCTCAGTTCATGGATCAGACGAACCCACTTGCGGAACTTACGCATAAGCGTCGTCTGTCTGCACTCGGACCTGGTGGTTTGACGCGTGAGCGCGCGGGCTTTGAAGTTCGTGACGTCCATCCATCCCATTATGGCCGTATGTGTCCGATCGAGACTCCAGAGGGTCCGAACATCGGTTTGATCAACTCCTTGTCTACGTTTGCTCGAGTGAACGAGTATGGCTTCATTGAAGCACCATATCGTTGGGTCGATCCGAAGACAGGGCAGGTTACAGAACAAATCGATTACATGACTGCTGACGAAGAAGATAACTATGTAGTCGCACAGGCGAATGCACCGCTGAATGAAGACGGCACATTCCGTGACGAAACAGCTATCGTTCGTTACAACAAGCAATCAGATAACATCTTGACGATGCCAACGGATCGTGTTGACTACATGGATGTATCGCCGAAGCAGGTTGTGTCGGTGGCGACAGCGCTCATTCCGTTCTTGGAGAACGATGACTCCAACCGTGCGCTCATGGGATCGAACATGCAGCGGCAAGCGGTGCCTTTGCTCATACCAGAAGCTCCGTTTGTTGGTACAGGAATGGAATACAAGTCTGCAAAAGACTCTGGTGTATGTATCGTCTCCAAAGTAGACGGTGTCATCGAGCGTGTTACAGCGAATGAAGTTCAAGTTCGCAAGGTTGAAGTGATTGATGGTAAAGAGGTCAGAGGTGACCTCGTCAAATATAAATTGCAGAAGTTTATGCGTTCCAACCAAGGAACATGCATTAACCAACGTCCACTTGCCAAAAAAGGCGATATCGTCAAAAAAGGCGACATCTTGGCGGACGGACCTTCCACTGAGGTTGGTGAATTGGCCCTTGGACGCAACGTTGTCGTCGCGTTCATGACATGGGAAGGTTACAACTACGAGGATGCGATCTTGCTCTCCGAGAAGATGGTGAAAGAGGATGTATACACGTCCATTCACATCGAAGAGTACGAGTCCGAAGCTCGTGATACGAAACTTGGACCAGAAGAGATTACTCGTGATATTCCGAACGTCGGCGAAGAAGCGCTCAAGAACTTGGATGAGCGCGGAATCATTCGCGTCGGTGCGGAAATTAAAGACGGTGACATTCTCGTTGGTAAAGTAACACCTAAAGGGGTTACGGAACTGACAGCAGAAGAACGCCTCTTGCATGCAATCTTCGGCGAGAAGGCGCGTGAAGTACGTGATACTTCCTTGCGTGTGCCTCACGGTACTGACGGTATCGTCGTTGATGTTAAAGTATTTACACGTGAGAACGGGGACGAACTCCCTCCAGGTGTGAATCAACTCGTTCGTGTTTATATTGCCCAAAAACGTAAAATTTCCGAGGGCGATAAGATGGCGGGACGCCACGGTAACAAGGGTGTCATCGCACGTATCTTGCCTGAAGAAGATATGCCGTTCCTTCCGGACGGTACGCCTGTTCAAGTCGTCTTGAACCCACTAGGGGTACCATCGCGGATGAACATCGGTCAGGTACTCGAGGTTCACTTGGGTATGGCGGCACGTTATCTTGGTATGCACATGGCTACTCCGGTATTCGACGGTGCTACAGAGTATGACGTGTTCGATACGATGGAAGAAGCAGGCATGCAGCGCAACGGTAAGACAATCTTGTACGACGGTCGTACAGGTGACCCGTTCGAGCGCGAAGTTACGGTTGGTGTCATGTACATGATCAAGCTCGCACACATGGTTGATGATAAGATCCATGCTCGTTCTACTGGACCATACTCTCTCGTTACGCAGCAGCCGCTCGGTGGTAAAGCACAGTTCGGTGGTCAGCGCTTCGGGGAGATGGAGGTATGGGCACTCGAAGCCTATGGTGCAGCTTATACATTGCAAGAGATTCTTACAGTCAAGTCCGATGATGTCGTCGGCCGCGTGAAGACGTATGAATCGATTGTGAAGGGCGAAAATGTTCCTGAGCCAGGTGTTCCTGAATCGTTCAAGGTCCTTATCAAAGAGCTTCAAAGCTTGGGTATGGATGTCAAGATCTTGACAGAGAACGAAGAAGAAATTGAGATGCGTGAAATCGATGAAGATGACGATATTCCGCAGGATAAGTTGAATCTCGGCATGGATGACGAGTACGTCACCGAGTAAGCTGCCGAAGTCGTATAACGTTGGATCGGACGGTGGCCGTTAGCGAATTGCTATACGGCCACCGCCAGCCCATATATGGTTCGAACACAGAATTCCGCTCCTGTGTACTGACAGAGCGGTACACTCAAGTACAGATTAAGGAGGGTCGCTCCTTGATGGACGTCAACAATTTTGAATTTATGAAAATCGGGCTTGCCTCTCCCGAAAAGATTCGTTCTTGGTCCCGTGGCGAAGTCAAGAAGCCGGAAACGATTAACTATCGTACGCTCAAACCGGAGAAAGAAGGTTTGTTCTGCGAGAAGATTTTCGGGCCGACGAAGGACTGGGAGTGTCATTGCGGTAAATACAAGCGTGTACGTTACAAAGGCGTTGTCTGTGATCGATGCGGCGTTGAAGTAACACGCCAGAAGGTGCGCCGTGAACGGATGGGCCATATTGAATTGGCTGCTCCTGTATCGCACATTTGGTACTTCAAGGGGATTCCAAGCCGCATGGGCTTGGCGCTGGACATGTCTCCACGCTCCTTGGAAGAGATCATTTACTTTGCTTCTTATGTTGTAACAGAGCCTGGGGATACACCTCTTGAGAAAAAGCAACTGCTTTCCGAGAAGGAATATCGCAGCTACCGTGAAAAATATGGTCATGCATTCCAAGCTGGTATGGGTGCTGAAGCAGTTAAGAAGCTGTTGCAAGACTTGGATGTTGAGAAAGAACTTGAAGTGCTGAAGGAAGAGCTTCGTACGGCACAAGGCCAACGCCGCAACCGTGCGATCAAGCGACTAGAAGTAATCGAGGCATTCCGTAACTCTGGCAACCAACCAGATTGGATGATTCTCGATGTTCTTCCGGTTATTCCTCCAGAGCTTCGTCCAATGGTACAGCTCGATGGCGGTCGCTTCGCGACGTCTGACTTGAATGACCTGTATCGCCGTGTTATCAACCGGAACAACCGCTTGAAGCGTTTGCTTGATTTGGGTGCTCCGGACATTATCGTGCAGAACGAGAAGCGCATGCTGCAAGAAGCAGTAGACGCCTTGATTGATAACGGTCGCCGTGGTCGTCCAGTAACAGGTCCTGGTAACCGTCCATTGAAATCGCTCAGCCATATGCTCAAAGGTAAGCAAGGTCGCTTCCGTCAGAACTTGCTCGGTAAACGGGTTGACTACTCTGGTCGTTCCGTTATCGTGGTAGGTCCTTACTTGAAGATGTACCAATGTGGTTTGCCGAAGGAAATGGCGCTTGAGCTGTTCAAACCTTTTGTCATGAAAGAACTCGTGAATAAAGGTTTGGCACACAACATTAAGAGCGCGAAACGTAAAGTAGAGCGCATTAGCCCGGAAGTATGGGACGTTCTCGAAGAGGTTATTCGTGAGCACCCAGTCTTGCTTAACCGTGCACCAACACTTCACCGACTCGGTATCCAAGCATTTGAACCGATTCTGGTAGAAGGGAAAGCAATCCGTCTTCACCCACTCGTATGTACAGCCTACAACGCTGACTTCGACGGTGACCAAATGGCGGTTCACGTTCCGTTGTCTGCAGAAGCACAAGCAGAAGCTCGTCTTCTTATGCTCGCTTCCGGTAACATCTTGAACCCGAAAGACGGTAAGCCAGTTGTAACACCATCTCAGGATATGGTTCTCGGATCCTTCTACTTGACGATGGACAACAAGGAAGCTAAAGGAACAGGTATGATCTTTGGCTCCGTGAATGAGGCTGTATCTGCTTATCAACGTGGTTCAGCATCCTTGCATGCACGTGTTGCAATTCCAGTACGTGAATTGGGCAAGTCTGACTTTACTGAAAAACAACAAGATGCGTTCCTTATTACAACGGTTGGACGTATCATTTTCAACGAAATATTCCCGGCAGATTTCCCGTACATCAATGAGCCGACGAAGCGCAATTTGTTCGAGGGAACACCGGATCATTATTTCGTATATGAGAAAGGCGCGAATATTAGAGAAATAATCGAAAATATTCCGCAAACAGGTGGTGTAGGTAAAGACTATCTTGGTCAAATTATCGCCCGCTGCTTCGATGTATTCCATACAACGAAGACTTCGGTTATTTTGGATCGAATCAAGGAGATCGGCTTTACGTATTCCACAAAAGCAGGTATCTCGATTGCGGTATCCGACGTTATCGTACCGCAAGAGAAAGTGGATATCTTGAAGGAATCCGAAGAGAAGGTTCGTGTCATTACAAATCAGTATCGTCGTGGTCTGATTACGAATGAGGAACGTTACGATCGTGTTATCGAGGTATGGTCGAACACGAAAGATCGTATTACCGAGATTTTGATGAAATCGATGGAACGTTACAACTCCATCATGCTCATGGTTGACTCCAAAGCACGGGGTAACAAATCGCAGATTACTCAGTTGGGTGGTATGCGTGGTCTCATGGCCAACCCGTCCGGTCGAATCATCGAGTTGCCAATTAAATCGAACTTCCGTGAGGGCCTGACGGTCTTGGAATACTTTATTTCCACTCACGGTGCGCGTAAAGGTCTCGCGGATACGGCTCTTCGTACGGCGGACTCGGGTTACTTGACTCGTCGTCTCGTTGACGTTGCACAAGACGTTATCGTTCGTGAAGAGGATTGCGGTACGGATAAAGGCTTCTTAGTAGCCAACATCTCCGACGGTAAGGAAGTTATCGAAGGCTTGTATGACCGTATCGAAGGTCGCTATTCCGGTGAAACGGTTCGTCATCCGGAGACAAAGGAGATCCTTGTTAACCGCAACGAACTGATTGATACGGATAAGGCAGAGTTGATCGTCAATGCTGGCGTCAAGAAGATGATGATCCGTTCCGTACTCAGCTGCCGTGCTCGTCACGGTGTATGTAAAATTTGTTATGGTCGCAACCTGGCGACTGGTAAGCACGTTGAGATTGGTGAATCTGTTGGTATCATCGCGGCTCAGTCCATCGGTGAACCAGGTACACAGCTCACCATGCGTACGTTCCATACCGGTGGTGTCGCGGGTGACGATATTACACAAGGTTTGCCGCGTATCCAGGAGTTGTTCGAGGCGCGCAATCCGAAAGGGCAAGCGATTATTTCCGAGATCGATGGTGTGGTTAAAGAAATTCGCGAAGCGAAAGATCGTCGCGAAATCGAAGTCCAAGGTGAGGCAGAGTCCAAAGTGTACTCCGTCACATACGGTTCTCGTGTCCGCGTAAGCGAAGGCATGGCAATCGAAGCCGGCGATGAGATTACAGACGGTTCTATCGACCCTAAAGAAATGCTCCGCATTAAAGGTATCCGTGGCGTTCAGAACTACATCTTGCAGGAAGTTCAACGCGTATACCGGAACCAAGGGGTAGAAATTAACGATAAGCACGTTGAAGTTATGATCAAGCAAATGCTTCGCAAAATCCGTATCATCGATGCGGGTGAAACGACATTGCTTCCAGGATCATTCGTTGACATGCATGAATATGAAGCAGCGAACAAAGAAGCGATCCTCTCAGGCAAGGAACCTGCTGTTGCGAAACCGATCTTGCTCGGTATCACGAAGGCATCCTTGGAGACAGACTCCTTCTTGTCTGCAGCATCCTTCCAGGAGACGACTCGCGTTCTTACTGATGCAGCGATCAAAGGTAAAGTTGACCAATTGCTCGGCTTGAAAGAGAACGTTATTATCGGTAAGTTGATTCCTGCAGGTACAGGTATGAACCGTTATCGCAGCGTTAAAGTGATTAATCCGCTTGACGAGGAAGTAACGGAAGAATCCCTTGATGCAGCAGGTGTTGGCGCAGCGGAGTAAGCTCTACTATAGAGGTTTCAAATGAGGTGGTTGGCGCTGTCTAGATGGCGCCAATCTCCATTTTTGTGACAAATATATCGTTTTAAAAAAGAAGTTATGAAATTGCTTGACACTGGGTAAACGAAGTGCTATTATGTCGTAGTGTGCCCAAGACAAAGACCTGTACTTTTGGAGGAACATGCATCATGTGTAATGAAAAAGGTTTACAGGATGCAACAATTCGTATTGGGACGAAGCAAACATTGAAGATGGTTGAACTTGATAAAGCCATCGAGGTGTACATTGCCGAAGACGCTGATGAACACGTTACATCGAAAGTCGTAAGCTTATGTGAGAAGAAGGGCATCAAATTGACATATGTCAGCACGATGCGCGACCTTGGCAAGGCATGCGGCATTGAAGTAGGTGCAGCAGTCGCAGCTGTCGTTGAAGAAGAATAGGGAAGCCGATTGTTTTTGTAACAGAAGAAATTCTGGGGCAAAGACATTTCATTTGTTCATTTATGAACCACCTGGATCTGTGGACTTAAATGAATGATTTGTGAAGGTGTCGATAATATGGGAAGGGGGTGCCAACATGCCAACAATTAACCAATTGGTACGTAAGGGCCGCAAAGATAAAGTAACTAAATCCAAATCCCCAGCTTTGCAAAAAGGTTTCAACGCGTTGAAACGCGAAGAAACGGATTTGAGCGCGCCACAAAAACGCGGTGTCTGCACTCGTGTAGGTACAATGACTCCGAAGAAACCGAACTCCGCGCTTCGTAAATATGCTCGTGTTCGCTTGACGAACCGTGTAGAAGTTACAGCGTACATCGGTGGTATTGGCCACAACTTGCAAGAGCACAGTGTTGTTCTCGTTCGCGGTGGTCGTGTAAAAGACCTTCCGGGTGTTCGTTACCACATCGTTCGCGGTGCATTGGATACTGCAGGCGTAAACAATCGTATGCAAGCTCGTTCCAAATACGGTACGAAACGTCCTAAAGCTAAGAAATAAGAAGTTAATGCTACTCAGAAAGGGGGATTCACATGCCACGCAAAGGTCCTGTTACTAAGCGCGACGTGTTGCCGGATCCGGTGTATAACAGCAAGCTTGTTACTCGCTTGATCAACCGCATCATGCTCGACGGTAAACGTGGTGTTGCTCAATCGATCTTGTACAACTCTTTCGAAATCATTCGTGAGCGTACAGGCAACGATCCTATGGAAGTATTTGAAGCAGCACTAAAAAATATCATGCCAGTCCTTGAAGTTAAAGCTCGCCGTGTAGGTGGTTCTAACTATCAAGTACCTATCGAAGTTAAACCTGAGCGCCGCACATCCTTGGGATTGCGCTGGTTGGTTAACTACTCCCGCAACCGCGGTGAGAAAACGATGGAAGAGCGTTTGGCAGCAGAGATTATCGATGCTTCCAACAACACTGGTGCAGCAGTTAAAAAACGCGAAGATACGCACAAAATGGCTGAAGCGAACAAAGCGTTTGCTCACTACCGTTGGTAGGATAAAGCTGTTTTGGTCTCGATATTCGAGTAACCAAACCCAATTTGAAGGGAGACCATACCATGGCAAGAGAGTTCTCCTTAGCAAATACGCGTAACATCGGAATCATGGCTCACATCGATGCCGGTAAAACAACAACTACGGAACGTATCTTGTTCTACACAGGCCGTACTCACAAAATCGGAGAGGTGCATGAAGGCGCCGCTACGATGGACTGGATGGAACAAGAGCAAGAGCGTGGTATTACGATCACTTCCGCTGCGACTACAGCGCAATGGAAGGGCCATCGTGTAAATATCATCGACACTCCGGGGCACGTTGACTTTACGGTAGAGGTTGAGCGTTCCCTTCGCGTATTGGACGGAGCAGTAGGCGTGTTCTCCGCTAAAGAAGGCGTAGAACCGCAATCTGAAACGGTATGGCGTCAAGCTGACAAGTACAGCGTACCTCGTATCGCTTACGTTAACAAAATGGACATCATCGGCGCTGATTACCTCAACGTTATTGAGTCCATGAAGGATCGTTTGCAAGCGAACGCTGTTGCAATTCAGCTGCCTATCGGTGCAGAAAACGACTTCACAGGCATCATTGATTTGATGGAAGAGAAAGCTTACATCTTCAAAGATGACTTGGGTAAAGAAGTTGATGAAACAGAAGTTCCTGCTGAGTTCAAAGACAAAGTCGCTGAACTTCGTATGGAAATGATCGAGAAAATCGCAGAACTCGACGAAGAGTTGATGATGAAATACCTCGAAGGAGAAGAGATTTCGGTTCCAGAACTGAAAGCTGCTCTTCGTAAAGGGGTATGTAATGTTCAAATCTTCCCAGTAGTATGTGGTTCTTCTTACCGTAATAAAGGCGTACAGCTCATGATTGACGCTGTCGTTGACTACTTGCCATCCCCGCTTGATGTACCTGACATTAAAGGTCATCTTGAAGATGGTGAAGAAGAAGTTCGTCATTCTTCGGACGAAGAGCCGTTCTCGGCACTTGCGTTCAAGATCATGACTGACCCTTATGTTGGTAAGCTGACGTTCTTCCGCGTTTACTCTGGTGTATTGAACTCCGGTTCCTACGTCTTGAACGCGACAAAAGGCAAGCGTGAACGTATTGGCCGTATCCTTCAAATGCATGCGAACAGCCGTGAAGAAATCGCTACAGTACATGCTGGCGATATCGCTGCTGCCGTTGGTTTGAAAGATACCGGTACAGGCGACACACTCTGCGATGAGAAGTCTCCGATCATCTTGGAATCCATGAACTTCCCAGATCCGGTTATCAGTATCGCAGTTGAGCCGAAGACAAAAGCAGACCAAGATAAAATGGGTACAGCTTTGTCGAAATTGACAGAAGAAGACCCAACACTCCGTGTTTACACTGATGAAGAGACAGGTCAAACGATCTTGTCCGGTATGGGTGAGCTTCACCTGGATATCATCATCGACCGTATGCGTCGTGAGTTCAAGGTTGAGACGAACGTAGGTAGCCCACAGGTTGCTTATCGTGAGACATTCCGTCAACAAGCTAAAGTTGAAGGTAAATTCGTACGTCAGTCCGGTGGTCGTGGTCAATACGGTCACGTATGGATCGACTTCGAACCTCTCGAAGCAGGATCAGGATTCGTGTTCGAGAACAAAATCGTTGGTGGCGTAGTCCCTCGTGAATACGTACCTGCGGTTCAAGCTGGTATTGAAGAATCCATGAAGAACGGTGTCTTGGCAGGCTTCCCATTGGTTGACCTCAAGGCTACTATCTTCGATGGTTCCTACCATGATGTTGACTCCAATGAAATGGCGTTTAAAATCGCTGGTTCCATGGCGCTTAAAGCTGCTAAGGACAAGTGTAAGCCAGTATTGCTTGAGCCAATCATGAAAGTAGAAGTTACAGTACCAGAAGAGTACATGGGCGACGTTATGGGTATGTTGAACTCCCGCCGTGGTCGTATCGAAGGTATGGATACTCGTGCAGGTGCACAAATTATCCGTGCTAAGGTGCCTCTCTCCGAGATGTTCGGTTACTCCACAACATTGCGTTCCGGTACTCAAGGACGCGGTGTGTTCTCTATGGAACTCTCTCACTATGAAGAAGTTCCTAAGAATATCTCCGAAGAGATTATCGCGAAGAACAAAGGCGAATAATTTCGCTTCTGATTCATTTGCTATCGGCTGAGCGCATGACTTGTCATGTGTCTCGGCTGCTTATAACATATATCTATTCCACTTATTGAAGGAGGACTAGTTCAAATGGCAAAGGCTAAGTTTGAACGTACGAAACCGCACGTTAATATCGGTACAATTGGTCACGTTGACCATGGTAAAACAACTTTGACAGCGGCTATCACAACAGTTCTGTCTAAAAAATATGGTAACGGTGCAGCTGTAGCATTCGATCAAATCGATAAAGCTCCAGAAGAGCGCGAGCGCGGTATCACAATCTCCACGTCCCACGTAGAGTATGAGTCCGCTAACCGTCACTATGCACACGTTGACTGCCCAGGTCACGCCGACTATGTTAAAAACATGATCACTGGTGCTGCTCAAATGGATGGCGCGATTCTCGTAGTATCCGCAGCTGACGGCCCAATGCCACAAACACGCGAGCACATCTTGTTGTCTCGCCAAGTAGGCGTACCTTACATCGTCGTATTCATGAACAAATGCGACATGGTTGAAGACGAAGAGTTGTTGGAATTGGTTGAAATGGAAATTCGCGATTTGCTTAGCGAATACGAATTCCCTGGCGATGACACTCCAGTTATCCGCGGTTCCGCTCGTGAAGCTCTTCAAAACCCAGACGGAGAATGGGCTGACAAAATCGTTGAATTGTTCACACAAATCGACGAGTACATCCCAACTCCAGAACGTGACACTGACAAGCCATTCTTGATGCCAGTCGAGGACGTATTCTCCATCACTGGTCGTGGTACAGTTGCTACTGGCCGCGTAGAGCGTGGTACTGTTAAAGTCGGCGACGAGATCGAAATCGTTGGTATCCAAGAAGAGACTCGTAAGTCCGTAGTAACAGGCGTTGAAATGTTCCGTAAACTTTTGGATTCCGCTCAAGCTGGTGACAACATCGGTGCGTTGCTTCGTGGTGTAGACCGCAGCAACATCGAGCGTGGTCAAGTATTGGTTAAGCCAGGTTCGGTTAAACCACATACTGAGTTCACTGCTCAAGTTTACGTTTTGACTAAAGAAGAAGGTGGCCGTCATAAGCCATTCTTCACAGGCTACCGTCCACAGTTCTACTTCCGTACAACGGACGTAACTGGTATCATCAACTTGCCAGAAGGTACTGAAATGGTTATGCCTGGTGACAACATCACAGTTACTGTACAATTGATCGCTCCAATCGCGATCGAAGAAGGTACACGCTTCGCGATCCGCGAAGGTGGCCGTACAGTAGGTGCTGGTGCGGTTGCAACTATCATTAAATAATGATATTACCGACAATAGTCGGTAATAAGAGCCCCTTATCCTTACGGATAAGGGGCTTTTTGCTTTACAAGAAACACAGCTTTTGTTCAATATTGTTTCAAGAAGTCCCTTCCAGATCACTGTACATGATTTCTGTTATAGCGCTATAATATGTAACAATATAAGCTTACATATAGGTATGTAGATCTAGTAATATAGGGATTTAGGCCGATAAGTGAGGCGCAGGAAGGAAGAGCGACGGAAATGAGCAAAAAGCTATTAGGATGGGCAGGAAAGTGGAATAAGGAACAACAAACTGTGGATAGAATTACACCAATATCCGAAGAAGCTAAATTAATGGAGCAAGGTATGATTCTTTTATCCACAACTCATCCTATACATAAACAGATCGAAGTGATCGGATTGACAACAGAAGACCTAACTTTACTGCGTCAGCTCAAGCCATATTTATTGCCGCACATGAAATCATTAACGGAGGCATTTTATTCGGTTATTTTGAGTGTAGAGCATTTAAAGCAACTCATAACAAAACATAGTACAATCGAACGATTGCAGTTAACGCTCGAACGTCATATCGAAGAAATGTTTGATGGAAAGATAAATGATGAATTTGTAGGGAAACGAATTCGGATTGCAGACGTTCATCGCCATATCGGTCTCGAAACGAAATGGTACATGGCAGCTTTTCAGAATATGCAGAACAGGCTTCTTGATCTGATTGCAGCGGAGATCCGCAACGTAGAAGATCGAATGAAGGCGATCTTGGCTGTGAATAAAATATTGAACTTGGAACAACAGCTTGTCCTTGAGGCATATGAAGAACGAAACCGATTAGAACGAGAAGAACAATATCAACAGGTCAAGAATGAACTGAAGGGGAGTATCGCACAACTTAGTAATCAACTTGAACTGTTAACGACGGAAACAAAGCATACAATTGAACAACTGGTCGAACGAGGCAAGAGTGTAAAAAATATCATTGAACATACAGCTTCTACTGTACGGCATGCTCAACTAGAGGCAGATGAGGGGGAGCGAATGATGCGTACGTATATCGAGCGCATTCAGGACATTGACCACAATGCTTATTTGATGAAGGGGCATGTTGATCAATTAAAGGACACGTCTGCTCAGATCAGGACAATTGTTAGTGCTGTAAAGGAAATTGCAGGTCAAACGAAACTGCTGTCGCTTAATGCATCTATTGAAGCAGCGCGTGCAGGTGAACATGGTGCGGGCTTCGCCGTAGTAGCGAAAGAAGTGAACAAGCTGGCTGATCATACAAAGGGTACCGTGGCTCATATTGAAGAACTCGTCGGCAATTCGAATTTGGCAACGAATGCAGTTGTATATAATATTGAAGTCGTGAAATCGAGTGTAGGAACAGTTCGGGGACAAGCAGATGCTGCCGGAAACGCGTTCCAGCAAATTGTTGATCATGTTGAGCAGAGTACATCGAATATGGAGCATATCCAAGGCGAGATGAGCGATTTGCTGCAAATGATCAGTCATATCCATGAGGCGACAGCTGAAGTTGCGGCATCTGCAGAGCAGCTCAATCGAACGACGAAGCATTTGTAGCCTAATTAATTTCCTATTCGATAGAAATATAGCATACAGTGGAAGAGACTGGTTTAATAACTAGTCTTTTTCTATGTTATGGCAGTTTATCATGTTATGATTGCTTTCGTATTTACTTCGTTATGATGAGCAGGGGGAGAAAAATGAGAAAGTGTATGATTCAGGGGATTGTATTGACGCTTGTAAGTGTATTACTGCTGACCTCGCTGTCGGGCGTAGCATCAGCAAAATCGAACTATTTACAAGAAGGTGCTGTTATTGGGAAGATTTCATCTGAGCAAATGAAAGGAAAAATAAACGATTTATCGATATCAGGATTTACGTTTAGAAATTCTTTCTGGATACCGATTAAACAGTTAACCGAATACGGATTTGATGTAGCAGTTGGTGGTAAATCGGATCCAATACGCATTTCTCGTAACCTCAATAAGGAAGTAAAAGGAGTAAAACAAGCGAATACAGCTCCATCAAAAAAAGAAATTACGGTTCAATATACAAACAAAGAAATCTACGTGGGAAACATTAAGCTAACCGCCTATCAAATTGATAACACAAATGTAATTCGTTTAAGCGACCTAAAAATGTTTGGTGGCATGACATGGGATGCAAAAAGTAAAACAATACAATTGAACCTCAGTACTTCGACTTACAATAATGAATTGAACATTTGGGTCACAGACGATAAAGTATATAACCGCAGTGGTCAAACGATGAGTGAAATTCAAATTAAGCATTTCTACTTACAGGATGGGCAGATAAAAGAGAAATTCGAAACCTTACGTAATGTTGAAACAGTGGCTACAGTTAAAGGTAATAAGCAAGAGGACGATGCAAAACGAATCGTGATGGGATACTTAGGAACGGTATTATTTAATGTGGTAACCACCGATGGGGAAACAATAGCAAACTCAAGAGCTTTGGATGAAATCGATTATTACAAAAGTAAGACACGACTTGAAGACGTGAAGTACCAATTGGATAAGGAATATCTGGTATTCGAGAAAGATGTCAAAGAGTTTTTGAAGCAGGAGTTGAAGAAAAATAATAACCAACCATTAAAAGTGCTAGGTACAGAAGTGAGTTATGACTCTATAGGTACTCCTGAAGTAAATGTTGATATCATAAATTTAACGGAAAAGAGAGTTGTCGCATTCGAAGTTGTAATGACGGGATATGACAGTTACAATCGAGTCGTCCGAAATAGCATTACAAAGGAATCGTCATTAAAGGGAATTGCTCAAAATCTGTCTGAAGTGATAGGAATGGGAAGTAGAGGAGTCTACACCTGGAAAATGCATTTGCATGACACTATGGTAAAGGCAAGTGTGAAGGTAACTTCGGTTAAGTTCTCCGACGGCACAGTATGGAGAGCGAAGTAATTCGGGCAGCTTACGGAGGCTGGAACAACATCCAGAACCTTCAACTTTTATTATATATATAAACTGTGATAGACTCTAACAAGTGCCTAATAGAATCGATTTATGTAGTGTCCTGGCTGTCCGCAAGCATCGTCAAAAAGAGTTACGAAAAAAACTTGCAATAGTCGGGATATTTATATATAATAGTGAATGTTGTTCGTCGACGTTGCGATGAAGTGAGAGGTTACCGACACACCCGGCCCCTTTGCCATGGCGATGTGTTAGGAAAATTTTCACGGAGTATGTCCGATGCAAAATTGGGCGATAAAAGGAGGGACTAAAATGGCAAAGCAAAAAATTCGTATCCGCTTGAAAGCATACGATCACAGAATTCTTGACCAATCCGCTGAGAAAATCGTTGAAACGGCTAAACGTTCCGGTGCTGGAGTATCCGGTCCAATCCCGTTGCCAACGGAGAAGCAAATCATTACGATTCTTCGTGCGGTGCACAAGTATAAGGATTCCCGCGAGCAGTTCGAAATGCGCACTCATAAGCGCCTTATCGACATCGTGAATCCAACGCCGCAAACGGTGGACGCGCTGATGCGCTTGGACTTGCCGTCCGGTGTAGATATCGAAATTAAATTGTAAGACAGTTGAAACGGTTATCCACATGTGGATAGCGAAGCCGTTTCTACTTCACTATGAACGGACTAAGGAAAGAAAAGAGGTGTCAACATGAAAGGTATCTTAGGTAAAAAGCTCGGCATGACTCAAGTATTTACCGCTGAAGGTAATGTACTGCCGGTAACTGTTATCGAAGCTGGCCCTTGCGTCGTTCTTCAAAAGAAAGACGTTGAGAACGATGGCTACGAAGCTATTCAAATCGGCTACGCTGATAAGAAAGAAAAGCGTGCTACGAAACCAGAAATCGGTCACGCGAAAAAAGCTAACGCAACACCTAAGCGCTACGTTAAGGAACTTCGTGGTGTGGATCTTTCTCAATATGAAGTTGGCCAAGAATTGAAGGCTGATTTGTTCGCTGAGGGAGAATTCGTTGACGTTACAGGTATCTCGAAAGGTAAAGGCTTTGCCGGCGTAATTAAGCGTTGGGGACAAAGCACGGGTCCTATGTCTCACGGTTCCCGTTACCATCGTGGACCAGGTTCCATGGGTTCCATTCAAGCGAACCGCGTACCGAAGGGCAAACGCCTTCCAGGTCACATGGGTACTGACACAGTAACAATTCAAAATCTTGAAGTTGTTAAAGTGGATGCAGAACGCAATGTTATCCTCGTTAAAGGTTCTATTCCAGGCCCTAAAAACAGCTTCGTTAACGTTAAATCTGCAATTAAAAAGTAATTGGTGAGGAAAGGAGGAGCACATTATGCCTAAAGTAGCAGTTTACAACATGAGCGGTGCGCAAGTTGGCGAGATCGAATTGTCCGACAGCGTATTCGGCATTGAACCAAACAAAAACGTACTTCATGATGCAGTTGTGATGCAGCTTGCATCTATGCGTCAAGGTACTCATAAAGTTAAAGGCCGTTCCGAAGTTCGCGGCGGCGGTCGTAAACCATGGAAACAAAAAGGCACAGGTCGTGCGCGTCAAGGTTCCATTCGTTCGCCACAATGGGTTGGCGGCGGTACAGTATTTGGACCGACACCACGTAGCTATGCTTACAAGCTTCCTAAGAAAGTTCGTCGTTTGGCGATTAAATCCGCATTGTCTTCGAAAGTGTTGGCAGAGCAAATTATCGTAATCGATAGCCTTGCTTTGAACACACCGAAAACGAAGGAATTCGCGGCAGTATTGAACAACCTAAAAGTGGATCGCAAAGCGCTTGTCGTGCTTCCTGAGTACAACGACAACGTGGCACTTTCCGCTCGCAACATTCCTTCTGTGAAGCTTGTTGCAGCTGATGGTGTTAACGTATATGATGTTCTTCGCCATGAGAAGCTCATCATCACGAAGGATGCGGTTCAGAAGGTAGAGGAGGTGTTCGCATAATGAAAGACCCTCGCGATATCATTAAGCGTCCGGTTATTACTGAGCGTACAGCAGACATGATGAATGACTTGAAATACGTATTCGAAGTTGATATGCGTGCTAACAAGACTGAAATCAAATTGGCTGTAGAGCAAATCTTCAAAGTGAAGGTAGCGAACGTGAACACGCTTCGTATGCCTGCTAAGCCAAAACGCTATGGCCGTCACTCCGGCTACACTTCCGAATGGAAAAAAGCGTTTGTCACTTTGGCAAAAGACAGCAAGCCACTCGAGTTCTTCGAGACGGTTTAATATAGACTTCTGAAGTAAGGAGGGAAAACAAGTGCCTATCAAAAAGTACAAACCGACATCCCCGGCTCGTCGTAATATGAGCGTGTCCACGTTCGAAGAAATTACAACGAATGTACCGGAGAAATCGTTGCTGGCGCCTTTGAGCAAAACTGCGGGCCGCAACAACCAAGGTAAAATTACGGTTCGTCACCACGGTGGTGGACACAAACGTAAATACCGTATCATCGATTTCAAACGTAACAAGGATGGCATTCCAGGCCGCGTTGCTACAATTGAGTACGATCCAAACCGTACTTCCAACATTGCGTTGATCAACTATGCTGATGGTGAAAAGCGTTATATCATCGCTCCTAAAGGATTGAAAGTAGGCGACGTTATCGAGTCCGGTACCGGCGCAGACATCAAGATCGGTAACGCATTGCCAATGGAAAACATTCCAGTAGGTACAGTTATCCACAACATCGAATTGCAACCAGGTAAGGGTGGTCAGTTGGTTCGCGCCGCTGGTACGGAAGCTCAATTGCTTGGTAAAGAAGAGAAGTACGTAACAGTACGTTTGTCTTCTGGCGAAGTTCGTAAATTGTTGAAAGTGTGCCGTGCTACAATCGGTTCCGTAGGTAACGGTGACCATGAGCTTATCAAAATCGGTAAAGCAGGCCGTAACCGCTGGTTGGGCAAACGTCCAGTCGTTCGTGGTGTGGTAATGAACCCGGTTGATCACCCTCACGGTGGTGGTGAAGGTAAAGCTCCAATCGGTCGTAAGTCTCCTATGTCTCCATGGGGCAAACCGACACTTGGTTACAAAACGCGTAAAAAAGGTAAACATTCCGATAAATATATCGTTCGTCGTCGCACGAAATAATATGTTTCCATTTGATTGCGCAGCAGCGTAATCACAAACGAATCAGTTCTGTCGAAGGGAGGATTCATATATGGGTCGCAGTTTGAAAAAAGGACCATTCGTTGATGGTCACCTGATGAAGAAAGTTGAAGGATTGAACGATACAAGCAAGAAAGTTGTTATCAAGACTTGGTCCCGTCGTTCTACGATTTTCCCTCAATTTATCGGTCATACGTTCGGGGTATATGACGGACGTAAACATGTACCAGTATACGTAACGGAAGATATGGTTGGGCATAAGCTTGGCGAATTCGCACCAACTCGTACGTACAAAGGTCATGACGATGACAGAAAAACAGGCAAACGCTAATTATTGATATAGCATTCGAGGGGAGGTACTTCCATGCAAGCAAAAGCACATGCGAATAACATTCGCATCGCCCCACGCAAGGTTAAGCTGGTTATTGACTTGATCCGCGGCAAACAAGTGGGCGAAGCAATCGCAATTTTGCGCCACACGCCGAAGTCAGCTTCGCCAGTGGTTGAAAAATTGTTGAACTCTGCAATTGCCAATGCAGAACACAACCATCAAATGGACGTTAATAGTCTCGTTATTTCGGAAGTCTTCGTAAACCAAGGACCAACGATGAAACGTTTCCGTCCACGCGCTATGGGACGTGCGAGCCGCATTAACAAAAGAACAAGCCACATCACGCTTGTAGTATCTGAAAAATAAGGAGGGACAACGTGTGGGTCAAAAGGTAAATCCAGTCGGACTTCGAGTGGGCGTTATCCGCGATTGGGAATCCAAGTGGTATGCCGAAAAAGATTTCGGTACATTGCTCATCGAAGACGTTAAGATTCGTGAATTCCTTAAGAATAAATTGAAAGAATCCGCCGTATCCCGCATTGAGATTGAACGTGCAGCTAACCGCGTGAACGTTACAATCCACACTGCGAAACCGGGTATGGTAATCGGTAAGGGCGGTTCCGAAGTTGAAGCACTTCGTCGTGAAGTAACGAAAATTGCTAACGGCAAAAAAGTACACATCAACATCTCGGAAATCAAAACTCCAGATTTGGACGCAACTCTCGTTGCAGAGAGCATTGCACAACAACTGGAACGCCGTGTTTCTTTCCGCCGCGCTTTGAAACAATCAATTCAACGTTCCATGCGTTCTGGTGCGAAAGGAATCAAGACTGCAGTTAGCGGTCGTCTGGGCGGTGCTGAAATCGCTCGTACAGAAGGTTACAGCGAAGGGACAGTGCCACTTCATACGCTTCGCGCCGACATCGACTACGGCACAGCTGAAGCTCATACAACTTACGGCCGTATTGGCGTAAAAGTATGGATCTATCGTGGAGAGGTACTTCCTACGGCTAAGAAAAAGGCTGTTGAGGAAGGAGGCAACTAATCATGTTGGTACCTAAACGTGTAAAACACCGGAAGCAGCAAAAAGGACGCATGAAGGGTCAAGCTAAAGGTGGCACGACAGTTCACTTCGGTGAATACGGGTTGCAAGCATTGGAGCCTACATGGATTACTAACCGTCAAATCGAGGCTGCTCGTATTGCGATGACTCGTTACATCAAACGTGGCGGTAAAGTATGGATTAAAATTTTCCCAGATAAACCAGTAACGGCTAAGCCGCTTGAGGTTCGTATGGGTAGCGGTAAAGGTAACGTTGAGAAGTGGGTTGCTGTAGTTAAGCCTGGTAAAGTAATGTTCGAACTTTCCGGTGTACCTGAAGAGGTAGCTCGCGAAGCTATGCGCCTTGCTGCTCACAAACTGCCTATTAAGACTAAGTTTGTGAAACGTGAAGAAATGGGTGGTGAAGCAAATGAAAGCTAGTGAATTCCGCAACTTGACCACTGCCGAAATCGAACAAAAGATTGCCGGATTCAAGGAAGAACTTTTCAACCTCCGTTTCCAATTGGCTACCGGACAGCTTGACAACCCAACTCGCATTCGTGACGTGCGTAAAGCGATTGCTCGTGCACATACGATTCTGCGTGAAAGAGAACTTGGTATTACTAGCTAATACACCAAGATGTCAGTTTCGGAAAAATAGACATCCTGTATCCAGGAAGGAGGCAGAACACTAATGAGTGAAGTACGTAACGCTCGTAAAGTGCAAATTGGTAAAGTTGTCAGCGATAAAATGGACAAAACAATCGTAGTAGCGGTTGAGACATACAAGAAGCATGATTTGTATCACAAACGCATCAAATACACGAAGAAGTTCAAAGCGCATGACGAAAATAACGAAGCCAAAATTGGCGATACTGTAAAAATCATGGAGACGCGTCCGTTGTCGAAAGACAAGCGCTGGAGACTCGTTGAAATCGTTGAGAAAGCAGTTATCGTTTAATGAACGGATAGTTTCACCGAAAGGAGGACATTCGAATGATTCAAGCATTTTCACGTTTAAATGTAGCAGACAACTCTGGTGCGAAAGAACTGATGTGTATTCGCGTGTTGGGCGGTACTGGCCGTAAATCAGCTCACATCGGTGACTTGATCGTATGCTCTGTCAAACAAGCAACACCAGGCGGCGTTGTCAAAAAGGGTGACGTAGTCAAAGCGGTTATCGTTCGTACGAAGCGTTCTGTACGCCGTAAAGACGGTTCTTACATCGCATTTGACGAAAACGCAGCGGTTATCGTGAAAGAAGATAAGGGCCCACGTGGGACTCGTATTTTCGGACCTGTCGCTCGCGAACTTCGCGAAAAAGACTTCATGAAAATCGTTTCCCTGGCACCGGAAGTTATCTAATCAGCTTGCCCGCCAGGCAAGACTCAGGAGGTGTGACACATGCCACGATTGAAAAAAATTCTCGAGTCGCATAACAACAAATTGCACGTGAAAAAAGATGACACTGTCATCGTAATCACGGGTAAAGATAAAGGCAAAAAAGGCCGTGTTATTGCAGCATTCCCTCGTGAAAACCGCGTTATTGTGGAAGGCGTAAACATGGTGAAGAAGCATCAGAAGCCTAACGCTAAGAACCCACAAGGCGGTATCGTTGAGCAAGAAGCAGCAATTCATGCATCTAACGTTATGCACGTGGATCCAAAGTCGGGTAAAGTAACGCGCATCGGTTACAAAGTGGAAAACGGTAAAAAAGTGCGCGTAGCTAAACGCTCCGGCGAAATTATCGACTAATCGCTTCGGAAAGGAGGTCCATTCTACATGGCAGCTCGTTTGAAAGAACGTTATTTAAACGAAATTACTCCTGCGCTAGTGCAGAAGTTCAACTATACATCAGTAATGCAAGCACCAAAAGTGGAGAAAGTCGTCATCAACATTGGTATGGGTGAGGCTGTTCAAAACTCCAAAGTTTTGGATGCTGCAGTAGCTGAATTGCAACTAATCGCTGGTCAAAAGCCAGTAATCACTCGCGCGAAGAAGTCTATTGCAGGCTTTAAACTTCGTGAGGGAATGCCGATTGGTGTGAAAGTCACATTGCGTGGTGAGCGCATGTATCACTTCTTGGACAAATTGTTCAATGTCACGCTTCCTCGTGTCCGCGACTTCCGCGGTATCTCGAATAAAGCGTTTGACGGCCGCGGCAACTACACACTCGGTTTGAAGGAGCAAATTATCTTCCCTGAAATCGAGTATGATAAAATTGACAAGGTTCGTGGTATGGATATCGTCATCGTTACAACAGCGAAGACGGACGAAGAATCCCGCGAATTGTTGACGCAACTCGGCATGCCTTTCACGAAGTAATTCGTTTTAAAGGTCGGTTACGTTTGAGATACGGACTGAGCAATCAGTTCTTAATCCATCGACACAAATCTCTAGGAGGTGTCAACTCACGTGGCAAAAACTTCGATGAAAATCAAGCAACAACGCAAACCGAAGTTTGAAGTACGGGCATATACGCGCTGTGAGCGCTGCGGACGTCCGCATTCCGTATTACGTAAGTTCAAAATTTGCCGGATTTGTTTCCGCGAATTGGCATATAAAGGCCAGATTCCTGGCGTTAAAAAAGCAAGCTGGTAATCAACCCTGTTGCGGGAAGGAGGTTTACACTAATGGTTATGTCCGATCCGATTGCAGATATGCTTACACGCATTCGCAATGCTAATACAGTGCGTCATGAAACGGTGGAAATGCCTGCTTCTACTATGAAGAAGCAAATCGCAGAAATCTTGAAGCGTGAAGGCTTTATCCGTGACGCTGAATATATCGATGACAACAAACAAGGGATCATTCGCGTGTTCCTGAAGTACGGTGCAAACAACGAGCGTGTTATCACAGGCTTGAAGCGCATCAGTAAACCAGGACTGCGCGTGTACACGAAGGCTAATGAGGTTCCTCGCGTACTCGGCGGTCTCGGTATCGCAATCATCTCGACGTCCAAGGGCGTCATGACTGACAAAGAAGCTCGCCAGTCCAAATCCGGCGGCGAGGTAATCTGCTACGTTTGGTAAACCATTCGCATAAGATTGGAGGTGCAACAACATGTCCCGTATTGGTCGCAAACCAATTGAGGTACCAGGTGGCGTAACTGTCACTTTGGAAAACCACGTTATTACAGTAAAAGGACCGAAAGGAACTTTGACTCGTGAACTTCACAAAGACATGAAAGTGTCTGTAGAAGAGAACGTCATTTCCGTAGAACGTCCTTCTGAAAATAAACTTCATCGTTCGTTGCACGGTACAACACGCAGCGTAATCAACAACATGGTTAGCGGAGTAACTGATGGTTTCTCCAAAACCCTTGAGTTGGTCGGTGTAGGTTACCGTGCAAACAAATCCGGCGACAAGCTTGTCTTGAACGTTGGTTACTCCCATCCGGTTGAAATTACACCGGAAGCTGGTATTGAATTCGAAGTGCCTGCTCAAACGAAAATCATCGTTAAAGGCATTGATAAAGAGCGCGTTGGTGCTTATGCAGCGAACATTCGTGCAGTACGTGAGCCAGAACCTTACAAAGGTAAAGGTATCAAGTACGAAGGCGAACGCATCATTCGTAAAGAAGGTAAAGCAGGCAAGAAGAAGTAAGATCTTGCCTAGCTCACTTACCTTAGCAGCTTAATGGTTAAACTGAAGGGAGTGAAACAATCCGATGATTACCAAAGGCGATAAGAACAAAGCTCGGTTGAAAAGACACCTGCGTGTCCGTAAAAAAATCGAAGGTACAACGGAACGTCCTCGCTTGAACGTATTCCGTTCTTCTAAACATATTTACGCTCAACTTATCGATGACGTGAAAGGCGTAACAGTCGCTTCCGCTTCGACTATGGACAAAGAGCTTCGTGAAGATATCAAAAATGGTGGTAACGTAGAATCCGCTCGCAAAGTTGGCGAATTGATCGCAAAACGTGCGAAAGAGCAAGGATACGAGACAATCGTATTCGATCGTGGCGGTTACTTGTACCATGGACGTATTCAAGCTTTGGCTGACGCAGCACGTGAAGCTGGCCTTGAATTCTAATTTTTAATCGAAGGAGGTAAACGACTTGCGAGTTGATCCAAACACGTTAGAACTTTCTGAAAAAGTTGTTCAAATTAACCGCGTTGCTAAAGTTGTTAAAGGCGGACGTCGCTTTAGCTTTAGCGCTCTCGTGGTTGTCGGCGATGGCAAGGGCTGGGTTGGCGCTGGAATCGGTAAAGCATCCGAAGTACCAGACGCAATCCGCAAAGGTATCGAAGACGCTAAGAAAAACCTGATTCATGTTCCGTTTGTTAACACGACAATCCCTCACCAAGTAATTGGTCAGTTCGGCGCTGGTAAAGTTCTTTTGAAGCCAGCATCCGAAGGTACTGGGGTTATCGCAGGCGGTCCTGTTCGTGCCGTTCTTGAGTTGGCTGGTGTAGGCGATATCTTGACGAAATCGCTTGGTTCCTCTAACTCCATGAACATGGTTAACGCTACATTGGAAGGCTTGTCTCGTTTGAAGACAGCTGAACAAGTAGCTAAATTGCGCGGTAAAACCGTTGAAGAACTGTTAGGTTAAGGAGGGGACGAAGATGGCGAAATTGCAAATTACCCTCGTTCGCAGTCTGATCGGTCGCCCGGAAACTCATCGCCAAACGGTGAACACTTTGGGTTTGCGCAAGTTGAATCAGACGGTTGTTCATAACGACAACGTTGCGATCCGCGGAATGGTAAACCAAGTTAAACACTTGGTTGAAGTCAAAGAGATCGAAGCGTAAGGGTAAAACCATACGACTTCTGTAATCAGTTATAGATTACATGGTACAATACAAAAGATTAGAGTCATAAATATTAAAGGAGGTGCGACGAACGATGAAGTTGAATGAACTTTCTCCGGCACCTGGTTCCCGCCAAACACGTAACCGTGTAGGCCGTGGTATCGCGACAGGAAACGGTAAAACATCTGGCCGTGGTCACAAGGGTCAAAATTCCCGTTCCGGCGGTGGTGTTCGTCCGGGCTTCGAAGGTGGACAAAACCCACTTTACCGTCGTCTGCCAAAACGCGGCTTTGTAAATCCAACTCGTAAAGAGTATGCGGTAGTTAACGTAACGGATTTGAACCGTTTTGAGGCTGGTACGGAAGTAACTCCGGAATTGTTGATGGAACAAGGCATCGTGAACAACCCAATGAGCGGAATCAAAGTATTGGGCAATGGCGATTTGTCCGTCAAATTGACGGTCAAAGCTAACAAGTTCTCTCAATCTGCGGTAGAGAAGATCGAGGCTGCCGGCGGTAAATCCGAGGTGATCTAATGTTCAAGACCGTATCGAATATATGGCGAGTCGAGGACTTGAGACGTAAGATTTTGTTTACGCTCATGGTTCTGATCGTTTATCGCGTCGGGTCCTTTATACCGGTCCCCGGCGTCGATACGTCGGTCTTTGCTACAGCAAACCAAAACACGGACTTGTTCAGCATGCTGAACACTTTCTCTGGTGGTGCGCTGTTTAAATTCTCAATTTTTGCTCTAGGAATTATGCCGTACATTACGGCCTCGATCATCGTACAGCTTCTGTCGATGGACGTTATTCCGAAATTTACACAATGGGCAAAAGAAGGAGAAGTCGGCAAACGTAAGCTTTCCCAAATTACGCGCTACGGCACAGTAGTATTGGGATTGATTCAAGCTTTCGGTACGGCGATTGGGTTTAATCGCATGTACGGTGCGCAGCTGGTTCCAGGTGCAACATATGCGGATTATATCCTAATCGCGATTGTCTTGACTGCTGGTACGGCGTTCTTGATGTGGATCGGTGAACAAATCACGGAAAAGGGTATCGGCAACGGTATTTCGATTCTGATCTTCGCAGGTATCGTCGCAGCTATCCCGATTCATATTGGGGAAATTTATCGTAGTCAATTTGCCGATGCAAGCGGACAATTGTTCCTCAACATCGTCAAAATGATCGTTATCGTATTGGTTATCGTGCTGATTGTGATCGGTGTTATCTACATTCAGCAAGGGAACCGCAAAATCCCGGTACAATACGCTAAACGTGTTGTGGGTAACAAAATGTATGGTGGACAGAACACACACATTCCGCTTAAAGTAAATGGTGCAGGCGTTATTCCGGTCATCTTTGCATCTTCGCTCTTGATGTTCCCGGCTACAATTGCTCAATTCTGGGCGGATAAGCCGTGGGCTCGTTGGATCATTGAACATATGGGATTGAACAAGCCGCTGGGCATGTTCTTATACGTTCTTTTGATTATCGGGTTTACGTTCTTCTACACGTTCGTACAGTTGAATCCACAACAAATGGCAGATCAAATGAAAAAGAATGGCGGATATATCCCAGGAATTCGTCCGGGGAAAGCAACAGCAACGTACTTGACTCGAGTTATGTCTCGTATCACACTTGCAGGTGCTATCTTCCTCGCTGGCGTATCCATCTTGCCAGTGTTCTTCGGAGCACTAGCTGGATTGCCGCAATCTGTTCAAATTGGCGGTACTTCGATTCTGATCGTTGTCGGCGTTGCGCTTGACACAATGAAGCAAATCGAAAGCCAGTTGATCAAACGTCATTACAAAGGTTTCATTAATAAATAGGCAATAGGTTCCGGTGAGACCATCTAGGCTCATTGGCACCTATTGTGCTGTTCTTGTAGAGCAGAGGCTTAACGAATGGCATCGAAGCACCCCACTTCCGACGAAGTTAAGCCTGTGCTTACCATAAAGGGAGTGACATTCGATGAACATTCTATTCATGGGGCCTCCTGGGGCAGGAAAAGGAACACAGGCCGAGCGCATCGTAGTGCAATTCGGCGTTCCTCATATCTCGACAGGAGACGCATTTCGCAAAGCAATTGGAGAAGGCACTCCTATCGGATTGAAGGCTAAAGAGTACATTGATCAGGGTCTGCTCGTTCCAGATGACGTGACGGTAGGCATCGTGCGAGAGCGCCTTGCACAACCTGATTGCGAGAAAGGGTTCCTTCTGGATGGTTTCCCACGCACATTGGCGCAAGCTGAAGCGTTGAATAGCATCTTGGTAGAACTGAATCGCAGTCTTGATCATGTCATCAACCTGAGCGTTGACCGCGATTTACTGCTGGCGCGTCTTACAGGACGACGCATTTGCAAGTCTTGCGGCGCGACGTACCATGTCATCTACAACCCGCCTAAACAAGAGGGCGTTTGTGATAAGTGTCAAGGCGAGCTGTACCAACGTTCGGATGATTCCGAAGAGAAAGTCGGCACACGTCTTGATGAGTACATCAACAAAACGGCACCTTTGCTCGCATACTATGAAGACAAAGGCTTGTTGCGTCAGGTTGACGGGGAGAAGGAAATTGATACGGTCACGTCAGAAATCGTATCTTTACTGCGGGGTTAAACCATGATCATTTGTAAGTCCGAAGTGGAGTTAGGCTTCATGAGGGAAGCTGGGCGAATTGTTGCGGAAACGCATCGTCTTTTAGCGAAAACGATTGAGCCAGGGATTACCACTCTCGAGCTTGATTCGATCGCGGAATCGTTTATTCGCAGCCAAGGAGCAACACCTTCTTTCAAGGGCTACAACGGTTTTTCCGGCAGCATTTGCGCGTCAGTGAACGAAGAACTGGTTCACGGCATTCCCGGAAAGCGCAAGTTAAACGAAGGCGACATCATCAGCATCGACATCGGTGCGGAATACCGCGGATATCACGGTGACTCTGCCTGGACATATGGGGTTGGGAAGATAACGGAGGCAGCTCAGCAGCTGCTTGACGTAACGGAGCAATCACTTTATGCTGGCTTAGCGCTGGTTAAACCGGATGTACGGTTGTACACGATATCGCACGCGATTCAACGCGTGATCGAGGATGCAGGTTTTTCCGTTGTACGGGAATATGTCGGACACGGAATCGGTGCGGAGCTTCATGAAGAGCCGCAAATTCCGAACTACGGCATTCCGGACCGCGGACCACGCTTGAAACCGGGCATGGCGCTCGCGATTGAGCCGATGGTCATTGCCGGTGGGCGTCACGTCAAAACGCTCACTGACAACTGGACGGTCGTGACGGTGGACAGTTCATGGTGTGCTCATTTCGAGCATACGGTGGCTGTAACGCCGGACGGATGCGAAATTTTGACGAAGCTGGTTGAGTAGGTGAGAGGCATGAATGAATATTCCACTCCGCGTCTCGGCCAATTCGTCAAGGTTCTTCAGGGTCGTGATGAAAGCAAATATGCGGTTATCATTGATATTGAGGAGTCGCGCTACGTCAAGATAGCGGACGGAGACAAACGAAAGTTTGATCAACCAAAGCGTAAAAACTTGCTTCATCTCGAATTGCAACCTGCAATTAGCCATGAAGTTGTCCATAGTTTACACGAAAGCGGACGGGTAACGAACAGCAAGCTTCGTTATGTTATAGCGAAGTATGCTGAACAACAAGCCGCTGCACATGCTGATGAGAAAGGAGAATGACGTTGGCCAAGGAAGATGTAATTGAAGTTGAAGGTGTTGTAATTGAACCGTTGCCGAATGCAACGTTCCGTGTTGAGCTGGAGAATGGTCACCAAATTCTTGCCCACGTTTCCGGAAAGCTGCGGATGCATTTCATCCGTATCCTGACGGGGGACAAAGTGGTCGTTCAACTGTCGCCATACGATTTGAGTAAAGGTCGCATCACATATCGGAAGTAGTGCTCGGATCGTTCCGAGTCGCGCTTGCATGAACTTGCAGGCCGTTCAAGCGTCAGGAAGACGGTTTGACGTGCTACTTGAGAAACTGGGAGGTATTCAGCATGAAGGTAAGACCTTCTGTTAAGCCCATTTGCGAGAAATGCAAAGTCATTCGTCGCAAAGGCAACGTTATGGTAATCTGTGAAAATCCGAAACACAAACAAAAACAAGGATAATAGAAGGGGGTGTAGCGTAAATGGCTCGTATAGCTGGTGTAGACTTGCCACGGGATAAACGCGTTGAGATCGCCTTGACATACATTTTTGGTATTGGTAAAACAACTTCTAAAAAGGTAATTGCTGAGGCTGGCGTTAACCCTGATACTCGCGTTCGCGATTTGACGGAAGATGAGGTAAACAAAATTCGTGAGCTGATTGACAAAACGGTTAAGGTTGAAGGTGACCTTCGTCGTGAGATTTCTCTGAACTTGAAGCGTTTGGTTGAAATCGGATGCTATCGTGGTATCCGTCATCGCCGTGGATTGCCTGTTCGTGGACAACGCACGAAAACAAATGCTCGTACACGTAAAGGCCCTCGTCGTACTGTAGCGAACAAGAAGAAGTAATAAGGGGGGATAAGTAGCAATGGCAAAACCAAAAAAAGTCGTACGTACTAAACGTCGTGACCGTAAAAATATTGAGACTGGTGTGGCTCATATCCGTTCCACGTTCAACAACACGATCGTGACAATCACGGATCCACACGGCAACGCAATTTCTTGGGCTAGCTCCGGCGGTTTGGGCTATAAAGGCTCCCGTAAATCTACGCCATTCGCGGCTCAAATGGCTGCTGAATCCGCAGCAAAAGCTGCTATGGAACATGGCATGAAGACGGTAGAAGTTATGGTTAAAGGCCCAGGCGCAGGTCGTGAAGCTGCCATCCGTTCTCTGCAAGCTGCAGGTTTGGAAGTTAGCATGATCAAAGACGTAACGCCAATCCCGCACAACGGCTGCCGCCCACCAAAACGTCGTCGCGTATAATGACGGCAACACCGATGCGTGTAGTATTAAGCTAGCGCCTGTTGGGAAGAATGGTTGTTTAGGCATACTGCATGAATCGACCGACCGTAGGTGTTTGACGTTAATGAACGCCAGCGACGTTTTAAGGAGGGTTATATAGTGATTGAGATCGAAAAGCCGAAGATTGAAACCGTGGTAGTCGATGAGGAAGGCACATACGGCAAATTTGTCGTAGAACCGTTAGAGCGTGGATACGGTACGACGCTGGGTAACTCCCTGCGCCGTATTCTCCTCTCCTCGTTGCCCGGTGCAGCAGTGACGTCCGTTCAAATCGACGGTGTCTTGCACGAGTTCTCGACAATCCCAGGAGTCTATGAAGACGTAACTGAGATTATCTTGAACTTGAAGGCCTTGTCGCTGAAAATCCACTCTGATGAAGAGAAAATTCTCGAAATCGATGCGGAAGGCGAAGGGGTAGTAACGGCTGGCGATATTCGAGCGGATAGTGATGTGGAAATTTTGAACCCGGATCTCCGCATTGCGACATTATCACAAGGTTCCAGACTCCATATGCGCATCTATGCGAATCGTGGACGTGGTTACGTACAAGCAGATCGCAACAAACGAGAAGATCAGCCTATCGGCGTAATTCCAGTTGATTCGATCTACACACCAATCTCGCGTGTAAACTACACAGTAGAGAACACTCGTGTTGGTCAAGTAACGAACTACGACAAGCTGATGCTTGAAGTATGGAGTGACGGAAGCATTCGACCGGAAGAAGCGGTTAGCCTCGGCGCGAAGATCCTTACAGAGCATCTGATGCTCTTCGTTGGACTGACTGACGAAGCGAAAGACGCGGAAATTATGGTTGAAAAAGAGGAAGATAAGAAAGAGAAAGTTCTTGAGATGACTATCGAAGAGCTGGATCTCTCCGTTCGTTCCTATAACTGCTTGAAACGTGCCGGCATCAATACGGTTCAAGAGCTGATTACGAAAACTGAAGAAGATATGATGAAGGTTCGCAACTTGGGCCGCAAATCTTTGGAAGAAGTTCAAGAGAAGCTCGAAGAACTCGGATTGGGCTTACGCATGGAAGACTAAACGGGACTTGGCATAGAAGGAGGGGAAATAGCAATGGCATACCAAAAGTTGGGTCGTGACTCTAGCGCGCGTAAAGCTTTGTTCCGCGACATGGTTACTGACTTGTTCTTATATGAGCGCATCCAAACAACTGAAGCGAAAGCGAAAGAAGTTCGTTCCATCGCTGAGAAGTTGATCACGTTGGCGAAGCGCGGTGACTTGCATGCTCGCCGTCAGGTGGCAGCATTCGTTCGTCGCGAAACGTTGAACGGTGAACAAGATGCAATCCAAAAGCTGTTCTCGGAGCTTGCACCACGTTACGCAGAGCGTCCAGGTGGCTACACACGTATCATGAAACTGGGACCACGCCGTGGCGACTCCGCGCCTATGGTTTATTTGGAACTGGTTGACCGCGTGTAATTGCGGTTGCAGAATACGTTCAATACGTCGTGTAACAACGTCGTAAAAAGAAGGCTCCCATGAGGAGCTTTTCTTTTTAACTGTGTTAGGATTGGAGCCAACTTCTGTTGGCTTCCTGTCTTGACTCTTGCAATGATTCCACTTATGAATTTATGTGCTATATATTTCATGTGGTGAATGAATGCGAGAATACGCAATGCAGCGGCTGTCTTTATGCGAATAGAGATAGTGGCGACTGCCTGTTCACAGAGCAGTGAATGAAAGGAGTCTTCATGCGTAACGTAGGAATGCTGGTAAGTTACGATGGAACAGCTTACAGCGGTTTTCAGATACAGCCGAATGAAGACACGGTACAGGGTCGTATTGAGCAAGCTATCAAGATGCTGACGAATGAATCCATAAGCATTCATGCTTCGGGTCGGACAGATGCAGGGGTGCATGCTTACGGCCAAGTATTTCACTTCATGACCGAATCGGCGATTCCGATTGACCGGTGGACGATTGCGATCAATTCGCGTTTGCCGGATGACATTGTCATCCGTGAGACGTGGGAGGCGCCATTGTCATTCCATTCTCGTTACTCGTCGAAGCGGAAGACATACCGCTACTCCATCATTGCAGAGCGGAAGCCGGATGTATTCCGGAGGTTAACCGAGTTCTTTTACCCGAAGCCTCTGGATGTCCGTGCAATGCAAGAAGCCATTACTCATATAATAGGGGAACATGACTTTACTTCGTTTACTTCTCCGAAGTCGACGAAGGTGAGTAATGTCCGTACGATCTATGACGCCCACATCGAATATGAACCGAGCGTAACGGGGGAAGAAGGCCGCGGTCGCATTCATATCGTAGTGACAGGCAATGGTTTCTTATACAATATGGTTCGCATCATTGCAGGCACACTGATACGGGTGGGCCAGGGTAAGCTTGCACCGCATGACATCCCACGCATCTTGGAAGCGAAGAATCGACAAGTGGCAGGTCCATTGGCGGTTCCGCATGGATTGATGCTGTGGAGCGTGGAATACGGTGGCGAAGAGCGACTTGAGTCCATAAACAACGTATCCGAGTGAATCGAAATATTTTCTTGCAATATGCCCTAATCTATTGTAAAATAACATTTGTGTTTCTTTAGGCTTTCCCACAGCCCCCCAAAGAAATCACACTGCAGATTGCAGTTCATGAATGAAAATCAACGATTGAATGAATATACACAAGCTAGACAGGAACGAATGTTATTAAGGAGGATATTTCATGCGTACCACTTACATGGCGAAGCCAGCTGACGTTGAGCGCAAATGGTTCATTATCGACGCTGAAGGCAAGACACTTGGCCGCTTGGCGAGCGAAGCAGCTGCACTTATTCGCGGCAAACACAAACCGACTTTCACGCCACATGTTGACGGCGGTGATTTCGTTGTTATCATCAACGCTGAGAAAATCGTGTTGACAGGTAAGAAATTGACTGACAAGAAATACTATCGTCACTCCCACTATCCAGGCGGTTTGAAAGTGACATCTGCACAAGAAATGTTGAACAACAAGCCAGAGCGTATGATCGAACTTGCTGTTCAAGGGATGTTGCCTAAGACTCGCATGGGTAACAAAATGAAGCTTCGCGTTAAAGCATATGCAGGCGCTGAGCATCCACATCAAGCACAACAACCTGAAGTTTACGAACTTCGCGGATAATAAATAAAGGGAGGACAGTTTCATGGCACAAGTACAATACTATGGGACAGGTCGTCGTAAGCATTCCGTAGCGCGTGTTCGCCTTGTACCAGGCGAAGGCCGCATCGTGATCAACAAACGTGACCTTAATGAATACTTTGGTTTGGAAACATTGAAGCTTATCGTGAAGCAACCATTGAACCTTACAGAAACACTCGGTAAATACGACGTGTTGGTATTGGCTCATGGCGGCGGTATCTCCGGTCAAGCAGGCGCAATCCGTCACGGCATTTCCCGTGCATTGCTCAAGGCTGACCCTGAGCTTCGTCCAGCTTTGAAAAAAGCAGGATTCTTGACTCGCGACCCTCGTATGAAAGAGCGTAAGAAATACGGTCTTAAAGCAGCTCGTCGCGCACCTCAGTTCTCCAAACGTTAAGATTGGATTACCGAACATACAGCCCTTTCTTGGCCCTTGGCCAAGGAGGGCTTTTTTGTATGTTAGGACCTTCTCTGGAATCTGCATACACTCCACTATTCCCGCACCTAGGACATTTAGCCGGAATAGGCTGTAATCATATATCTATCTCTTTGTAAATTTCGAATTGACAAAGCAAAGAAACGATCTATAATTATTAATTATACAAAACATACCAAAATACTAGGAATAAAAGGTGAGTATGTGGAGGATGCGAAAATGAATTTATTGGAGAAAGAGGCTCTTGTTCATGAGAAGGCGGAGCAATATGAGCAGTCCAATCCGGAAGAGGTAATCGCTTGGGCTGTTAAGGCGTTCCCGAATATTACGTTTGCTTGTAGCTTTGGAGCGGAGGATGTTGTGCTTGTAGACATGCTGCAGCGGATCAGTCCTTCGACCGATATTTTTTACCTGGATACGGATTTTCACTTTCAAGAAACATACGAGACGAGAGATCGCATTACGGAGCGTTACAGTTTAAACTTTGTACGCGTCACCCCGCAACTTACCCCTGAAGAGCAATCCGAGACATACGGTGATGAATTGTGGCTTAGTAATCCCAACCAATGCTGCAATCTGCGTAAAGTCGAACCACTCACTGGCATTCTAAGCAAATATGATGCATGGATTACCGGCATTAGAAGAGATCAAGCCCCAACACGAGCCAATACACGAAAAGTAGAATACGACTCGAAATTCGGCCTCATCAAATTCAATCCATTAGCTGCTTGGACATCAGAAGATGTATGGAACTATATCCGTTCAAACGATATCATTTATAACCCCCTACATGACCAAGGATATCCCAGTATAGGATGCTCCTATTGTACGCGCGCCGTTCAAGCAGGTGAAGATCCAAGGGCTGGACGTTGGTCAGGATCAGCGAAAATAGAATGTGGACTCCACAAGTAATAAGTGCGTGGGTACCATTTGATTTGCTAATAAAGAATGGTACTATTGCCACATGCAGAGGAGAGGTGCTAAGAAGATGTCAACAATTGAGCCTCACGGAGGTACACTGATCAATCGATTGCTTCCAGAAGACGAGAAGGAGCTGAAGCGTAATGTGGCGGCAGCCCTACCGCGCATATTGCTCGATGCACGTACATTATCGGATATCGAAATGATAGGGGTAGGTGCTTTTTCTCCCCTTGAAGGCTTTATGAATGAAGAGGACTACAAAAGTGTTGTAGATCAGATGAGATTGGCGAATGGAACGGTATGGAGCTTACCTATTACACTGGCAGTCTCGGATGAAGCAGCTAAGAAGCTCAGCATAGGAAGCCCAGCTGCGCTTGTTGGGGAAGAAGACGGGGAACTGTATGGGGTTATTGAAATAGAGAGCATATACCACGCTGATTTACTGCATGAAGCAGAACAAGTGTACAGAACGATGGATACAGCACATCCAGGAGTGGAGAAGCTGCTAAAGCGTCCTTCTACATATGTGGGAGGCAAAGTATCTGTATTGGGGCGCAGGCAGCCAGATCAATTTTCTCAATATTATTTTGATCCCGTGGAGACGCGGCAATTGTTTGCGGACAGAGGCTGGAGAACTGTTGTTGGTTTCCAAACACGAAATCCGGTGCATCGTGCTCATGAGTACATCCAGAAGAGTGCGATGGAGATTGTAGATGCTCTATTTCTAAATCCGCTTGTAGGGGAAACGAAGTCTGATGACGTCCCAGCTGATGTGCGCATGCGCAGCTATGAAGCGCTACTGGCGAATTATTATCCAGAGAATCGCGTGTTTCTTGGGGTATTCCCAGCTGCGATGCGTTATGCAGGACCAAGAGAAGCTGTATTCCATGCCATTGTGAGGAAAAATTACGGCTGCACCCACTTCATTGTTGGCCGAGACCATGCGGGTGTGGGAGATTATTATGGCACGTATGACGCCCAGCATATCTTCAGCTCCTTCGAACCCGAAGAATTGGGGATTCAGCCGTTATTCTTCGAGCACAGCTTCTACTGTAAGACATGTGGAGGTATGGCCTCCAGCAAGACCTGTCCTCATGATGCAACCCATCATTTGACCCTATCCGGAACGAAGGTGCGTGCGCTATTGCGTGACGGTACATGTCCACCCCCTGAATTCTCAAGACCTGAGGTGGCACGCATTCTGATCGAAGGCATGGCACACTCAACAACTGCCCAAAAGTAATTGAATATAGAGGAACCTGTGGATCGTTAACGTATATTTGTCCACCTCGTCCCATATAGATGATTAGAAGTCTTTATGGAGCGGAGGTGGGCTTTTTTTGTGAAAAAGGTAAATTGGGAACAAAGCCGTCAGAAGCGAAGACATACGTCAATCTTATGGATACCACTGCGAAATGTCCGTCGCTGGTTAATAAGTTTATGCTTGCTGCTTCTAGTCGTTGTTGTGATGACGATGGAGATGCCGGTATCGAAGACATGGACATATTGGTCCATTCCTCTATCGGGCAGAGTGATTGCTATCGACGCAGGGCATGGTGGAGTAGATGGAGGGGCTGTTGGTCGCGAGGGGTTATTAGAGAAGGACATTAACCTAACGATTGCACTACTTCTTCGTGATTACTTGCAGCAAGCTGGGGCTATTGTGGTCATGACCCGGGAAGGGGACTATGATTTGGCGGATAAGGATACGAAGGGATACTCCCGCAGGAAGGCAGAGGACTTGAAGAAGCGTGTTGGTTATATCGAGGAGAAGAAAGCGGATGTTGTCATTAGCTTGCATATGAACAGCGTACCTTCTTCTCGCTGGAGTGGAGCACAGGCTTTCTATACGAATCGCCATCCTGATAATGAACAGCTTGCGAAATGGATTCAAGCGGAAATTCGTACGAATCTGGCTAATACGGATCGGGAGGCCAAGCCTATAGATCGTAAGCTCTATTTTATGGATCATATTTCGATCCCAGCTGTATTGGTGGAGTCAGGCTTCTTATCGAACCCAGAAGAGTCACGGAGTCTGGCGAATGAAGAATATCAGCGGAAGCTAGCTGCATCGATCTACAAGGGAATTCTGCGATATATTGCAGGAGAAAAAACTGGAAAATGATGACCTTATGCTATAATAGAAACGGTTACATAGTGACCGATCTGAACTTCATAGGAGACGAGGTGCCATCATGACGACGAAAGAAGAAGTGCTGCAAGCACTGCAGGGCTTGCAGGAACCAGTGTCGGGACAAGACATGACAAGCCTTCATTGGATTCGCGATATGATGATTAAGGAAGATGAAGTGAAGCTGACGGCAATCGTAGCGCCACAAGCAGCAGATGCAGCCGCTAGAGAGGCGCTAGTCGGACAGATTAAGGAGCGTCTAGCAGCAATTGAGCTGCACAATGTATATGTTCGTACTCGCATCGCATCTGAAGCTGAGCTGAGTGCAGCTGGAATAGCGGTACAGAGCGGGCAATCAACAACCGATCATGCGGGTAATGGCCGTGATTCCCAAGAAGGGAGTGCTCCTCGTGGACACGGTGCTGGATTAGAACAGCATCCTATCTTGGATCCGGCATCTGGAGTGAAATTTATCGCAATTGCCAGCGGCAAAGGTGGAGTTGGCAAATCGACAGTGACCGTGAACCTTGCGGTTGCGCTCGCTCGTCTCGGCAAACGTGTTGGCCTAATAGATGCAGACATATATGGATTCAGTGTACCTGACATGATGGGGATTGAAGACCGCCCTGTCGTTGTAGACAACTATATCATTCCACAGGAGCGCTTCGGAGTGAAGGTGATGTCCATGGGTTTCTTCGTAGAGGACAATAGTCCGGTCGTATGGCGCGGTCCAATGCTTGGCAAGATGCTGCGGAATTTCTTTCAAGAAGTGCAGTGGGGGGAGCTTGATTACATGCTTCTTGACTTGCCTCCAGGTACGGGGGATGTAGCCTTGGATATTCACCAAATGATACCGCATAGCCAAGAGATCATCGTAACGACACCACATGCGACAGCTGCCTTCGTTGCGGCTCGAGCAGGCACAATGGCCATTCATACGAAGCATGAGATTATCGGTATCGTCGAAAATATGTCCTATCTGGAATGCGGTTCTTGTGGAGAGAAGCAATATGTATTTGGACGAGGGGGCGGTGCTAAGCTGGCAGATGAGCTTCATGTTGACCTGCTTGCGCAGCTTCCGCTCGGCGCTCCAGACAATCATCCTGCAGAACCGGATTATGCTCCTTCTGTATATAAGGCAGATTCGTCAATTGGCAAGCAATTCGATGAGTTGGCGGCTTCCGTTGATGCGAAGATGCAAGTTGTGCAGGCCTAACAATGTCGGAGAGGCCTCAACATGAGTGCCTCTCCATAAGTGAGAAATAGAGGGGAAAGAGTGGGCTCCTAGCCTTCTCCACTACCACCTTCTTCTTCCGATCCACCTTCACTCTCACCGCCTTGCTTTTCCTTTTCCCCACCTTTTTTCTTTCCTTCCTTTTCTTTTTCTTTTTCCTTCGGCTGCAATTCTTCTTTAACGACCTTCCCTAATAAGTCCATGATTTCAAGCTTAAATATAGGGCTATTCAAAGCATCTTTCATTACAGTCTGTAGCTGTTTGCGATACTCTGGTGTCTTCATCATATCCAAATATGACTTCATCATGTCTGGAGATTTAACAATGTCACCAAAGTCCTTCTGATACTCTGGGTCTTTCATTAAAGTCTTAAGAATTTGTTTATTTTCCTTGCTTACCGCCTTAGCGAATTCCCCGGCAAACTTCGGATCTTTCATTACTTTATCGAGGACTTTCTCATAATCGGGTGATACAAGTGTGTCCTTAACTGCTGTCCGGATCTGCTCCTGCTGCTGCATATTTAATGATTGGGCTTGCATGCCGCCTCCGCCAGATGGACCGGATTGGATCGCCTTCTGCGCTTCCTCTGTCTTTAAAATATCGACAACCATCGTTTTAACTTCTTTATAATCGAGATTACTGCTTTGTGTGGGCTGCTCCATGCCGCAAGAGGTCAACAGCACGATTACGACGAAACTGACGATCGCAAGTTTGCCCAGTGGTGCCTTCATAACAGCTTCGCTCCCTTCTGTCCATGTCCTCACGCGTAGTATGTGGAGGAAATTATGAATTATGTTTGACAATGATAGTTTTTTGCTGAGAACATTGGTAAAATAATGAACATTGCGGAGGTGGAGCACCATGAATTTGAAAAAATGGTCTTATTTATTTTGGACGACTACGTGTATTGGTGGGGCAATCAGTCTCGTCATTGGCCTCGCATTACAGGTATTTCAAGGGGAAATGGGCAATTTTAGAGGGCCAGTGGATATTTTGCTTAATGTGCTTCAGTTAATCTTGAGCGGATGTATGATCAGCGTCTATTCGCAGATGGGATTCTTCGCATATTTGACGTTGAACTATATTGCCATTGGCTTGTACAAGAAAGGATGGCCGTATGTTCAGGTATTATTGACCGTGATTGCACTACTCGATCTAATGTTCCTGCGCATGCTTCTGGGAAACAGGCCAGAAGGAGTGCGTGGAGGGGGCTACGAGGATATCGTGCTGGGTTTAGTTGTCCTAGTGCTTGCTGTAGCTGTTTCTTATTGGAAAGTAAAGGCGACAAATGCGAAGGCTCTCATTCCTACCTTATTCTTCATGATTGCAATCACCACAGTGGAGACACTGTCGGCACTTAACATTGGAAATATGGCTACCTGGTTCGTATACATACCGCTCGCAATATGCAATGCGTATCAAATCTTGATGCTGCATCGATTGGTGGGCACAGCAAAAAGCTGACGGAAATCCGTCAGCTTTTTTGTATACCTTTACATCCATCACATGCCTACTGCATTTTGCAAATGTTCCATCATCGTTGCTTGATCCTGAATCGTTTTGCTCTTCATTTCCGTTTGTTGAATCAGCTCAGAGACCGTAACGAACTCATATCCCTTTGCGGACAATTGATCCAGAATGGTCGGCAAGGCGAGATGGGTTTGCTTGCATGAATCACTAGCGTGCATGAGAATAATGTCTCCAGGATGTGCTTTACTAACGACGCGGTTCACGATCGTTTCAACCCCGGGATTTTTCCAATCCAATGAGTCGGTATCCCATTGTATGACCTTGTAATTCAGACTGTTGGCAATTTGCAGGACGCGCTTGTCAAAGTCACCGTTCGGCATACGAATCAGATTTGGTGCTTTCCCTGTAACTTCAGATAGAATATTGTGGGCCGCCTGAATCTGCTTACGTATCTCTTCATCGCTCATGCTGCTGTAATTGTCATGCTTGTGGCCGTGACTTCCAATCTCGTAGCCAGCGGCCTCAATTTTCTTCACGAGGTCACTATGCGTCTTGCTCCAAGGGGAGGAGAGGAAGAACGTTGCTTTTTTTACACCCTTCTCCTGCAAGATCTGCAAAATTGGCTCAACTCGTGTATCCCCCCAGCTAATATCGAACGTGAGGGCGAGCATCTTTTTATCAGTTGGGACGCTGTAGATAGCGGAAGGGCTGCTGCCTTCTGAAAATACGGTAATATTGTCACTCTCTACGTAAACGACGCCAGCGGCGAATAGCATTGCAATTGCAAGTACAAATACACGCTTTATTTTCTTGCCGCTAAATACATAAAAGTAATTATTCATACCATGGCTGCTCCTCTCGTAACGTTTTGAATGGGGCGAATTAGGGTGGTACGTTGCTGCCTAATACTAATGCCCGTCGACAAGCTGTAGCTTGTCATGCTTGTTTACTACACTGTATGCTGAGTGTATGGAATTATGTCTGCAAGTCAGTCTGAAAGGAGGAGTGTACAATATGCTTCGATTCTCATCGTGGTGGAATACGCTGAAGCAGTTGCGTTGGTATCTCATTGCCGCTGTGGTGCTGTTTGCTGTAGGGTATGTGCTTGGCAATCAGTGGAGCGGGTTTGAGGGCTTCATCATGGAACAGCTCAAGGGGATTCAAGGTATGCGGGATCAATTGATGCAATCTGATAATCAAGAATTATCTTTCTTCGTATTTATTTTCTATAACAATGCGATTAAGGCTGTCATGATCATGTTTGCTGGGATCGTATTAGGGATCGTACCAGCGGGGTTCCTTATTATTAATGGAATGGTGATCGGATTGCTGCTGCGAATTATGGAATCGCAGGGTCTTGATTTAGCAAGCACGATTATTAAGGGTATACTTCCGCATGGAATACTTGAAATTCCTGCAATTCTAATTGCCGGTGCTTATGGAATGAGATTTGGTATCTTAATTTTGCAGCGAATCTTCAGCAGACGTATGCGTGCTGAGGGGCCAACGATTATGGATTGGATAAAACAGACTGGAGCAGGGGCGGTATGGGTAACCGCAATGCTGCTAGTTGCCGCTATTATTGAGAGTACCGTAACTTTCTGGTTGATGAATGGTTAACTAGATAAACGAATCCGCGCCTCCCTGTGATAAAACAGCTCAAAAATGAGCATAACAGTAAAGCGGCACCATTCTTTCTGTAATTGAACAGAAGCTGGTGCGAGTTACTTCCCTATAAGCAGACACTATAGAGTGTTAAGCAGTGGGGAAGTAAGCGTTATGTTCGAAGACAGGGGTATTGTCGTCAAGGGAGGATGCGGACAGTTATGCTAGGATTTTTGTTCAATGAGAGAGAATGTAAAGAATTGAGCTATATGCTGCGCAAGGAATTGGATGAGATGCTATTTGATTTAAGCGATAAGCGATTAGAGGCAGAAATACGGGATGCGATATCGAAGCGATACCGTACCGTATTTCGCATGTACGCGCGAATTGCATCACCTAAAGAACTGTCCAAGTATGCTAGAAATCATCGGAATGTTACTATGTAATAAAAAAGTTTTAAAAAAGTGTTGACGTGTTTTCGAATATATGATAAATTATTTTTCGTTCCCTTCTGAACGACTTCGACATGAAGCGAGCGGGAACAACAATCATAACGAACGGTTGAAAAAAACATTTAAAAAAAGTGTTGACAACAACTGAACGAAATGATAAGATATAAAAGTCGCCGCTGACAAAGCGGTGAGAAAAAGAAAGTAACTAAGAGATTGGTTACTGACTGAGATTGTTCTTTGAAAACTGAACAACGAGCAACGTTTGTGAATGAGGTAGCAATACCTCGTCAAAAGATATGAGCAGTTCAAACTTAACTTTAACGGAGAGTTTGATCCTGGCTCAGGACGAACGCTGGCGGCGTGCCTAATACATGCAAGTCGAGCGGACTTGATGGAGTGCTTGCACTCCTGATGGTTAGCGGCGGACGGGTGAGTAACACGTAGGTAACCTGCCCATAAGACTGGGATAACCCACGGAAACGTGAGCTAATACCAGATAGGCATTTTCCTCGCATGAGGGAGATGAGAAAGGCGGAGCAATCTGCCAC
>NZ_JMLT01000024.1:0-76890 GCF_000686865.1 Paenibacillus sp. UNC217MF | reverse complement strand
CGTGGCGGTAGACAAGCTGGAACTGCTGACGGCCGAAGAGCGGGAAGAGCTGCTGGCGACATTCAACGATACGGCGATGGAGCTGCCTGCGGAAGCGACGGTACATGGGCTGTTTGAACAGCAGGCTGCACGAACGCCGGAGCAGCCGGCACTCGTAAGCGGAGAGGCGGTATGGACGTACGGCGAGCTGGAGGCGCGAGCCAACCGCATCGCTGGCTGGCTGCGTGCGCATGGGGTGAGAAGCGAAGACCGCGTCGGCGTGCTGCTCAGTCGTTCACCGCAACTAATCGCCGGTCTGCTGGGCGTCCTGAAAGCCGGCGCAGCCTATGTGCCGCTGGATCCAGCACTGCCAGCAGCGCGCATCGAGGGGATGATCCAGGATGCTGGTATCCGTATACTGCTGAGCGAAGGAACGCAGACAGCAACAGTGTCAGGCTGGGAAGAAACGCCGCTGCAGCATGTCCTGTGCTTGGATGAGGAACGCTCCGCCGTTACAGAAATAGCCGCTACGATTGTTGAAGGGAAGAAGGAATCCTTGGCCGCTACGGATGTCGAAGAGAAGAAGGAACGCTTAGCTGCTACGGATGTCGAAGAGAAGGAGGAACGCTTAACCGCTGCGGTTGTCGAAGGGAAGAAGGAACACTTGGCAGCCAGTGATGCTGCAGGGCAGAAGAACTGCTCCGCGATGAGGTTCGCCTCCGCGGAAGAACTGGAAACCTATTCGCCGGCATCCATGGGAGCAACGGAAGTACAGTCGGATGTACCGACAACGCCGATGAACAGCGCGTATGTGATCTACACGTCCGGTACCACCGGCAAGCCAAAAGGCGTGGTGGTGGAGCACCGGAACATCGTGAACTTTATCGCGGGGATGGTGCGCTCGCTGCCGTTTGCGCCGTCTGCGTCGATCCTCTCGGTCACCACGGTGTCCTTCGACATCTTCGTGACCGAGAGTTGGGTACCACTCAGCTGCGGGATGCAGATCGTTCTTGCCAGCGAAGCGGAGCTTCAGGACCCTGCGCTGCTGGGTGATTTGCTGGCGGAGCATCCGGTACAGCTGATGCAGACGACGCCTTCGAGGCTGTCGATGATGCTGGAGCAGGAGCACAGCGCCGCGCAGCTGCGCCGTATACCAGCCCTGCTGATCGGCGGCGAGCCGCTGCCTGCGGCGTTGCTGAAGCAGCTTCGGGCGCAAACGAATGCGTCGCTGTACAATATGTACGGCCCGACGGAAACGACGGTGTGGTCTACGTTTGAACATTTGAAGGATAGCGAAGGGGAAAAAGTAAGCATCGGTCGTCCGCTAGCGAACACTCAGGCGTACGTGCTGAACGAGGCGCTGCAGCTGCAGCCGATCGGAGCCGTGGGCGAACTGTGCCTTGGAGGCGCCGGAGTCGCTCGCGGATACTGGGCGCGCGAAGATCTGACCAAGGAGAAGTTTGTAGCTCATCCGTACCTACCTGGGGAGCGGATATACCGGACAGGCGATTTGGCCCGCTGGCTGCCGGATGGCAGATTGGAGCATCTAGGACGGATCGACCATCAGGTGAAGATCCGCGGTTACCGGATCGAACCGGGCGAGATCGAAGCGCATTTGCTGCGAATCGATGGCGTCAAGGAAGCGGTCGTGACCGTTGTCACCGGGGAAACGGAGAGGGGCGAACAGGAACTGTGCGCCTATGTAACAGGCAGCAGTGAGCTAACGGCGCAGGCGATGCGGATCAAGCTGGCGGCAGGTCTTCCATCTTATATGATCCCATCACACTTCATTCACTTGGAGAAGATGCCGCTCACGCCAAACGGAAAAGTGGATCGCAAGGCACTGCCAGCCCCGGATGGGGCGCTGAGTATAGGAACGGAGTATGCAGCACCGCGCACGGCGACGGAAGCGAAGCTGGCGCAGCTATGGCAAGAGGTGCTGGGACTAGAGCGCGTCGGCATCCGCGATAACTTCTTTGACATCGGGGGCCATTCGCTCCGGGCGATGACACTGGTATCGCGCATTCATCAGACGCTGGATACGGAGATTCCGTTAAGAGACGTGTTCCGTTGTCCGACAGTCGAAGGGATGGCGCAGGCAATCTCCGGGTTGGAGCAGAAGGAGTACGCAGCCATTCCGCTCATCGAAGCAAGGGACTACTACCCGGTGTCCTCGGCGCAAAAACGGATGTACATTTTGCAGCAGATCGACGGGGCAGAGTTGAGCTACAACATGCCTGGCGTTTTAATACTTGAAGGAGCACTGAACCGCAATCGCTTGGAAGAGGCATTCCGCAGTCTTATTGCTCGTCATGAGACGCTGCGTACAGGCTTTGAACTGGTCGGTGGTGAACCGGTACAGCGTGTGCACCGGGACGTGGAATTTGCCATCGCGTATGCATGGGTACAAGAAGGGGAAGAGAAGGCGCATATTCAGGAGTTCGTGCGGCCGTTTGATCTTCGCCAGGCGCCACTTTTGCGGGTGGGACTTCTCGAACTGAAATCGGATTGCCATCTGTTGCTCTTGGATATGCATCATATCATCTCTGACGGAGCCTCCATGGGCATACTCACTCAGGAGCTTGTTCAGTTGTATGAGGGAGCGGAGCTGCCGCCGCTACGCGTTCAGTACAAGGATTATGCAGCATGGCAGCAAACGGAAACTCAAAGTGAGCGGATGAGCAAACAGGAAGCGTACTGGCTGGGTGTGTTTGCGGGAGAAATCCCGGTGCTCGAACTGCCAACAGACGATGCCCGGCCGCCGGTCAGAAGCTTTCAAGGAAATAGACTTGACTTCGTGATCGACGAGCGAAAAAGCGAAGGATTAAGACAGCTGGCCTCGCAAACGGGAACGACGTTGTATATGGTATTGCTGGCGGTATATACGACCTTGCTGTCCAAGTACAGTGGACAGGCAGATATTGTCGTAGGAACGCCAATTGCAGGCAGGTCGCATACGGAACTGGAGCCGATTCTAGGGATGTTTGTGAATACGCTGGCGATCCGCAACGCCCCGGTGGGGGAGAAGACGTTCCGGGAGTATCTGCAGGGAGTCAAAGAAAATACGTTAAGCGCCTATGAGAACCAGGATTATCCGTTTGAAGATTTGGTGGGCAAGCTGGATGTGCCGAGAGATGTAAGTCGCAATCCGATCTTTGACACGATGTTTGTACTGCAAAACACAGAGCGAAGAGAACTGAGCCTGGAAGGCTTGAGATTTAGTTCCTATCCGTTCGAGTATAACTTGGCCAAGTTTGACCTGACTTTCAGTGCGGCGGAGGAATCGGAAGGGATTGTATGCGGCATCGAGTATGCCACCTCCCTGTACAAGAAAGAAACGATCGAGCGGATGGCGGGGCATTTCAAACAGGTGATCGATGTCATCGTGAATGAACCGCAGACAAAACTGTCATGGATCGAGATCGTGAGCCGAGAAGAGAAGGCGCAGATTGTGGAGGTATTCAACGATACGGCGGCAGACTCTCCGAGAGACAAGACGATTCACCAGTTATTTGAGGAACAGGTGGAGCGGACACCGAATCAAGTGGCTGTTGTATACGAGGGCAGCCAATTGACATACCGTGAATTGAATGAAAGAGCAAATCATCTGGCAAGAACGCTGCAAGCGGAGGGCGTAGAGCCGGATCAACTGGTAGGTATCTTGGTTGAGCGTTCGCTGGAGATGATTGTGGGTATTTTCGGGATCTTGAAAGCCGGTGGGGCGTATGTCCCGATTGACCCGGAGTATCCAGCGGAACGGATTGACTATATGCTAAAGGATTCGGGTGCGAAGCTGCTGCTGACACAAAGTCATTTGGTAGAGCATGTGACTTTTGCCGGCCAGTGTTTGATGCTGGATGACGAACAACTGTACATGGAAGACGGTTCGAATGTGGAATCGGGTGCGACAGCGGATCATCTGGCCTACGTGATCTACACGTCGGGAACGACGGGCAAACCGAAAGGGGTTATGGTTGAGCATCGCGGTTTGTGTAATTTGAAACAGATGTTTGCAAACACACTACAACTCGGAGAACAGGATCATGTAATCCAATTCGCGAGTTTGTCTTTTGATGCGTCGTGCTGGGAGATCATTCAGGCGTTATTTTTGGGTGGAACGCTCCATATTCCTACCAAATCGACGATTTTGGATCATCAATTATGTAAGAGCTATATGAACGACCATCAAATTACGACAGCAACTTTGCCCCCAACGTATGCAGCCTACTTACAATCAGATGATCTGCCAAGTTTAAAGAAATTGATCACGGCGGGCTCCGCTAGTTCGGTTCAACTTGTCAAGCAGTGGCAAGACAGCGTGATGTACTTTAATGCTTACGGTCCGACAGAAGACTCGATTGCAGCAACGATATGGCCAGCATCTACTGGCGCTTCTACCGGCAAGCTGGTACCTATCGGTCGTCCAATTCTGAACCATCGGATCTATATCGTGGATGAGAACGATCAGTTACAACCGATTGGCGTAGCCGGGGAGTTATGCATTGCGGGCGTAGGATTGGCGAGGGGTTACTTGAATCTTCCAGAGCTGACGGCGGAGAAGTTTGTGAGCAACCCATTCGAACCAGGTACGCGGATGTACCGGACGGGCGATTTGGCCAAGTGGTTGCCAGATGGGAACATTGAGTACTTGGAGCGTATCGACGATCAGGTGAAGATTCGAGGTTACCGGATTGAGCTCGGTGAGGTGGAAGAGCAGCTGTTGAAGGTGTCGTCGGTTCAAGAAGTGGTCGTAGTCGCACGGGAAGATGCGGGCGGACAAGATCAGCTATGTGCGTACGTTGTATCCGATCGGAAACTGGCTGCAGGCGAACTGAGAGAACACTTGGCTCAGCGATTGCCGAATTATATGATTCCTGCGCACTTCGTGCAGATCGAAAGGATACCGCTGACGGCAAATGGTAAAATCGATCGAAAAGCGCTGCCGGCGCCGGAAGAAAACCTTATAGCCGCGGCTGAATATGCAGCGCCCCGAACTCGCGTCGAAGCGCAGCTTGTGTACATTTGGCAAGAAATACTTGGTCTTGACCGTGTAGGTGTACGCGACAACTTCTTTGAAATCGGCGGTCACTCTTTGCGCGCTACGGCCATGGTGAGCCGTCTGCATAAAGAACTGCAAGTGAACGTACCGTTGCGGGACGTATTCCGTTACTCCACCATCGAGCTGCTGGCCGAAGCCATTGCGGATAGAAAGCAGCAGATGTTCACTGCTATCGAACCTGTCGAAGAGAAGAGGTATTATGCAGTGTCTTCCGCGCAAAAGCGGCTGTATATCTTGCACCAGCTCGAAGAAACGGGTTTGAGCTACAATTTGCCTATAGTGCTGGAACTCAATGGGGCGCTTGACCGGCAGCGGTTTGAATCCGCGCTTCACAAGCTTATTGCCCGTCACGAGACGCTGCGCACAAGCTTTCACATGGAAGAAGGCGAGCCTGTACAATGTGTGCATCATGAGGTTGGCTTCACTCCGGAATATGTGCAAGCAAGCGAATCGGAAGCCGCGGAAGCCGTTCGGACATTTATTCGCGCCTTTCATCTGGAGCAGCCGCCGATCTTACGCGTCGGGCTGATAGAGCTTACGTCTGAACGCTATTTGTTCGTGCTCGACATGCATCACATCATTTCCGATGGCGTATCGATAGGCATTTTGGTAGATGAATTTGCTCGCTTGTATGAAGGGGAAGAACTTCCGCCTCTGCGTATTCAGTACAAAGACTACGCGGCATGGCAGCAGTCCGAGACGCAAAAAAAGCGCAAGCAGCAGGAGGAGACCTATTGGTTGAACAGGTTCAGCGGGCCTATTCCTGTTCTGGAGCTGCCAACCGATTATGTCCGGCCTGTGGTGCAAAGCTTCCAGGGAGAAGCGATGTCATTTATGCTTGGGACTCCGCTCCGCCGGAGCTTGAAACGAATAGCGGCAGAAACCGGAGCGTCTCTGTATATGGTACTGCTGGCGGTATATACAACCTTACTGCATAAATATTCAGGGCAAGAGGATATTGTTGTCGGCACGCCGATTGCAGGCAGATCACATAGCGACTTGGAGTCACTGGTGGGGATGTTTGTAGGCACGTTAGCGATACGCAGCTATCCGGCAGGCAACAAAACATTTTTATCGTATGTAGAAGAAGTAAAAGAAACGATGCTTGATGCCTACGAGCACCAAGGCTATCCATTTGAAGAATTGGTCGAGAAGGTGCAGATCAAAAGGGATAGAAGCCGCAACCCAATTTTCGATACGATGTTCGTTCTACAAAATGTGGAGCAAAGAGATTTGCAAATCCAAGATTTGCACATCCAGCCTTATACAATCGAACATTCCGTAGCGAAGTTTGACCTCACCTTCCAACTGGCAGAGATGGAGAACGGAATTTCGTGCAGCATCGAGTACGCTTCTTCCTTGTTCAAACGAGAGACCATTGAGAGGATGGCGAAACACTTCAAGCAGTTGATTCATGCGGTTACGGCAAATCCGCAGGCACAGATTGCGTCGTTAGAGATCCTAACTGCGGAAGAGCGCGCACAGCTTGCGGCAGGAAATGCGACAGCTTCGGAATATCCTCGAGAAGCAACGGTTTACCAATTGTTCGAGCGGCAGGCGGAAAAAACGCCAGAAGCGGTAGCCATCGTTCATGAAGAAGAGCAAGTGACATACAGTGAGCTGAATGCCCGTTCCAATCGATTGGCAAGGACATTGCGGGCAGCCGGCGTACGATCGGATCAATTGGTCGGCATTTTGGCGGATCGGTCGGTGGAAATGATCGTCGGCATACTAGGTGTGCTAAAAGCCGGAGGAGCTTACGTGCCGATTGATCCGGAGTATCCGGAACAACGCATTCGTTATATGTTGGAGGACTCCGGTTCGCAGGTGCTTCTCACGCAGCATCATTTACTGGCTCGCGTACAGTTTGAAGGAAAGCTTATCGATCTAAACGATCAGGCCGCCTACAGCGCAGAAGAACGGAATCTCGAGCCGGTATCAAGCGCCAACGACCTTGCTTATGTGATTTATACATCGGGAACGACAGGAAATCCGAAGGGAGCAATGATTACTCATCAGGGCCTGACGAATTATATATGGTGGGCGAAAAACGTATATGCTGCCGGAGAAAAGCTAGATTTCCCGCTGTACTCTTCCATTTCCTTCGACTTGACGGTGACATCCGTATTTACGCCTTTGCTTACCGGCAGTCTGATTCGGATTTATAGCGGGGAAGACAAAGCGTTATTAATTGAGCGGATTGTAACCGATAATCAAGTCAACATTATCAAGCTGACGCCTGCTCATTTACGTTTGATTAAGGAATTGAAGGTCACGCCCGGATCGAACATCCGAAAGCTGATTGTCGGTGGAGACAATCTTGCTACAGGTCTGGCGAGAAGCATCCATGATCAATTTGGCGGAGAAATCGAGATATTCAATGAATACGGCCCGACAGAAACGGTTGTCGGCTGCATGATTTATCGATACGATCCGGCAACAGATACGAGCGGGTCGGTTCCCATTGGCGTACCGGCTGCGAATGTCAGCATCTATTTGCTCAATTCTGATGGCAAGCAAGTTCCGATAGGGGTACCTGGAGAAATCTATATTGCTGGAGATGGAGTCGCGAGAGGGTACCTCAACCGCTCCGACTTGACGGCAGAGAAGTTCGTAGATCATCCATTCGCCCCTGGAAAGCGGATGTATCGCACAGGAGACTTGGCAAAAATGCAGGCTAACGGAAACTTGGAGTATTTGGGCCGCTCAGACGACCAAGTGAAAATAAATGGCTTCCGTATTGAGCTGGGCGAAGTGGAAACCGCTCTGACGAAAGTGAAGGAGGTGAAGGAAGCGACGGTCATCGCTCGTGAAAATGAAGTGAAGGAGAAGCTTCTATTCGCATATGTCGTAGCGGATACCGAGCTTGTGGCCGGAGAACTGCGGAGAGCCTTATCCAAGCAGCTCCCAGCCTATATGATTCCGACGCGATTCGTGCAGCTGGATATGCTGCCGCTTACAGCCAATGGCAAAGTCGATCGCAGAGGCTTATCTCATATACAGCTCAATGAGCCTCTTCAAGCAAATTATACAGCGCCAAGAAATGCGTTCGAACAAGTGCTTGCCGACATTTGGCAGGAGATTCTCAGCTTAGAGAGGATTGGCATTCACGATAACTTCTTCGATGCAGGCGGACATTCTTTGAAACTGATTCAAATGATTGGTGAAGCTCGCCGTAGATTGGACGTGGACATCTCGTTTAGTGCCGCCTTCGCTTACCCGACGGTTATGGAACTCGCTGATCACCTTCAAAGCGGAAGCAGTCCAGACGTTCTAGCGAAGCAGCCAACGGAAGGAGTGTCCGTCTGGAACGGAAACAATGCAAACGGCATAACCTTGCATTGCTTCCCGCCAATCGTCGGCTTCGGTCAAGTATTCACGATGCTGGCGACATTACTGCGAGATACGGCTGCTATATATGCCTATGATTTTATTAGCTGCGAAGATGTAGCCTCATACTTTGCACAAAGCGTTCATAAGATGCAGCCTCAGGGTCCGCTCTATTTGTTGGGCTACTCTGCCGGAGGTAATCTGGCGTTTGAAGTGGCCAAGCAGCTGGAACAACAAAATCGCGAAGTAGCCGGCATCATTATGCTTGATGCCTACCCAAGAAACTCGCATTCCTTGAACATGCTGCAAGAAGAGTACCTGGAGACGCTGCAAGAAGAAATTTCTCTATTTCTTCGTTATGTTCCAGAACTAGACGCAGAAGAAGTAAGACAAAACATAACGGCTTACAACAATTGGAACAATAATTTGGAAACGACAGGAAAAGTTCGGGCAGACATTCATCTGATTCAATCGTCAGAAGCAATGGGCGAAGTAGAACGCGGATGGAAGTCCTGGAGCGAGTTAACAACTGGGCAATTGCACTTCTATTCAGGAAACGGCAAGCACGAGCAGATGCTGGAAAGAGACTATGCTCCAGCAAACGCATCACTCATAAAAGCAATTTTGGAAAAGTCCAAAGCTTACAAGTAAAGAAAAAAAGGTTGACCATTGCATGTAAACGGGTACCCATAGACTGGACACGAAGAGAAAAAGGTGTTCAGGCTGTGGGTATCTTTTCGTATAATGAAGTAAGCATGAAGGGGGGGGGCATGAATTGCTTCCTGAGGTGGGAAGTGGAAGATATAGTGTGCCAAATTTACGGTAAATTGATACTATGGATAACTTACGCGAATTGCCTTATTAGGGATCTCTATTGTGGATTTAATATGTCAGAAATGACATTTCATTTTCATGAGTTCGTAACACAATCACTTTCCGATAGTACTATATTTAGGATGAGAATTGGCTTAAAGTATGAGATAGAAAATATGTGGTTAATTCATGGTATAAGGAGAGGATCCAACATGAAGTTTACTTCTACTAAAAAAGTTTGGGCTGCCTTTGCAGTTGTGGGCGTTATCGGAATTGGTGCGTCTTTGGTGAACTCTTCGGTTTTACCGGTACAGCAGGTAGAAGCTGCAGCCGCAAGCCAAGATAACTACGCTTCCGAACATGCACTCCAAACGTTAATGAGCTTTTATAAACCAGCGTTGGAAGGGCAATTTCCGGGAGCAGTAAGCAACCTGACGGTTGGAAAAAGCACCAGAAAAGATGTCTTTAAAGCCATCGGCGATCCTGAACTACCTAGAGAAGACGTAAACGGTTATGACGTATACAGCGCTAACATGGGTAACCCCGGTTATGCTATCACCTATCAATCCGATAAAATTCGCGAGATCCGTTACTTCGGTACCAATGTTGAGAGCCAAACCAATATTGGCGGCATTACGATGAGCATGGTGAAGCAGCATTGGTTTGCACCTAATTCCACAACAGCGATTAAAAACGGAAAAACGAAGCAGACCAAGCTCACATATATCCGCGGAGATTATAAATTGGAGTTTATTTTCAACAGCAGCACCAATTTGGATCATATTAATCTGTTAGGCGTTTTTAATACAAACGAAAAGGTTTAAAAAACTCGGTGATGAACTCACCGAGTTTTTTTTGAATGTACGACTTAAGAATGGAGTTTCACCCGATGCTGAACAAGCAGGAGATGACAGAAAGAGAGGGACGATTCATTTATATCGTGCTCGAGATTCCTACGATTTTGTAAGATTATATTTCCGAAAAACAGTTTTAAATACTTTACTTATAACTATTTTGTGCTATTATGATAAATATCAGTACCGAAAATACCAAACTGGTACTATAGGTACAGAGAAAATAAGCAGAAACGAATGGCAGTAACGATGATTTGTTTCTTACATATCGGGATGCCCTTGATGATGAAAATGCAGACAGAGGGGGAAATACGTTGAGATTTTGGGAGATTAGTTTGATTATTGTTAATTTCGCACTTATGGGATGGATACTATTCGCGAGAAGGGAGACAAAACGTTGGTTTATCATCGCTTTGACAGTTGCCTACTGTGTACTTATCGCACAGCTCTTTGCGGAAGGCTATCGTTGGCAGATGATCCCGGCTTATTTGTCTTCAGTTATCATGACAGCTTGCTATCTATTGGCCAAGCGGAAAAAGAGTGTCAGAAACCGGGTTACGCTCACGCTTAAGTCATTGTTGCTGGTCATTTATTTGTCTGTAGCGGTTGTGCTGCCTGCACTCATGCCAGTGTCTTTATTTAAACAACCGACCGGCCCATTTTTGGTCGGTACGACCCTATATCATTGGGTGGACTATGGACGGGAAGAACCGCTTTCTAAAGATCCTAAAGATCGGCGCGAGCTGATGGTTCAGATTTATTATCCTGCAGGTGATAAAGGCAAGGGGAACCGCGAACCCTATATCCGCAACTCGCATGAGATCGCAAAAGGAATGGCAAAAGATTTGTCCATCCCGGCATTCACGCTTAGCCATCTGGGTTTGGTGGAATCGTATGCGTTCACGGAAGCCCGGATGTCAGATTCGGAGAAGCAATATCCCGTTTTGCTCTTCTCTCATGGTTTAGGCGGTTTTCGCAATCAAAACACGTTTGAAGTCGAAGAGTTAGCGAGCCAAGGTTATATCGTAGTATGTATCGATCATGCCTATGACGCTGTGGCTACTGTTTATCCAGATGGTCGAACCGCATACTTTCAGTCAGCTAATATGACTGATATTTCTGAAAGAGATGGCCATATCAAATTATGGAAGGGAGATGTCTCTTTTGTGCTTGATCAAGTAGAGAAGCTAAACCAAAGCAATGGCCGCTTTGCAGGAAGGATTGATACGACCCGAATCGGGATGTTCGGGCATTCTTACGGCGGGGCTACTGCCGCGCAGATGCTAGCAGAAGACTCCCGCATCAAAGCTGCCATTGATATGGACGGCACGTTATATGGGGCTGCTTTTTCAGAGTCAGGTATCGGAAAACCTTTCCTGCTCATGAGTGCAGAGATGAGCGAAGACTCCAAAGAAGATTCCGATGAAGAAGAGGCTCGCAATAAACGAGCGCTCGCCGGTGGTGGCATGTCTATGGTCATTCCTCATACGGATCATATGAGCTTCTCAGATTTACATCTGATTTCACCTTTATTACGAAGTCCGGGCGAAGATCCGCGTTACGTTCATCGTATCATTAATGAATTCAGTCTCGCTTTTTTTGACCTTTATGTGAAACAGACAGGCGACAGCTCGGCCCTGGACAGGCTGGCTGCCAATTACCCAGAAGTGAAATTTAAAGTGAACTAATGGTGTCCCTGAACATAGACAGAAAGGAAGATGACCATGGCTGAGAAACCATTGAACAAACAAGGAGGCATTCTGATATCCGATGATGTCGTCGCCACAATCGCTGGTCTTGCAGCGCTTGAGACTCCAGGAATTGCTGCTATGTCAGGCGGTCTGTCGGATGATTGGGTGAAGATGTTGAGTGGCAAGAACGTACAGAAGGGCGTGTCTGTCGAGGTAGGTGAAGTTGAAGCTGCTATAGATCTGCGAGTTATGGTTGTGTACGGTATGAAAATTCAAGAAGTGTGTCATCAATTGCAGGTAAACATCCGAGATGCGGTTCAAAGAATGACTGGACTTTGCGTTGTAGAGATCAATGTAAGGGTAGAGGGGGGCTCTTTCAATGATGAGGAGTTGAAGGAAATTCAACGAATTAGCAAATAGGCACTGATATTTGAATTCAGTTTTTCATTTCGCTAAAAAACGATGGGAGAGGTGTACATGTATGTTGGATCCGCGACTTACGAAATTAGCTGATATGCTCGTAAACTATTCTGCAAATGTGCAAAAGGGAGACAATGTATTAATAGATTCAACTGGAATCGACACATCTTTGGCAAAGGAACTTGTGAAAGCCGTGCATCAAGCAGGTGGGCACCCATTCGTGAATTTGCGCGAAAGATCATCCATGCGGCAGCAAACAACACCGAGCGGCTAAACAATATCTTAGATGCGGATGAAGGTGCACGTTACATAGGGGAGTTTGCAATTGGGTTAAATCCTGCTATTAGGGAACCAATGCAGGATATTCTGTTCGATGAGAAAATCGATGGCAGCTTTCATTTCACACCGGGACGATGCTATGATAATGCTTCAAATGGGAATGAGTCAGCAATTCACTGGGACATGGTGATGATTCAACGTCAGAGTATGGCGGTGGAGAGATTTGGTTTGATGATCGACTGATTCGAAAAGACGGACGTTTCGTGATTCCAGAATTGGAAAAGCTAAACCCCGAAAATCTAAAGTAGTTAGTGCTAACTTGGTTGTTGAATTTGACCCCAAAGAAATAAAGAGTTACACTTTCCTAGTACCCAAAGTACTATAAAAGGATCTATGGGTACTACTCTTGGTTTGAGGTGAACTAAGGATGAAAGAACGGATTGCCAAAACTGCTATCGCGCTATTTCATGAAAAAGGAATCAAATTTACAATGAATGATTTGGCGCGCGAATTAGGTGTAAGCAAAAGCACGTTGTACGAGCATTTCCCGTCCAAGGACGAACTTATAGGTTATGTGGTTCAGCAAGTAAACGAAGAAACGGAAAGACGATTTCGAGAAGTGATCCAAGATACGAATTTGAGCATATCTGAAAAATTGAAAGGTATACTCTTGATTGTTCCTCATGATTTTCAGAACAGCTATGTACGCTTACTGGTCGAACTTCGGCGGTACTACCCCGAACGGTGGAGGGAAATGGAACAAGGCATTAATGATGAGTGGAATATCATTACTAGTCTCATTGAAGAAGGCATCCATAATGGTGATTTTCGTCCGATGCATATTCCAACACTGATCCAAACCCTCAATTTCTTAATGACATCGATTTTCGATCAGCGCAATTTAGCTTCCAGCCAAATTACGGTGCAAGAATCTCTTTCCATGATGGTAGATATCATATTGAATGGAATTAGGAAGTAGAATGAGGCTCCCATTTATTAGAGCTGAGAAAAACAATACTTACAGGTTGCCGTTCTTCTCAGCTTTTTTTGTTTTCGTGGATTCACTAAGAGCAAATGTATGCAATACTTATTGTTAGTACCGAAAATAATATTTTAGTACTACTAGTACTTAGATGAAAATGAAGAAAGGTGGGAGAATCCGATGGGATTTTGGGAAATCGGTTTGATCTTTGTTAATTTCGTCCTTCTGGGATGGACTCTATTTGCAGGCTGGAAGACAAAACGGTGGTCTGTTACCGCCTTGACGGTTGCATACGGTGTTCTTATCATACAGCTTATCGCTGAAGGCTACCGTTGGCAGATGATTCCGGCTTATTTGTCCCCTGTTATATTGACAGTATGCTATCTATTGGCCAGGAGCAAAGAGAGCCCCAGAAACAGAATTACGGTCACGGTTCGTACATTGCTGCTTGTCATATATTTGTCTGTAGCGGTCGCGATGCCTGCACTCATGCCTGTATCTTTATTTCATAAACCGACAGGCCCATTTATGGTCGGCACAACGCTGTATCATTGGGTTGATGATCAGCGGGAGGAACTTTTTACAAATGATCCGAATGACCGGCGCGAGCTAATGGTACAGATGTATTATCCTGCAGGTGATAAAGGCGAGGGAAATCGCGAGCCCTTTATCCGCAATGCGCATGAGGTCGCAAAGGGACTGGAAGCAGATGTGTCCGTCCCGGCATTCGTACTAGGCCATCTGAATGTGGTGAAATCGAATGCGTTCTCGGAAGCCCGGCTATCAGACGCCGAGAACCGTTATCCTGTATTGATCTTCTCCCATGGTTTGAACGGTTTTCGCAATCAAAATACGTTTCAAGTCGAGGAGCTAGCAAGTCAAGGTTATATCGTCTTATGTATCGACCATGCCTATGACGCTGCGGCTACCGTCTATCCAGACGGTCGAACTGCATACTTTCAGTCTACGAATCTAACTGAACTTGCTGAAAGAGATCGCCATATCAAATTATGGCGGGAAGATACCGCTTTTGTGCTAGATCAAGTGGAGAAGCTTAACCGAGGCGATGTAGACGACCGCTTTACGGGAAGGATCGACACTTCGCGAATCGGTATGTTCGGCCATTCTTACGGTGGAGCTACCGCCGCACAAATGCTGGTGGAGGACTCCCGCATCCAAGCAGCCATTAATATGGACGGTCTGTTATATGGGTCAAATGTGCCAGCTACGGGAATCGGCAAACCGTTTCTGAGCATGAGCGCAGGGATCATCGATGATCCACTTGAAGATATCAAGGTAATAAATAACCGCAACGAGCGTGCGCTTGCTGGCGGTGGTATGTCGATGGTCATTCCTCACACGGATCATACGAGCTTCACTGATTTTCATCTGATTTCACCTTTATTGCGAAGCCCAGGCGAAGATCCGCGGTACGTTCATCGTATTATCAACGAGTTTAGCCTCGCTTTTTTTGACCTTTATGTGAAACAGACAGGCGACAGCTCAGCACTAGAGAGGCTGGCCGCAAAATACCCGGAAGTTAATTTTAAAGTGAACTGAAAAGTAGGGGAAATCATGAAACTTCTTAATCAAAAAAAGGAGAGGACAAACATGAAAAAAATAGGAGTACTTATCTTAGCGGCCGCGATAGGATTAGGCTTTAGCAGCAATGTATATATTCCGGTTGCTATTGCAGCCGAGTCGACTCCGACTATCCTGCCGATCAATTTAGCTGTAGACGGGACGGTAACCGCAAGTGGTGAAAATGGGTCGCATGAGGGCAAGGATAAAGCATTCGATCAGTATATTTTTTCGAAGTGGTTAACATTCAGTACTCCAGCATGGCTGCAATATGAATTCACGACTGCAAAGATCGTTAACTCGTACTCCATTACAACTGCGGAGGATGAGCCTGGAAGAGATCCGAAAAGCTGGGTATTAAAAGGGTCCAATGACGGGATTGTCTGGGATGATCTGGACACACAGCAGAATCAAAGCTTCACCTCCCGCCATCAAACGAAAACCTATTCATTTGCCAATACAGCTCCTTATAAATTTGTAAAGTTTGATAACTTTGCTAATCAGTACGATGACGGCGGGATGCTGCAGTTATCCGAAATTAAGCTATTCGGTAATGATGTGCAGACTTTCAGCACGATTAAGCCCACGGTTACAGCCAGCGGAGAAAATGCTCCAGACGATATCAAGTCGAATCTGGTTGACGGATCAAGCAATACCAAGTGGCTAACTTGGAACAATACGGCATGGTTGCAGTTCGACTTTGGCGAACAGGTTATGATCGATGGTTACGCGCTTACGTCGGCTAAATCGTACAACAATAGTCCCGATGCTGATCCGAGAAGCTGGGTTCTGCAGGGATCCAATGATTCTATTAACTGGACGGATTTAGACACGAAAAGCGATGAGAACTTCAAGCTTCGTCATCAACGTAAACATTACTTATTGTATAACAATACAAATGCCTATCAATACTATAGGCTCAACAATATCCAAAATCATAGCGGCTACGCTCTGCAAGTAAGCGAAGTTGAATTTTCGCGCACGAATGACATGTGGCATACCGAGAACCCGATCATCGAAGTTCAGAACCTTGCAGGCTACAGTTTATTCGATCAAGCTCTACCCAATGCCGAGCAAGAAATTTTGACGATCTTGCGTAAATTAAATGAAATTTTATACAAGAGTCCGGCAGAAATGCCGGTTAGAGTAAAGAAAATTCTAGTGGAAATCGTAGACACCCCTGGAGTTGCCTGGATGTCAGGAGACAATGAGTTAAAAACGCTAGGTATCAGTTCTCAGTATCTCGCAAGCTTCGCAGCTAATAATCCCAACAACTCATTACGCGATGAAATTATTGGAATCCTTTATCACGAATTGGGTCATGCTTATCAATATAGCGACTTTGATGTGGAAGCAGTAGCTGATAGCTTGCGTTACGAAACGGGTTATCATAATCGTTATGGTATCAGCCCGGGTGGAACTTGGTCTAGCAATGGAACGGCGAACTTCATTCGCTGGATTGAAGATACGAAACATCGCGGATTCATTCGTGCATTAAATGCCGCAAGGATCCCCTATGGCATGAATGAGCAACAAATTCAATTGTGGAAAGAAGGTCAATTTCAATTGATTACTGGCATAGACGTGAATACCCTCTGGTCTCAATATCAACAATCACTTTCTAATAATTGATTAGGTATCTCAGCTTTGCAAAAGAGAGTGATGGGCGGCCCTTACATGGAAAAGTAGGGGTCGCTTTTCTGTTTACATTACATTTCTTCCCCGTTTTCGAGTGATCCAGCTCTCTCCATCTCCGGCTTAACCCATCTAACCCTTCATCTCAATGATGCTCAATAGTAGTCAACTCGGTTGCATGTTTCCATAAATGACAAAGGTCAAAATTTTACCCACACTAGGTCATAATCCATCCTTTGTTCTCCCTTGCCTGCGAATTATGATGAAGTCAACAAATTATAAGCTGAGGTGACATAAAAAGTGGAAGAGACAAAATCAAGTTATCAGCTTCCAAAACAGCAGGCGGAGAGCGGAGTGAAAAAATTTTGGTCGCCACGGAGAAAGGAAGCATTAGTTGGTTGGCTGTTTTTACTGCCAGAAATAGTGGGTATGTTAATGCTTAATGTATTTGCCCTTGGGTTTTCATTGTACTTAAGTTTTACAGATTGGGATTTATTATCTGGGGTATCAGGTATTAAATTTGCTGGTCTGCAAAACTTCATTCATTTATTTCAAGACCCAACGATTTGGAAGGCATTATATAACAACTTAGTATATACGGTGTTAACCGTGCCAATTCCGATTGCGCTTGCACTTGTGTTAGCAGTTGTTATTCATAGTAAAGTCTACTTTAAGGATTACTTTAAAGTCGTATTCTTTATACCTTACATTTCTTCGATTATCGCTGTGGCAGCAGTGTGGAGCATCTTGTTCCACCCTTCACTAGGCCCTATCAATCAATTTCTAATGGATCTTGGTATATCGAATCCTCCGAAATGGCTCGTTGATCCGAAAACATCACTAATTGCGGTCGCTATTATTAGTGCGTGGGCAGGGCTCGGTTACACGATTATTATATACATGGCGGGATTGTCCAATATTTCCGAAGAATTATATGAAGCGGCAGAAATTGATGGGGCGACGGGGCTGAAGAAGTTTTTCAATATCACGATCCCGCTGCTCCGTCCAACGACGTTCTTCTTGCTTATTACGATGCTTATTGGTTCATTTAAAGTGTTCGATATTATTTCGTATTTGACCGAAGGCGGTCCTGATAATTCATCAACGGTAATTGTATTCCGCATCTATCAAGAAGGTTTCGTCAACTACAATATGGGCTATGCATCTGCAATCTCTTGGTTGTTATTTGCGATTATCGGTCTGATTACTGCGGCAACGTGGAAGATGCGCCAAGAAGAATCATTTTAATAGAAAGGGAGAATACGATGCTAACCTTACGTAATAAGATTACTAAAATTATCGCTACCGTGTTAATGGGAGCATTGTCCATACTTTTCATCTTTCCATTATTATGGATGGTGTCGTCAGCGTTTAAATTTGAAAAAGATGTCATGCGCTTCCCGATTGAATGGATTCCATCTGCAACCAACTTTATGAATAACTTTAAGGCAGTATGGATGCAAAAGGTACCGTTTGGTCAGATTTATTTTAACTCCATTAAAGTGGCAATTATCGTTACTTTACTCTCGCTACTTATATCAACGATGGCAGCCTATTCCTTTACGAAACTACAATTTCGCGGTCGAAACCTTGTATTTGCCGGGCTGTTAGCCATGATGATTATTCCTGATCAAGCGACGCTCATTCCTCGCTTCATGCTTATTCGTTGGTTGGGACTATATGACACCCATGCAGCGCTAATATTGATGGGTATGTTTTCGATTTACTTTACATTCTTGTTGCGTCAGTTTATGGCCGGTGTGAGTGATGATATTTTGGAAGCTGCTAAAATTGACGGTGCAGGGCACCTGCGCAGCTTCACTTCGATTATGCTTCCGCTCTGTCAGCCTGTAATCGCGACGGTGGCGATTATTAAGTTCATCTGGTCGTGGAATGATTATCAAAATCCGTTAATCTTCTTGCAATCGAAATCGTTGTATACCGTTCCGCTAGGCATGACCTTGTTTAGGGATGATTATACGACCAACGATGCGATTATGATGATGGCGGCAGTATCAGCGATTATTCCTCTGCTGATTGTGTTTATTGTTTTGCAGAGACAAGTTATTAGTGGGATTGCCCTTGGTGGTGTGAAAGGGTAAGCATTACGGACTCATGATAAGATAAATCTGTAGACATCTCTAGTTTAGAGTCTTCTAATAAGTCAAAATCGTTATCGCACAAGCACAAAATTATACACGCAGGCAATTTGCAAACGTTATATACTGTCTGTAAGCGCTAACAAGGCCTTGACTCAAAGCTTACTATCATTCATTTTAGGGGGAAGTTGCACATGGCAACTAAAAGTAAACGTTATTTTCTTCTGTCCACATGCCTACTACTAGCATTAATGATGTTTACAAGCGCTTGTGGAAACAAAGCTGACGAATCCGCACAATCGAACGGTACAGAGAAGAAGGAAGTGACCCTTAAGTACTATAACTGGGACAATGAGGCTCAACAAGAGGGTACAGACGCAATGCTGCGTGAGTTTGAAGCAGCTAACCCTGGTATTAAAGTGGAACATGTCGTGCTCGTCCCAGGTAATTCATTGGAAATGTTGAAGAAATTGGACTTCCTTATTTCGTCAGGAGATGAAGTTGACGTCGTTCAATTGCCAAGTACTTCAGCGGTCGTTGAAAGAGCAGTTCGCAGTGCATTTACGCCACTAAATGAATTCTATGATAAAGAAGGTTTGAAAGCGGAAGATGAGTATTATGTAAATCCGCAAGTAGACGGCAAATATTACGGGATGCCATATACATCAGGTTATACCTATGTCATGCTCAATAAGAATGCGTTGGATGAAGCGGGACTGCCCGTTCCTAAATTCGGCTGGACATGGGACGACTATCGCGAGTATGCGAAGAAGCTGACAAAAGGCGAAGGCGTAGACAAACGATACGGAACCTACTTCCATACGTGGGAGTTGTATATGAATGCCCCAGCGCAAACGGTAATGAAAGATCCGTTCCGCTATGACGATGGTAGTACAATTCTGTCTGACCCAACCTATCCGTACTTCTTCCAATTGCGCAAAGACATGGAAAGTGTTGATAAGTCAGCGAAACCCTATGCGGATGTGCTAGCATCTAAGCTTAACTATCGCAGTGAATTCTTCGGTGGTAGTGCAGCGATGATTATGTCAGGCAGCTTCACGATTCCTGATCCAGGCAATCTTGAGCAGTACCCACATGATTTTGTGACTGCTTTCGCGCCAGTTCCTTTGCCTCCAAAGAATGCTTTGCCTAAAGATTATGAGGGCGGTAAATACTTTGTTGGCAGTTCACAATTAGCAATGGGTTCAACAACGAAGCACAAGGAAGAGTCATATAAGCTGATGCGCTTCATGTCTACAGCAGATTCAGCCAATAGACAAGAGTTTTCCGGTTGGAAGAAAGCAGATCAGACAAAACTATTGGAGCGCATGATCGGTAAAAACACGGACAAGTACGATGTAGAGTCATTGAAGAACACGCTGTTTGGCGCCGATATTAAGTATTTGGATGCTTCCAAGGTCCTTACCACTTCGAGTGCTGATTTAACAAAAGTTATCGACGATGGCTTCAGCAAATTTATGCTTAGCACGGAGCCAATTGAGAAAGTACAAGCATGGATGGTTGAAGAAGCAACGAAGATTATTAATGAGAAAGAGAAGAAGTAACGATTTGTAAGTAATATAATAAATAGAAATCCGCTGAAACTAGGCGTCTCTATATTCCATGCTATATAAAGTACAAATAGTGGGAAGAGGGACGCCTTTTCTGTATGGTGCTCAGAGAAGGGGTGAAGAGTGATGAAAAAAATACTTAGTTTGTTACTAGTAGTTGCAATAGTAGTCACGTTCTTGCCTGTTGGCACAGGTGTAGCGATGTCATCAAATGTAAATAATTTATTTCCGAATGGTGATTTCGAATCAACTGCAGCGCCGAGCGGTACTTGGACTCAATATACGGATACGAACCCTGTACCTGTTAATTGGGACACATGGATTCCTGTAGGTTCTGGTAAACCAACTGGTAGGACAGTAAGTGTAACGGTTGCTACCTATGATTCTTATAGTGGTCAGCAATCGATGCTGATAGATGCTTCCGGCACAAGCCGTGTATCGATTAATGCTAAGGCACCCGTGGAGGCTGGGAAATCGTACCGCTTGCAAGTGTGGTATAAAACCGAAAATATTGCAGGTGGCAGCGGCGCTTATTTCCGCACTTCTGTGCTTAATCCTTCTAACACAAAATTAATAGATGGACCTACTTCAACGAAGGTGTATGGTACGAACGATTGGACGATGCAGCAAGTTTTTATAACGGTGCCGGCTGGTGGTGCTAAATTTTTTGTTGAATTGTTTTTAGAAAATAGCACCGGCAAAGTGTGGTTTGATAACATTCGGCTGGAGGAATATGACGGCATAACGGGGTTAGCGCTTGAACCGACGGCAACGATGATGACGGTTGGAGAGACGAAGCCGCTAACATTAACCGTCACTCCAAATAATCTTCCATCTCCCAAAGTAAAATGGAGTACTAGTGATGAGAACGTAGCTGCTGTTGATCAAGATGGTAATGTAACAGCTATTGCTGCGGGTGTAGCAACAATCACTGTTGCAACAGAAGATCAGATGATAAAGGCACAAAGTAACATTGGTGTAGACTCTACAGAGACAGCAGCTGCTTACGACCAATTGCGTGAACGCTGGAAGCAGAAGTTAGTAGGAGCTGTAGACGATAACCTCGCTTCTGATCCCGCTATTCAGGCACTAGTAGCTGAGATGGACAATAATGTATCCAATGCCGCTAAGACGGGTTATCTCGATACGCTTAGTGCTAATGATAGCAGCCGTAGATACTTATGGTCGGATCTTGTCGATAACGCCGACACGAAGGAGCAGCATGCCAACAACATCGTTAGCGAGTTTACTCGTATTAAGACAATTGCAACCGCTTACAATACAGAGGCTTCTCGTTTCTATCACGATCCACAGCTGCGGGATGCAATTATAGGTGCCCTGGATTGGATGTACGCTAAGCGTTATAACGAGCGTTTATCCTACAGCAGCGCCAGCAGCTGGTGGGGATTTGAAATCGGTGCACCGCAGCTGTTAAATGATTGTCTGATCCTTATGTATGATGAGTTGAACGATCAGCAAATAGGCAACTTCATGCGGACAATTGATAAGTATTGTCCTAATCCAACAAAGCGGGTGCAAAATAGCTCCGTGATCGAAACCGGTGGCAATTTGCTGGACAAAGCACTTGTTGTAACTCTTCGCGGCGTAATTGGTAGAAATAGCGCTAAAATTACGCAAGGACGGGATTCGATTGGTTCCGAATTTAACTATGTCACGAAAGGTGATGGTGTATATGAGGATGGTTCACTGGTGCAGCATGCGAATATCGCTTACACGGCTGGCTATGGTGCAGTCTGGCTCAGCCGCACGGCGGACATCACTTATTTGCTCAACACTTCACCATGGCCTGTGACTGATCCACGTGTGGCTAACATTTATAAGTGGGTAAGTGATACATTCGAACCAGTTATTTATAAAGGGCTGTACATGGATATGGTTAACGGGCGGGGGATCTCCAGAAAAGACTCGGGTACGGCTCGCGGCACGATTGTAGCTTTAGCAAGTTTAGCAGAGGGTGCACCACCAGAGGTTAGCGCTAATATTCGCAGTATGGTTAAGGAATGGGTAAGCAAGGATACAACCTTTAATGATTACTATAAAGGCTTGCCGATTTATAGTGTGATGTTGCTGAAGAAAGTGATGAACGATGATACTGTCGCACCGCGCGGTGAATTGTCGAGCAGTTATATGTTCAACGGTATGGCCCGTGTCGCGCATCATCGTCCGAACTACGCTTTTGGGCTAAGCATGTTCTCAGACCGCATTTCTGCCTTTGAAATGGGTAACAAAGAAAATATAAAAGGTTGGGATACTGGTCTTGGCATGACCTATATCTATAACGAAGATTTATTGCAATATCGCGATGGATTTTGGGCGACGGTTAATAGTTTCCGTTTGCCAGGTACGACAACAGACGGTTCTGGAGAAGGAAAGATGCCGGGCGAATGGGCGTACTATTACAATACGAAAAGTCATGTTGGCGGTGCCACACTAGATCATTTATATAGTGCAAGCGGCATGGATTTCTCATTAACGAAAGTAACGGGCAGTGATTTAAGTGGTAAGAAATCATGGTTTATGTTCGATGATGAAATTGTTGCCCTCGGTACAGATATTCGTAAAACATCGGCCGCTACAAAATCGGTAGAAACGATTGTTGATAATCGCAAGTTGAATAGCAGCGGTGATAACGCATTTGTGATTAACGGTGTACAGGTGCCTGCAGCATTGGATTATAAAGCAGATATTAACGATGTAAACTGGGCGCATCTGGCGGGCAATGGTGCAGGTTCTGGTACGGATATGGGCTATTACTTCCCAACTGCACCCACACTCCATGTCGTTCGCGAGGCGAGAACAGGCTCTTGGTATGACATTAACAACGGTCAATCGCAAGATAAACTGACGCGCAACTATGCCAGCATTGCCTTTGATCATGGGAATAATCCACAAGCCGCTAGTTACGAATATGTGCTGCTTCCAGGTAAGACAGCGGAACAAACACAAGCTTATAGTGAACAACCGGCAGTAGGAGTGCTTAGCAATACATCAACCGTACAGGCCGTTAGCAATAAGCAGCTTGGCATCACAGCTGCGAACTTCTGGAGTGCGGATACTGCAGGAAGCATCCAAGCTAAATCTGCAGCTACGGTCATCATGAAAGAAGAGCGTGGCGAAATGACAATTGCGATATCCGATCCAACGCAAAAGCAAAACACAGTGACGATTGAAGTCCATCAACCGAACTTGACATTGCTAACTGCAGATACGGGGATGAAAGTTACACCGATACAAGATGGAGTTAGCATTGAAGTCAATACTTCGGGATCGCTCGGTAAGACGTACACGGCAACATTTGATCTCGGCAAGACTTACACTGTAACCATGGAAGGTGTAACAGCAGATAAACAGACTGCTAAGAAAGGTGAAACCGTAACTGTAGTACTAGATGCGCCTGTGGGTAAAGTGTTCGACAAGTGGATCGTTACGCCAGCAAGCTTGACGTTGACCCAAGATACAACGAATAACAACATGTATACGTTCATCATGCCAGGTGAAGCAGTTAAAGTAACAGCAACGTATAAAGACGATACACCGGTAGGTGGCGGATCGACGCCATCAGCGGATCCAACACCTACATCGCCGACACCAACACCTAAACCTAAACCAACTGAACCAGTGAAACCAGTGAAACCTACTGATCCAGTATCCCCTACAGTAGATTTGTCTGATATCGCAGATCATTGGGCGAAGGTTTCCATTGAAAAATCAGTTGAGCTTGGTTTTGTAAGTGGCTATGAGGATGGAACCTTTAGGCCGAATGCTACGATAACTCGCGGTGAGATTTCAGCAATGTTAGCTAGAGCGCTAAAGTTGGAACCCGTAAATACAGGGATTATTTTTGCGGATCAAAGTCAAACACCAGTATGGGCACAGCCATACATTCAAGCACTTGCTAAAGCGGGATATATATCAGGCTATGAAGATGGTACATTCCGTGCGAATAAAGATATCACCAGAAGTGAACTCGTTGTTATGATTGTTCGTGCACGGGGTCTTGAAGTACATCCAAATGCAACTCTGACGTTTAAAGATGCGGATCAAGTGCCAGCATGGGCTAAGCCTTATGTGGCAACTGCAGAAGAAGCAGGCCTGATTAAAGGAAATGGAGTTGGTAAATTCAATCCTAATGCTGCTGCAACCAGAGCTGAAGCAGTTACTTTGATTCTAGGCATGTTAAATGATTTGAAATAAGAGATGCTGTCTATTCAAGCCATCTGCATTAGTCACGTCTTAAGGTCAACGACTTAAGTAGGTGCCAAACTGTATCATCTAAATGAAGGTGACTTCCCAGCAGGCTTGAGTACAGAAGAAGATATTTCCATTTTACAGTTAGTAGAGGTTAAAATAACCAATCGAAAGCCAAGGTCCGATTTTTAGGATCTTGGCTCTTTCGATGTTAAGGTCAAAATATTGCATATATATAAAAAAATAATGCGTGTTTCTACCTATCTTTGATTTGCTATTATTAGCCTAAGTTAGGTTGGGTTTTTAATTTCCATATAGATATGTATGATATCTTTTTATATTTTTCAAAATGTTGCAGCGGGAAAATGAGAGGGGGGAAATGGTTATGAACAGCAGTGGAGTTATAAAAACAGAGCAAGTTAAAGCGGCAGCGTTGGTGCGGCCGTCTGAGCGGCAGTTGGCGATACAAGAGATGGAGTTTTACGCTTTTGTACATTTTACAGTAAATACGTTTACGGACCAGGAATGGGGCAGTGGGCAGGAGCAGCCGGATATTTTTAATCCGACACAGCTGGATGCAAGGCAGTGGGTACGCGCTTGTAAGGCCGCAGGGATGAAAGGGCTGATTCTGACTTGCAAGCATCACGATGGGTTTTGTTTGTGGCCGAGTGAGTATACAGAGCATTCGGTGAAGAATAGCCCATGGAAAGATGGCAAGGGTGATGTCGTTCGTGAGGTGGCAGATGCTTGTCGTGAAGGCGGGTTGAAGTTTGGGATTTATTTATCGCCTTGGGATCGTCATGAGCCGTGTTATGGGGATTCGCCAGCTTATAATGAGTACTTTACCAATCAACTGCGCGAGCTGTTGACTAGGTATGGGGATATTTTCTGTGTGTGGTTTGATGGGGCTTGTGGTGAAGGTCCTAACGGCAAACGGCAAATATATGATTGGAATGGCTATTATGCACTGATTCGTGAATTGCAGCCAGAAGCGAGTATTTCGGTATGTGGGCCGGATGTGCGCTGGTGTGGCAATGAGGCGGGGCATTGTCGCAAGTCGGAGTGGAGCGTAGTACCTGCGCAGCTGCAGGATAAGGAGAGAATTCAGGAACATTCACAGCAGGAAGATAATGCTGAATTCGCCAAGCGTTTCACTTCAGAGGATGAAGACTTGGGTAGCCGCGACATTATCGCAAATGTATCGGAGCTTGTCTGGTATCCAGCGGAAGTGGATACGTCGATTCGTCCGGGATGGTTCTATCATGCGAGTCAAGATGATCAAGTCAAATCGCTGGATGAGCTGCGGAATGTGTACTATGGTTCGGTCGGAGGCAATGCTACGCTCTTGCTTAATATTCCTGCCGATACGCGCGGTCTGCTCCACGAGAATGATGTGCAGCGGTTAGAGGAGCTCGGAGCTTGGATTCGCAATACGTTTGAGACGAATGTGGCACGCGATGCTGCTGCTACGGCTAGTGAAGCGATGGCTGGATATGAAGCGACCAATATACTGGATGGCAATCGAGATACGTTTTGGGCTCCTGAGCAAGGTACAGAGGTGGCGAGTATCACTGTCGACTTAGGAACAGAGCAAACGTTTGACCATATCGTACTGCAGGAGTATCGCTATACGCAGAGGATTGAGAGTTTCCGCTTAGAGTATTGGCAAGCCGATGCTGCTGCAACGACAGAGGATTGTACGGATACTGCTGCAGGCAGAGGGACGTGGCAGCCTATTCTGAAGGGTACCATTATCGGTCACAAGCGGATCTGCCATTTTCCAGCCATAAGCAGCAGTCGCTTGCGTCTTCAGATCACTGGCTCCCGCTGGTGGCCAAACTTGTCCACATTCGAAGTGTACAACAGTCAGGTTCAGGGTGGTGAAGGGGAATGAATAATCGAAATGCTCATCCGGAAGTGGTCACCTTCGGGGAAAGTATGGCCCTATTGATCGCCGAGGGGGGGAAAGGTCTTGAATATACATCGAATTTGACGCCTTCCTTTGGTGGAGCTGAGACGAATGTAGCGATCGGTTTGTCAAGGCTTGGACATTCCGCAGGCTGGTGCGGTCGGCTTGGAGATGATCCGTTCGGGCAGCGGATTTATAAGATGGTGCGGGGCGAAGGCGTAGATGTTAGACGCGCTTCATTCACAGATGAAGCTCCAACCGGACTAATGATTCGAGAGAATGCGGCTGGAAGAAGTTCTGTCTATTATTACCGCAAGCTATCGGCGGCAAGTAAAATGACTCCTGAGCATTTGGATGAGGAATATATTGCTGGAGCAAAGATTTTACATATTACCGGGATCACACCTGCATTAAGCACATCCTGTGCGGAGACGGCGGCAGCAGCGATGGACATCGCGAAGCAGCACGGCGTCAAAGTGAGCTTCGATCCGAATTTGCGTTTAAAGCTATGGGATGTGAAAGCAGCCCAAAAGGTTCTGTTGCCATTGGCGCTAAAAGCGGATTATTTCTTACCGGGATTAGATGAATTGAAACTGCTGTATGAGACGGAATCGATGGATGAGATCGTTGCCAAGCTCAGTGAGCTGTCCGCTGTAAGCATTATTAAAGGTGGCGAGGACAAAACCTATATTCTGGAGCACGGTGAACTGTCATCAGTTCCTTACTATAAGGTTGATCATGTAGTTGATACGGTAGGAGCAGGAGATGGCTTTTGTGCTGGATTTCTAGCTGGTTTGCTGCGGGAATATAGCCTTGAAGAGGCGGTTCGTCTCGGTAATTTGATAGGCTCGCAGGTAATCCAGACGGTTGGCGATTGGGAAGGTCTCCCTAGTGGAGCGCAAATCGAGCGATTGCTTGCCGGTAAGGTGCATGTTGAGCGGTAAGTTGTGTTTCATTGAGGACTATTAATAGAAACGACATTCGATAAATGGGGAGGAGAACAATATGAAGAAAATGCAGATTACTCAGAAGATAGTACAGGAAGGTGTCGTTGCCGTACTTCGCGGGGAGACGGCAGAAGAAGTTGTCGCAATGGCCGAGGAAGCGATTCTCGGCGGAATTAAAGTGATAGAGATTACGATGACAGTTCCATTTGCGTTGAAAGCAATTGAGACACTAGCTCAAAAATATAAATGGGATTCGTCAGATGAATCTACTTATGCGATTATTGGCGTAGGAACCGTGCTGGATGCTGAAACGGCACGTGCGGCGATTCTTAGCGGCGCTCAATTCGTAGTGTCCCCTTTCCTTAGCGCTGAGACCGTAACCATGTGCAACCGATATCGCGTACCGGTAATGCCAGGAACGATGACCATCAAGGAAATTAATGAAGCGCTTGAGCTTGGAGCCGATATCGTCAAGCTGTTCCCAGGCAACCTGTATGAGCCATCCGTAATCAAGGCGATCAAAGGCCCATTGCCGCAGGCTAACATTATGCCAACCGGCGGTGTGTCGTTGGATAACCTAGGTGAATGGGTGAAAGCCGGAGCGGTAGCGGTAGGGATCGGCTCCGATTTAACAAATGAAGCAGTTAAGAACAAAGATTTCTCGTTGATTCGGAAGAAAGCTGCCGCATATGTAAATGCCTATCGTCAGGCAAAGGGGATATAAAATATTCGAAATGATATACGCAGATCGGACGATTCAGCATGTATGAATCGTCCGATTTTTTTGTGCAGCATGGACCAGAAAAATAGAGTGACGTGTATAGGTTGTTGCACGATTCGAATGGATCATGATGGAAGCAACTGAAGCGTACGAGTCAAAAAGCGACACACACATGGTCATAAAAGTGCATCTATTTTTAGGTGGAATGTCGATATAATGGTGCGAGGTACAATATTGGGGATACGAGCTATTACACAGGATTCTGTAAAGAAATGAGGGTAGCTTAATGAATCATATAAGCAACTATTTTTTGCTTGAGCGGACAGCGGCTAGCAAATGGACGGAAGCGTTTCCAATCGGTAACGGGCGCTTAGGGGGCGTTGTATATGGTGGGATACAGCGCGAGCAGATTCAATTGAATGAAGATTCGATTTGGTATGGTGGTCCAAGGGATAACGATAATAGAGCAGCGCAAGCGGCGTTGCCGGAAATTAAAAACTTGTTGCTGCAGGGTAACGTGCGCAAGGCAGAAAAGTTAGTGTTGAAGCATATGACGAACGTTCCGCAATATTTCCATCCTTATCAGACATTAGGCAACTTGTTGTTGGATTTTGATACGGATATAGATGTTCATGCAATTCATCATTATTGTCGTGAGCTAGACTTGGATAATGCTTTGGTTCAGGTAAATTATGAAGTGGGACGGCAAGATGCAATTCAGTACAGCCGTGAGATATTTTCTAGCGCCGCTGATCAAGTGCTAGTAATCCGGATGACTTCGACCGCCGCCGCAGGCTTAACCTTTGCAGCCAAATTCGATCGTAGACCATTCACCGGTGAAATGGTTCAGACAGATGATGGACAGGCTATTGCCATGAAAGGACAATTAGGAGCAGATGGCGTACGTTATGCCGTTGTGCTGCGGGCAGTAGTTGAGGGTGGACAATGTCAGACGGCGGGCAGTTATCTTGATATTCGTCAAGCTCGTGCAGTCACGCTTATTGTAGCTGCGCAGACTTCATTTCGCTGTGCAGATGCTTATGCTGTTGCTTGGCAACAGGCAAAACAGGCAGCTCAAGTGCCATATGAGACATTGAAGCAGCGGCACTTGGATGATTATAAGCCGCTGTTTACCCGTGTAACGTTGGATTTGGAAGCGGAGGAAGGAAGAAGCACTGAGCCACAGCTTCAGGTTCCTAGACAACAATGCTTGTCCACGTCGCAGCGACTAGAACAATATCGGCAAGGTGCCGCTGATAATGGGCTGGAGGCGCTGTTTTATCAGTACGGGCGTTATTTACTGCTAGCCAGCTCCAGACCGGGAACTCTACCAGCTAACTTGCAAGGGATTTGGAACGATAGTTTTACTCCTCCATGGGAATCGGACTATCATCTTAACATTAACTTGCAAATGAACTACTGGCTTGCCGAGACAGGGAATTTAGCGGAATGTCACCTGCCGCTATTTGATTTTATTGAACGCTTAGTCATCAATGGACGCCAGACAGCGCGCAACATTTATGGTGCACGTGGATTTGTTGCTCACACGAGCAGCAACCTGTGGGCGGATACAGGCATTTACGGTGAATATGTGAGCGCCAATATGTGGCCGATGGGTGGCGCATGGATTGCGCTGCATATGTGGGAGCACTATTGTTATAACGGCTCACTTTCGTTCTTGCGCGAACGTGCGTATCCCGTGTTGAAAGAAGCGTCGTTATTTTTCTTAGACTTCTTATTGGAGTTGCCATCAGGACAGCTGGTGACCGTACCATCACTATCTCCAGAAAACTCGTATCGCAGTGAACAGGGTGAAGTCGGGGCACTATGCTATGGTCCATCGATGGACTCACAAATTTTGTATGCGTTGTTTACAGCATGTATCCGTGCCGGTGAGCTGTTGCAACTGGATGAAGGGTATATGGAACAGGTGTGCCAAGAGGACAAAGATTTATTGGCACAGTGGAAGCAAGTCCGCAGTAAGCTGCCACAGCCGCAAATCGGCCGCCATGGACAAATTATGGAGTGGGCGGTTGATTATGAGGAAGTAGAGCTGGGGCATCGCCATATTTCTCATCTATTCGCTTTGCATCCAGGGGAACAGATCATTCCTCATCGCAGCCCTGATCTTGGACAAGCTGCTAAGTTCACGCTGCAGCGGCGCTTAGCTCATGGTGGAGGACATACGGGCTGGAGTCAAGCGTGGATTGCAAACTTCTGGTCAAGGCTGGATGAAGGAGAGCAGGCACATCTGAGTTTGCGCAATCTATTAAGCAAAGCGGTACACTCGAACTTGTTCGGCGACCATCCTCCATTCCAAATTGATGCCAACTTTGGTGGAGCAGCAGCGATGCAAGAGATGCTATTGCAGTCGCATGGGGATGAAATCCGGCTACTGCCGGCTCTTCCACTTGCATGGCGGCAGGGTCATGTTACTGGCTTACGTGCCCGCGGTGGATTTACCGTTGATATGGCTTGGAAGGAAGGCAAGCTGCAGCAGGCGCAGATAACGTCTACGCTTGGCAAGCCTTGTGTTATTTATAGTACGGTTCCGCTTACTTTCCGTTCTGGTAAGCCATCAATGGCAGTCGCTGTAACACAGCCCGCGCCACATACGTATCAGCTGGATATCCCGCTTGGAGCAACGGTTATAGCAAGCTTAGCGTAGGTTACTATCGAACTAATAACATAAAAAGGGAAAAGTAAAGTCAATTAAGCAATAAAGTCAAAATTGTTCACAATCGAGCAAAATAATTGACTTACTATTGCTGGGAGCATTTACTATGATGATTGTAGGTTCAATATCGAATGATCATCATTGTTCATTGTGATGAATCCAAGTCTATGAAATCGGGAGGAACTAGAAAATATGCAAACTATGGAGACACGCTACGCGTATGCGCCACAATCGATCGCACGCATGACAACAGAAGAATTGCGCAAGGAGTTTTTAGTGGAGCAGGTGTTTGTTCCCGGTGAAATTCGCTTGACTTACTCGCATAATGACCGTTTGATCTTTGGTGGCGTAACACCTACGAAAGAGCCGTTAGAGATTAAGCTTAGTAAAGATTTGGGTGTTGAGTATTTTCTAGAGCGTCGTGAACTAGGTGTCATTAATATCGGTGGTCCTGGGTTTATTACGATTGATGGTGTGCGTGAATCGATGAACAATCAGGATGGCTATTATATCGGCAAAGAGACGAAAGAAGTGCTGTTTGCTAGTGCAGATGCTAGTAATCCAGCGAAATTTTATATTTCTTCTAGCCCGGCTCATCACAAATATCCGAATGTACGTATTTCCATTGATAACATTAAGCCAATGGAGACAGGTGCTGATAACACAATGAATAAGCGTAAAATTTATCAGTACATTCATCCGAATGTGTGTCAGTCATGCCAGTTGCAAATGGGCTATACGCACCTAGAAGAAGGAAACGCTTGGAATACGATGCCATGCCACACGCATGAGCGACGCATGGAAGCGTATGTATACTTCGATATGGAAGGGGACAACAAGGTATTTCATTTCATGGGCAAACCTGATGAGACGAAGCATCTCGTTGTCGGCAATGAGCAAGCGGTTATCAGTCCAAGCTGGTCCATTCACACCGGTGTTGGCACTAGCAACTATACGTTTATTTGGGCAATGTGCGGCGAGAATATCACATACACCGATATGGATATGGTCGCTATGGACGATCTAAAGTAGATAGATGAATAGATAGGGTTTATAGAGAGGGGAGTATGAAGAGTTGTCACAATTTTCGGTAGATCAATTTCGCCTTGATGGCAAGGTAGCTCTCGTTACAGGTGCAGTGTATGGGATCGGATTGGAAATGGCATGCGCTATGGCGCGTGCGGGTGCAAAAATTGTATTTAATGCTCGTGAGCCAGAAACGGTAGAGATCGGTATGGCTGCTTATAAGGAAGCCGGCATTGAGGCGCATGGATATGTATGCGACGTGACCGACGAGCCAGGTGTACAAGCGATGGTGCAACAGATTGAAGCGGAAGTTGGAGTCATTGATATTCTAGTCAACAATGCTGGCATTATTAAGCGGATTCCAATGACAGAAATGACTGCGGAAGAGTTCCGTGAAGTCATTGATATTGACTTGAACGGACCATTTATAGTTTCCAAAGCGGTTATTCCAGGGATGATTAAAAAAGGTGGCGGTAAAATAATTAATATTTGCTCGATGATGAGTGAATTAGGACGAGAAACGGTGTCTGCTTATGCTGCTGCCAAAGGCGGCCTCAAGATGCTAACCCGCAATATCGCTTCTGAGTATGGCCAATATAACATCCAATGTAATGGTATCGGACCAGGCTACATTGCTACGCCACAAACAGCGCCGTTGCGTGAGCTTCAAGCTGATGGCAGCCGTCATCCGTTCGATTCCTTTATTATTGCGAAGACACCTGCAGAGCGTTGGGGAGAAACTCAGGATTTAGCAGGTCCTGCGGTATTCTTAGCTTCGCCAGCTAGTGACTTTGTCAATGGACATATTTTATATGTTGACGGTGGAATCCTTGCCTATATTGGTAAGCAGCCTTAATTTCGAATAGTAAGATGAAAATACTGAGACTAACAGGAGTACGTTGCTGTTAGTCTTTGTAATTTATCTGTGTACGATTGAGTTATGAGGTTTGTTGTGCTGTGAAAACTGTTGAAGGAAGCGTGAATAATCGTGATGGAGAAAATACGTAGCATGCAGTGGAATCATCGTGACGATGTAGCGGAAGCCCTATTGACGTTAGTAGAGCCGTTAAGGTCAAGGTTAGCAGAACAGCCTGGACACTTAGCATTAGGAAGCCACGGCACGGTCTATACCGAAAATCGCAGAGATGCCGAAGGATTCTTACGAATCCTGTGGGGATTGGGGCCTTTCCTCGTTCATTATGATGACGAGCAGCTTCAGCGTCAATGGATGCGTGGACTAGCGGAGGGTTGCAACCCACACAGCGAGCATTATTATGGCAAGACGATGGATGGCGATCAACTGCTGGTCGAGATGGCTTCTATCGCGACTACACTGCTGCTTGCACCACAAAAAACTTGGGATACTCTTTCGAAGACAGAACAGCAGCATTTGGCGGACTGGCTATGGCAAATTAATGAACGCCGTTTGGCACCGAATAACTGGCACTTCTTTCGCATCTTAGTGAATGTGGCACTGAAGCGGCTTGGCATGAAGTATTCTCAGGAGAAGATCGAAGAAGATTTTGCCCTGATTGAGTCTTGCTATGTTGGCGATGGCTGGTATTTTGACGGAGTGGATCAGCAGTTTGATTATTACATCCCATGGGCGTTCCATTATTATAGTTTAATCTACGTTACGTTTATGGCGGATGAAGATCCGGAGCGGGCAGCTAGGTTGAAAGAGCGGGCTATTCTTTTTGCGCGCAGCTATCAGTATTGGTTCGATAGCAAGGGAGAAGCGATTCCTTTCGGTCGCAGTCTAGCGTATCGATTTGCGCAAGCAAGCTTCTGGAGCGCGCTTGTGCTGGCCGACGTTGAAGCTCTGCCATGGGGCGTCATTAAAGGGTTGTATGCGCGCAATATGCGCAGCTGGATGAATCATAATATTTTTACGACAGATGGCGTGCTAAGCGTAGGCTATCACTATCAGAACTTGGTGATGGGCGAGGGCTATAACGGTGCGGGTTCCCCGTATTGGGCATTCAAAAGTTTCTTATTGCTTGCTGTTTCGGAAGACCATCCTTATTGGGAGGCAGAGGAAGTAGAGCAAGAGGTATCACCAGGCCGGCTGCCGCTGCCGAGCATGAAGGCGTTGATTGAACATACGCATCATTCACAACATGTGCTTATGTATCCGGTAGGTCAATTTATTGGCTATCAGAACCATGCTTGCGCCAAGTACTCTAAATTTGCCTATTCGACTGTATTTGGCTTTAGTGTGCCGCGCAGTAATTATTACTACTATGAAGGTGCTTTTGATAGTGTGCTTGCTGTTAGTGAGGATGGCGTACATTTTCGTGATAAGCCGCTTGATTCGAGCTATGAGCTGCATGAAGATCGACTTATACATAACTGGAAGCCGCAAGTCGGAGTTACGATTCGCAGTACGATTATCCCTTGTGGTGACAGCCATGTACGCATACACGAGTTGGAAACTAGCCGTGCCTTAATTGCCTATGATGCCAGTTTCTCAGCGCCGTTCGCCACGGTTACCAGTGACGACACAGCCGTAGTCAAGACAAGCTGGGCAAGTTACGATTCGCCTGTTGGGAGCACCATCGCCAAGGCGGTTAGAGGATTCACACAAGCGGAGATGATTCGCACCGAGCCTAACACCAATGTATTCTATGAGCGTACTCTGATGCCTGCACTGCGAGCTGAACTTCAGCCAGGGACACATTTATTAGTTAGTGTGATGGCAGGAGTTCCTGCTGGTTGTGAGTCGCAGCTGCCTGAGGTGAGGCTGACATCGGATCGCGTAATTGTGCACCATAACGAGCAGACGACAACGGTTAAGGTGAAATAGAGGAAAGCGAATACAACAAAAAAGTCAAAATTGTTCACATTTCACACAAATTAAGGCGTACATTCTGCGGAATGTATCCGCTATCATAAGAAATGCATTGAGTTATTTTTCTGGGAGAGGGCTGAAATGCAGATGTCTACAGAGGGAACGCAAACAACGGTCATGCAAGCAATTAAGCTTTACACACAAGCAATTGAAAATATTCTAGCGAAGACGCTGAACAATATTGATAAGTTTGGAACTCAGTTTCCGCATGTTAGCCTTAATGGGAAATATCAACTGAATGATAACAACGACTGGACAAATGGCTTCTGGTCGGGAATATTGTGGTTATGCTATGAATATTCACAAGATGAGCGTTATCGGCAGGCAGCAGAAGCTACAGTGGCTAGTTTCCGTCAGCGCTTTGATCAAAAAGTTGTATTGGATCATCATGATATTGGCTTCCTATTTAGCTTGTCTTCCAAAGCGCAGTGGATCATAACAGGCGATAATCGTGCTCGTGAGCTGACACTGGAGGCAGCTGATCATTTATTGAATCGTTGGCGTAACACGAGCGATGGAAGCGGATACATTCAAGCTTGGGGAACGAAAGATAACGAGCAAGAAGCGGGTCGTATCATTATCGACTGTTTGCTTAATCTGCCATTGTTGTATTGGGCAAGCGAACAGACTGGTGATCCAAAGTATCGAGAAATTGCAGAAATCCAAGCAGAGAAAACGCGGCGCTATATCGTTCGTGGAGATGATAGCTCATACCATACGTTCTTCTTCGATACCGAGACGGGGGTTCCAATCGGCGGTGCGACTCATCAGGGCTATAGCAACGGTTCGACGTGGACGCGGGGGCAAGCTTGGGGCGTATATGGCTTTGCACTTTCCTATCGTTATACGGGAAATGCAGCATTTTTGGAGACATCTAAGCGTATGGCGCGCTATTTCCTTGAGCATTTGCCTGAGGACAGTGTTGCTTATTGGGATTTCAATGCGCCTGTAACGGCTGATACGTATCGCGATAGTTCAGCTTCAGCGATTGTGGCTGCCGGACTGGTGGAGCTTATCTCACATTTGGATGCTGCTGACCCCGACCGTCCTTATTTCGAGAAGATGCTGACAATCAGTATGGAGTCGCTGATTACCAACTATGCTACGATTGGTGACGATGCAGCGGAAGGTTTGCTTAAGCATGGCTCGTACTATGTCCATGGTGGTTTGTCTCCTGATGATTATATGATTTGGGGCGATTATTACTACTTGGAAGCGCTCATGCGACTTACACGCGGTATTCCTGGCTACTGGTATGAGCGTAAATAGAAATAGGAAATAAAGTCGATGATTTGGCTTGAACAGTAACGGAAATGTTGAAGGATTAAAGGAAGGGAAGTGACGCTAACCTCATGTTCCATTTAACTTACTATAAACGAATGTTACTTTCCTTCATGCTATTTATTATCGTACCGATGGTTGCTGTATCTGCGCAATCTTTTTATCTAATTAAAGAATCGATGCTGGATAAGTTGCATGCAACGAATGAGAACATGTTGAACGTAATCGGTGCAGAATTTAGCAAAACAATCGATGATGCTACATTTGCCTCCCATTTCATTGTCAACGATGCAGGCTTCAAAACTAGCTTACGTCAATTCGCTGATGTGAAGCATTTAAATAGTTTTGCAGATTATGAGAATTTCTCACAAATCAAAGCTGTATTTTCGCTTATCAATTCAAAAACGTTGAATAGGCAGACGCAGATGTACTTAATTAACCGCCAGCATTTTATTATCCCTTCAGGAGATGATGAACCGGCGAAACTACTACCACATTTACCTGAATTGTATAGCAAAATTAATTTCCAGCAGCCAGAAAGGCTGCAGTGGTTAGGACTGCTCGAGGACAAGGGAGCTAGTAAATATTATATTGCTCGTGTCATCTATGATCGCGTTAGTAAAGAGCATACGGCCGTGCTGCTGATTGGAATTGAACAGTCCTATTTCGAGAAAGCATTACAATCGGTGAAGTCATGGGATGTTGCTCTCTTGGATGAGCATGGTGACCGGATTGCTGGCTCAACACAATTGCTTGCATCCGATTCAAATAAGGTGGACGATCGAATGCGCTCGGAAGTCGTGCTGAGCAAAAACGGGTGGAAGCTTGTGTATGAGATGAGCAACAACACGTTTAGAGGCATCATTTCAAAGACGCTTTATATCGGTTCTGCTGAAGTCATGCTTTTTGTCATTATATTCTCTTTGTTTGCACTGCTGATCTCTAAACGATTGCATCGTCCAATTGAGCAATTACAGCAGGTTGCAGGACAATTTGGCAACGGTAAGCTAGATGTTAGGCTGCAAGTTAAGGGAGATGATGAGCTAGCAACGGTTAGCAAGACGATTAACTTGATGTTGGATCAGCTGCAGCAATCCATTTATGATATGGAGCGGCAACAGGAGCAGAGACGAGTGTTGGAGCTTGAGGCGCTGTTTATGCAAATTCGTCCCCACTTTCTGTTGAATACGCTTAACTCAATTAAGTGCAGCCTAATGTTGCAGAAAGATCGCCTGCATAGCGGCATGATTGACTCTTTAATGAGCTTACTGCGTGCCTATATGAATTTCAATGCACTATCAACACTGCAAGAAGAGTGTGAGTTAATGGGTCACTACATTGATATTATGCAAATGCGCAGTGATATTCCAATCCAACTGCAAGTCGATGTAGAGCCGCAATTGCAGATGCTTAAGTTTCCAAAGTTATTACTACAACCGTTAGTTGAAAATGCAATTTTACATGGGTTTGTCGATACTGATGTAGATATAGAGGGCAGTGATAGTGGGCGCCAGCAATCTCAAATTTGGATCTCCGTCTATCAGGACGCGGATACCATCGTCATTGAGGTTGCCGACAACGGAGCAGGTATGGATGAGTCTTTGTTGCATCGCCTGAATGAAAGTGTGTTACGTTGCAGTGATGAACCTGATCCAAGTTATAAGCGGGTCGGATTGGTTAATGTTGCTCAACGCTTGAAACTATCTTTTGGTTCAGAGGCTACGCTTTCTTTTGCTCCTAACAGGTATGACGGTATAACGGCACGAATGCAGATTCCAGTGACATCAAGCGGGGGGACCACCAGTGATATACAAAGTGATGCTTATTGATGATGATGTGCCAATGCTCAAGCTATTGCAGCAAATGATTGATTGGGAACAATTACAGTTGAAAGTTGTAGCTGCCACCTATTCCAGCGTAAAAGCAGTACACCTATTTCAGCAGACCGTTCCAGATATTGTGATAACAGATATTGGCTTGCCACAAAAAAATGGGATTGAGTTAGCCGAACAGTTTCGCCAACTCAAACCTGACGTGCGCGTCATTTTCTTAACCTGTCATGAAGACTTCAACTACGCGAGACAAGCACTTAAGCTTCAAGCTGACGATTATTTAATTAAAGATCAGTTAACAGAAGAGCAGTTGCAACAAAGTTTGCATAAGTCGCTGCGCTTACTGAAAAAACAATCATCGTCTGTCAGTGTACAACCTTCAAGCTACAATCAACAGTTGCTCAAGCAAGGTTTATTGCAGAGTGTGCTTGATCGAACGAATGTTGACGAAATCCTTAAATATGCTGCTGGCATTGGAGTAAGGTGGAACTGTCCCTGGTATATGCTCAGTCTTGTGCATGTACAATATGCTAGTTACGATGAACATTACTCACAGCAATCGTTATCGTTAATTTGCTATGCCGTCTACAATATTGCGGAAGAATTAGCACGCAAGTTCGAAGGGATTACACCATTTTTGCAGCAACAGCATCTTGTCATTGTGTATAACTATCACGATAATTTAGCAGATAACACCGTGTTGCACTTCAACAGCTATTTGCAAAAATTGAAAGAGCGAGTTGCCCAATATATGAAATTGCAGCTTGTAAGCGTCATGGTAAGTGATAAGCTGCAACTTAAGCAAATGGGTACTTGTTATCACTCCTTATTGCGCCATAAATATGAGTTCTATGTTGGGGAGTCGATGCAGATTGCCGATCGCCAGCAGGCGATAGGATCAACATGGCTGCAATTGCCTGCAGGGGAGTTGGACAACTATAAAGTTGAACTGAAGCAGGCGCTAGCTATTCATGATATAGATGGCATACAACGTATTATCGGGAGTATGAAGCAACATTTTCAAGCAAGGATGATTGAACCTGCTTCATTCATGCATGAGCTGCAAGTCTGCTTACGCGAGCTGACGATTGCAGCTTCGGTTAGACTCGATGAAGCGATCTTCAATTATATAGAGCAGTCACGAACCCTTGTTGATGTGCTTGCATTAGCGGAACGCACGCTAACCGCAATGGCTATGCCTAGCGATAAACAAGGGAAACAAGGGCAAGGTACACTAGCTAATAGCTATGAACCTAAGTTACAGCAAATTCAACATTATATCGAACAAAATTTAGCTGATAGTATTACTTCCATTGATATTGCGCGCTATCTGTATTTGAATCCAAGTTACTTCTCACGCTATTTCAAACGCATGACGGGCAGCAATTTCACGGATTATGTACATCAGTATAAGATGAACATTGCTTCACAAATGTTGAAAACATCTGGGCATACGTTGGAACAGATCGCACTGACACTAGGTTACTCAGACCGTACCTATTTCTCTAAAGTGTTCAAGAAGTATATGGGCGTGACACCGAGTGAGTATAAGAACGAATGCTCGTAAATCTATCAAAAATAACGGAAGAAAGAGATGATCATCTTATGACACCACTAACGCAATTTACGATTGAAATTCACGATGCAAATCATACCGTATTGGCAGCTACGTCTGATCAGGGGCAAGCCCAGCTTGTATATCATCAGCCCTATCAAGAGGGTGACCAAATTGTTGTAAAGAGCGAGCATCCCAATCAATATGTAATGTTGCAGCTTGATGATACGATGCCAGAAACGTTCGTATATTTAGCGACAACTTGCTATCGGCTTACGATTCCATTTGGAGAGAAGAAAATCTCCTATAATCCGAAATCATATAGTGGTGACATCCATGCCCTTAGTGTGCGTCTAGCGACTGAAGTGGAAATCTCCAGTTACAAAAATGTAGCGCTTAATCCGTTCGACCAACATGAGAATGACAGTTGTTATCCGCATGCGATTGCGAATGTGGAGACGCGTGGAGAGTCCGTGTTTGCCGCACGCAATGCCATTAATGGCAATTGTTTTAATGCAGGTCACGGGGCATGGCCATTTGAGTCGTGGGGCATTAACCAGCAAGATGATGCTGAAATGAGCGTGCAGTTTGGACGTACTGTAGAAATTGACTGCATTGCTCTAACGCTGCGAGCAGACTTTCCTCACGATAACTACTGGGAGCAAGTAACCGTCTGCTTCTCAAACGGTGATTGTGAGACGATTCATCTAACGAAAACGCATGCCAAGCAGGTATTTAAGCTTACGCCGCGTCAGGTAGAGTCATTGACAGTAAAGAACTTAATCAAGTCCGACGACCCGTCGCCGTTCCCTGCTCTAACGCAAATTGAAGCTTATGGCTATGAAGTAAAGTGAGCGAAAAAAGATATAGAACCTAACCTGTTGCAGACAGGGAGGTCTATATCTTTTTTTTTGGTGATGTTTTAAAACAATGTTGAAACTATATACCTTTTAAGGGAAGACATTTTGACGTCCCTTAATTCGCTTTTAAAGAAGATTATACATTAATCATTTTTTATACCTTTGTCTACAATAGTATGAAACTGGCAAGTGATCGCCTAAACAAACAGTGCTTGGCTCAAGCTGTTTAGCAAAAAAACGATAAAATTTGAATTGGAGTAGTCTACAGTTTTTTAGGTTCAAACATTATGAAATTGATTCATTTTAGTATGGGCTGCCTAGTGCAGCTCTTTTTGGTTCATTATTTATTGTAGCTAGGGAAGTAATCATTACAGGGATTAGACTTCTCTATTTATATTTTTTTGGCACGAAATACAATGGCTTAGAACGATAACCCCAGAAGCCTGTGCTCGAAATCAAACTATTGACACAAAAGTGTATTACACGTATAGTACACGCATAAGATGTATGAACCACTTAGTACACACACTTACCGTATGGAGTTGGTTGCATGACAGAAGAACAAAAATTAGGTGTCAGCTTTAATGTTCGAGAACCGGTATATATTCAAGTTGTCCGCTACTTTAAGGAACAGATTGCTACAGGGCAAATCGGAGCGGGAGACAAAATTCCTTCACGGCGTGAACTGGCATCAGTAATGAAGATTAATGCGAACACGGCGCAGAAGGCATATAAGGAGATGGAGGAACAGGGTTTGATCGTAACAGAAGGAAATTCACCGAGTCGAATTACACAGGATCAGCAAATACTAAGCTCGATTCGTGCTGAATTAATCGAAAGTGCAGTGGATATATTCATCAGTTCCATTCGGAATATTCAAATTCCAGTTGAAGAACTAGTAGATATCATAAAGACAAAATATACATCCGAGCGAAAGTTATCCCCAGAGGGTGGTGACACAAAATGATCCAAGTGAATCAGATGGTGAAGAATTATGGATTTAAGAAGGTACTTAATGGCGTTAGCTTCACTGCTGCCAGGGGAGAGATTACCTGCCTGATCGGAATCAATGGTGCCGGGAAGTCAACGGTGCTGAAGTCCATCATGGGACTGACACCATACAAAGGTGAAGTCTTAATCGATAATGTATCACTAACACCTGTGATGTATGAGAAAATTACTTTCATTCCAGATTCGTTAACGATGCCCTCCAATATGCGAATTGCTGATTGCTTGAGCTTTATGACTGACTTTTATCGGAATTGGAACGCTGAACGTGCAAAGGAATTGCTTAAGTTCTTCCAACTGAGCTCTTCGGATCGCGTATCCTCATTGTCGAAGGGAATGGCTGCGAAGTTAAATTTGTTGCTCGGACTTGCCTTGGATTGTGATTACATCCTAATGGACGAACCGTTCTCGGGGATTGATATGTTCAGCCGCGAGCAAATTGCTGATGTGTTCACGAGTGAATTGATCGAGGATCGTGGTGTGATTATTACAACTCATGAAATTAACGATATTGAGTATTTAATTGATAAAGCGGTCTTGCTACAGCACGGGAAGGTAGAACGTGAATTCTACTGTGAAGAAGTTCGCGAGCAGGAAGGTAAGTCCATTACGGACGTAATGAGAGAGGTGTACATAAAATGAGAGCTTTTGTGAAGCTATTGAATTTTGAAATGAACCGATTTGCCAAAATATATATTGGACTCATGGTGCTGACAGCCGCCTTGCAACTTGCAGCAGTCGCCATCGGTGCTAATCATTGGCTGGATTCTGCGAATGAGGCAATGAGAGTGAATCAATGGACCCTTGAGCAATATCACAATGTGACTGGATATATTCAGCTAAACAGTACGGTGTATGATCACTATAATAAACTTCTATATTTCGGATCCATATTTTTGAGCATAACAGTGCTGCTAATATATAGCTGCTTCATCTGGTACCGTGACTGGAGAGGTAAAAATACGGTAGTATATCGCCTGCTCACGTTGCCGTCCAATCGGGCGAATTTGTATTTTGCCAAGCTGGTTACGATCTTGCTATTCGCCTTTGGATTTGTCGCCCTGCAAATTGTCCTTGTTCCACTGGAGAATTTGATAGCACAGTCGATTCTTCCTGCTGAATTATATCGAAACATCTCGGTATTTGATTATTTGAAGCATCCTACTGTGCTTAAAGTTCTGATTCCGCCCTACTTTTCTGAGTTTGTACTATACTATGGACTGGTCATTACGGGCTTGATCGTCTTGTTCACAGCGATTCTAATGGAGCGGAGCTACAGACTGAAAGGGATCGGCTTTATCGTACTATACTTTGCGGTTCTAGCTGGATTAGCCTCAATACCCTATCTTATGGGTTATAGCAGATACGATAGCTACTTCTATCCAGGAGAAATCATAGGCACTTGTCTCGGATTAATAGTGATCATTGCTGGAGGTTCGCTTTGGTACAGCTTGTATCTATTGCGTAAGAAAATATCGGTATAATTGAAGGGTTATGGAGGTTAAGGTATGAGAAAATATATGGTTAACGCCATTCTTGTAGTGTTCGCGGTTATTACAATCGGGACGTATTATGTACAAGCTTCACAAGAGACACCACCTAATTATAAGCTGACGATGGTTCAAGGGGATGCTTCTCTCGTTGAAGGTATAGCTTTATACGGAAATTACATGAGTAAGGATAGTGTTTTTGGCATCGAACGAGCTTATATCACTACAAATGGTACAGATTATCCACATGAAAATTTAACGATAAGCCAAAGCTTAAACCGAAGACCAGTGAAAACGCAATTGGATAAATGGGTGGATCAGCATCGTCAGTTCATGCGTGGGAAGAACAACTTAGCTGGGTTCTATGAAAATCAGGACATACTTGCTTATGTGAATTGGACCGTAGATAAGCAGCAATCCAATGATCCATCAGCGAAGAAGAATGCAGAGCTCAGTATTTCTGTGCTTAACAAGCAGAAGGACAATACACAGGAAATCAGATCCGATATCAATGTAGATCATGATGTTTCAGATATCTTTGTAGAAAATGTACAACTTGTTGATCAACAGCTTGTTGCAATGGTGTCTTTGATTCACAGTGCCAAAGGTTATGTATCTGAACCGCAGATTATCCGTGTTAATCTAACAACAAAGGAGATTACGAATGAGCCGCTCGCGTTACTAGGAGCTAAATCTGTAGCAGCAAATGGGGATAATCAAATCGTAAGGTTAGCTAATCAAAATTTGGATCACACGGATCAATGGATTTTAAGTGTTAGTAAAGATAATCATAAAAAGGCATATCAAGTGGATGTTAAAACAGGACAAATCTCGCCGCTCACGTTCAAAGGGCATGAAATGTTATTGAATAATAATATTATGTATGCCTATGGACAGAAAATTTATTTCCTGCAAAAAGCTGCATCGAGTAAGAAAAATATAGGATTCACTGTTATTTCTTACGATCTCGTGAGTAAAGAATATGAGACTACTCTGAAGAATTCAAATATAGATTTAAGTGAAAACATTACCTATGATTTTAAACAAGACTATCTCTATATTGTGGGTCATAAGAATTTTAAAGGTAATCGTCTATATGTATTCAATTTGAAAAGCGGTAACCTTGAATACGAAGGAAAAGCAGTATCAACAGAGGCTGCAAATCAGGCCGAAGATGAAGCTAACATGGATTTGAATTTTATCGATCTCGGCCAGTTAGAATAGAAAAATAGAGATAAAGAGATATAAAAAGGAAACAAAGGCCGAGCTAATGACTTCTAATAGTCAATTAGCTTGGCCTTTTAGTTGAAAACTAGAATACAAAAATGATGTGGAAACTTAAGAATTATCGGGTACGGACGGTTACCTATCCAGACATAGAAAAAGGAGTACCTCCCCAACTCTCGAATAGGTTATTCGTATATATGTTTTTTCAGCCATTGTCTGAAAACCTGCAACTGTTCCTCAGTATGGAAATAGTGTTCTCCATTCTCCATTATTTGCAAATTACAGTTAAAACGTTTATTAAATTCAGATACAACGTCAAACTCACATACGTTATCTTCTGAACCATAGAGAATGGAAGTTGGAATATTCCAAGCAACAATAGGATGTTCTTTCACATAACAGTAGTAGTCCCAGTAGAGAGTTTGTCCAATAGGTGTAGCAATTTCTTTCTCTATTTTTAATCTACTCTCACTTACGTTAAACCATGTCATCATATTATTTATAATACGTTCCATATTTACCACAGGAGAGAGAAACAAGCACTGCTTCAACGGCTCATGGCTATATGCTAATAGGCTAAAATACGCTCCCATGCTACAAGCAAAAAGGCTTATATGATTTGATAACGATTTTGCATAGGTCATAATTGTATGAAGGTCTTGAACACAGTTCTGAACGTTGCAAAGGTAAGTATCATCCTTACGATCACCATGTTGAGGTAAATCAAAGCTAAGCACTTGATATCCTAATGCTGTTGCTTCTTCTGCAAATACAATAATCGAGTCATCAGCCTTGTTTGACATGTTACCATGCACCACCACAAATAACTTATCTGATTTGTCACCCCACAAAATCGCTGGAATATTTTCTATTTTCAAATTATTTTTTATCATTATAATTTATCCTCCATGATATTAAATCATTGCTGATTTATTTAGTTGCAACACCATTAAACTAATTAGTGTTGAATGAAGTCAAAGAAATGGATTTCCCATATAATACCTCCGAACCTGTATATATGGCTTAATTATACTATGTGTTTTCTATTAATATATTAATTTTCAACATCTATTTAAACGTAGCCATTTTTTTAAGCAAAGGTCAAAATTTTACCCGTGGAAGGTCATAATCCGTCCTTGGGTCTCTCCTTCTCGCTGAGTATGATGGTATCAACAATCAGATATGTGGAAGGAGCATGTTTCAAATGGGAGAGCAGAACCAGAACAAACAAGGCAGAGGGCGCCTCACCATCCCTACCGACCTTGATGTCGTAGGAGAAACGCTGAAAACGATGGAGTTGTGGGGTGCTGATGCTGTGCGCGATGCAGACGGCACAACTTTCCCGCAAGAGTTAGCAGAATGTGGAGCGAAAGTATACGCTACTTACTATACAACCCGCAAAGACAACAATTGGGCGAAGGCAAACCCAGATGAAGTACAGCAATGCTATATTTCAACGAAATTTGTTCCTGCCACAGGCGCTGAACTTTCCATCCGTCTGTTAGAGGGAATCAGCGAAGACTTATTGCAAGTCAACAACCGCGATGATATTTACCGTTGGTGGGAAGTTATCGATCGTACCACTGGCGAGGTCGTACCTACGAATCTCTGGAGCTATGATGAAGCTAGCGGCTGTGTAATGATTACGAACACGATACCTTACCATGAGTATAGCGTGAGCTTCTTAACCTATCTGATTTGGGATCCCGTTCATATGTACAACGCCGTCGTGAACGATTGGAAAGATTTCGAACGACAAATTACGTTTGACGTACGTCAGCCTAAGACACGGGAATACTCCAAAGGCAGACTTCGTGAATTTTTGCGGGACAAGCCTTATGTAAATGTAGTACGATTCACAACGTTCTTCCATCAGTTCACGCTTATATTCGATGAACTGCGTCGGGAGAAATATGTGGACTGGTACGGCTATTCCGCGAGCGTCAGCCCATATATTCTCGAACAGTTCGAGCGTGAAGTTGGCTATAAGTTCCGTCCGGAATATATTATTGACGAAGGGTACTACAACAACCAGTATCGGATTCCGTCAAAGCAATACTTGGACTTTATGGCCTTCCAACGTCGCGAAGTGGCGGGGCTCGCTAAAGAGCTCGTTGATATTACCCACGAAGAAGGTCGCGAAGCGATGATGTTCTTAGGGGACCACTTTATTGGTACTGAGCCTTATATGGATGAGTTTAAGACCATTGGGCTGGATGCAGTCGTCGGCAGCGTCGGCAATGGTTCAACACTGCGTCTAATTAGCGACATTCCTGGGGTGAAATATACAGAAGGGCGCTTCCTGCCATACTTCTTCCCGGATACGTTCCATCCTGGCGGGAATCCAACGGCGGAAGCTCAAGAGAACTGGTTAACGGCAAGACGAGCTATTTTGCGTAAGCCTGTAGATCGCATTGGCTATGGCGGATACTTGAAGCTGGCGCTGGACTTCCCAGACTTTGTGGATTATGTAACACAAGTTGCCGATGAATTCCGCGATTTATATGAGAAGGCACGCACGAAGCCGATGTGCTTAGCTAAAGTTGCTGTACTGAACTGCTGGGGGAAAATGCGCTCTTGGGGCTGCCATATGGTGCATCATGCGCTGTACCAGAAACAAAACTACAGCTATGCGGGCATTATTGAAATTTTGAGCGGAGCTCCTTTTGATGTATCGTTCATTAGCTTTGACGACATTCGTGAGCAGCCGCAGCTGCTAAAAGATATCGATGTCATTATTAATGTCGGTGACGCTGACACCGCACATACCGGCGGTGACAACTGGAAAGACCCGTATATTGTTGAGCAAATCCGTGCATTTATTGCTGGCGGAGGCGGCTTTATCGGGGTAGGTGAACCTTCTGCGGTTCAACATCAAGGTCGTTTCTTCCAGCTGGGCGATGCTCTTGGCGTAGAGCTGGAGCGCGGCTTTACCCTCGGCTACGATAAATATAATTGGGACGAAAAGCCGTCTCACTTTATTACCGCCGATATGAATGGTGACATTAACTTCGGTGAAGGCAAGAAAAATGTATACGCAACGAGCGCTGATATTTTAGCTTGCAAGGATAAAGAAGTGCAGTTTGCAGTTAATAATTACTTCGGCGGTCGATCTGTCTATATCGGTGGACTGCCGTATAGTGCGGAGAACGCCCGCTTGCTGCATCGTGCAATATTATGGTCATGCAGCAAGGATCACGAATTGCACAATTGGTTTAGTTCGGATGCCCATACGGAAATCCATGTCTATCCGGAAACAGGTACGTATTGTGTTGTCAATAACACGGCAGAGCCGCGCAACACGACTGTGTACGCGAATGGCAAGAGCTTCGAATTGGAGCTCAAGGGCGGCGAATTGCGTTGGTTTGATATGTAAGTTTACGTCGTATTACAATTGAATAACAATTAGATTAGGCTGGGCAATTAGTGAGATAATTGTTCCAGCCTAATCCTGTTTTTGGCTGACATCATCATCACTTATTGCTACATTCATTACAGCCACTCCATTAATAATCAGATCGCTTGATTCTATAATATTTTTATGAAGTCTATAATTTTGAAAATGCGAATTCATCGAAAGAAAGGGATGGACATGATGGAAGGTAGGAGTGAAGAGCGCGATAGATATATGGAAGCCTATCATGTATGCGACAATGTAAAGTTATACAGTAAATATTCGCGAAACAGCACGCCGAGCGTCATTTTTATTGCCGGATTAGGTGATAGCAGTGAGACATGGGAGATCGTGCAGAATCGAATATCAAAAGCAGCGTCGACCTTTTCTTATGATAGAGCAGGTATTGGCAGAAGCCAATCCGTATCAGGAACACGAACATGTCGTTGTTTAGTCGAAGAACTTTCCGAATTGCTGCAAGTGCTTAACGTAGAACCTCCATATGTATTGGTGGGGCATTCCTTTGGCGGCTTAGTCGCTAGATTATATGCAGGCCTTTATCCGCAAGACATATGTGGAATCGTGCTGGTAGATGCAGCGCCTGAATACAAAGAGTTGGCATACGAAAAGGTGCTTCCGAAAGAACGGATTGTGGAAAATAGGGAATATCTGATGAACCCATTGCAGAATAGTGAGCGAATCGACAAGATACGAAGCTATGAGCAAATTGCCGAACATGTACAACTATATGACATTCCACTCTCTATTATCATAAGAGGGTTGCCCGATGAGTACCATGAAGGATGGCCTCACATGGAAATATTAGAAATGGAACAAAAGCTGCAATCCGAGTTTCGGCGATTATCGACGTCAAGCAAGATTCGAATAGCCAATCAGAGCGGACATTACATTCATCATGATGAACCTGAGATCGTAGTAGAGGAAATCATGAATATGCTAGAGGAGAGTAAAAGTTGAGCAATTCTCTCAAATCCCCGTAGAATGGGTATGAACGAGCCACTCTACGGGGATTTTATACATAAATTATAAAAATGGCACAGAATGCGACTCCTATATCACAACTCTATGCAATATCGAATTTCTTCTGCTTTCTGCTCAAATCCGAGCGACTCATACAATTGCAATGCTGTTCGATTATCGGTTAATACCTCAAGGCTCGCACGTGGTATGTCATGAGACTTCGCATATTGGAGTGATTGAGCAAGCAGGAACTTCGCAAGGCCCTGTCCACGCCATTGCTCGCGAACGAATACATTTTCGATTTGGGCATAATCGTCTTCTTTCCACGTCAATAGACCGGCGACGACGGTATCCCCTTGGCGGACAACCATTGAATTCCAGAGCGGGTACTGCCTGTATTCATTCAGTCTTTCCAATCCAAGCGGATTATCTGGCCAAATTTCTGTGTCGATATCCAGATAGGCATGAGCTTCTTCATCTGTATCCAAATTCCAATGAGAAAATTGATAACCTTCAGGCAATTGCAATTCTGGGATAGGTGCTTCTATCATTCTTTTCATACGATATAGACTAATCAGATGACGGAAACCACGCTGCAGGAAGAATTGACTGTTCACCTCTTCAGTTGAATCATTACCAACACAGAGTCTCGTTCCGTATTCGGCAGGAAGTGTTGCCTTCAATTCAACGGCTCTTGCGTACAGCAGCTCATAAATGCGGGCAAGTAATACATAATCATGCTCACGTTCTGGGATCGCTTTGATATTAACGTAAATGGCATGCTTGTTCTCTTGAGCGCGACCGGGCGGTACAATATTGATGATGCCGACTTGTCCCTTGGCAACCATCTTGCCATGATCAAAGGCACAATACACGTTGCTCCAGTTCGCTTCCTCGCCGACCCACCAAAATATCGCATCTGGACGCGATGTAACAGATTGATATAACTCCCCTAATAATGGCATGTCCTCTTGCTGAAAATGACGAATCTGCAATTCAGTCGTTGTATGCTCCATTCAATACCTCTCTCTGTAAGTAGTAATTTTGTGCTGGCAGGTTGTTCTGCTCCTCATCCACTATAGTATACAAAAATTGGGTTGACAATATATCCCTCGATTGTGTATCATCTATTTTAATATCCATCTAATTTAATGATTATCTAATTAAATTATTGTTTAATTCGTGCATGCTCTACGGATACTGCAACATTACTTAAATAAGTTGAGGAGGAGTGAATGCCTGTATGCAGTTAGACAAGGTGGTTGCCTATCATAAGGCGTTGGCGGATCCAACACGTGTCAAGATGCTCATCCTGCTTGCGGAAGGTGAGCGGAATGGTCAGGTGTTAGCGGAGAAGCTGTCGGTTACTCCTGCCACGATTACTCATCATGCGGCCAAGCTTCGCGAAGCGAGCCTTATCAACGAACGAAGAGAGAAGAACACGATTTATTTTTCATTAAATGATTATTTTCTAAAAAATAATGCTGCTGCGGCTATCAATCTTATTTACCGCGGAGCTGATGGAGGTATAGGGATGTTGAATGAGGAGCAGCAGCGTTTGAGGGATTCGGTGATTCGCAATTTCTTCTCGAAAGAGGGCAAGCTCAAAAATATCCCGTCTCAGTTGAAGAAGAAGCTTATCATCCTAGAGCATATGGTGACTAATCTGGAGTCGGGACGCAGATATAGCGAGAAGGAAATCAACGAATACATTAAGGCCTACCATGAGGATTTCGCAACGATTCGTCGGGAGTTCATTATGCATCAATTTTTATTCCGAGAAAAGGAGATTTACGAGCTGAACCCGCAGGAAATGTGGGCAAAGTGGGTGAATCTTGCTTGAGAACGAGAAGCGACTGTTCTGCTGGATACCGTGGGAAATCTGCGAGTATCCAGCGATTTTTCAATCAGATCGAGCAAGGCGAATTGCCGGTTCATAGTTTGATCGTGTGTCACCATGGTTCTACGATTGCAGAGTTCTGGCGCGAGCCGTATCGCAAGGATTGTCCGCAACTGTTGTATTCCTTAAGCAAAAGTGTGACCTCCATTGCGGTTGGTATTGCATGGGACATGGGATTCATTCGTCTGGACGATCTGGTCATTTCATTCTTTCCCGAGCGGCTGCCAGAGCGAGTATCCGACAAACTATCCGCGATGACGATCCATCATCTGCTATCTATGACAGCAGGTCATGAGGGTGATATCTACCCTGTTGTGGCTAAGGAACAGGACTGGGTCAAGGCATTTCTAGCGCAAGAGGTGGATCATGAGCCGGGTACTCAATTTCAATATAGTACACATTCGACCTATATGCTGTCTGCCATATTGGAGCGGGTAACGGGGCAGAATCTAGTAGACTTTCTCATGCCTCGATTATTCGAGCCGTTAGGCATCGCTAGACCTGTATGGGAAACCTGTCCGATGGGAGTTACTGCTGGGGGGATGGGGCTGAGTCTAACGACGAGTGACGTAGCGGCATTCGGTCAGATGCTGCTGAACAAGGGCATGTTCAAGGGAAAGCGCATCGTGTCAGAGCAATATATCCAGATGGCGACAAGCGAGCAAAGCGATAATCGCAAAGGAACCAATCGAATCGATTGGGCTCAGGGCTATGGCTATCAGTTCCATCGCTGTCGAGACGGCTGCTTCCGAGCAGACGGGGCATTCGGTCAGTTATGCTTTGTCTCTCCGAAGGATGGGATTGTCATTGCTGTGACGGCTAGCTATCCGACCATGGATATGCTGCAGACACTTTTGAATCTCATTTATGAACATCTCCTTGACGAAGTTGACAGCAGTGGTGATACTCGGGAGCATCCGCATACAGATGTGCAGCAAGAGGGTCATCCATTAAGTATTGATTTTTCCAGTCAGTGGCCTTCCGTTGAGTCTTGGTCTTGGACGGTTCCGTTGCACAGAGAAGCGCGGCATACAGTAGGGGGAAAGCATGCCCAACAAGTACTGGAACTGCCGGAACTGCATCAGCATGTGTACGTCATGCAACCGAATGCTAGTGGATTGAAGCAAATTCGCTTCGATGATCAGAGTGAGACGGTGCAGCTTTATTTGCTATATGGAGATGAGCGGGATATTGCTGTGCCTATAAACGCAGCGCAGCCGATGCGTACGAAGGCTGTATTTTACAAAGATCTATCCATGTCCCTGCAGGAAGTCGTTGTGTATGCATCCTGGGTGAGCGAATGTACCCTGCAAGCGAAGCTATTTTATATCGAAACGCCTTACGTGGTGACCTATATCATGAAGTTCCAGCCGCAGTCGATTGAGTTGGAATTTGCTATCAATGTGTCTTTTCATTTGTCCAACTTTATAGCCGTTGGTTACAAGGAAAGTTTGTAGCTTGTAGTATGCGCAGTGTGTGGCTTGAGGTACGGATGGCATAACGTTTGCATCATGGATGTGATTGCGTATAATTATGGACAGCACGATAAGGGAAGGAAATGACACGATATGAACCAGAACTCCAAGAAGAGCATCATTGATAAATTAAATTTGAACAAATACCCGATGAAATTAATCTTAAACAAACCTGACGATATGTCGGACTTCGATGGGTTGGATTATGACACTGCGATCAAGGGGGACAGCTATGATCTTATTTTTGTCTTCATCTACTCGCTAGAGCAATTTACAGAGCTGGTACAAATGGTTATCGATAAGCAGTTGCTGAACAGCAAGGGATATCTATTTACCGCTTATCCGAAGAAAAATAATCCTAAATACGAGCAATATATTGAACGCGACAGCTTCTTCAGCATCGGATTCGTTAATGAGGAAGGCTATGTAGGAAGCAGCGATATTAAATTCGCACGGATGGTCAGCTTGGATGACGTCTTTACCGTAATCGGCTTGAAGTCCGAAGCCAAAAAAGCAGCCAAATCAGCATCTCCTAAAAAGAGCCAATGCGTTGATGATTATGTTGAGCATGTTGCAGATATTCAGGCATATTTAGCAGGCAGTGCGGAACTGGAGTTTTACAACAGCCTGACACCGGGATATCAAAAGGACTGGGCGCGTTACGTGTACAGTGCTAAGCGGAAGGAAACACAGGACAAAAGGCTTGAAGAAATGAAGGCGATCTTGGCCGAAGGATATAAATCTTTTGATTTGTATCGCAGACGGGATAAGTAGTGCATCATGTGTTTGTGGGGGAGAGACAATGAGTCACGCTTTTGCCAAAGAGATACACAACTGGGATTCATGGGGAGCGGTGTATCAATCGATTGAAGATTTTCGACAGCTCATCGAAGTCATCTACCGAAAAGAAAACCTGAGCTGGGCAGAGCATATATTCCATGTAACTCCGGGTACAAATGCGGTATTTCGTGCCGGCAGCTATGTGATTAAGATATTTGCACCCAAGGAATCCGGAGCGAATACAGATGCGGATTATCAAGCAGAAATAACTGCTATGGAACGTGCTATCCAGCAGGGCATCCACGCACCGAATGTGATCGCAGCGTCCTATATTCAAGATAAGTATTTGTTCCGATACATCATCATGGACTTTATTCAAGGTCAGGAAGCGGGGAAGGTGCTCTCAGGCTGGACATTAAACCAGAAGGAAGCGTTCGTGAAGCAGCTGCTTGCTAATTTGGACAAGCTGAATACGTTGCCTTCGGAGCAAGTCGATGCAAGTGCAATACAGCAGAGGGTTGTACGCAATACGAGATGGAACTTCTTTTCAGAGTCCATTCGGGCGCAAATTGCTGAAATCGTGACACAAAGCCCGGTATCCCAGCCCGTATACGTACATGGAGATATTACAGCGGAAAATGTGATGGTGGATGATGAAGGCCAATTATTCATTATCGACTTTGCAGACAGTACGATCGCTCCTGCCGAATATGAGTACCCGCCAATCCTGTTCTCCTTGTTTGATTTTGATGCTGATCTGATTCAATTGTTCAGGAGAGAGATAGGATGCAGTCGTGAAGTATTTATCGATAAGCTGTTTCTCGCGATATTGCTGCATGAATTCGGATTTGTATTCGTAAAAATGATTTGTGAGAAATATTCGGATCAGGAAGCGCAGGCCTTAACGGATATTTACGAAGTAAAGAGAATGCTGCAGGCGCATCTGCCAATGTGATGTCAACGACAATTGAAGATGAGCAATAAACGAAAGAGAGCACACCGAACTCGTAGGGGAGCCGGATGTGCTCTCTTCTTCGTATATTTAGAAATAGTCAGAGAAGTATGGGATCTGCCGAATAATGAGCTTCTCCAGCAGGTCGATGGTGGCCTCGTTGGCTTGGAATCGACCGATTTTCGCCAAGTAGGATGGGCGCTTGTATCCCATAAGCATCGTGGTCAAGGTTTGAATATCGAATTCAGCATCCCGCTGATTCCCGCCTTTGGTAAGATGCCCGTTGCCCTGCTCATCTACCGTTAATGTAAATACTCCCTGATTCCATTCCAGCATCGGATCATGAAGTACGAAGGTGAAGCTGCATTCAGCTTCTTGCGGCTGGAACGGATACTGCTCCAGGAACAATCCGATATCCACGATTCGTGCCATATAGTATGGCGCAATAATTTCTTTAATATCGCTGTCCTCGAGCAGGAACGCAAGCGGCTCATCCGTGTAAATATGTCCCTTTACACGGGTCACCATGGAGAAATGTGCGCTAATAAAGTTCCATAACCCGTTGCGTGCCTCTTGATTGACATACACCATTTCTTTCATATAGAACACTTCTTCAGCGATCCAATAGAGCAAATATCCTGTCGGTTCATGGTTGCTGTCATAATAGACTGCGACCGTCATGTCATCGAGATCCCAACGGAGATATTCTTCCCATGCCAGATCGTTGCGCAGCATAGCGCCGTGTGTCAGCAGGGCGAAGCGATGATAGACTTGGCGAACATCAGGATGCTCAATGGTGACGCGTTCGACATTGCCAGGAACTGTCTTGAGCTTCGGTAGCTGAGTGTCCTTCACATCGAATGAGATTTTATCAGAGATGATTTCCCAGCCTTTGCGACGGTAATACGGGATGGAGTAAGGATATAAGTAGGACACGGATTGCTTGCGCTTGCGCATGTTCGTCAGTGCTTGACGCATTAATTTATTCATTAAGCCAAGATTGGCGTATTCTGGGTAGGTTCCGACACCTGTTAATCCACCCATTTCGTAGATTTGACCGAATATATTCACTTGGAATGGATACACGGCGAGTTGGGATATCAGCTTGTCTCCATCGAACCATCCTAGTACATCGGCCTGCTTCAGTATGGGCAGCTTCGCTTGCGCGATTTCGCGATTCTCCCATCCAAGCGCCTGCAGATCATGATTGGTCACTTGGAATACATAGCGCAGCAGAGCGTTGAATTGCTCGCCGTGGCGGATTTCAACGTCCCTCATTTTCAGTCTCTCTTGCAGCTCTTGGCGGCTCATGAATGAGAACCTCCTTTTCATGGATGAATCACCTTATATTATCTTACACTAATTTCCCATGCTTCAATCATGCAATGGTGTGCACTCTGGAGTCTGTGATAATAAACAAAAAACGCCACCACAGGATGTGATGGCGCTGCATTCTGCGACATATCGCTTACTTTCGTTCCATAACGGCAAAGTAGTTATTCTCATCGTCAGCAAAGTTGAATACCCTTGCACTAGGCATTGTCACGACATCACCAACTGTAATGCCTTTGTTCTTGAAATCTTCATACAGTGCATCGAGATTGTCGGAGAATAGCATGATCGAAGGAGTCCCTAGGTTGAGTTCTGGCTGCATTTCGGCAATAAGCTGCTTATTGTGGAGCACGAAGGATGTCTGTGCGCCTTGTGCAGGAGCAATTTCAATCCACTTCATTCCATGCCCGTTGTTATCTTCCGACACGACAATGAATCCGACTTTTTCTGTCCAAAATTGCACCGCTTGGTCTTGATTATTGACATACAGCATAACTTGTCCGATTTGATTGATCATGGATCATTCTCCAATTCTAACGTTTTGTGATTGAATTCTTATCGATCGTACAATTTTTAGGCAATGAATGCAAGTGGAGGTGAGTAAGTAAGCAACCCTCTATCGTAGGCCGGTATATTTGGATATTCCTGAATGTGATTGGAATCACAAAGTATGTAAACAAGTTCAATATAATAGAAGTACGTGGGGATGAAGTCTAAAAAGTCATAAGGGAAGTCATGAGTATGAGTGTATACTTTCGTGATAGTTGAAGGATTGACTTTGTCTAGAATGGGGTAATGAAGGTACTAAAACTAAAATTCAGGAGAGTGAGAACTCATGCAGAAAAATCACGTGACCGAGTATCAAGAATATGTAGAGAACAAATTTACGAAACGAATTATTCATAAGGATGAGGAAAATGTGATATTCGTACTGAACTTCAGTCCGGGAGCCGAATTGCCGAAACATCGTCATCCGGGAGCAAACGTCAATATTCTAGTTCTGGATGGAAGCGGGATCGTGAATAGTGATGGCGTGGAGACAGGAGTTGCTGAAGGTGACATCCTTCATATTACTGGTGACGAGAGCTTCTCTTACCGCAGCGGAACAGATGCCGTTTCCTGTCTATATGTCGTGTTGACGAAAATGCCGAGTGAGCGCTACGCCCAAAATATTTGATCAAAGCGTTGGATGAAGCTGTCGATGGATTCGTGCCCCGAGATCAAAAAACCGTTATTTTGAAAAGAGATTGATCAAAATAACGGTTTATTATTTGATTAAATATAAATTTTCATATAATAGTTTGATTATTTCTTATTTAACTAAAGCACCCGATCGTTTAAGTTTATATATTCACAAACTTTCCCCATAAATGGTTATTATCAAAAACAGAGAAACCCAATATGGATAGTAGAGGTTTTTGCTTTCTGAATGGTCTTATCCCTAAACCCTTTTGTCGTCTGCGCCCGGAATAAGTCTTTCCATCATTCAGCTACTTTTGGATGTAGCATGAATTGGACTGATTTTATCCATTGCTACTCCTTGCTTTTTATATTTAAAAATAAACAAGCCATTGACTAATAAAACCAATGATCCAAATGCCAATGCTGCCGTAGAGTTCCATTCAGAAATCAAACCAGATAGTATAGTCGCTATCATTGCTGCAATTCCACCAAAAACGTATATGGAACTTCGAACCCTGGCGATCAAATAGTCTGGAGTAATCCCCTGTTGAACAGTTATCTGAACAACAAATGCCATAGAAAGTGCCCCATCAAAGATTATCATTCCGAAACACATGGTGATAAATGAATTTGATATCAATAATAAAATACCAAATGAAGATATAATCATTAAAGTACTGAGAAGATATAACCAGTTTGCATTTTTAAATTTGTTCATTATAAGTACGCCAACGACATTACCTATACCAGCACAAGATAATAGTATTCCAATATACTCTTCTGAAAAATGGAGAGAATATTTAGAATGAATGGTAACACTAAGCACAATAAAACTGGTTGAAAATCCGAGAACCAAAGCTGAAATCGTCGATACAATTTGAGCTCCATTAGCATAGAGGTACTTTACACCTTCTTGGGAATCCCGAATGAAACTCTTCAGTTTCTGTTTTCCCTTCATGGGCTTATCATCCGTTTCCTTACGTACATTTCGGTATTTTATAAGTAAAATAAATAACATTGAAACAAGTAATAAACTACCGGATTTACTACCCTCCTCTTATTTAAAATCTGATTAATCAATCTGCTAGACCCATAGAATATCCTCCTTGCAATATCAATGTCCAAGTCACTTTCTTCAGTAAAATCACCCCTACTATATGAGTGGCAATTGTATTTTTGTATTAAATACTTTGTCACTCTATCAAATAATACAGTTTCGTTCATAAATAAACTAACGCCTCCGTTAGTTGAACAAAAATCATTATTTTTACTCATTATCCTACTAAGACAATAGCTAACAATAATGCTGGCTTTTCCATTTATCTAAAGTTTATTTCCTTTACATCATTTTTTTGAGGTATGGAATCTTTCGCCATACAAAATGACTTAGCAAAAAACTTAGAATGATTCCTAAAAATGCCGTTATAAGAAATTTAGCCATGACCGGTATTGGTAGGTCATTCAATGTATATTGAAGGAACACAACTACTGGCACATGGATGAAATAAACAACAAATACATTGTTTGATAACCTCTTTGACCAACGATTAGTGCCGTTAATTTTTTCTCTAAATAAAATTAGAAGACCGATTACAAGCGAAATACACAGTAACGTCTCAATTAATGATCGAGTCAACGAACCGAAGTTTGGCCCCCCTTTTAAAAGAAAAGGATCTACCGTATTCCCTCCAAAATACAAAATAGTTACTATTAATACTCCAATAATAAGCCAGATGTATCCTACTCTCGTACTCAAAGTTAAAAACCATTTGCGATGATAGGCCATAATGCCTAAACAAAAGAAACTCACATACTGTGGTACATGTGCAAATTCTGTTTGAATAAATCCTACGAAAGCTGTCCAATGATCAATAGGAAACCATATCCTTGTAATGAAAGTCACTAAACTAACGATCAACCACAAGGAGAGAATCTGATAAACCTTAATGTTTCCATCAAATTTTTTTGTGGATTTCTTGGATGTAAAGAAGGTCCAGACTGAAAACACAACCGCATACACAAGTAAATGCTCTAAAAACCATAAATGTCCAAATTGCATATCAGGCCATGATGGCCCGGACCAGTTCGAGGGTTCATTACCAAGTCCAAAAAATATATTAACATAGTAAGGAAAATATGAGATGGGTTCATAATTTCTGAAATTAATGTAGTATAAATACATCAGAATAGGAATTATCACGAGAAATCCAAGTAGTAATGGAATCCCAATTCTAATAAGCCGTTCTTTTAAAAACCGTTTCGGCCCTTTTCTCGCGATTGATTGAGGGAGAAAATAGGCTGATAAAAAGAAAAACATACTCATAAAAAATGCTGCATTTACAGAGAAAAACCTGCCCAACCAGTTGATAGATTCATCATCCATAAAATACCACCAACCACCTGGTCCATATGCTTGTCCAGCATGGTGAGCTACTACAAGCATAATTAAAGCTATTTTTAGATTATCGATGAAATATAAACGATCGCTCTCTTTATTCACCTATAAACCCCTTTCCTATTAAAAGTTACACTGAGATAATAGCAATGTATTTTTCACCACTACAGGAAAATAATTTTATAAATGATCAATGTTTATTTTAAATAAGCATACTTTGTTTTTAATGATCAATCTTTTTTATAAGGCTACAACTTGGATGGTATTCTATGTCTTATCTTTGGGGCACGATAAATTCGGAACAGTTAGATCATGCTTCGTTCTCTAGCATTCGAATGGAGCTGGGAGTTCCGACGCAAAGCCGAAGTGATGCGCAATGATGTCCACGATCCGCTTGGAAGCTTGTCCATCACCAAACGGATTGCTAGACTTGGTCATGTCTTGGTAGGCCTGCTCATTCGCAAGCAGTCGGTTGGCAATGTTGAAAATCGTGTCTTCCTCTGTTCCGGCTAGCGCGACCATATTGGCGGCTACGGCCTCAGGTCGTTCCGTTGTATCCCGCATCAGCACAAGTGGCTTGTTGAATACCGTTGTCTCCTCCTGCAGACCACCGGAATCACTCATTATGAGATAAGAGCGAGCAAGCAGGTTAATCATATCTGGATACTCCAATGTGTTCAGCAAGTGAATCCGTTCATGTCCAGACAGTAGAGTATGTGCTGCATCCCGCACGACTGGGCTCATATGGACAGGATAAATGACAGCCGTATCAGGATGTTCGTCTACAAGTCGACGAATCGCTTGGAACATGTGCTGCATCGGTTCCCCATAGTTCTCCCGGCGATGAGCAGTAACCGTAATAAGTCTTCCGCGGTGGTGAATCAGCTCATTTAATGAAGCTTCATGGAATGTATAATCCTCTTGGTATGTCTGCAGCGCAGCATCTACAGCCGTTTGCCCCGTTATATAAATATGCCCAGCATCGTACCCTTCACGAAGTAAATTGTCCTTCCCAACTGAGGTAGGCGCGAACAGCAGATCGGTTACGACATCTACAATTCTGCGATTGACCTCCTCTGGCCACGGGGAGTATTTGTTATGGGAACGCAAGCCTGCTTCTACATGCCCGACAGGGATTTTGTGAAAGAAGGCCGCTAGTCCGCCGCACATCGCCGTTTGCGTGTCGCCATGAACAAGAATCATATCCGGTCTATCTTCTGAAATGATATTATCCAGCCCTGCGATTGCAGCAGAGGTGAAGTAGGCTAGCGATTGATTTTCCTTCATTAAGCTTAAGTCAACATCCGGTGATAACGAGAAATGAGAGAGTGCCTGATAGAGCTGCTCTCGATGCTGTCCCGTGACGACAACCTTGGTATCGAACCAATCGGAATGCTGCTTCAACTGTTGAACGACTGGGCACATCTTCGTCGCTTCCGGTCTCGTTCCGAAGATGACCATGATTTTTTTCTTTGTCTCCAATGGAAAGTCCCCCTCTAAAGAATTCAACCTACATTCCTCATATTACCATGGGTCGAAATGGAAGTCATATGTAAGGAGTATGCTTCCCTATATAGCATTTAACGGCATACATAACGTATAAGGGACAACAATTAATGCTGTCTTTTTTTTGCGCAGAACTAGTCATTTTACCACTAGAAATAGTAATGATACTCCCCTATTTATTTGTTTTATTTATAGCTACAATAAACTCAACTTCAGTAGTACACTTCAAACATTTTGATGCAAACAACATTAAATTAGGAGGGGCATTTAATGAAAAAATCATTAGTTCTTATGACTGCGGCTGCTACGCTCTTGATGGCTATCCCAGCATATGCACAACCATCTATTTCAAATGTGGCTCAAGCTAAAAGCTCTGTTAATGCTGCAAATTACACGTGGCATTTTGAAGTCAGTGCAGATGATACAGAGGATTCTAGCGCATTCTATCCATCTGGTGACAGATTAACTTTAACGGTGAAGCAATCCAGTAACGGAAAAACAAAAATTAAATATTGGCTTTATGAGGACAAGACTGATAAATTAGTAGACTATGCGACAGTGAGTGGAAACCATGATGAGAAGGAACCTGTGTTTGAAAATGTTCCAGTTGATACAAATAAGAAATACCGTGTAGAGGCTCAAAACAAAGGTAATAAAACAACAAAAGGAACAGCATACATCTCCTACTAAAATTAATTCTGTTGAAGCCCGTTATCTCCCTTTGTGGGAATTGGGCTCCTGCAAGATTAGCTCCTTTAACAAAAGAGCCAGTGGGCAACCACGGCGAGTATATTCTACTTTTCAACGAAAAGCCACCGATTAAGGGCCCAACCTAGTCTCGGTGGTTTTTTCGCTTGTTGTACGCTTCTTGAAACGCTTGGTAAAGCAATACGTTACTAATATTCACGTCAGCTTTAAGATTTTTTTCTAAAAAACAGAAGAGAAATCAGGATAATTACTAGAATTGCAAAAATATTAAAAATCACTTGGAATGTTCCAACTTGTGTCCGAGAAATAATAAAACCCATAATAGCAATAACTAGAACCACTAACCCCAAAAAGATATTTTTTTTATTCAAATTAACCCCTCCTCAATTTCACAAGGATTCAGATTCTAGCACATTTTCAGAAAATATATTATAAAAAATAGGAAAGCTAGAGTAAAGGTACGAAGAGAGGTTCCTATACAAAATGATTTTCTACATAGTTTTCATGGTAGCGTCAAGAATTTTGTGTAAATGAAAATATTCCTTTGCTGTAGGTGGCCACTGAAAAACTTGCATTTATTTAAGATACAATTCATCTCTTTTTAGGTAGTCAATTTGAATATTCGCTTTAGATTAACTGCGAATATCCCGCAAGGAACTCAACTTCTCTTTGACGCGGGAGAGAGAAATAGATACACTCTTTACAAGGTAAAATATGGATGTAAGACGAGGTTAGATGATGAACCAAGTTAATCATGCTCAAGAAATCGACTATCTCATTCGAATATATGTCATGTTTCAACGCTTGCTAGCAGGCGATCTCGACTTCGAACGTGTGCGGAACTGTGTGTTTCTCTTCATGGAGAGCTTTCTATATCTAGGCAAGGTACATGTCACTGTAGAGCAACAAGGCGATGACCGGCCACTCTCTAATCATCTTGTACAGGGATATGAATTTGTTCGTATTCGAAATCAGTTGATTCTTGTTCGTTACCACCTTTGGAAGGATCCTGACACACACCTCCTTTTGTGCGGATAGAAACGCTCAATGTAAGGAGGAGTACGAGAATGACAAGTAAATGGTTTGAGAGATGGAGCGAGAAATATCGCAATCGAAACTTGATACCTTACTTGGAGCAAGTGATAGAGATGAGGAAGATTCATGCACAAGCATGGAGTGATTCGGAAATCAAGCAGCGTGCGAAAACGATGAAAATGAGGGTTAGAGAAGGAGTAGCATCGGCTCGTGATGTCATAGAGGCAGCGGGACTGGTTGATGAGGCCGCATGGAGAGTGAAGGGAATCCGAATATATGACGTGCAATGGCTCGCAGGCATGGCTTTACATGAAGGCTGCATCATTGAAATGCAAACTGGTGAGGGTAAAACGTTAGCCGCCGTTCTCCCCGCCTTTTTGCATGCTTTGTCAGGGCGCGGGGTACATGTTCTTACATTTAATAATTATTTATCCAACAGAGATGCAGAATGGACGAGACCTATTTATGAATATTTAGGCGTGACAGTTGGCTGTATTACGGAGGGGCGCAATTCTGAGGATAGAAAGCGAGCATACGCTGCTGACATAACGTATTTGACAGCCAAGCAGGCAGGTTATGACTACTTGAAGGATTCGCTGGTTAGGGACACAGAGCAACTCGTCCAGCGCCCATTTCATGCTGCATTAGTTGATGAAGCTGACTCGATTCTGCTTGATGAGGCGAGAGTCCCTTTGGTCATTGCGGGTGAGAGGGGAGTTTCGAAGCGGGAGGCGGTGTCTTATGCAGGCATTGTTAAGCAGCTCATCTCTGGAGTAGATTATGAGACAGACAAGGAGTTTCGCAATGTATACGCTACAGACTATGGCATCGATAAAGTCGAAGCCACACTTGGTTGCGGCAATTTATACGAGGATCACAATATAAACGTACTGACCATGCTGCAATGCGCGCTGCATGCTGAGGCGCTCTTGAAGAGAAATGTTCATTATATTGTGAGGGATGGGCGAGTCCAGCTCATTGATGAATGTACGGGTCGAATCGCACAGCACAGGCATTGGCCGGATGGGCTGCAGGCAGCGGTAGAAGCGAAGGAAGGATTGGACATACGAGCGAATGGTCAGATACTAGGCACCATTACGCTACAGCATCTGCTTCATTTGTATCCAAAGAAATGCGGCATGACGGCTACGGCACAGTTGGCTGCTCAGGAGTTCATGGACATGTACGGGTTCCAAGTGATCTCCATTCCGCCCAACAAGACCAGTCGAAGAGTAGATGAGCCGCATATGGTATTTACCCATCGAGCTGCGAAGCAGCAAGCCATTGTGGATCAAGTTAGGGCTGTCCATCAGACAGGGAGACCCATCCTGATCGGAACGTCCAGCGTCGAGGAGTCGAATGAATATGCAGAAGCACTGCGTAGGGCTGGAGTGACCTGTCAAGTTCTGAATGCATACAACGACTGGGAAGAAGCTGCGCTTATCTCCAAGGCAGGAATGCTTGGGGCAGTTACGGTGTCCACGAATATGGCAGGCAGGGGAGTAGATATCGTCCTAGGCGGCGGAAGCTTGGAAGAATATAAGAAGGTGACGAGTCTGGGCGGCCTTTATGTAATTGGAACGAATGTACATGAGAATGCGAGAATTGATAATCAACTAAGAGGGAGAGCGGGACGTCAGGGGGATCCAGGAACTTCACGTTACATGATTAGCTTGGAGGATGATCTATTCATTCGCTATGACCTTGCTGAGGTACTGCCGCATGATCTCCTTGCTCGCAGGCAGGACGAGCCCTTGAATGATTCCCGAATCTTGCAGTTGATTGAGCATGTACAGCGAGTTGTGGATGGACAGCATCTGGATATGAAGAAGACGTTGAACAAATACGCAGATTTATTGGAGCAGCAGCGAATGATCTTGTTCAATCGACGCAATGAAATCCTGCATGGGAGACAACGACCTAACATTATTGCTGATTATGCACCAGAGCGTTACAGGCAACTGTGTGAACAATTCGGAACGTCAAGAGTCCATGCTGCTGAGAGACAAGTGCTTCTGGCAATCATGGATCAATGCTGGGCAGACCATTTGGCGTATGTCGCCTATGTGAAGGAAGGCATCCATTTGGAGAGCCTCGGAAATAACAATCCGTTGGATGAGTACAACCGACTCGTCATCGCAGCATTTGAGCAGATTGATGGGGACATAGTGCAGAGAGTGCTCGATCATTTTTCCAACATCGATTCGGGATGCATCGAGCTTCATTTTAATGATGAGGATTTGAAGATTCCTTCTGCAACGTGGACATATACGATAACGGATCAATTTTTCCCGAATCGAGTGAGTTTGTTTTAAGGTTTTAAGTTCAATATAAGCGGAAGTGATGTTGTTCACATTCAAGTGAAGCAGCGCGCTTCCGCTTGTTTTGATTACAAAGAAAAACTAAAAAGTAGTTCTTCTCTGATTGGTGTCGGCTGCGTGTAAATGTAAGGATTGTGCAAGCAACCGTAGTTGAAGACATTTGTGAAATTATTAGGGGGTTGCCTTATCGTGTTCTCCACATATTTTGGTGGTTCTTCACTTCGTCCTTGCAATGATTATTCTCTCAATATGAATGAGTAAAATTATATCTAAAACAGATTGAAAATACTGGATTAAGGATCTATTATTAGGAGGATAGTATAAGAAAAAATTGGAATAAGATTGCGAGAGTTGCTATGTATTGTATAACCAAAGGTTAGTATTGCGAAATGAGTATACGCAGCCCTATTTTGGATTGGAGGTGAAGTAAATCAGAACACTGCGAAGAAAAGCTATTTGGTTCACTATCGTGTTTATTGTGATCAGTATCCCTATGATCAAGGAACTGTATCAAGACTATCAGGCGAAGATGATGATAGAGAGGGCATTGCATCAATTGTTTATGGATTATTGTCATGAAAATGTCGAGAAGATTGAAGTGAAGACAAGACTGGTTCAGAGTTCTTCGATTATGCCCGGAGGAGTAGATCATAAGTGGCATGCAATAACTTCGTCCTCAAAAGTTCCAGAAATGTGGGGACACCATGGAAAAGATGTTATTAGCATTTTTGATTTTCCGTGTTCTAAAAAATATTTCGTACTAGATCGAGAAGAAGAGAAATTTATACCAAAGGAGAATTTAATACTAGACGGTACAGATAATGCAGGATTTCATCCTTTACATTTATTGTTTTACTTTACGGTTTATTGCGTATATTTTTTAACACTCTTCTTGTACGTACTAATCGTGTATATGAAAAAGTGGAATACCAGGAAACGTTTGAACAAAAAAGATAAATGAGTTTCCAACATATGTATAAAGGGGCTAGGGGTAAATGAAAAAGAAATATAGGCTGCTCGCTTCATTGCTATGCATCTTCATATTAATAGGTACTGATATTACCAGTGCACTAGGCAGCTATTACTTGAATCAAGAATTTACAGAAGAGAATTATTCGTTATTGTTCGATGATCTTAAATTAAATCATACGGTAACAAATCAAGAGAACACCTCCGTATCTTCTGCTACTTATGGGGAACAAGAGAGACAAGACAATCAGGAGAGTCAAGAGCAAGAACGAAAACCGCGGGAACCATATTTGGTTGGATTGAAGCAGGGGGTCACCTTTGATCAATTTCTTAATAAACCCATTACTAAGAAGAGGATGATGCAATCCTCTCCTAATACGACCAAAGTAGAAACACTACCGGTTGCAAATGCACTTCTGATGCACCTGAATGAAGTGGAGCTTACGCAACTGCAGAACAATCCGAATATCTCGTTTATTGAACCAGATTCAATGATTGAGGTGGCCTCAACCAGCGTGATCACGAAAGATCATGAATCCTATAAATTTATGCCGGCTGATACTGAGATCACACCGTGGGGCGTTTATTCCATTGGCGCCGACCTAGCGCAAAATAATAACTTGATGGGGAAAGGTATTAAAATCGGCGTCATTGATACGGGAATAAGCCCTCATAACGACTTGGATATCGTTGACGGGGTTTCATTTGTAGAAGGTTCATCTTACATAGATGATAACGGCCATGGCACACATGTATCCGGTACGATTGCAGCTAAGAAAAATGGCGCTGGCGTTATTGGCGTAGCACCTGAGGCGGAACTGTATGCGATTAAAGTGCTGAATAGCAGCGGACGCGGCTCATATAGCCAGGTCATTCAAGGTATTGAATGGGCGATTGAGCATGATATGAATATTATTAACATGAGCTTCGGCGGCATGGAGTACAGCAAGGCTTTGCATGAGGCGGTACAGAAAGCCGTAGATAAAGGCATAATCGTAGTCGCTTCAGCAGGGAATCATGGTGCTGGAACGGAGACAGAACTGTATCCTGCATTATTTCCTGAGGTAATCTCAGTTGGAGCGGTTACAAAGGCACATAAAAAAGCAAATTACTCGAGCGTAGGCTCACAAATTAATCTGGTTGCTCCGGGATCTGACATCTTGAGTACAACCAAAGATGGGGACTATGGAGTTATGTCAGGCACTTCAATGGCAGCACCGCATGTAACGGGTGCATTGGCAGATATATGGGCCATGGATCGCCAGCTCTCTGCTGAAGAAGTGAAACAGCTCGCTTACGATCATGCTACTCCTCTTGGTGAGAAACATGAGTATGGAGTTGGTTTGCTGAACGTTGCGAAGTCATTAGGTTTAATCGATCAAGCAATACCTGTTGTCAACTCCTTGGAAGAGGATAATTCCGTTCCTGAGGAGCAGATACCTGGTGATGGAGTCAGCATCGCATCGTATGATCATCAAGGCAATAATCAGACCGTTAACCCAGGGGATATGGCTACAGTTTCTTTGAAACTATCGGATCCAAAGACTCTGGTTTATATTGGTGTGTTTGATCCAGCCGGGGATAAAATTATTGGTGATTCTCGCTCGAATGTGCCGGCAGGAACGGCAATAACATTTGTATGGGCAACAAGCCATCTTACCGTGCCCGGAAAATATCGGATCAAGTACGCTTATTCAGGTACCGATATTGTAGACAATTTCTATATTAATGTAGTAGATGCGAGCAGCGGCCTGCGTTCACCCGCCAATCTGAGTGTGAGTGCGACCGAAACAAGCATCCAATTGAACTGGGATCGAGTAAGTGGTGCAGAATCCTATTTATTGAAATTGAACGGCACTTTGGTCGATCGTACGTCCAATACGCATTTTCGATTCACTGGTTTGCAGCCGAATATGACGTATCGATTAGAAGTCGCAGCGGTTAATAGCAATACGACTAGTTCGTTTTCTTCGATTTCTGCCACAACATCAGGAGGAGCAAATGGAGCACCAGCAACTCCAACAGGCCTGAAAGCGGTATCGAGCAGTAACAGTATTACGTTAGCATGGGAGAAGGTTACTACTGCTACTGAGTATATTGTGAAAAAGAATGGTTCTGTTGTAGGAAGAACAGCAGATACAACATATATTCTTAAAGACTTGTCTAACAGCACAGCTTATACCCTTGAAGTAGCAGCATCCAATTCTTATGGTACGAGCTCTTATGCAGTCATTCATAAGACAACAGGTGAAGATATTCCTGCTCCTACGGGAATTAAAATAACGGCAGCGACTAAAGATGCTGTCACCATATCTTGGAACTCTGTTCCTGGTGCAGTAGCATATAGCTTGCGAAAGAACGGTACCTACGAGACGAGTATTACGACAACATCCTACACATTCAAAAACTTGACTCCGAATACGTCCTACACCCTTGAAGTTGCATCTAAGAATAGTTCCGGTGAGCTTGGTGAATACGCATCAATTAAGCATAATACTGCGAATGTTTTGTTACCACCTTCAAATTTGCGAATTACAGCAGCGACACACAATAGCTTGACATTGGCATGGACTTCAGTGAATGGAGCAACCGCCTACAGTTTTAAGAAGAATGGTATCTATGAAACGAGTAAAACAGATACAAGCCATACTTTTAAAGACTTAAAACCAAACACCCAGTATAAATTGGAAGTAGCTTCAAAGAAGAACGACGAAGTCAGTGACTATGCTAGCATCTTTAAAACAACATTGTATCCGGTTCCAACAGATATCATTGCCACGAATGTGACAGAGACAAGTATGCGGATTGTTTGGAATGGAACGTACGGCGCCCAATACAGCGTCCGCGTTAATGGAGTCTACTGGAGTACAATTAATAGTAACTATTTTACATTAGATAATTTGAATCCAAACACACTATATACAATTGAAGTCGCCAGTAAAAATGGAAGTGGAGAGTTAAGTGATTACATTAAGCTCTCACAAAAAACGCTTCAAGATCTAGTAAAACCAGTAGTCAAAATGTCACTGGATACAAAAGAGCCCTATATGATTAACGAAGAACTGTCATTTACACTTAGCGCAACTGATAATGTAAAGGTTGCCAAAACGACCATGTACGTGGATTTCAACGGTTCACGTATAAAAGAACAGGTTGTTACTAGTAGCAAATATTCATATACTCCTCGTTCTGTAGGCAGCTATAGGTTTACTTATGAGGCGGTTGATACCAGCGGGAATACCGCAGCGGTTTCAGTAAACGTGACTGTAGACAAGAAGCGGGATGTTGTTGTCTTTGTGCCTGGATTCCTAGGTTCCGAAATTGTACGGGGCAATTCAACATTATGGCCGACTTACTTAACATTAGATAGCTTAGACTTAAATGATTATGGCAATCCGAAGGATGGATCTACGTTTGGTTCAATTATCAAATACTATAATGTGCCTAATCCTTTTAATAGTAAGCGGGATGTTGCCGAAGAATTTATAAACAGCCTGAAGGATATGGGCATAGAAGTTGTTGAGGCACCTTACGATTGGAGAAGAGATTTACGCAACGCCTCTTCCGAAATAAGCAAATATGTAGATGAAGCATTCCGATTATCGAAAGGGCAGAGAGTCACGATTGTTACTCATAGTACAGGTGGAATCGTAGCCAGACATTATTTACTTACAAATCCTTTCGCGAAAGAAAAAGTTGAGAATTTTATTAATTTAGCTTCTCCAAATTTAGGTACCGTTCGTTCAATAAAAGGCTTAGTTGCAGGAGATACGCTTGGGGTTTCCACAGGTACTTTTCCATTTGACATTATTAGAGCCAAAGAAATGGTGCAAAATATGCCTGCAGTGTATCAATTACTTCCTGGGAAGAAATTCGTGGACGCATATCAAAATTTATATAGGAATCAATTTGATTTTACTTCGTATTATTTAGATGATTATCGTGAGGGGAACATAGTCAATAATTATAGTGAATTAAAAAAATATATTTCTAAAAATCATAATAAATTTCTCTACGAAGATCCAGAATCCAGTAATTCATTCAGATATAAAATTGAAAACTATGCTCTAGACCCTTCTATCAAGGAATATCGAATCATTGCACATGGATATCAGACAATTACACAATTTAAAAAAGCGAAGTTAGACCCATACTATGGTTACGGTCTTGATTGGAAATATCGTGTTTTATGGGGTGAAGGAGACGATGTCGTTCCTATTCTAAGTGCTAACTTCAATGATATGTATAATTCAACTAATTATTATACAAGAAGCAGACACGTGGGACTGATCACCAAAGAAGATAAAAATGATGATAGCAAGAATAGAGGTTTTTACGATTCATTAAAAATAATACGAAATATAGTTGTAGATAATAGACCACCTTTAGAAAATGAGTTTCCTAGAATAAGTAATGAGCAAATAAAAGCTCATGGAATCTACTTTGAAGCTGCAGGCAGGCTTACAGCGTTCGATGCAAAAGGGAATACTGCAGGTTTTAATAGTGAAGGGAAATTTATTAATGAGATACCAGACTTAGCATACGAGGTCTTGGATAATTCCACATTTTTGTTCGTGCCAAATGGGCTTAAATTAAGCATTAAGTTTGAAGGCTCTGATACAGATAACTTGAATATGGGGTTTACTTCTTATGAAGGTGACATCCCAGGTAATTCTAACATCATTGAAGATGTAAAAATGAAAAAGAATTCTAAAGTCTCTTTTAACTTTGTTGGTGGACAAGATAATGCAGGTCAAACAGATATTTTGTATGATTTCAATAACAATGGATCTACAGAAATTTTGCACCCATCGAAAGAGATTACAGCTGCTGAATACTTCGATACAGCGGCACCTGTAACAACACATACTCTAAGTGGAACGATAAAAAACGATAATTGGTATGTTACGCCTGTGACGATGACCCTTCATCCTACCGATGATGGAGGAAGTGGTGTGAGCAAGACGATATACCAAATTAATGATGGACCTGAGATGGAATATACGGCACCGGTAGAAATTAAGCAAAATGGTGTTCTAGAAATTAAGTACTATTCGATAGATAAAGCTGAAAATAAGGAAGAGAAGAAATCATTCACGCTCAAAATTGATATGGAAGCTCCAACTGTTCCAGAGAATGTGAGAGCAACACATACGAGTATAAACAGCATTGGAATAGAGTGGAATACATCCAAGGATAACCTAGGTTATGTGAAATATCAGATATTTAACTACGATAAATTCATTGGGGAAACTGAGGAAAATAAATTTATTATTGATAATCAACTTCCAAATACGGATTTTTCACTAGTCATTAAGGCTGTAGACAAGGCTGGTAATGAATCTGAAAGTAATAGATTTTATACTTCAACGATTTCGACAGTCCCTATGCTAATTGCAGGTGAAAAGAACAGCGCCTATGTAAAAACGGATAGAACGCTGTGGATGTGGGGAGACAATGAATTTGGTCAAGCGGGTCTAGGGACTACAGGAGGGAAAGCCAGTATGGCTATGAAGATAGCCAACCTGGAGAACGTTATTGGAGTTGCAGTAGGGAGTAATCATACGTTGGTATTGACCCAAGATGGCCGCGTATGGTCGTGGGGATACGGGTACTATGGTCAATTGGGGGACAAGAATCGAACCTATTCAACGTATCCTACTCCAGAGAAAGTACCGAATCTAGACTCGGTTGTTGCTGTAACCGCAATAGGTGATTATAGTATGGCCCTGAAGAAAGATGGGACAGTATGGAGATGGGGAGGCTCATCGTCGGGAGTGGAGCCTCAAAAACTGAATTTTACAGGAATAAGTGCCATGGCTCAGGGAAATCCCAGAAGTGTTGGGATCGTACTAAAAAGCGATGGGACAGTGTGGGATTTACATGGAAAACAAGTACAGGGGCTAGATGGCATCGTGGCAATCTCGCAAGGAGATGGGTTTAGTGTTGCCTTGCGAAATGACGGAACCGTATGGACATGGGGAGGAAATTACTACGGACAATTAGGGGACGGCACGACAACCAATCGGGACAAGCCAGGAATGGTAAAAGGATTGGATGAAGTCGAAGCCATTTCAGTAGGTGAATATCATGTGATAGCCATGAAGAAAGATGGAAGTGTGTGGGCATGGGGGGATAACCGCGAAGGGCAGCTAGGAGATGGAACCAAAACCAATAAACTATCTCCCGTGCAGCTGGCAGGAATTGATGCTGAAGGTATAGCGGCAGGAAATAATTATGGTATGGCTCTGCAAAAAAATGGGATAGTATGGTCGTGGGGGAATAACTCCTTTGCTCAACTAGGGGATGGCACAATAGAAGGAAGAACAGTTCCGGTACAAGTCAAAGAGAACCAGACGTTAAAAGCAATTCTGAGGTATCCAGCAGGGACACAAAATACACCAGATAAATCAAATGTAACGCTGCCATCTATAGGCTGGAATATAGAAGGAGCTTGGTTAGCGCCATTTGGAAACTATCAAGTACAGATACTGGATGAGACAGGGAAGATTCTCGTGGATTCTGGAATACAAAAACGATATGTGGATGTTACGAATACGCAAGGCAGTTGGGTGTTAACGACTCCACTAGAAGCAAATAAAATAGTACAGGTACGAGTGAAAGTAAGTGATGGAAGTCTGTGGTCGGAATGGTCTGAACCAGGCTGGATGAAGTATGAGCTTCCTGAAATGCAAGCTACTTTAGAACCGTGATTATGGATGTGGGGAGACAATGGATCAGGTCAAGTGGGTCTAGGTACCGAAGGAGGGAAAGCGAGCAAGGCTATGAAGGTAGCCAAACTGGAGAATGTTATAGGAGCAGCAATGGGGAAATCTCATACCCTGGCAGTAACACAAGATGGCCAAGTATGGTCATGGGGATATGGGTACTTTGGTCAATTGGGGGATAAAAATCGAACCTTTTCCACGTACCCTACTCCAGAGAAAGTACCAAATCTGAATTCGGTTGTGGCTGTAGCTGCAGTAGATAATTTTAGTATGGCTCTAAAGAAAGATGGGACGATATGGAGATGGGGAGGCTCATCGTCAGGGGTGGAGCCACAAAAACTGAGTCTTACCGGAATAAGCGCAATTGCTCAAGGAAGCTCCAGTAGTGTGGGTATAGCACTAAGAAGTGATGGAACTGTGTGGGATTTACATGGAAAACAAGTACAGGGGCTAGATGGAGTCGTGGCAATCTCTCAAGGAAATGGATTTAGTGCGGCCTTGCGAAAAGATGGAACCGTAAGGACATGGGGAGGAAATTACTACGGTCAATTAGGGGATGGTACAACAACAAATCGAGAGACGCCGGTAATGGTAAAAGGATTGGATGAAGTCGAAGCCATTTCAGTAGGTGAATACCATGTGATAGCCATGAAGAAAGATGGAAGTGTGTGGGCATGGGGGGATAACCGCGAAGGGCAGCTAGGAGATGGAACCAAAATCAATAAGCAGTCTCCTGTACAGTTGGCAGGTATTGATGCTGCAGGTATAGCGGCAGGAAATAATTATGGTATGGCTCTGCAAAAAAATGGGACAGTATGGTCGTGGGGGAATAACTCCTTTGCTCAACTAGGGGATGGCACAATAGAAGGAAGAACAGTTCCGGTTTTGGGTACCCAGCAGGGACACAAAATACACCAGATAAATCAAACGTAACGCTGCCATCTATAGGCTGGAATATAGAAGGAGTTTGGTCAGCGCCATTTGGAAGCTACCAAGTGCAAATACTTGATGAGACAGGAAAGATACTCGTGGATTCAGGAGTGCAAAAACGACATGGGGATGCTACGAGTACGCAAGGCAGTTGGGTGTTAGCGACTCCTCTAGAAGCAAATAAAATAGTACAGGTACGAGTGAAAGTAAGTGATGGCAGTCTGTGGTCGGAATGGTCTGAACCAGGCTGGATGAAGTATGAGCTTCCTGAAATGCAAGCTACTTTAGTTGCAGGAGAGAAGAACAGCGCATATGTAAAAGCTGACGGAACATTGTGGGTCTGGGGAGACAATGGATATGGTCAGTTAGGTTCAAAAGAAGAGAAAGCAACTATAGCAGTAAAAATAGAAAAACTAGAAAACATAATGGATGTAGCGGTTGGCAGTGATCACATACTTGCATTGGCTAGAGACGGGAGTGTCTGGTCTTGGGGGCACTCCTATTACGGTCAGCTTGGTGATGAAAGAAGAAGGTATTTTCCGTCGTATCCTACCCCAGAGAAAATACCAAATTTAGACTCAGTAGTGGCTGTAGCTGCTAGTGGAACAATTAGTATAGCACTGAAGAAGGATGGCTCAGTATGGACATGGGGGGGGGCAGCTAGTGGAACTTCTCATATACCAACAAAGTCTTCTTTTACAGGAATAAGCGCAATCTCCTCTTGGAAAAACTCTTCTTGGCAATCTTCTGACATTATTGCGTTACGAAGTGACGGAACAGTATTTGGATCGGGCGGCGCCCAAATTAAGGATATTGATGAGGTAGTTGCGATATCTCAAGGATATGGTTTTAGTTTGGCTCTTAGAAAAGATGGAACAGTATGGTCATGGGGAGGAAACTATTCCGGACAATTGGGAGACGGGACAACTACGAATCGAGTACAACCTGGCCAAGTTAAAGAGCTTAGCGAGGTCATAGCTATAAAGGCAGGAGAGTCCCATGCAATAGCTATTAAAAAGGATGGAAGTGTATGGGTTTGGGGAGATAACCAGCAGGGACAATTAGGTATAGGTAACAAACAGACTCAGTTGTTGCCAGTGAAATTAACGGGAATACAAGCAGAAATGGTCGCAGGTGGTGCAAGTCATAGTGTTTCGTTACAACAAGACGGGACGGTATGGTCATGGGGGAAAAACGATAAAGCACAACTTGGGAATGGAACTAATGTGAATCATTTGAATCCAACAGAGGTTCAGTTTTCAAGTAAATAGTTAGTTGTGATGTTCAAGGCTGTTCCAAGAGGCAACTAATTAGGAACAGCCTTGTTCTACATTATTTTTTTCAGTGTGTCAAAAATCTCGCTGAAGTAGTGCATGCGTTTTACATATGTATATTAGGGGGGATAGCTGTGAGTAAATGGTTTCGAAACAAAGTGGTAATCTGGTACATCGTTATTTTTGTCCTTCTTACTCTACCACTTTTCGTTAAAGTCCTACAACACTATGACACTTTGGGTAAAATAGAAACTGCACTTCATAAATTGTATAGAGACACTTGCCACGAGGATGTAAAAGAGATCGAAGTAAGAGCAGACATTTTGCAGCCTTTTACGATTATAGGCGGGTTAGATAGTATATGGGGTGCAACGACTTCATCCAAGCTAATACCATCAGTATCAGGTTATTACGGAAAAAAAGTGATAAGTATCAATAAATTTGCTTGCTCAAACTATGAATACATTTTAGATAAAGGGAAAAAGGAGTTTGTTCCAATTGAATATCTTATTCTTGGTAGTACAGATGATAACGAAGGTATACCTTTATTAGGGTTCTATTTTCTAATACTCGCGTATTTTGTATACTTTTCTAGCATTCTAATCATTCTTCTTGTATACGTGATAAAAAAACTGATTGGCATGCTGCGCAATTCACAGTAATCGAAGTAATGCAAACAACTAGAGTACAGCAGATTAGGAGGTACACATTATGAAAGTCACAAGAGCTGCACATGAAGACCTTGAACAGTGGCTGCAATTGGCTGCAGAGGTGGAATATTTATTCGGTCCAATGGTGGACGATCCTCATTTTGTGGAAGCTGTTGAGAAGAGTATCGAGATGGGAAGGGCGTTTTGCATAAGAGAGAATGACGGAGGCCCTGGTGCACCGCTGTTGGGCGGGGTGCTTTTCTCCTCATCAAATGCCCCGATTTATAAAATCCATTGGCTATCGGTGTCATCCCATGCCAGACAACAAGGAGTGGGTTCGGCAATACTTGAACATATTTTAAGCTTGGTAAAGCCTCCTGCGGAAGTATTCGTTACTACGTTCGGTGAAGATATTCCAGATGGACAGCCAGCAAGAAGACTGTATCAGAAATTTGGATTTGTGCCTCAGGATGAGACGGTTCCGAATGGCCCTGAAGGGGGATCGCGTCAAAAGTTCAAATTATCCATCGGTAGTTAGTGAAGTATCTTACATAAATAAGATTAAACCTCGTACTTGCTGCTGCATGAAATCACGTATTGAAGATATGTATCTGAATTTGTGCAGCAGCAAGCAAACGGAGAGCTTGAACATACGAATTAATGAGATGCATCACTTGTAATAGGGGTGTCTGATGGGGAGAAGTTGGACTCGAAATACGCTCGATTGTGCAGCACTCGTTCGTCTTCTGGGCGATATTGAGCGGCTAATTCGTTATTCGCTGAGGCCAATTGATGTTCTCCGATCGATCATAGCATACACATAATTGTAAGTGGGGGAGCCATGAAGAGCATGCTGTATTCGATAAACCAAGAACATCGTCAGATGGATTAAGGGTAGTGGCTGTTTTGTACCAAAAGATGGAGCTCTGCCATTCACTCTTCTGCAAAAAGTAAAATCCGAGGCGACAGCAAATTTCTGCACGTGGAGCTGCATATTGAAGGGAACGAATCGCACTCTCTAACTCGAGCTGCTCGTTTCCAAGTGCATGATGGCAGTCAGCCATCTTTCCGCAAGCAGACAAATTGTCCTCGATCCACCCCAGTCCAGTTTCAAGAAATTGTTCGTAATATTGAATGGCTTCCTCATAACGTGCATGATTTTGCAGTTCATTTGCGTAATAGTACAGATCCCTCGGTGTAAAAGTTTCGCCACGCTGCAGCGCATTTTCATAAATGGCGATATTCCGATTCCTGTCATGATGCATGCTGGCATGGGTTACGGCAACATCGCTGTTGATAATATGTCCCCACACCTCTAGATACTCGTGAACTCTGCCGATCCAGCGAAATGAGTTGCTTCGCTTGACGAGCCGATTACGCCGATTCTTCACTGTAACATTTCCATATTCATCGTGTGCAAGATGGTATTCCATGGTGACGGAATCCACGCTAGGATCGAGAGTGTCTTTCAACTCGGCTAATTTACTTCTGTCTCTTTCACGTAAAAAATCGTCAGCATCGAGCCACAGGATATACTCCATTGTAGCTTGGCTGAATGCATAATTTCGTGCCGCTGCAAAATCATCTATCCATGCGAAGTCGTAAATATCGCTTGTGAATGGACGAGCGATTTCTTTGGTTCGATCGGTGGAGCCTGTATCTACGATGATTATTTCATCAACAAAATCGGCAACCGAAGATAGACAACGTGCCAACGTATCTTCCTCGTTTTTGACAATCATGCACAGGCTTATGCTTGGCAGGTTGATCCCTCCATTCGAACAAGGTTGTAGGTGCTTACTAGTAAATATATATTTCCGTTGCGCTGAAATTGACCTTACAAATGAAAACGATAGCCGTGCGAATAGAAGCTATTCACACGGCTAGAAATGAGGATTATTAATATATGGTTTTAGCTAAGTCGAATGATTGTTACCGCTGCGCCGGCACCATTATTGATTAATGTAGCTGTCCCAAGGAGTCCAAACAATTGAAGAGATATTGTTGAATTTGCAGCCAAAGTTACGATGACATCACTGTTAAAGCTGGATAGCGTAAGCACTGGCGTTATGGTTGATGCGACATTCGCAGCGCCGTTAATAATTAGTCGCGAGCCGAGAAGTAGACCGGCAGTTAAATTGACTTGGTAGGTTATATAATATCTACCGGCAGTGGACACAGTGAATGTGTCATTTGCTGCGTTGATAGTGATACCTGGGCCAATATTTTGAGCACTTGGAAGTGGTACGAGTGTTCCTCCAAGGATAACGGCGATCGCTGCACCAGTTGTATTCGCAGCGAATGCAGAAGTTGCAGTGGTACTTGTTCCTGTAGCTCCGGTAGCCCCAGTCGCACCAGTTCCCGTAGCACCTGTAGCTCCAGTAGCGCCCGTAGCACCGGTATCGCCAGTGGCGCCGGTAGCCCCAGTAGCGCCAGTAACGCCAGTCGCGCCAGTAACACCAGTAACGCCAGTGGCACCGGTAGAGCCAGTA
>NZ_JMLT01000023.1:0-89056 GCF_000686865.1 Paenibacillus sp. UNC217MF | reverse complement strand
TAGTGAATTTAAGAACAAGTTGATTGATGAGACACTTGCTACGTTCAAGATCGGTCGTTCCTTAAGCATGAAAGGGTGTCCTTATGATAACGCAGTTGCAGAAGCTACGTTTAAAATTATGAAGACGGAATTCATTAATCAGATGAACTTCCACAGTTTACATCACCTAGAATTGGAGCTATATGACTACGTAAATTGGTTCAACAAACATCGCATCCATGGAACCTTAGGCTATATGAGTCCAGTAGATTACAGAAGATTATCCCTTAAAAAAGCTGTCTGATTTAGTGTTGACAATCCAGTGTTACATTTTTTTGAAGGAGGACAAATCATGAAGCAACTAAATCTTAGTGCCATCATCTGTTCATTCCTTGTGGGGCTTTCTCTTGTTGTTAGCAGTGTCATTATTAGTCAATCCTCGGACAGAGAAGTAATGAAATACGGATCCAGACATAAACCGCTCTTGACGATCGAAGAGGCAGCTGAGTATTTACATATTCCTGAATCCAAAGTAAGAGCCATCATTTCAAGTGAAGAATTAATGTTAAGGAATGGTGTAGATACTAGTAGATTATTATTTCCGATCGTTAGGATTGGAACCGACAATTTTATTAGTACAGATGGGTTACAAGAATGGTTGAAGGAGCCTCTAAAACATCGATTGCAATATTAAAGAATATGCTTCGAAGAAGGAGGAACTTAGATGGCAGCGTAAACCGATAAAGTCAAAAAATGAAGAGTTGAGAGAACAACCCTGCGAGGCTAAGTCCGTCGGGCTCTGCGCTTTCGCTCCCTTAAATCACTTAGGCTTGTAGATACAAGAGCATTAGCTGAAAGTCCCGATTATTGGAGGTGTTTTTGGTGAAGGCTTGGGTAAAACGTCAAGATCCTAATAACAAATATGGAGCAAAATTTACGTTAGGGAACAGAGATGTTGAGTTGCCTGAAACAGCCATTATATCAGTAACACGTGGGGAACGATTTAATATTACACGTATGATCATTAACGGGATTGTGAATGAAATTGTAAAGAAGCAGCTTACAAAGAATGAGAATTTGTTATATGCAGAGCTTTCAGGTCAACTTCAAGGAGGGATCGGTCAGACCGTAACTGTATGGAAAGATGCTAGTTCAATGAATTATTTTAGAACGAATGGAGCACATAAATTTGCAAAGAAGTTTTTTTCATGGGTGTTTTATAGTGGTGAAGTTAGAGCATATTTTTTAACATGGAAAACCGGAAATAGAATCCCATTAGATATAGAAATAGAAGGGATAATAAAGAAATATGGCAAATTTTTTGACGGTGGAAAGCTTATAAGACATGCTCAGCAACCACCCGATAATTCCAGATGATAAAGTAGATCGACTCTGAAAGTGCAAAGGAGATACATATAAAAGTGACTTGGAGTTTGGATAGTGTTGTAGAAAGACATAAGGAAGCGCCCTATACGTTTTATGTACCTAGTGAATACGTGTTGAACAAGATTGAGATTGGCGAGTTGGTCAAGCTTATTTTTTTATGCGGGGAAGAAGATGCAGAATATTGTGGAGAGAGAATGTGGGTTGAAATCATCCATCGATCAGGTGATAAACTGATTGGAACATTACGGAATGAGCCGGTATCTATTAAGGATCTGGTTTTCGGTCAAGAAATCCATTTTAAAATTGAACATATTTGCGACACGATGCATCATGATCCTAGCGCTGTCAATTGGGATTATTATTTTGAGAAGAAGGTTGTTGTAACGAACGATGTACTGGAGCGAAATGAATTTAATTTTATGGTAAGGGACTTTCCTAATGAAGGCTCGGAATCGGATACGGGATGGAGTTTCTTTACGGGGTATGAAGAAGAAAACGATCCTGATGATATCAATAATTATCAATTTATTTCGATAGGGAAGGTATTGAATATAGATGATTCGATTCTAGCTTTTATAGATCGGGAGCCTCAATGTGCCTTTGAGAGGAATCTTGAGACGAAAGAGTTTTATGAGGTATTTGATTATGAGTGGGAAGAATAGATGAAAGGATTGCAAAAGATTGATGCATTCTTGCTCTAGTCTTTTTCCAAGAGACGAAATAGAGGATGTCACATGAATGTTATCGAAATAACATGGAGCGGGAGGGACGAGGGCAACATGGACGATCTTAAACAGTTACTAACTTATCTGCATTGGGATACTCCATCCGATAAACTTCAAGAAGCAAAGATTCAATTCAAAAAATTGAAGGATGAGGAGCTCAAAATTCTAGTTCAACCGATTGATAAAATGCATTGGGATCATGCTGCTAATGTAATAATAGAAATTGGTTATCCGCGAGTACATAAAATACTTCCTGATCTTTTAGAATGGCTTATGGATATAAATTGGCCGGGAGCTATAAGAATATCTGAATTTTTGGTCTCAATAAAAGAACCTTTGATACCGTCTATTAAAGAAGCGCTGAAAAGTGAAGATATGATTTGGAAGTATTGGATTATAGAGTGCGTATTAATAAAATGGTCAGTGGATTTAGTGGAACAAATAACTGATGAATTAATATTTGTAGCTTCAAAATTTGATGATGAAGAAGTGCATCTATCAGCATTGAAGTTGTTGGTTCAATATAAAATGTTAGAATCTAAAGAATCTTTGAATTTAATAGATAGTAAATTACAGGATATTCGAAACTGCGATATTTTTGATGAGCTTAATCAATTGAAAACGATGGTGCTAAATTGAAACTGCATGGATGAAAATCTTAGAGATAGGATGATCAATTAAGTGCTTAAGTTGCAACGAAAAAACACCTCCAAGGTTGACAATTATAAAAGATGAGGTGAAGTGAACTGGGGGAGAAAACAAGGGTAAAAGTTTACTACAGTCTGTTCGGAGATGATTTTGATGTAGACGAAGTGACAAGACGAATAGGGATAAATCCCAGATCTGTATCACTAAAAGGTGAAAGAATAAATGAAAATCGGACTAGAAAAGAAACATCGTGGACAATTAGTACTGATTATGAGGAATCACTAGATGTAAGTGGTCAATTAAATCAGATCATTATACAGCTTCGCGATAAGTGCGAAATAATTAATACAATTCAAAAAACGTTTCAAGCTACCAACAAGCTTTTTATCGTGATAATCATTGAGGAGGGAATGACTCCAGCATTATACTTAGATTCAGAACAGATTAAATTTGCAAACGATATTAATGCCGAGTTCGATATTGATATCTATGCTAATAATTCGGATTGGGATTGATCAGTCTAGAATAGGATATTGCAAAAGTTTTCAGAGCTATTCCGTTAGTTAAAGGAGAAAAAATGAAGAAAATCATCTTTATATTAATTGCTGCCTTGATTATTTCTAATGTTATTTGGGGGTACTTATACTTTAAGGTAGATCATCCTGCTGTCCATGTATATAACCTCAAAGGTACCGGAGAAATGTGGGACATTACGGATTACAAAATAATAGTCACTCCTAGTAATATATTGCGCGGACATGGAAAGTTAGCGTACAAAGGTGATCCAAAGAATTTTGAGAAGATTACTTATTATCAAATGAAATTTGAAGAATTGAATTTGGATGGGAATTATGACATCGTTTATATGACTGAAGCAAGTTCTAAAGAAGGGACTGTAGCTATTCCCGCCAATCTAAATGATATAGGTTCTATAACCAGAGAATATTCTTATAATGAACCAAAAAAGGATATACATAACTATAATAGCACTACGTTAACGATTACATGGAATGATAATGATGGTAAGCTTCACTCTGAATCCATACGTCTTTCCATTGAAAATGAGATTAATCTTGATTATACGACCCAGCCTAAGAGGTAAGCTATCTAGGGTTGATTCGCAACGGGGGGACGATATATGAAGCAATTGCCGACGATTGAATTAGAAAGATTGCTATTGCGACCGTTTCGTTTAGATGATGCGAAAATTGTTCAAGAATTAGCAGGTGATAAATATATTGCAGAGATGACGCTGTATATCCCGCATCCCTATGAGGATGGAATGGCAGAACAATGGATCGATACACATGCCGTTAATTTTGATGGAAATCGTTCACTCGAACTAGCAATTGTACATAAGGAAGATCAATATGTAATCGGAGCCATCTGTATTGGACTGAATCCCAAGTTTGAACATGGTGAATTGGCCTATTGGATAGGGAAAGCGCATAAGAACAACGGATATTGTACAGAGGCAGCGAAGGGAATTGTCAAATATGCATTTGAAGAAATGAATGTGAATCGAGTTTATGCACGTTTTTTAGGGAAAAACCCTGCATCGGGACGAGTAATGGAAAAGCTGGGTATGAAATACGAAGGAACACTGAGACAACATGTGAAAAAATGGGGTGAATATGAAGACCTCATTTATTACGGGCTTTTAAAGGATGAGTATCTTAATCAATGAAACTCTGCAATAGATTGAAATCTTAGAGATAAGGATGATCCTGTGATGGATATCCCGTTTATCTCGAGATAAGCATTTCGAATTGTTAAGAAAGACATGTCAAGTTTTCAACGTAAAAACACCTCCAAGCTTGACGCCCATATCTTACGATATAAGGGCATTTACTTGAAGGTGTTTTAATTTGTCTCACGTTACTTATTTTTTATTTGCACTAAAACTCTTGATATTGCCATCCATAAATTGATAAACATCAAAGTTCCGAAAATATTAGCCACAACTACATTATATCCTGTAAATAGGTTTTCAAAGCGAAATAATGGCGTGTTATAAATGGCTATGAATAAAGATATGATCATTGATAACAGAAACAGCTTTTTCTTGGTTATCATATAAATGCAATACAGGAACGTATAGTAAGCCCAAAATTGCGCGGCATACCATGCATGAGAGAGTCGAATGCCTGCTTTTGTATGTAGAGTTGTTGAAACCAGTACGAGTAATACAAGCAAAGCAATGAAAGGAGCAAATTTAACGAACTGCAAAAGCTTTATGATAAAGCTTTTTTTTGTGCTTGGATGAGTAACTTCATTTTGAATCATCTGGTTTGATAAATAATGAATGAAGAACATTAAACCCAGACTAATAGCCAACATCAAAAACATCATCATAATTATTCCTTCTTTTCTAATGTAATCAACTAAGATGTCGTAAGATTGAAAACATATTTTAACTTTTATTATTTTATTCTTTATTTAGTAATTTTCAAGTTTTTTTTAAGGAGAATGGTTCAGTCGAATACTCCGATTAGGTGGGATGCATTGAAGTATGTAATGAGTTTTCTGATTACAGGTTCTCTACTTGTATTGCTGTTTCTTTCATGCGATGATCCGGTTACCACGACAGCTTCTTATATTCACTACCTACGAGTATTCCGATATAAACAAGAGGGTGGAATTAGTCTCTGTAAAATATCCATCATAACCACAAAACAGTCATAATGATGTGAATGTCTGTTGTTTGCAATGCGATTGGCGAAATAACGTATTTGAATATGATTGGGAAGTATAGTTGAACATTTGGAGGTTAGAAAATGACAGATGTAACCTTTTACCGTGATGAAGCGCTCCCTTTCCTGGAAGCGAAGCGCTGTCATAAGAGTGACCTAGCATATCAGAAGCATTTTCACGAGGAGTATTCCATCGGTTTAATCGATGAAGGCGAAACGCAGGCATGGTGTGATGGCGACTTGTGGCGCGTTGAGAAGGGGAGAATAATCAGCTTTCCGCCGCTTATCCTACATGCCTGTCAGCCTGCGGAAGATGAAGAATGGAAATACAAAATGCTGTTCATTAAGCCGAGATGGTTCGCTCATCTTGAAATGCCTGATATTAATCGTCTTCAAATCCCATTCTTGCTCGAAACTGGGAGGAATAAAGCTTGCAGCATGCTGCTCAATCGCACCATGGAGGCACTGACTCGCAGTGCTACTCCACTAGAAATTGAAACATCGTTAATCGAACTGGTGCACAAGCTTGTAGATAAGCATGCATACGATCTGACGCTTGAGCCATATGGAATAATGGAAACGAAGTACGTCAATTTGATCAAGGAATATATCCATGCGCATTATACGGATCGGATCACGCTCGACACGTTGGAGCATGAAGCCGGGATCAGCAGATATCATCTTATCCGCATGTTCAAAAAAGGAACGCATTTGCCGCCTCATGCGTATCAAAATCTACTTCGTATCAATCATGCCAAGAAGGAACTGAAGAAACGGCGCTCTATTGCCGAAATTGCCGTAGATGCCGGCTACTATGATCAAAGCCATTTTATAAAAGCCTTTGCCAAAATAGTAGGGGCAACACCTCAAGCTTATGCTATCTCCGTTTAGATAAGCGCAATTTTTTACAATCGTAACCTCCTCTTATCCTGTAGATTGAACCTATAGATAAGAGGAGGTATCATTTGATGATAACAACGACTAATGTGGAGCAATTTTCTAAAACGATGAAATCCATTGCCCGTCGAGCTGATTTGAAGGCTTTTGTTGAACAGACACCCGCCATTTATCAGCTTTTGCAGCGCGCGGCAGCAAAGTATGTGACTGGGGAGAATCGCCAGGATGGCTTTGAGGTAGGACGAAAGCTAGCCGATAAAGGGTACGCTATATCGCTTGAATATATCGGTGAAAATACGACGGATATCCAAGACTGCGAACATGCGGCTCTGGAGCTTACGCTGCTTATTCATACGTTGGCTCAACATGGAATACCAGCTCGCGTATCGTTCGATCTATCTCACATCGGCTTATCGATAGATAGCGAATTGGCCTATAAGAATTTGACAGCAATGGCCGCACTAGCTCGACAGGCCGACGTCGAGCTGTTTGTCAGCATGGAGGAATCAGCTAAGACAGACGCCATACTTTCGATTTATACAAAAGCAGCAGCCGTATATGCGAACCTCGGCATCACGCTTCAGGCACAATTGAACCGTACGGCACAGGATTTGACCGATATCTCAGGACGGATTCGCATTGTGAAAGGTGCGTACCAAGAAACGGAGAAGATCGCCATGCCGCGTTCATCTGCCTTAAATGAGCGATATATACAGCTTATAGAGCAGGCCATCCGCAAAGGGCATCGTCTGTCGATCGCTACTCATGACGAGTCTATCATTGATCAAGTTATTAAGCGGGGATGGATCCATGAGCCGGGCGTTGAACTCGAGATGTTATATGGGATTCGGCCTGATTTGAGCAGTCGATTGAAGAAGGCAGGTTATCCTGTTCGGATTTATCTGACGTTTGGTCGTGAATGGTATTTGTATCTATGTCACCGGATTGCGGAATACCCGCCAAATGTATTTCAAGCAATTCTAGATATGACGGAGGCTGGAGCAGCCGATCCCGTACAGAATTATGAATAAATCCGTGTGTAGCTTCCACTGCATGTTAGCTACTATACATCCATACGAAATTTGAGAGTAGATAGAGTAATATTCAATAGGTGGAGATATACAAGTAAGTCGGAAGGCGGTATCTAACGATGCCGCCTTTTTTTGCATTTATTATAAATGAAATAACAGAAAAATAACTGAATTATGACGGAAGATTGTTGCCAATTCCTTTAATCTTGCATGTCAATTTGCGACGGTTTTTTATATGCTTAAACCCGAAGCATGAAAACCATCGATAAAGGAGACTTGGCATGATTGTAAACACAAGAATGAGGGATGCAAGAACGAGGGTTGCATCCCAGAACAGCTCTAACGAAGTGCCTGCAAACCGTCTTCCGATCGTTAGTTTGTTAGCGCTGGCTATGGCGGCCTTCATATGCATTCTGACGGAAAGCCTGCCGGCAGGTCTTTTGCCACAAATCGCACAAGATCTCCGGATCACGGAGTCACTTGCTGGACAGCTAGTTACGGTATATGCGATCGGTTCGCTGATTGCCGCCATTCCGTTAACAACGGCTACTCGTGGATGGAGACGCCGACCGCTGCTGCTGCTTTGTCTTATTGGTTTTCTTCTATTTAATTCGATAACTGCATGTTCTACTTCCTATGGTCTGACCCTTGTGGCTCGTTTCTTGGCTGGGGTATCAGCTGGCGTGTTATGGGGGATGACCGCGGGCTACGCCCGTCGCATGGTGCCTGATTCACAGAAGGGGAAAGCAATGGCCATAGCCATGGTTGGAACGCCATTAGCATTAGCGCTAGGTGTGCCTATCGGTACATTCTTAGGTACTCATATCGGATGGCGAATGATTTTCGGTTCCTATCTATATTGACCACCTTCTTACTTGTCTGGGTACAGTGGAGGCTGCCCGATTACGAAGGGGAACAAACTAGCAATCAACTTCCACTTTTCCAGATCTTCAAACTTCCTGGTGTGAGATCAACCCTGTTTCTTGTGTTCACTTGGGTGTTGGCACACAACATACTTTACACCTATATTGCTCCTTATCTAGCCGGAACTTTACTTGCCAATCGAACTGATCTGGTGTTGCTGGTGTTCGGCATTGATTCGGTGCTCGGCTTATGGATTGTAGGGATGCTGCTAGACCGTATTCTGAGAATGCTCGTGATCATCAGCCTTGCAGGATTCGCGTTGGCTTCGATCGCCATGGGCATTGGCAGCGAACAACCGATCGTTATTCTGTCAGCGGTTGCGGTGTGGGGACTTACGTTTGGAGGTGCGGCCACACTGCTGCAGACCGCAATTGCTCAAGCAGGGGGCGAAAGTTCTGATGTTGCTCAATCCATGCTTGTAACCGTGTGGAATCTTGCCATTGGTGGAGGAGGAGTGAGCGGTGCGCTCCTGCTTGAGTTGCTGGGGTCAAATTTTCTCCCAGGATCCCTGTTTATCCTCTTACTTCCTGCTCTAATTGTCGCTTGGTTGGTTCAAAGTCCCGCGTTCTGCAAAGAAAAAGCATAAAAATACGAAAACGAATACTGAAAAAGGAATCCGATATGAGGATTCCTTTTGTGTGTTCTGCCTCAGTTAAAATACCGATACTTACTACGCAAGCAAATTCGTCCCCTCAATTAGATTTTTATATGCAATAGGGGATGACATCACAATTAGGGTTGTATAGGTGCCATAAGGGTCGCACTTATTTTCAAACGCTTCTAAACCATGCGTGGAGTCTGTCAATACTTTTAATAAATAGTTGTGTTCGCCACTGATTCGATAACATTCCACGACTTCAAGAGCTGCACGGCAAAAATCTAAGAAGGCATAGCAATCCCTCGTTCGAAAAAGCATGTAGGCCGTACAAGCTTATGAATCAACAACTATGCCTGGAGAGGAATGAGGATATGCGCAGCATCGAGACAAATCATTTGCAGCCATTCGTAAATAATGTCATTGACCACACACTTTCGGAAAAAAGAATTGTGGGTACTGTGGTTCAAATCGCAAAGAAAGGAAATGTGGTATTCAGTAGGGCAGCAGGGCTTGCTGATCGAGAACAGCAGCGGGTGATGCAAGAAGACGCTTTATTTAGGTATGCATCGGTAACGAAACCAGTCGTTTCTGTAGCGGCTTTAGTCTTGATTTCACAGGGGAAATTACAGCTTAGCGATTTGGTGGAAACGTGGCTTCCGTATTTTCGTCCCATCTTGTCAAATGGGGGGCATGCTTCTATAACAGTTCATCAGTTGCTGACACATACGGCCGGGCTAACCTATCGGTTCTTTCAAGAGGATAACGGAACCTATGAATTAGCTGGTGTATCCGATGGGATGGACGCAGCAAGAATCACATTAGAGGAAAATCTGAGGAGGATCGCATCAGTGCCCCTTCTCTATGAACCAGGAACAATGTGGAGGTATTCGATAGCAACGGACGTACTGGGCGCTGTAATTGAAAAAGTGACGGGCATGCCTCTCAGTAAAGCCGTTCAAAGACTCGTTACACAACCGCTTGGTATGACTGATACGGCTTTTGTAGCTGTAGATGAAGCGAGACTTACAGCTGCTTACGCAGATCATCCAGAAGAGCCTCGGCGCTTACTCGAAATGGATGCCATACCTTTTGTGGAAGGGACAGCTGGTTTTCGGCTTGCCCCTAATCGGGCACTTGATAAGGCAGCGTATCCTTCCGGCGGGGCTGGTATGATTGGCAGTGCGGGAGATTTCCTGAAGCTGTTGGAAACATTGCGATTAGGCGGTGCACCTATCCTCCCACAAGCGCTGGTTGCTGAAATGACAACCAATCAAATTGGTGACCTGAATATGCCGTTTTGGCCTGGGAGAGGATTTGGGTTAGGTTTTACATTGCTGAAGGATCCGCTAATCGCGAACACGCCTGAATCACCAGGTTCGTGGAGGATGGGCGGTACGTACGGACATTCTTGGTTTGTTGATCTGATCCACAGGAAGAGCTAAGTGTTGTGGCCTTTACGAATACTGCACTGGAGGGGATGTTCGGTAGATTTACGACGGAAATCTGCGAGGCCGTCTATGCCGGTATTCAGCAGGAGAAAAATAATCAAGCTGATTAACGCATTGAACAAATAGTTATTTCTCTAAATAATTTTCAGTCATTCTACTTCCCGATTCGACACCTCGTGCTCCTATTCCACTAGATGTATAATCATGGAAAAAGCTGTGTAAATACACGACCCGACCTAAGAGGTAAGCTATCTAGGGTCGGGTTTATTTACAAAGGGGGACTATTAGTCGGAAGCTTAACTTTCCACTTATTAATGAGTGTGCTTTTGAATATCCTCCTGGTCACATGATGCGATGTAATGACTGGCGTTAGATATTTGATGTTGAAGCCGAAAAAAGATCATAAAATGTTCGAGTATTTACCAAACTATTCGATGAGAGTCTTTATCTAATAAAGATACGGAGGGGAAATATAAATTGAAATACGTAAATATATTTGCTGAGATTGTATCTATCATGCATCAGGATTATGCAGGGTATGAGGAAAAAAAAGGTTGGGATAATCCTGATTTTTTTACAAAAAAAATAGAGCGCCTTGAATCCAGTGAATTAATGACACCGCAACTGTTTGCTGAAATTGTGAATGAATACCTTATTAGTTTCCAAGATCGTCATATGTATTTTCACTTACATCATTCAGAAAAGGTAGAAGTTAAAACATGTGGTTTTTTTGTGAGGAATTACGAAGATACCTTATACGTAACAGAGGTTTATGAAGAGAACAGATTTGGAAAAGGGGCAAGAATTGTTTCTATTGACGGACAATCGATTTCTTCGATAAGAAAACAGCAATGTGCAATGCTTAGAGAATCTCATCCGGAGAGAGAGGAATGGGATGAAATCCTAAACAAAGCTAAGTATTTTGAGCTTATTAACGAAAATGAAGATGCAGTTAAACTGGAATTGAACTTATATCGACGAACTCCTAAAAAGTCAACTTATGATATTCGTTCTATTAACGAAGACACTTTATTGGTAACCCTTTCTGATTTTGGAGATACCGATCGTATCGTGAATCTAATTGAAAAGCATAAGGATGACCTCCTTGCAAGCAAAAATGTAATTGTTGATGTCCGACATAATAGTGGAGGGAATGCTCATGCTGGCAATTCTTTAGTGAGATATTTTTATAAAAAAGGAGAAAAGCCAAGTTCTGAACTGAAAGTACGAGAGTTTAATTGTTCTGACCGTAATGTGGAACTATTTCTAGAACAGGCCGAGCAATTTCGAAATTCAACAGATGATGAAGATACGCTGAAGATGGTAGAGTTTGCTGAAAATCAATTTAAAACCTATCGAAATCAAGGATTTGTTGCTTTTGATTTTTCAGAATTTATAGCTGACAGGGTAAACGAATTTGAAGGGGAAGATAACCCAGAAAATGTAATTATATTATCGGACTATTATTGTGCAAGTGCCGGAGAGGAATTTGTGGGGACTAGTAAAGGATCATCCAAAGTAACAATAGTAGGACGTGCTACTATGGGACTAAATGATTATAGCGACTTAGTTAGTATCAATTCGGACAATCAGTTTACTCTATATTATCCCATATCAAGACTTGAACAGAAAACCGAAGTACACCCAATACACGGAAAAGGAATTCAGCCAGATATCTATATCAAATGGACACCTAAACATATTGAAGAAGATATAGATTTACAGCAAGCCTTGAAATTAATTAATAGAAGCTAAGGGTTACGATAGACTTTCGAGTCACGTAAAATGCCTGAAAACATCATTATTTTGCCCTTCGAGCGACACTTTGCATATATATGATTAAGAGAGGAGGGACAACGTTGTATCTATCTGAGTTAGAAGAAGGAGAGGTATCCAAGGAGCTCGCACATCAGATTTTGTTTCAGGGAATACGAGATGATGACGCTAAGTGCGATTGTATTGTTGTGCCGTCTAGCAGAACGAGCAATAAATATAGAACGCCAGCTGCAGTGGAGCTGTTTTTCCAGGGACGTTCGTCTAGATTGCTCTTCTCAGGAGGATATAATGGGGAATTTATCGAGTCTGAATCCATGCGATCGTTTGCGATAGAAAAAGGTATCCCGGAGAATGCGATCATTATAGAGACGATTTCAACCAATACGAAGGAGAATGTGATTGAATCCTTAGCTGCATTGGATAATCATATCGGGCTGAATAATATGAAGCGAATTTTGATCTGCACAGCCTTTTATCACATGCGAAGATGTCATTTAACATTTTTAAGATATGCGCCTTCATGGTTTGAATATAGTTTTCATCCAGTATTAGATCAAACAACTAGGCCAGATAATTGGTGGAAGTATGAAAATGGAACGAAAAGAGTTCAAAAAGAAGTCAATGGATTGATACACTACGCGAAGCATGGGGATATTATGGACTTTAATCTTGATGAATTGAGATGAACGAAAGCTTTGATCCAGGTAGATTGTTTAGGCTAAAGGGACACGATAGTTGAATACGTTACATTGTTGAGCAGACTACCGCAGTCTGCTCATTTTATTATGCTGATGGGCAGGATAGTTTGAACGATCTTCAAAAATTGGCTCGTGGTCTGAGAGAGGCTAAAATCAGCTTCGTGGATAGTTATTTGAACACATATGTTTTTGAACAGCGGCAATCATCGCTCATAGAGTCAGCTTAAGAAATTCGTAAGAGTAATGTAAGAAAAAAGAAGATTACGTCCTGTAGGATATTGTTATGGGAGAGAGTGTGGAGAAAAGAGTATGGAGCATATAGTATGAACGATTCGATTGACCAAGGTTTTTCAAAGGTAGGAAGTGGTCTCGAATGTCAATATTGATATGAAGAAAAAGTATATTTGATATTTTTAATCCAATGGGAAGAAAGGAAGATAAACTTTGAACAACAATAAGAAGTTAGCTATGATTCTCCTGGCCGCTGCCAGTATCGGACTCGCCGGATGTACGAAAGAATCATCCGCCATTAGTACACCAAGTTCGTCCCAACAAAACTCTTCAATATCGACAAACACAAATGTAAATTCAGAAACATCGGACATTAGAAATGTCTCGAATACAGTAAAAGGGGATATTTCTCAAATAGACGTAAATAACATTCATTCCCTAAAAATTCAGAGTAACGCTGCTATCATTACTGTCATAGGCGACAAACAAATCAATCAAGCAGAATTGGAAGTATCCAAGGGCAATTCACAAGGAATGGATACCAACGTGACTACGTCGATCCAAGATGGAACATTACAGATTCTACTTAAAAATAAACTAAAGATTATAAATACGGAACCATTGCCATCTTTAACGATTCGTCTTCCTTATAAAGAATTCAAATCTCTTGAGATAGATAATGAAGTTGGCAACATATCCGTTGAGTCAGAATTGTCGGTCCAACACTTAAATGTGAGCAGCGGTACCGGCGACGTTACTGTAACGGATGTAATTGGTATGGAAAGCAGTAACATATCTACTGACGTTGGTAGCGTCGAATTCGCTCTGCCTGATCAACCAGCACCTCTATATGTAAATCTATCAACAAAAATAGGAACTATCGATAATCAGGTTGCTCTTGAAAAAGAAACAAATACCACAAAGATTGTAGCCGAAGAACTCCATGGATATGTTGGTAAGGCTCAATCCGAAAGTGCAACGCTCAACATTTTCACGCAGGTGGGTGAAATTACGTTCAAAAATTAAGTGTCATCATGTACCAGGCTCACCATAATCATCATCACGTGAATGAGAGTAAGAATATAGTTCATCAAGATTATAACATTATAACCTTCAATATGAGCCAAAAACTAGATTCAAAGTTCTTCGGCAAACGATATATGTTCTTGTCATTGGCTTTTGAGTAAAAGGGGATATTTCTCAAAAAGAGTAATTAACATTCATCCCCTAATGTAACGCTTCCAGCAGAGAGGGGAAACTTAAATCATGAATGCAAGAAAAAAAAGACTAGTCTCCACAGCGATTGCGGCTATTATGGCCGTATCCGTTCCCATGTCAGTCATGGCACAGGATGGAGCGAAACAAGCAGCACCTTGGTATCAAGATGGAGTACAGACACTCGTAACGAAGGGGATTGTTGACAAAGGGGTACAACAAAATCAAGAGATTTCTGTTAAAGATTTTATCCGCTATGCGGTAGTATCGCTTACCTATCAACATGGCATCGATCCGATGAAGGTTGCTTCCGAGAAAGGGTGGTTGAAGGAAGAAGAATTCACTTCCGTTGACGCTCCAATCAAACGCGGTGAGATGGCACGCATGATGGTGCGGGCACTCGGCAAGGAACAGGGAGAAACGAGCTTGGCCGAATATGCAACAAGCGCCAAGGCACTTGGGCTCATTCAAGGGAATGCAGATGGAAGCTTACACGAAGATCAGCCAGTGACTGTAGCTCAAGCGGCTGTTGTGCTTAAAAATTACAGAAATAAAATGCTATTAACGATGGACAACAGAGGTGTGTCACCAATTTCCGTGGAAGACTTCATGCGGAATCCGAGCAGCTTTGGGTACGAGCTTTCTCCAGATGGCAAGTATCTTTCTTATGCGGGTACTTGGGAGAACCGTTCCAATGTGTTTGTAGAAAAAATCGGAGAGAAAAGCAAGCCTATTCGTGTGACAAGCTCAAAAGATCGCGATATCGCCGGCTTCTTCTGGAAAGGCGATAACATTCTATATCGCAAAGATAAGGGCGGAGACGAGAATTTCCATGTATATTCGTCCACTTTTAATGGCAATAAGGAAGTGGATTTGACGCCTTACGATAAGGTCAGTGTTCAACTCGTGAGCGAATTATCTGGTGTGAAAGACGAAATTCTGATCTCGATGAATAAAGAAGATGCTGCCATCTTCGATGTATATAAATTGAATGTAAAGACAGGGGAAACGAAGCTGATCGCCAAAAACCCGGGGAACATTACGGCATGGGTAGCTGATCGCCAAGGCAAGATTCGACTCGCTTCTGAAAGCGACGGAGTCGTAAGTACACTGTTGTACCGCGATACGGAGGAAGAAGCGTTCAAACCGCTGGCTAGGTTACATTTTGGAGATACGATAAATCCGCTTGGTTTCTCGGCAGACGGTAAATCGATTTATGCGATCTCCAATAACGGTCGGGACAAGACGGCGCTCGTCAAGCTGAATGTAAAGGGTAAGGAAGAAGTTCTGTATCAGCATCCTGAAGTTGACGTGACTGGAGCATTTTACGACAAGAATCGAGATAAAATGCTGGCGGCTATCTATGTGACAGATAAAACGCATTTGAAGTTTTTCGATGATAAATTCGAGGCGTTGCACCGCAAGCTGCAGCAGAAGCTTGGCGTCAGTGAAAGTGAAATCGGGCTAAACGATTATAACGAGGATATGACGAGGCTGATCGTTAGTGTGTCGAATGACAAGACTTACGGGATGTATTATTTGTACGATAACGTATCCGGTGCGTTAACATTATTAGGTAATATGAGTCCGTGGCTTAAGCCAGATCAGATGGCTGATATGTATCCGATCTCTTACAAGAGCAGAGACGGATTAACGATTCACGGTTACTTAACATTACCGAAAAATAAAAAGCCTTAAAACCTGCCAATAATCGTCAATCCGCATGGTGGGCCTTGGATACGTGATATGTGGGGCTTCAGCCCGGATGTACAATTGCTCGCAAACCGCGGGTATGCCGTACTTCAAATGAATTTCCGTTCATCCATGGGATATGGGAAGTCCTTTATGGATGCAGGAAATAAACAATGGGGATTGAAAATCCAAGATGATATTACTGACGGAGTGAAGTGGGCGATTCAGCAAGGGATTGCTGATCCGAAACGAGTTGGAATTTATGGCATATCGTTTGGCGGATTCTCAGCCTTGACGGGCATTACGAAAACGCCGGAATTGTATGCTGCTGCTGTTGATCATGTAGGTATAACGAATATGTTCTCGCTCTTGGGAACGGTTCCACCGTATTGGGAGAACATGAGAAATCTCTATAACGAACGTGTCGGAAATGTCGAAAAGGACAAAGAAATGCTGAAGCAAGTTTCGCCGGTGTTCCACGTCGATAAGATCGTAACGCCATTATTCGTGGCTCAAGGGGCGAATGATCCGCGGGTGAAAAAAGCAGATTCCGACCAATTTGTCGAAGCACTCAAAAAACGGGGCGCGCAAGTGGAGTATATGGTCAAGGATAATGAAGGACATGGCTTCACTAACGAAGAGAACTTGATCGATTTCTTCAGTACAATGATCAAGTTTTTGGATAAATACTTGAAGCCGCAGAGCAAATAAGGTATCCATAGGCGAGGAGCATGGCGTAGCCATGAAGCTGAGGAGAGGAGGCTATAAGCGTATAGCAATTCGAGTTGCCGAACGAGGTGTTTATGTAGAACATACTTTGTCAGAACGCCGGAATCAATGGAGAGCGCCCGCAAGGTTGTGGGCGTCCTTTTTCTTTTTTTATGGGCATTTGCTCGAACGGAATTGCAGGTATTGCGCTAACGGAACACAGTAGAGAAGCAGAATGCTTTCGCTATGTGTCATATGACATGATGTTACTGGCGGATATGACATCGAGAGCCGTAGACTATCATGACTACTTGCAAAGGATGTGGGCTCTTTGATGACAAGAAACGTCGTCAGTTTTATTCAAAATGGCTATTTCCTGTTATTCACCTTCGTTACTGGGGTATTTTACTTTTTCTTTTATCTTGTTGCGCTTACGCTAGGATTCAGTCTTTCGTTTACCGTTGTAGGCATTCCTCTGATTACTCATGTTCTGCAAACGACGTCCACCTTTCTACAATTTGAACGCATACAGACCAAGATCTATACGGACGTTACCACAGCACTGTGTGTTAAACACATAAACACTGATACCTCCATCTGGCTCCACGCAAGGAGGGAGATGCTGAACCGGCGCAATTGGATCGCTATCTTCTGGTTGATGCTAAAGTTTCCGATAGGGATTGTAAGCCTCATCCTTACGGCCTTTCTTTATGTACTTCCACTCGCGATGATTGTCATTCCGTATTTGTTTCCGTTTATCAACATTTCCTTTATGGATGTTCCAATAGACAATTTTGCAAAATCTGTGCTGGTATCGGCCGTAGGCGTTGCATACATGATGGCGAGCAGTAGGCTTGCAGGCTGCTTGACACGAATGCTAGGTCACTACACCCGTCTTATGATGAATAGTGTGAACCGTTAGAAGGCATGCCTCGATTTTGCCTAAAAAGTATCGTAGGGTGGTGGTGTACTCTAAAATAGTTACGTAATGTTATACTGAAAGCTCTGAGGGGTTGATTCATAATGTTCGATATGGTGAAGCGGTGGTTCTGGTATGACTGGTTCATGCTCATGATCCGGTTGATTTGCGGTAGTTTTCTTTTTTTCACAATCGTTGAGCGAGCAGCTTATTTCACGTTGCCGCTATGGGGTCTTGTGATTTGGCAGATTGTCTCTTTTTCTGTTCCTTGGCTGTGCTTACAGCTCAATTATACATACTACTTGGTTACAGAGATCGTGATCTCGGGCGGATTGTGCTTGTATTTAGCTTCCTTCTTTCCGGAAGCTTATCTCTCGTTCTTGTTGTATGCATTTTTAATTGCCGCTAACAGCGGTCAAAGAGCCTATCTCTGGTCGGGGCCTATATCTGTTATACTCGTACCCGCCATTATTAAATTGCTTGAAGAGCAGAGTGATTTCTGGCTCATGATCACTCATATTGGAATAGCGTATGTGTTCGGTTTTTCCTTCCATTTATTGATGGTTAGTCATCGTCAAAGCGAGATTATCCGGGAGCAAAATGGGGTGTTGGAACAGTACTTATCGCAAGTCGAGCGTATCACTTTGGCTGAGGAACGAAGCCGGCTCTCCAAAGAGCTCCATGATACCGTTGGACATGCTTACACTTCCCTTATTATGGGGTTGGAAACCTTGCGGCCTGAGCTAGCGACCGAGACAGGAATGGAACGGCTAGATTCCATGTTGAACTTAGCCCGTCAAAATATGGAGGAAGTAAGAGGATATGTGCATCAAATTGAATCACCGCAGGAGGCGCTCCCGCTGATTCAGTATTTGCGGAAACTGGCCGAGGAGTTTCAGGAGCATGCGAAGGTAGCGGTTCGTTTTCAGACCTTTGGTGAGGAATATCCAGTAACGAAACAAGCGAAGACAGCGCTGTATCGCTGCTTGCAGGAATCGTTGACGAATGCTGTGCGTCATGGACGCGCGACAGAGATCACCGTGTCAATGAAGTTCGAGCCTCAGCAGACGAGGCTGGAAATTCAAGATAATGGTCATGGAATGGAACAAGTGCAGGATGGCTTCGGCTTAAACGCCATGAAAGAGCGAGCGTTGAATTTGCAAGGTCATGTTGCTGTCTATACCCAATCGGGTGAAGGCACCCTCGTTACCTGCACCTTGCCGCGGCAAATGAAGCTTAATGATGAAGTCATCCGCCTGTTAGTCGTCGATGATCAACCCTTTATTCGTGAAAGCTTGCGGACTCTTTTGGAGGAGCAGCAGGATTTGCAAGTTGTAGGGACAGCTGAGGATGGCGAACAAGCCATTGAGCTTTGCAAGCAGGTTCAACCTCAATTGGTTCTTATGGATGTGGACATGCCTAACATGGACGGGATCACCGCATCTCGTACCATGAAGCAAATGTGTCCTCAGATACGTATTCTGATTCTTACTACGTTCGAAGATACTAGACAAGCCCTGGAGGCATTGCAAAGCGGAGCTGACGGATATTTATTAAAATCCATCAAGCCGGCAGAACTTGCTGAGACGATACGCACGGTTTATCGTGGAGGCACCTTGATCGATCAAGAGATGTCACACAAATTGTTCGTACAACTGGAGGATAAGACCAGGGACGATACGTCGCCAACCCAGATGGGAGCTGCCTATGATTTAACCTCACGGGAGATTGAAATATTGCAGTTCGTATCGAAAGGTCTACGATATAAAACAATTGCTTCCAAATTGTATTTATCCGATGGTACAGTTAGAAACTATGCATCATCGGCCTATATGAAGTTGGGAGTTCGCAACCGGGAGGAAGCGGTGCAAAAGGCACTAGAGGCCGGGCTGTTGGAATAACCTTATCGCTCGGTGTAGAATGCCGCTGGACACGGCAATAACTAAAGCAAGCGGCAGCATAGGCAGCCGCTTGTTTCTTACTATCTATATAAGCCCTTGAACTTGGCTAGAGTTCATGAATCAAATTAATTAGTGACGGATGGGCAAAACATAATTAAATGCTTGATCCAATAAGGCACTAGCTTCCTGACGTTTTAAAAGTTCCTTTGAACGGAAGTTCACGGAGCCATCAGATTTAACCTTGGTATCCGGGTCCATGATCCCTTGGGATACAAGCGCTTTGATGGCTTCAACTGCCCAAGCATCCGTTGTGCCACTCAGTTTAACCTTCGTTTTAGGCTCTACCTGTTTCAGGTTTTGGATCATTACCGCCGCCATTTGTCTAGTGATCGGGGAATTAGGATAGAAATTAGGCAGTCCGGCTACCATCTGCTTCTTATTGCCTTCAAGCATGAAAGGCTGTTTATCCCACCCATGGGCGCGAAGTAGCGCTTCTGAGAATTCACCTTGAGTCATCGTTCCTTTTGGATCAAAGATATGGGCAGACTTCCCGCTCATGACTTCCAAACCGTAGGCATTGTTAATATATGGTTTATACTTACTGCTCGCAGGTACATCAGAGAATGGTGCATCAACGTTAATTTTCACTGCCATTGAAGCTGCCTCTGGCATATTTACAATATACATATATGCAATTTTGCCAGCTGCGTTTTTCGTAAACGGCACTTTATTACCTGATTCATCTTCGAACAGCGTAGGGCTGATCATTTTCAGCGTATGCTTGCCTGAAGATGTTTCCGAAACTAAGTGCCCGTTCGAATAAGAAATCTTAGTTCTAAAAGCATTAAAACGCATGTTTTCATATAATCCGACATACGCTTTGGCTTGCTGCTCACTGAGTGCCGAATAGGTTGGCTTTACCTCTTTCTTTTTTGGATAATAGTGATTCATAAATGCTGTATACACGTCCATGCTAAACGGGACGTTGTCGTCATTGTTGGACATATAAAAGGCTACATTTTTCTCAGGCAGAATAACAATCAGGGATGAATGCCCTGTAACATTCCCTCCTTTTAGAATCACATGTTGACCATTCATCTTCTCACGGAAGTAGCCTTCGAACCCGATTGTTGTAATAGGAATCGTTTTATCAGCAAAATACTGGTATGTGTGCATTTGCTCTATGCTTTTTTGGCTCAGAATCTCTTTGCCATCATACTTTCCTTTGTTCAGATGCATTAAAAGATACTTCGCCATGTCATCTGCTGTTGAGATGATACCACCTTCAGGTTTTTCTGTAGGCATAGTTCCATCCATGGGGATTTTTTTACCATCCAGTCCATAATGAGCAGACATTCTGCCTAGTAGATCAGGCGTAATCCGCACACTCGTGGAGGTCATGCCTAACGGATTGAAAATGTTTTTCTCCATATACTTCGAATAGGGCATCCCCGAGACGTTCTCTACCGCATACCCTGCTAGCAAAAACCCAAAATTGTCATAAACGTAAGCTTCTCCCGGAGGCCTCACAACCGTTGTCATATGTGTTTTGAGAAAATCCTTTATTGGATATTCTTTATTAACATATTCCGTTGAATAATACGAAGCGATATCGTCATTTTCAAATCCGGTTGAATAGGTAAGCAGATCATACATCGTCAGCTTTTTCCCCGTCTTATTCGGAATCTTGAATCCTCCTAAGTACTTTTGAATGTCGCCATGTAAATCGATTTTCCCCTTATCGACCATTTGCATAGCAGCCAAGGCCGTGAATTGCTTAGTAACAGAGCCGATCTGGAAAACGGTGTCTTTATCAACGAGAATCTTCTTTTCTTTGTCGGCATAACCGTAACCTTTACTTACTAACACTTTCCCATCGGCTACGAGCGAGAAATTAGAACCGACTGTGTTATGCTTCTTCATCATGTCCTTAAAAACGCTATCTGCAAATGCTTCTGCCTCCTTGGCATCGCGGGGCCCCTCCAAGCTGGAATTTACAGGTGCATTCGTTGTGGCCATTGTTGCGGCAACTGCCTGGCCGCTAGCTGGCATCCATGCGGTCGTTGCCATAGCGGATAATAGCAGAACCGCGATGGTGCGAGTCTTTTTGTTCATAAATGGTCTCTCCTCAACATGTATTTGCCTCATAACAATCGGCTGATCCGAGTATGGCAAAAGGCTTGTCATATCAACAAGTTTCATTTCGTCACCCTAAATATCAAGACACTTCAAAGTGTCATATGACAATTAGGCACTAGGATTTATGACCCTAAAAAAAGTAAGATTCCCAAACACGGCCGAATAACACTGTTCTACAGAGGGTTGCCATCATTTCTAACATCTAGATTACTTATTGAGGAGACACTTATGAAAATTATCGACACTCTAAAGAAATGGACAGTTGAGTCCATTAAATTCAAGCTGATTTTCCCCATCGTGCTCGTGCAAATTCTCGGTACGAATATTGGTGAGTTCGTGAATTTCGTCTTGGATACCAGTAAGGAAGTTATCGCCAAGGCAGGGATCCAAAACGAGTTTATGGAGGGCAACATTGGATTATACGTATCTTCTGTTTTTAGCATACTGATATCGGTACTCATTGTTGTTTTCATGTATGATCGGCTAGTCCTAAGGAGACTTCAATTGGTTGTAAGATTTACAGATAAGCTTGGAGCAGGCGATTTGTCTTCTGAACTATGCTTCAAGGGGAATGATGATATAAGCAAGTTATGCAAATCTTTAAATACAGGCTCAACAAGTATCAAGAGATTGGTGGTGGAAATTGATAACGCATCAAATAACATCCAACAATCTAGTTCGGCAATGTTGGACGCAACGCGCAATTCAACAGCGAGTATTGCAAGGATTCAATCGAAGTCACATATTCTTGCACAAGACGCGACAAATTTGTTGAACGATACACAACGCGCTAAGTTGTCCCTTCTTAAAATAACTAGATCCAATGATGAATTATCACATAAGGTAAAGGCTTCCTTAGAAACCTCTAGCGCCATAAAGACAAGAGCGACGCAAATGGAAGTCGAGGCCGTTCATTCCCTTGAGAAGGCTATTCGAACGTATGAAGAGAAGCAGCAGAATCTTCGGAAAGCCATAGAGGCTGGACGCATCGTGGATGAGATTCATGTGATTTCTGCAAGCATCAAGGAAATTTCTTCACAGACCAACATATTAGCCTTAAATGCTTCCATTGAGGCAGCGAGAGCCGGTCAACAAGGGAAAGGATTTCAGGTTGTAGCCGAAAGAGTAAAAAAATTAGCCGGTGAATCAACTGAAGCTATTTCTCATATTGATGAAATGGTCGTACAAGTAAAGAATGCATTCCTAAAACTGGGGAAGAGTTCTCAGGACATATTGGACTATATGAACAATGAGGCAAAAGCGGATTATGAACTGCTTATCAAGACTGGTCAACAATACCAGCGAGATGCACAAGCCATCCTGTCGCTTTCTGAGGAAGTACATACTTCTACGGAACTGATGGGTTCTGCCGTAGCGGATATTGAGGAAGTCATTGAAGGCGTTTCCGAGAGTTCTTCTAGGGCTGCAGGTTACACCAGTGAAATGAAGGAAAGCCTAGGAGAAATGAATGTGGCGATGAGTAAAGTCACTGATTCCATGGAGGGACAAGCCGAAATGTCCGTACAATTAAGGGAATCGATTAAGAGGTTTATTATTTTTCCATCTATGTAACATATTTCAGCACATTCACGTCTAGGAGAATAATAAAGATATGCGGAGGGAAACAAGATGAGAAATGTAATGAAAAAGCCATTGATTCTACTCATGTTAATCGCCGTCTTCAGCATGGGCATTAGCGGTTCCGCTTTTGCTCATAAAGAGAACAATCAGAGAAAAGAAGAAGGGAAAGAAAGCTTGAACGCGGCAACAGCAGTGACAATGATCGTAAAAGGCTTGGATTTAACCATCGACAATATTAAATTTATCAAGAACCCGGAGGCAACCGACTATTATACGAAGGTTAAAAATAACTCTTCATACGCTGAAGACTTCATCATCGCTCACTATAACGGGCTAGGCATTCCGAAAGACATTAATCCTTCTGCTAAAGTCACACGGGAGCAATTCGCCAAATGGCTATTTGGGCAAGTAAGCCATAAACGAAATTATGCATGGATCGAAATTTTCCAAAGCGTTTCGGATGCCGACCAGGTGACAGACGGATACATGGACAGTATTCAGAAGCTGCTCATTGCCAAGATCGTATCCCTGGATAGCAAGCAACGCTTCTATCCTAAGAGCTATATCACCCGAGCAGAAGCTGCCGATATGATCCGCAAAACGTTAACATTCATTAAAAACACAAAACCGGAAACACCTGATACTTCCGATCTCAACCAAGTAAAAATCACTTCGGAAAAAGAAACGGATTCTGTCACACGAGTTACGTTATCCGCTCTAGCTCCTCACTCTGGATATGGACTCGAGATCACGGGCATCCAATTCTCGAAAGGCGTGGCCACTATTCAATATAGAGTCGTGCAGCCTGATCCTGACAAAATGTACATGCAAGTCATCACGGAGTTAAAAGCTGTGACTTATATACCTTCGGACTACAAAGCTGTACTTGGGGTAGTAAAACCTACAGCTCCATTCAAAGGCTAATATAGTTGAGCATATTGTTGAGCAGGCTGCCGAAGCCTGCTCATTTTGCTAGTTACGGGTTGAAAAGTTGAATAAACCTCCGTTGGACAATGTTCCCAAGATAAGAATTGTTACGAGGGGGTTTACTAATCAAATGTATGAAAAAACATATCTAAGTATAGAAGAGATTATTTCATTACCAACCTTATCAGGTACAAACATAAGTGATAATGGAAAAAACGTAGCATTTGTCAAGAAGACAGCTAACTGGAAAGACAATAAATATAGGAATCATGTATGGATATATGAAAAAGATAAGGGGCAGAGTTATCCATTAACAACTAGGGATATAGATAGTACATACCCATTATGGTCTCCAGATTCTAGAGATATGGCATACCTCAGCCCAGTTGGTGACGAGGATAATAAAAAAATCAGATCTTTGTTAAGTCAATAGATGGTTATAGTGGGGTTCAAATTACTGATGAAAAAGAAGGGGTCAGTAAATTCTAATGGGAGCCTACTGGCAAGGGTTTTTATTATGTTGCACAGTCAAAAGAATCAGAGGCGATAAAGAAACGTAAGCAACTATATGGAGATTTTCATCACATAGGTAAGGAATACCAGAATAATTGTTTATATTACATAGAAATAGAAAACGAAAATAGCGTTGTTTATCAACTAACTGATGGTAAGGATTTTCATATCCATGAATTTGATATTTCAAATGATGGAAAAAAGGCTGTATTTATGGTTACACCAAGCTCAAATATGGGTGATTATATAAATGGAGATCTATACATACTAGATATTAAAACTCGAGAGCTACAAAAGATGAATATAGATAAGTTGTTGGGAGGGAGCGTTTGCTTTTCTCCTGATGGCAGCAAAATATGTTACTCGGCAAGCATTAGGGAGAAGGATTACTATAAGAGCCATATACAAGACAGTACGCTCGAGATATATGATATTAATAGTGGAGAGTTAATTCAACCTTTAACAGATTTTGATAGTACGGTTGTTCCATTACGGTGGACAGCTAAAGGAATCTTAATTAGATGGCAGAATAAGACCAATTATCTTATTGGGTTGTTATTTGAGAATGGCACTGTGGAAATGGCAAGCGAAAAAGTAGATGGCTTTATAATGGACGCTTCTAAAACAAGGGATGGCAATCATATATCCTATAATAAAGCTATACCAAATGAAACCTTTGAAATCTATGTAGACGATAAAAAAATAACGAATGAAAATAGCTTTTTCAAAGGAAAGCTTAAAAGTAACAGGGAAATAATCTCATGGAAAAGTAGTGATGGTCTTGAAATAGAGGGAGTTTTATCAGCCCCAGTAAGGTTTGACGCAAATAAAAAAATATCCCTTATTAGTGGTAATCCATGGTGGTCCGGCTTGGGCATCTTTTCCGATATTTTCAGGCTGTTTTAATGAGAAATATCCGATTGAACAGTTTATCGAAAAAGGCTTTATCGTTTTAGAGCCAAACTACAAGGGAAGTTCTGGGTATGGTAATGAATTCTTACAAGCAAAATATAGAAAACTGGGAATTGCGGACTACGATGATGTTATATCTGGGGTGGATAGACTAGTAGACAAAGGGATTGTAGATAAAGATAGAGTAGGAGTTATGGGATGGAGCAACGGGGGATATATATCAGCTTTCTGTTCTACATATAGTAGTAGATTTAAAGCTATTTCAGTTGGAGGTGGGATTACGAATTGGAGTACCCACTATGCAAATACAGATATACCTTACTTTATTAAGATGCATTTAGGAAATAATCCATGGAATGATCCAGAGATATATACGAAAACATCACCAATGACATATATTAAATCAGCCTGTACGCCCACCTTAATTCAACATGGCGAAAAGGATGCAAGAATTCCAATTTCCAATGCATATGAGCTATATCAAGGATTAAGGGATATGGGAGTTGATACAGAATTCATTATATTTAAAGGAATGGCATATAGTTCTGACCAGCCAGGAATTAATGTGGCTATTATGAAGCAGAATTTGATGTGGTTTTCACACTATATTCTTGGAGAAAGTATGAAAGATTTTAGGATTTTATGATTAATAAATGGATATCCTCACAGAATAGTGCTCAAGTTTTTGATTGTAAGTCAGACACCGCGATAGTTGTGAAACACCCAATGGAAAAACGAGAACGGCCCGTAGCGATTGCGGTGCCGTTCTTTTTTTAGATCTATGGATTTCCATATCGCTTCTTATAGTGGCTCAGCGTCAGAAGCGGCCAGATATAGCGATAACTGTGATAATGAGAATAGAAGTAACCGGGAAGGCCGGCACCTGTAGGATAAGTGCTCTTCCAGTCGTCTTCATGGAGTAATGCGATAAGTCTATGGATTCCTTGATCGACCACTGGTGTTGGTTGTGTCTGAACAGCGATGAGGGCGTCTAACGCCCATGCGGTTTGAGAAGGGGTGCTCTCTCCTAAGGGCACATAGTGCCGCAGCCGATCGCTTTGACAGGATTCGCCCCATCCGCCGTCCGGGTTTTGGATGTCCAGAAGCCAACGGGCTCCCTGTTGTAAGGGTTTATGGCTAGCTGGAAGGCCGACCGCTGCCAATCCCGTCAGTGCCGCCCAGGTACCGTAGATATAACAAACGCCCCATCTTCCGTACCAAGATCCATCCTTCTCCTGGTGGCGGACTAGCCAATTTGTTCCCCGTTTGATGAATTCGTGCCGGCTATCGAGTCTGGCAAAGTTCCCGAGATATTCTAAGGTACGCCCTGTAAGATCAGCCTCTGAGGGATCAATGGCCGCAGATTTGGCGCCGTCTATGGCGAGCCAGGTGAGGATTTCGTTGTTTGTATTTTTCTCAAATGCGGGCCAGCCCCCGTCATTATTTTGCATGGATAGAGCCCAATTCAGTCCGCGATTCCAAGATCCCAGGTAAGAAGAATTGGTTTTAGAAAAGCTCCTAATCGCCCGTAGAGCTGCGGTTGTATCATCCACATCGGGATTGATCGTATTGGTCTCCGAGAATCCCCAGCCCCCGGGAATGGTGTCCGGGTTATGAATGCTCCAATCGGCAGTCTTATCCTGCTGTTTGGACAGCAGATGCGCGGCGGCACGCCGGATCGCTAGATGGTCAGCGGCGATTCCAGCTTCCTGCAATGTGTAGGCAAGCAGTGCGGTATCCCATACGGTTGAGGGGGAGTTCTGCATTGTAGTTGTCCCGTTATAACGAAATTGCATGTCGGTAAGTCCCTGAATGCCACGGGTGATAATCGGATGCTGCTGATCATACCCGAGGGCCAGCAGGGCGAGAATCATGAGAATTGTACTGTTTGCATAGCTGTAGAGGGTGCCATCGGCTTCAATTCTTTCTAACATGAACTGCTCGGCCTTGGTTGTAGCTGCTTCGTGGATATAACGGGGGGTGCCGATAAGCAGTTTTAGCCCTTCCTTTATGCTGTTTTGTATCTCCTGGAGATTGCGGGGGAGAGGATCTTCCTCGTCCATCGTTCGAACATAAAAATCAGATAGATCTGGTGTATGAGCGGAGGTCATCGAGAACTGCTTGTCGCCCATAATGAGCATTGGGATAAGATGAACCCTTGAGTATCCTGAAAAATCATAAATATTAATCGGGAAATAAGTTGGGAAGAGGAGAATCTCGAGCGGAATGGACGAGATGGATGCAGGCCATTTTCTCTGACCAGTGGCGGCGAGGATTGCTATGGTCATGATGTTGGACACTTTTCCGAGACCGCCTTTGGATAAAATGTATCGCTTGGCTCGCCGAATAGGTTCGTCTGCCGTCTGGCTGTACCCGGAATAGAGCAGAGCGTAATAGGCTTCAACCGAAGCGGACAAGTTTCCTTCTTCTTCATCGGCAAACAGTCTCCAACAGCCATCTGTTTGCTGCGCGGCAAGAATCCGGTCATGCAGCTGTCTAATCAACTCTTCATTCGGAACGTTCAGCACTCGAAAGAGAATAAGCACATAAGCATCAACTGACGTCCCGTTTTCAAAGCAAAAACGCCAGGATCCATCCTGTCGCTGCTGTTCGATAATTGTTTTCGTCAGCCGTTCTATTTCATTATCCACTGCACGTAGCACATCACTCATTTGCATGGTACCCCCCGGGGTGGTTTTTTAGAATTATATGCAGGTGGTGTAGTCCATTGTAGGAAAAAGTTACACATATGGTCTATACGCGGAAAATGATACTGGCTGGGGTAATACAGAAACGAAGTTTGATCTGCCACGGCCTTTTATCACATGCGAAGATGTCATTTAAAGTTCAAGGCTTGTACTGCATTTCTTATTCGGATGTGGTTTAATATGGAATTGTGTATTACACTTATTCTCTTAGTTGGAATAACAAAGGGGTAACTAAACAATGTACTAGTTTTACTGTTTATCATATTTGGATGCGTTGTGATTTTAATAAAAATTTCGTTTGCTCTTTATTGCCTAATAAAGAAGTAGGAGGAAACCGATGGGAATCGATCTGGTATGACATGAACATGATCAACGGGAGAATTGGGTTCAAAGAACAAAAATACATCTGAAGTGCTGTGAAGCCATGGGCTTTTTCCAAAGATGATGTCATTATTTAGAGGGGGAATCGTATGAAAGTTCTATATGGGGTTTTATCGTTGCTAGGGATTGTGCTGCCGTACTCTCAGCTCATTCCCTGGATATACGAACATGGATTGCAGTTACCTTTGCTTATCGAAGAAGCAGCGAGGACGAGAATAGGCTCATTTGCTTGGTATGATGTCATTGTATCTGTGGTCGTATTATTAGTGTTCATTCGATACGAGGGAAAACGAATTGGGATAAAAATGAGTTTGTGTTGGGTTCCGATACTTGGCACATTAACTGTAGGAGTTTCTTTTGGGCTGCCTATGTTTTTATTGTTGCGAGAGCTGCATTTGGAAAAGACGACAGTTGAATAACCCTACGTATAAGATCTCTGAGAGTCGCTGGAATGATTGCTGATAGGGAAAAAGAAATTAGAAAGAAAATGAGTTTTCTCCGGAGAGATTATGAAAGCGGAGGAACGGATTTACGACCTGAAGAGGGGGATATCTCAATGAAATTAACGGTGCTGGTTGATAATAACACTTACATCGACCGCTACTTTGTTGGTGAGCCAGCTGTTTCTTATTTAATCGAAGATGAAGATAAGAGGATACTGTTCGACGTAGGATACTCAGATGCGTTCATTCGCAATTCAGAAAAAATGAGAATTGATTTGAGAAAACTTGATTACGTTGCGCTGTCACATGGACATAACGATCATACCTGGGGATTGGATCCGCTCATTCGGATGTTTTCTGAAGCGAAACTTGAACAATTAGAATTCAGACTTCCCGCCATTATTGCTCATCCCGATGTATTCTACAGCAAACTCTTGAATGGTGAAGAAATAGGGAGTTTGCTAACTGCTGAGAAAATCACTAGGCATTTTAAATTGGAATACACCAAAAAGCCGGTGTGGCTGACGGAGAAGTTGGTCTTCCTAGGTGAAATTGAAAGGATTATGCCTTTTGAAGCGGATAATGCTATTGGACAAATTGCAAGAGATGGTGAAATCTCAGAGGACTACCTGCTGGATGATTCTGCACTGGTTTATAAAGCTGAAAACGGACTCGTCATCATTGTTGCATGTTCACACTCAGGAATCTGCAATACCATTGAGTATGCCAAAAAAGTTTGTGGAGATGATAGGATTCTCGATATAATCGGAGGATTTCATCTGCTGAACCCCGGAGAATATCAGATGAACAAAACCGTGGAATATTTTCAGACTGTCAAACCGAAACATTTACATGCTTGTCATTGTACAGATTTGAAATCGAAAATTGCATTATCAGATGTGGCGAATGTATTGGAGGTTGGAGTGGGTTTAACTCTTGAATTTAGATGAGACTCATTTAAGCTAATTTCCGTGTTATCCGGCTCTTCTTGCAGTTGATAGTTGGACCTTATTCCAAGTAGACTGGCAGAATATCTTCCGCGATTGTAGAAGGTTGCGCAGTAAGGGCAGGTTAAATTCAAAAATACCTCAACCTTAATACCACACTATTATCCATCATCGAATAATTTGACTTATCGCAGCTGCCCCTCTAGTATATTAGGTATCTAACATATTTCAGAGGGTGAGCTGCGTGAACATCTATGAACAAGTAAAACAAATTAATGAAGCTGATTATGCCATTAACCGCTTGATTTTTAAACACTATGAACCATATTTAGCTAGCTCTATCACCACTCAGCAAGCCGTGTTGCTGGATATTGTATACGCAGCCAACAAAATAACGGTAGGTGAGATTGCTATAGAAATGAACATTAGTTCTAGTGCAGTAAGCCAGCTTATTGCGAAGATGGAGAAAAACCAGTTTATTCATCGTGCTATCAATCCTGATAATCGTCGCGAAGTTTTTATTACGCTAGGAACTAAAGGTATGGAGTACTTTGAGAAGCAAGAATATGTCGAGCGCTCTGTGGCCGATCGTTTATTTTCTAAACTGACTGTTGCCGAACGTAACGAGTTAGAAAGAATTACGAAAAAATTGAAAGAAATTGCTTCTGAAGAGTTCATTTGAGTTCTTCACATCTAATATGTTAGATAACTAATATATTTAGGAGGCTTACTTATGTTTAACTCTATTTATTCTACGCTTGAAAAAATCCAGTTCAACGGTGCAGTTTATGTAGAAACGAGCAATAACGAAATTGTAGATGTGACAATAGGCTTTGCTGATATGAAAAATTTAGTTCCGATTACGGGGGAAACACTATTTAACATTGCTTCCTTAAGCAAAATGTACACTGCTGTGATGGTACTTCAATTAATAGAGCAGAAGGTGATTCATTTTAAAGACAACCTAACAAAATGGTCTGATACAAGTATCTTTAAAGATGTAACGATTGAAGATTTGTTGATGCATACATCTGGTATACCAGAATATATCGATAATTCTTCAGTTGAGAAAATTGAAGATATTTTACATAACAAGGAGCCTTATTTCTCACCAGGTAGCGGGTGGCTTTATACAAATACAAATTATGTTCTGCTAGCTAAAATTATCGAACAGGCAAGTCAACTATCTTATGAGGATACTTTACAAAGAATGATTGCCCAACCTCTACAACTGCAAAACACGACAACGAAGCCAAAATCTAAGCCAACTGCTGTCGGTAAGCTATTTGATTTTATAAATCAGAAATATATCCATGTAACAGACGATCCGATTTTTAAAGATATCGATAAGAAGCACGATTTTTATGGTGACGGAGGCATTTATGCCACTGCTCAAGATATAGCCCGATTTGTAAAAGGGTTTCTTCAAGGTAAATTAGTATCGCTTGAAATGGTGAATCGCGCCCTTACTCCTTCACCGTTACATAGCTCATATGGTTGTGGATTTATCATTCATGACGGTTCTATTGGTCACTCTGGTGGTTGGCCTGGCTATTCATCGCATTGCTTATGTTCTGTGACAAGCGGAGAGGTGACGATACTCTTAACGAATGAAGAGGTAAGCCCTTTTTACGAGCAGCAAATATTAGAATTTTTAAACCAACCCAATGATAGTAAAGAACCTGATGCTCCAAAGCATCCTAATATCATGAAATTCAATAGTGCTGATAATCTCGCAGGTACTTATCAACTCGCTGATGAATATGGTACATCCTTCATAATTAAAGAGGGGATAAACTCCTATGTTATATCTTTCGATGACCAACATGATACCCATTTATTTAAAGTTGAACCTAACCTGTATTGGATTCGAAACACGATGAGTTACATCCATATTTCTGAAGGAATCTTTATTGATGAGGGTGTAGAAATACCATTTCATAAACAATAGTCATCTATGAGTGTAACTTGATCATATGAAATAGGGACACACTGGAATACATCTCCAAGCCAAAGCAAGAGAAGTAATCTCAAACAAAAATCAATGACTATCCATACATTTATGTTTAAAATCAATACTAACAAATGGATTTTTTTATGTTATGATAATATTAATCCTCTAAAGGAGTCACGGCACCCCAGATATACAGCAACTGAGGAGATTCAATCATTTTTGAATCTAGAGTTTAACAAAGGGGTCTCAATTGATATTCCTTTCCACTGAGAACATGGAACTTTGCTCTCAGGTTGAATTTTTTGCTGTTAAGATTGCTGTTTACAAGTCGTTGGTGAGAAAAGCATATTGGGGATGATCGCTAATCCAAAATTGGTGGTACCACGATGTTATTGCGAAGAGCATTTTTCAAGTCCAAAAAAGCAGTACAGCGCAAACTAGGGGGCTCGCAGGGCGGTTATTCACTGGAATCGGAGCAAACCAAAGCAACATTCCTTGCAAGTAGTTGGGAGAAGGCCTTGGTTTTTATGCATCCCGATTGACTATCTGGATGAATGAGTCAAGCAGGCAGGTGCGCCTATATCTTTTCTACAAATACATTAGCATGTAAGGACGGTAAAAATGATCAACAGACAAACTAAAACAGACGTTATCTTAATTGGTGCCGGAATTATGAGCGCGACTTTGGGGACAATGCTGAAAGAATTAGCACCGGATTGGGAAATTACAGTTTTTGAAAAGCTCGCTAACGCAGGAGAAGAAAGCTCTAACGAATGGAATAATGCAGGAACAGGGCATGCTGCGCTGTGTGAGCTTAACTACACCGTCGAGAAGAAGGACGGATCCATAGATATTAGCAAGGCGATTAAGATTAATGAACAATTCCAGCTTTCAAAGCAATTCTGGGCTTATCTCGTAAGCAGCAAATTAATCCGTAATCCGCAGGATTTTATTATGCCCTTGCCTCATATGAGCTTAGTCCAAGGGGAAAGCAATGTCGCCTTTTTAAGAAAACGTTTTGAAGCGCTATCAAATAATCCGCTGTTTCAAGGTATGGAATTCTCCGATGATACGGCCAAACTATCGGAATGGATTCCGCTTATTATGAATGGGAGAACTACGAACGAGCCGATGGCAGCTACCAAAATTGACACCGGAACGGATGTTAACTTTGGCGCTTTAACGCGCATACTGCTTGACCATCTGAAGAGCAAAAACGTTGCGATTCAATACAAGCATAGTGTGGATGATCTGAAGCGGACGAAGGATGGCTTATGGGAGCTGAAGGTTCGGAATATGCAAAGCGGTACCGTCGAACGCCATTCGGCAAAGTTTGTCTTTATCGGCGGCGGGGGTGGCAGTCTTCATTTGCTGCAAAAATCAGGAATTCCTGAAGGCAAAGGCATCGGTGGCTTCCCGGTAAGTGGATTGTTTATGGTATGCAATAATCCGGAAATAGTAGAGCAGCATCATGCCAAGGTATACGGGAAGGCTCCTGTTGGCGCTCCGCCAATGTCTGTCCCGCATCTGGATACGAGATATATTGATAACAAGAAGACATTGCTGTTCGGACCGTTTGCTGGCTTCTCGCCAAAGTTCTTGAAGACGGGCTCCATGTTCGATTTGATTACATCGGTGAAGCCGCATAATCTCTTTACGATGCTAGCAGCTGGAGCGAAGAACGTCCCATTGACAAGATACCTTATTCAACAAGTCATGTTATCCAAAGAAAAGCGCATGAAGGATTTACGGGACTTTGTCCCGGACGCAAAAAGTGCGGATTGGGATTTGGTGGTGGCAGGTCAGCGTGTGCAAGTTATTAAAGATACGACACACGGCGGCAAAGGCACACTTCAATTCGGTACAGAAGTAATTAGTGCTGCTGATGGATCGATTGCTGCTTTGCTTGGTGCATCTCCAGGTGCTTCAACAGCCGTTCATGTCATGCTGCAGGTCATTAAGCAATGTTTCCCACAGTATGTGAAGGAGTGGGAGCCAAAAATCAAGCAAATGATTCCTTCCTATGGTGTAGCGCTTGCGGAAAACCCGGAGCTATTTAAAGAAATACATGCGTTAACTGAACGTACGCTTGGTCTTAACAGTGAGCTTCAGCCCGTTGTGTAGACGATAAACATAATGAAGAGGCCTTAGTCCTGAGATTTACAGGATCAAGGCCTTTTTAGTAATCAAATATATCAGCTTATATGCCCATTTGTTCTGGGCGATGCGTTATGGGGTTGTTGTCTCGAAAGACGCTGCCGCAGCTGCGAGATAATAAGCCAACCCAGTCTGCTGACTCTCGAGCATGTTAAGATGAAAATCATCACTAAGAAAAAATCGAGTCTGTGCGGCAAAGTCTTTAGCAGACGTATTGTGCCCATGGTTATTCATAAACGCCAGATGGTATCGAATAAGACTGACTATTTCCTCATCGTTATGCTTGATTCCATCTCGTAAGGAATTAGCCATTTTGTTCATGAATGTCATGGCTTCAACTGCTTGTTCATTGATACTCTGAACTTCCTCTGGAGCAATCTCTAGAGAATCCATCCCATACGATGCCTTCAAATACTCATTTTGTTCAATCAGCGCTTTGTTCCACTCTTCTTCGCTTGCAAACCCGATAAACATTTCCTTGTTATCCATCATTTCACCATCCTTAATACACTCAATGGATTTACGTAATGTTTGAACAATGGTGTCCAACCTGTCTTTACGGTTGAGGAGCAGCTTCTCCTGCTGTGCAAGAATAGACAATCGATCAGAATGATGTTCCATCATGTCCTTGATTTGATCTAAGGAGAAATCTAATTCTCTGTAAAATAAAATCTCCTGCAGACGTTCAAGCTCTTTCGTTCCATATAGCCGATATCCAGCCTCGCTTCTCTTGCTAGGTAAGAGGAGACCAATTTTGTGATAATGATGAAGCGTTTTGACTGTAATATTGGACATCTCGGATACTTCTTTTACGGTGTACAAACGTTTTCTTCCTCCCTTCCTTATGTAGTGTAAGGCCTTCCCTAAGAGGAGAGTCAAGACATCCTTCATAACGTATTGACTCCTCACATAGCGTTAAATCCCCCTCAAATGTAAACAAATATCTTTTGTCATAACGTAATCGAATGTATAATCATGGGAGATATTATGAGAACCAGCACCCCGGCCTAAGGTTTGGGTAAGGGAGTTATGGGAAATAGTCATAGATGTCGACGGATTGGATCAACATTCAAATAATATGATGGGTATAATAGATACGTACTATTAACAGCAATAGGAGAGGTGACAGCCACTATGACCGCATCCAATAAAACGCTAAGAACTTGCAAACAGGGACATCAATACTATAAAAGCACGGATTGTCCGACTTGTCCGGTATGTGAGCAAGCGCGCAAGCCGCAGGAGGGGTTCCTGGCGGTTCTCTCAGCGCCAGCTAGACGTGCGTTGGAGCACCATGGAATAACCACGTTGGCAGAGCTAGCTAAGTATAGTGAAAAAGAGATTATGCAGTATCACGGAATGGGCCCAGCATCATTGCCTAAGCTTAGAAATGCTTTGCAAGAAGCAGGACTGTCGTTCAAACCTTGAAACAAATGAGCATAAAAAGCAATAGGAAACGCAACATGAAATGCGAATACGCAAGCTAAAGCAACAATTAAAAGATAGGAAAAAAGAACCGACAGACTTTTAGGTAGAAAGCGGGAGAATGTGGATGTCACTGTGGGCTCAGATTTTACTATACGGAGTAGTAGGAGCACTGGTGTACTGCGGTTTGTATGTTTGGACACCAAAGCTTGTAAACAGGGGCGTCTCTCTTTTGTTCTCGTTTTGGTTCTTTTTATGGTCACCAGTTCTCCTGTTGATACCCTTGAGTATACTGCTGTATTGGATAGATGGCGGTGTTCTGTCTCTAGCATCCTTCGTAGAGCGATTCCGCTTAACGCCCATTGATAGTCAGGACTGGCTGTGGGTCATTGGAGCCGTTGTTTTTACTATTTTATTTGATCAGTTATTAGAACCGGTAGGTAAATATTTCGCACGCAAACGCCTTTTTGCTCCACCTCCATACCTTCCGGCGCCTTTCAATCCGCTTAAGAAATTTTCCATACCGCCTACTGAATTTTTTCATACACCGCTGCGTCGAAATGGGAAGCTACTTGCTTGGTTCATTCCGCTGCATTTGATTGCTATGTTCAGCGAAGAGCTAATGTGGAGAGGGTATATGCTTCCCTTGCAAATCGATCTATTCGGTTCATACGCTTGGGTCGTTAACGGATTGCTGTGGGCTTGGTTGATACATGCATGCTTAAAATGGCATTTTATCGGAATGCTTCCGGGCATGCTCATTGCACCATGGATTGCACAGTATACGGGTTCGACATGGGCTTCGTTCGCTGCACATGCAATTGGCAATGCGCCACTCTGGGTCTTGCTATGGATTGGCGTTATGCATACGCCGACTACGAAGGTGGATAATGGGGCTGCTAAAGGAGAAACTTCATCTGCACAGCAGTCCAGCAGCTCAGATGCTTCAGTGTAGCAATATTGAAGTGCCGCTCCCATCGCATTCACGTAGACAAGCGGTAGCGGAGCCATAGATTCATTGCTTACAGGAAACTGGAGTAGGGAGTGCGAACATGGTTAGTAATGAAGGAGCAACAGCTTCCACACATGGAAGACGGTTGCTCCTTCCTATGTCATCTAATTAGACCGGTCACATCTGAAGTTATTGCAGTGCTTGAATCGCATATTTCAACTCCACATCTATACCATCAACATACTTGGCCTTAAACGTTTCTCTTGTTAGCGGAATTTGAATATCTGGGGTAACGCCTCCTTTTCCGCTAAAGTCGCTGTCGACTTGAATCTCATGGTTGCGGTTCAATGTTCTGCCATCTGGCAATTGTACGACATATCCCTCTGGCAGTTGAATGGTAATCGGAGCTGTGTATAGACCAAATGAGCCATTGGTAGGCGTAAATCCAATGATTTTGACATTGGGCATTCCTTTCAAGGCTAATGGAATTCCTTCTCCAGAGCTGACCGTTTGACTGTTGATTAAGATGGCAATTTTCCCGTTGAACGATGGTTCTGTTGGTGTGAGCGTTCTAGTTTCATTATGATTCAACTCGAATTTGTGGGTATACCTGTTATAATAGCTCGTAATTTCGTAAAAGCGTTCCTCCTGTACAAAATGCCGGGCTATATCCGCTACTAATTGGTCTTCACCGCCTCTATTATCTCGAACATCAATGATCAATCCTTTCATTTGATGATCCAGATATGCCTGCAACTTGGTAATCAATATTTCTTCCGGACTTGTAGCGAAGAGCTCCTTCTGAAAAGAATTAATCTTCAAATAGCCGTACCCGCTGCTTAATAATTGACCTTCAATGATGTCCTGTCCAGCATTCTCCCTTTGTAAAGTTAAAAAGTTGTCGTCGTATGCCTGAAATGTAACTTTTTGGGTTTTCGTTTCGTTTAGATTGATAAAGGCGACTTGCACCTCTCTGCCAATTGGGGCTCGTGTCATAAGCAGACCTTGATGATGCATCTTCGCTTGTTCTGTGGCTAAAGAGGTAACAATGAAGCCTGAGTTATTATAAGCTTCTTTCGCATCACGGCCATCCCAAGTCACAATCTCTGCACCGACTTTGATTCCTATCTGTTCAGCAGGACTATCGTTAATGACCTTGTTCACGAGTATCGTACCATCATCCAGCCGGATCGCGGTTATGCCGAATCCGCCTCCAATTTCAGCCTTAAGCTCTGCCTTATTTTCTTTAAGTCCGACATGACCATCGGGAATGGAACTGACATATTCCTTCAAGGTCTGGTAGTAGAGAGCTTTATCCTGATTTTGATCGGCTTTTTGGAATATTGGCTCGAACTTACTTCTGAGTGCTTCCCAATTGATTTTTTTCCAATCACCGAACGGGTATTCCATAGACAGTCTCTCATTCATTTTTACAAATGCTTGGGAGTAGCTCAGGCTGCTTAAGTCGCTTACCGGATTGTACCTCAATTGCCCTGCGAACATCAGTGCAGCTACAAGCGGGATCACCCCGACGATACAAACTATAATCCGCCATATTCGATACTTAGGAACAAGGATGTGTCGAGAAGGCTTGAATACCTTTTTGATGGTGCAAATGAATACGAGGAATGTCCAAGAATAGATGAGCAAGGATAGATCTGAAGTATTCCCATCTAGAATGCTTATCACTGCTCCAAGAAGGGCGATACTCGGCACAAAGTCTAACCACCTGTAATATTTCTGAATCGGTACAGCATACCAGATCAGAACAAATAAATTCAAAGCGCTAAGGATTAAATCCCAGACCGTAAACCACTTGATGGAATCAATCGTGCCGTAAAAGCTCATAAATGAGCACCTCTCCCCATAAAATCAGTTTCTATATAATGCCATTCAGAAGCTGCTTGAACGATACATAAATTGTTCCTAAATTTTCGCACGCTCGTGAATACTGCTCTACAGTGTGTCTGGTCTAAACAGCAATCTTATTTTGAAATGAGCTGATACTTATGCATAAAGGAATCTTTACATTACTGCTTTTATTAATGTTGTTAGGCATTACCGGTTGTGGAAGTAAATCCATAGTTTCTATAGAGCTAGAGTGTCAAGGGTTGGAACGAGTGGAGAAGTGCAGCAATTATAGCAGTAGTAATGAGCAGATCATGAAGAAGTTCGAAAGGGCAACCGATACAGCGACGAAATTGCCAGGAGCATTAGATTACGCAGCAGAATATCGCATGACCATTACTTATTCTGACGATACGATTGCTAAGTACGATTTATCATTAGGTGCAGAGAGAGGAAAGAAAGGCTTACTAGTCGACCTGAATCATTCTGAAGTAGGATACGAAATAGGAAAAACCTATGCCAATCAACTGCGGGAAGTTATCAACAAATCGGGGAAGAGCGAGTAGAAGGAATACGACTGCTTGAACGTACCCATGTAGAATTTCGAATCTGATAAAAATAAAGGGGTGAATACGATGCCCAACTCATCTATGCTCTCATTTATCGTTCTTTTTATAGTGCTGCTTAAATCGGTACTCAGCAGATTGATTATAGGGCCAGAAAAAACGGAGATTCGTGAAGAAGGAAAGAAATTACAATGGTGGGGCTTGATCCTTATAGCAATTATCGGTTTAGGTGGAATCACCCTTTATTATGATTACATCTATTCCAATACCATCGTACTGAAGATGTTTTGGATATCATTTTTGACGATTTCAGGAGCGTTCAATTTTTTCATCGAATGGAAGTATTCCAGCAATCGAAAACAGTGTATCGTAACCGCGATCATTATCCCACTAGCAGCATTACTGGTTGCCGTTGTTATTTATGAACCTTGATTTCTTACAGATTTTATTCATTGGAAAAGGGATTAATTGGAACATTGTCGAAGATTGAGAGAGGCAGATATACAACGAAGTACCGTGTTAATTCATTTATAAGAGAGGAATGAAGGAAGTTGAACATAGAGATCACACGGATTGCAAGAGATCAGAAAGAAACTTTTTTAAACCTATATAATTTGTATTTATATGATTTGTCTGAATTTACGTTGGAAGATCCTACAAATAGCGGCGTGTTCGACCCAACAAACACCTACATATATCTTGAGAAAGACGAACTGCATCCCTATTTTATTGTGAACGATAGCAAAATCATCGGCTTCATTTTGGTTTGTGCGCCACCATTTGTACCCGAAGATGTTGATTATACCGTTCAAGAGTTGTTTATATTGAAGAAATATCGGGGTACGAACATTGCATCGATCACAGTAGAGAAGGTGCTTGGGCAGCTTTCTGGTAAGATTTCCATCTGTCAGTTAGCAGCAAACCAACGAGCGGTAGCCTTTTGGAAGAAGTATTATCGGGAACATCATATTGATTACGTTGAAACTCGAGAGTGTATCCCGATAGATGGACTTGAAGGATTGCAAGAAGTTATTTCCCAATCCTTTGAAATTCAGCGCACCTGCTGAGTCCATAAATGATAGATCTCTAGGTACGATTCTTGCTACCCTCAGGCAAATCCAAAGCATGTATCGGGAATAAGAATTGTTCGATTAATTCCTTAATCATTCGATGTATAAGCCACCCTCACGATACCCAACATTCTCCTATTTATTTAGAAAACTTTAGGTGTTAAACTAATTTGTCGATAGCGTAACGGATATTCATTATGTCTATTCTTATCAAGAGTAGCTCAAGGTAACAAAATACAGTCATCAGAGGGAATGATCATCATGAAGAAACGTGCTCTAAGCTTACTTATTTTTATTTTTCTCCTAAGTTTGGCCCTTCCAGGACAAGCTTCGATGGAAGCGGTTAGCCAAGAACCGATTATTAAAGATGGAAATCTCGAAAAATCCATTCGTTCATGGATAGGCAAAAAAGACGATGAACCACTTACCAAAACGGATTTAGAATCTCTCACCGTTGTATCTTTGTCAGGTAAAGGAATTAAAGATCTGCAGGGATTGGAGTATGCCGTCAACATCACAGATCTCGATCTAGACATTAATGAAATTACTGATCTTGCACCGCTAAAGAAACTCTCAAAGATCCATACTCTCAGCCTCAAAGCCAATAAAATTTCATCAATTGAGGAATTGTCAGCTCTGAAGCAGTTGAAATATCTAGAAATAAGTTGGAATCGGGTCTCATCCCTAGATGTAGTGAAACAATTGCCTCGTCTAATTGAGTTGGGCGCCGCCCACAATCAAATTTCGAATGTTCCAGCACTCTCTAGTGCCGCAGAATTAGCGTATTTGAAAATGGACGACAATGCGATAGAAGACATAGCTCCTCTCGGAAACATGAAAAAGTTGACATATCTTAATGTATCTAACAATAAAATTAAGGATTTCTCGCCGCTACGAATGCTGTTCAAAAGTCTGACATATCTGGGGATTGATGGACACCAGGTAACTGATCTTAAGCTGCTAGAAGGATTCAAAAACCTCGAAGGTCTCTCTGCTAACAATAATAACATCGAGAGTCTTGCTCCTTTAGCAAAATTAACTAACTTGTCTACTTTGGATCTTTCTTCTAACAAGATTAAAGATATAGAACCATTAAACCATTTGAACAAGTTGGATTCCCTCTACTTGAATAACAACCGAGTGTGGAATTTGGAACCGTTAAGAAATTTGAAAGCCCTAAAAATCCTACATTTGAACAACAACCGGGTGTGGGATTTGGAGCCGATTCAAAATAATAGTTATGATTTTCATTGGGATACGGGGGCAGAACGATACGGACTGCAGTTGAACGATAACTACTTGGACTTAAGCCAAGGCACCCAAACCTATAAAATATTTAAAAAATTAAATGCGGATAACTATGGTATTAAGTCTCAGCGTAAGACTCAACGCTTGGTGATCGGCAGCAAGACAGCCTATGTGGGCGACAGTATCTACAATCTAACAGCAGCGCCATTCATTCAGACAGGCCGTACCTACGTACCTATCCGTTTCATTTCCGAGAAACTTGGTGCAAATGTAAATTGGAACCAGAATACGAAAGAGGTAACGATTCAAAAAGACAGCAAAACGATTCGTTGGGTTGTGGGGAATAAGCAAGTTAAGATAAACCAGCAAACTGTGATGTCCGACGCTCCTTTACTACTGAGAAATAACAGCACGTTTGTTCCAGTACGCTTTGTGTCGGAGCAGCTTAATACTTCGGTTGAATATTTAGGCAGTAAAAAAATGGTCATCATATTCCCAGAATAAGACCGCATAACAGAACTCAATTTTGGACGCATCTAAGGACAACTGGATTGCGTCCTTTTTCTTTACTTGCTGTTACAGACAGCGCGGAGATTATGGCGGAGACATTTTTTGAAAAAATCGAGTTAATCGACAAACGTTAAGGAAGTCCATCCTTAAGTAGGATGGACTCTAATGTCCCTTAGTTTTTACCATTCTTTTGGCTCATAATTTAAGTCTCTAAATAATTGAGATAGCTCTTTCTTGGTTAAATCTCTCCATTGTCCAACAGGAAGGTTGGCTAAATGAATATTCATGATTCGGATTCTTTGCAATCGGCGAACACTATATCCTAATGCAGTGCACATGCGGCGAATTTGACGATTAAGCCCCTGTGTTAAAATGATTTTAAAATCAAATTTTGATAATTGAACTACTTTACAAGGCAGTGTTGTTGTACCTAATATTTTGACACCCTCTGACATCCTCTTCAAGAATTCAGGAGTAATTGGCTTGTCTACTGTAACGATATATTCCTTTTCGTGCTTATTTTCAGCACGCAGAATTTCGTTAACAATGTCGCCATCGTTTGTAAGTAGAATTAGGCCCTCTGAATCTTTATCCAGGCGTCCAATATGAAATATTCGTAATGGATGGTTGACGAAATCAACAATATTCCCCTTTACACCTTTTTCTGTTGTACTAGTGATGCCTACAGGTTTATTTAAGGCAATATAGACATTATGTTTTGCTTCTCGGTTTTGGATTGGATTGCCATCTACTCGAACGTCATCCCCAGCTTCAACTTGGCTTCCTATAGTTGCAAGTTTACCATTAATAGTAACTCTTCCATCGGTAATTAATTTATCGGCACCTCGTCTAGATGCTTTTCCAGATTCACTTATATATTTATTAATACGCATGCTGACACATCCTTAATGAGAGGATTATTTAATTAGATACTAACTATACTTTATTTTAAGGATGAATCACATACTATTATTCAGATATAACGGATAAAAATTTGTTCCAAAAGTATCCATATCATTTCTGCAGGAGTTATTATTAAATTTAATTAAAATTTTATTTTCTTAAATAGGTTAAAAGGTTAATTTACTTATATTCTAAATAGAGAGGGCTGTATTGTTGGAAGAATAACGATAAGAAGGAGTTTATCGATACTCCTCGAACTTTTTTAATTTAAGAGAGAATAAATTAGGGGATTAAAGGCGCGAATAATAAGGGGAAAAGGAAGGTTCATGATGATTCAATTCCAAAAAGATAATATTACTGTTTTTCAAAGTGCACTATATATGACTACCACGGCAATCATTCAAACTAATGAAGCAATCATTATGACGGATCCGAATTGGTTGCCTACCGAAATTGAAGAAATTAAGTGCTATATAAATAAAATGAAAGGTGATAAGCAACTATATATTATTTACACACATAGCGATTTTGACCATATTATTGGGTCGGGGGCCTTTCAAGAAGCTAAGGTAATTGCATCTAAACAATTGGATAAAAATCCGAATAAAGAAGACAGCATTCAAAAGATTAAACAATTTGATCAAAAGTACTATTTACATAGAAGCTATTCACCCGTATATCCAACGGTAGATATTGTTGTTTCAGCGGATGGACATAAATTAGAATTAGATTCGATAGCTATGACATTTTATCAAGCACCTGGTCATACGAATGATGGTTTATTTACAGTGATCGAGCCATATGGTCTATTTTGTTCTGGAGATTACCTGTCAGATGTTGAGTTTCCGTTCATTTTTAGCAGTTATGAAGACTATGTAAATACTATCAATAAAGCAGAAAATATTTTGCTAAATCATCAAATAACGACTCACATACCTGGACATGGATCGACAACACAGTATCAGGAGGAAATTCAAAAAAGGATAAACAGTTCAAAATATTACTTAAAACAGCTTCTTCATGATAACGAAGAGTTAGAAAAATACTTAAGCAGGGAGTATCCATTTTTTGAAGGAATGAAAAGCATTCATGCTGACAATAAAGAGATGGTCAAGGTGCCTTCCCCTCCTTCAAGCAGCTAAATGTCTGCATGAACTGCTCCTTCGTAATCGATACGGTCGATCCAATTTGGTTAAATACAGCATGCGATTGGCGGATTGGAGCGTTTTGCTTGCCCCGCTAGATGAGGGGATTGGATGCAACAACGTCGTATATCTAGAGAGACATTTGTTAATACCAGTCTATGTGAACACCATTTAATAAACCAGCAAATTTGCCAGTCGAAATTTTCCCTTGAATCATCATTTTTGGCATTAGTTTTGATAAGAGAATTAGGAAACCAAAGAAAGAGAAATGAGGGATCGAAGTGTCGTATATCGTTGATTTTAAAAATGTGTCTACGGTTGGTTTAGAATCTTCACCTGTAGCAGAAACACTTGCTGGTTTACGTGCTAACGAAGCCCGTTACTTCATGAATAAATACAAACATGAATTTACGGTTGTACCAGCTAGCGAAAGTCAGGAGAACCTTGATTACGTGAACCGAATCTTGAAAGAGGAACGTGATATTGAGTTTGCGGCCAAACCTTTAGAAACGTCGCACTTTCAAGTGGAAAATATTCAAATCACCTACGTTTTTTATGAGGATGGCCTTGGACTCAATGTCATGTATACGGTGGATGACCCGAAGAAGCGAGCTGTTGGATTTAAGCTTTCTGAGGGGATGGAGGTACCAAAGGAGTTAGAGGGGAAGTTTAAGTTTGCCAGACAGAAATCAAAATTGGCGGGAACAATTCGGGGATCGTATTTTGTGATTAAAGGAGAATATGAATATACATTGTGACAATATGCAGGCCATCCACACTGGATGGCCTTAAAATTTGCCGTTAAAGAAGCGCGATGAACTGTATTACAAGTAAGGCGAGAATGATGTTTTGAGGGATGTGAAAGTTCAGCCTCAGCAGCTAGTACGCGGGGTAAGTAACGTTTCATAATATCGAACATTTGTTCTTTTCCGGGAAAGGCTATGATGGTACAATACTCGTATGTGAAGCAGTAATTACATGATGAGGTGTGTACAAATGAATGATTATATCGTGATCAAGAAGCATAGATCCAATTATCCCAATCCGCTGACGTTAATAAAGGGTCAATCCGTCATTATGGGTGAAAAATATGAAGGGCCTGAATATTGGGAGAACTGGATTTTCTGCACGACACAATCAGAGGGAAACCAAAAAATCAGCGGATGGGTTCCGATGCAGCTCCTTGACACTAAGGGGACGGAAGCAATTGTCATTGAGGATTATACCGCACGAGAATTGAATGTTGATGAAGGCGATCAGCTCGTGGGTCATAGGGAGCTGAATGGTTGGAGATGGTGCACTCATCGGATGAACTCCGAAGAAGGATGGGTACCAGCGGGAAATCTACAACTTGCAGACGAATATTTTTTGTAAAGGGTGGTTAGCGCATTGAGTGACATTCATATTCTAACAAGGACAGAAATAGAAAGACTCCTCGTTTTCATTGATTGTTTACAAGACGCCGATCATGAACATATTCGAATCGTGAACGGGTATCCTTGTGAAAGTGAAGTGGTTACCGCATTTCGAAAAGCGCTTGATGATAGCGGATTTTTGATTGTGTTTGATTGGAAAGCTTGGCTCGCGGAGCACGAAACCTATCAGGACATCAGGAATAATATCGATGAACAAATTAGGAACGCGGATATCGATACGCTTCGTAAACTTATGACCTGCTATATTCGTGGCGATCGATTCAATGAAGGAATGTTCGCAGCCGTTTTTCAAAATGGGAATGTTTCGATAATTTTGCGTCGATTAAGAGAGTTATTTCCGGAGGAATAAAGAGCACTATTAGGTGTCTAGTCAACGAGTTATGGCGAAAAAACGATAACTCGTTTTTTATATCCATAAACATTATAACGTTATATTGACGTCGGTGACATGCGGTGCTACTATGAATTCAAACATTATAATGTTTGGCTTGGCCTTAATTCAACCATTATGAAATCAAGTTGTTAGATTGATAGATTGTTTACACGAAGCGAGGTGAGCAGCATGAGCGAACGGATCGTCATAAGAGGCGTGATGTGTGTGGACGGCACAACAATAGACATCGTAGTCGATGATGGAACTCTCTCCGCCATCACGGAAGCAGGCAAGGGTCAAGGTGACCGGATATTGGATTACAGCGGAACGGATACATACGTGTCAAGCGGCTGGATTGATATGCACGTCCATGCGTTTGAGGAATTTGATCCTTATGGCGACGCCATTGATACGATAGGTGTCGAGCAGGGAGTTGCGACCATCATTGACGCCGGAAGCTTGGGGGCAGAGCGAATAGGGGAACTGAAGGAGAAGGCGGAACAATCTGTCACGAATGTACTGGCATTCCTCAATATCTCCAAAATTGGGCTGAAGCGTATCGATGAATTATCGGATATGTCTTGGGTCGATCAATCAGCGGTGAAGGAAGCGGTAGAACGATATAAAGACTTCATTGTTGGCCTCAAAGCTCGGATTAGTCGAAGTGTTGTGCTGGACAGCGGCATTGAACCGCTTCGCAAGGCACGGCAGTTTTCCGAAGACATGGGGCTCCCTGTTATGGTGCACATCGGGTCAGCACCTCCGGATATTGAAGAGATCGTTCCTTATTTGCAGCAGAAGGATATCATCACACATTATTTAAATGGTAAAGCAAACAACTTATTTGATGCGAAGGGAGAACCGCTTCATGTGCTGAAGGAGGCGGTAGCACGCGGTGTCCATCTTGATGTTGGACACGGAACGGCGAGCTTCTCCTTCAAGGTAGCGGAAGCGGCTAAGTGTCATCACATTCCCGTGGATACAATCAGCTCAGACATTTATCGCGGCAACCGGCAGAACGGTCCTGTATACAGCTTGGCGCATGTGCTGTCGAAGTTCTTGTACTTAGGGTATACGCTTGAAGAAGTGATCGGCGGCGTGACGACACGTGCTGCGGGATGGTTAGGCAAGCCGGAGCTTGGTCGCATTCAAGTAGGAGATCGCGCGAACTTGACGCTGTTCGAAGTACGCAATGAGCCAATTGAACTCATCGATTCAGAAGGCGATGTCCGTATCGGGCATCAACATATCGTAACCAAGGGAGTGTTTGCAAATGGCGAGTACGTTGCATGTAAAGTACGGACTGAAGCGCGTCATTAATGCCAGCGGACGCATGAGTATTCTCGGCGTATCGGCGGTGTCCGATACGGTAATGGAAGCGATGAAGATCGGCGGACAGAGCTATGTGGAAATTTCCGACCTTGTCAATAAAGCAGGCGATTACGTTGCAGCGCTCATCGATTCCGAAGCAGCCGTTATTGTCAACTCAGCATCAAGCGGGATTGCACTGTCTGTTGCGGCAATCGTGACGCAAGGCAACCGCCGCAAGAGTCTTCGCCTGCATCAAGATCCGATTGAGAAGAACGAGATCATTATTTTAAAAGGTCATAATGTCCAATACGGTGCACCTGTCGAGACGATGGTCTACTTAGGCGGCGGGAAACTCGTGGAGGTTGGGTATGCGAACGAAGGCAAGGCTGAGCATATCGAGGATGCCATTCATGAGCACACCGCGGCAATTCTCTATGTGAAATCCCACCATGCTGTGCAAAAAAACATGATATCCGTTGAGGAAGCTTGGGAAGTCGCGCAGCGTAATGGGGTACCGCTCATCGTCGATGCGGCTGCGGAAGAAGATTTGCACAAGTATGTGCAGGTATCTGACCTTGCGATCTATAGCGGCTCCAAAGCAATTGAAGGTCCAACGACAGGCATAGTAGCGGGCAAACGTCAAGCCATCGAATGGGTGAAGGTACAGCTTCACGGGATCGGGCGGAGCATGAAGGTAGGCAAAGAATCCGTGTTCGGACTGCTGCAGGCTTTGGACGAATATATGGTGAAGGAAGACAAGAGCGAACAGGAGAAGGCAGAGCTTGCCAAGCTTATGCCGCTGAATGAGCTCCAGGGTGTCACATGCACGATTGTACAGGATGAAGCGGGGCGTGCAATATACCGTGCTCGCATTCAGATCGATCCTGCTCTGGCCAGCACGACGGCGAAGGACGTTGTGAAGGGCTTGCAGGAAGGGGAAATCGCTATTTATACCCGTGACTACGGGGTTAGACAAGGATACTTCGATATCGATCCGCGTCCGCTTATGGGGGATGACATGGACGTCATTGAGTCACATATTCGCAAATTAGTGGGAGGGCCTACTCATGTCTAATATGGATAAACGTTTATACAAAGGACGCGCGGCGCTTAATGTGCTGGCAAACAGTGTGGAAAATGCAAAGGAAATTTTCGAGGCGGCAGAAGGTCATGTACTTGTTGGCGTCCTGTCCAAAAATTATCCGACGGTTGAGTCGGCTGTAGAAGCGATGAAGGAATACGGCGCTGCGATTGACGATGCAGTTTCAATTGGACTCGGGGCTGGCGACAATCGTCAAGCGGCAGTAGTGGCAGAGATTGCGAAGCATTATGGCGGCGGTCATATCAATCAAGTATTCCCTTCGGTTGGGGCAACCCGCGCGAACTTGAATGGCAAGGATAGCTGGATTAACAGCTTGGTATCGCCGACTGGGCAGGTGGGATACGTTAACATTTCGACAGGTCCAGTAAGTGCGGATCAGGCAGACAAGGCCATTGTTCCTATTAAGAGTGCAATCGCGCTTGTACGTGATATGGGTGGGAATGCATTGAAATACTTCCCGATGAACGGGCTTGCCTGCGAAGAAGAGCTTCGGGCGGTTGCAAAGGCGTGCGGTGAAGAAGGGTTAGCACTAGAGCCGACGGGCGGCATTGATCTGGATAACTTCGAAGCGATCCTGCGCATTGCACTGGAAGCGAAGGTGCCCATTGTCATTCCACATGTGTACTCTTCAATCGTGGACAAAGCAACGGGCAACACGAAGGTAGAGGATATTCGCACTTTATACGCTGAGATGAAGAAATGGGTCGAGTATTATGCCTAATGTGCCTAAGCTGGGCATGAAGAAAATAGCGGCCTTCGGCGAAGTGATGATGCGACTGACGGTGCCTGGCGTGGAGCGATTAAGCCAAGCCAATCATCTGGATTACTCGTTTTCGGGTACAGGCGTCAACGTTAGCTCGCAGCTTGCTCGCTTCGGCCATGATGCCTATTTGATATCGCGGCTGCCAGACAATCCGCTTGGCGAAGCTGCGGAGGCATATCTGCGCAAGCTCGGGATAGGCACGGCATTCATTAGCCATGGCGGCAAATATATCGGCATGTACTTTTTAGAACAAGGATTCGGTCCCCGTCCTGGGCGCGTAACTTATACAGATCGGCTTGGAAGCAGCTTCAATACGGCGCCCGATGATGTGTATCCATACAGTGGGATTGCTGGCAGCATCGATGCGATTCACTTCTGCGGCATTGCACTCGCGATGAATGATGGTGTTCGCCAACATATGAAGGCATTAGCTGCCGCCGTTAAGGCTGCGGGAGGTACTGTCATCTTCGATTGCAACTATCGTCCTGCGCATTGGGGCGAAGAGGGCTATGTGAAGGCAAGGGCACATTATGAAGAGATGCTTAGGTTCGCGGACATTGTCATGATGAATGAGAAGGACGCGATGCTGACGCTCGGGATGGAGACTGAGAAGACGGAGCGGCGCGAACAGCTGGAGGAGTTGATTCCTCGAGTTGCGAAGCTGTATAATATTTCGGTCATAGCAGGTACTCACCGCGCTATTCACGAGAATCAGACGCATTCCTTGCAAGGCTTCATGTATAAGCAGGATTCCTTTACCTTCTCGGAACGATTAACGTTTGCGGTTCATGATCGGATCGGAGCGGGGGATGCCTATACATGCGGTATTTTGCACGGAGAATTCCAAGGCTTCGCTCCAGAGCAGACGGTAGAGTTCGCCGCTGCTTCCAGCATGCTTGCACACACATTTGAGGGTGATACACCAATGGCCACGGAGCGTGAGGTGCTGCGAGCGATGGTGGAGTCTGGGATAGATGTAGAAAGGTAGGCAGTAACATTGAGATTGTCACGCAACAAACGTCCCTTGTACGTACAGGTAAGAAATATTTTGCGAGAGCGCATTTTGCACGGTGTATATCCGCTAGGGACATACATCCCTTCGGAACCGCAGCTTGAAGAAGAGTTCCATGTTAGCAAAATTACAGTGCGCAATGCAATTATTGAGCTTGTGCAGGAAGGGTATGTGGAGAAAGGAAGCGGCAAGGGAACCAAGGTCATTCGCAATACTTCCGTCTCGAAGCTGTCCAAATGGAAGCGGTTCACGGAAATCCTAGTCGAAGAAGGCCACAAAATTCAGAAAAGAATCATTCGGGCCGAGGTCATACACAATGAAGCAGGAACGATTCCATTTCAGTTGTTCGGAGGACATTGCCTGTGCATTGAACGGGTATATGATTTGAACGGAACGCCATATATTCACTATACCCATTATGTAAGGCTGCAGGAGGAAGGGCTCGATCTATCTGAATTGAGCGAGCAGTCGCTGTATGAATGGCTCGAAGATCAACATATCGAGCTTGGAAAATATAAAGACGAGTTTGCTGTTGCGACTGCACCAGAGGCTGCGAGATCAATACTAGAAGTCAATCACGAAATGCCGCTATTAAAGCGTTCCCGCTATTCATATGACATTGACGGGGCGTTGATTGAATATAGCGAAGGATATTATCATACGGAACTTCACAGCTATGTTGTCAATTATGATGGTTAAATCCATACCTGTTCGAATCAGATGTACGTAAATTCATAAAAGACAGAAAGCCCGCTCTTCATGCAGATTTCAGTTCGATTGCATAGGGGAAGAGGGATTTCTGTCTTGTTTTGTTTGGGGGATTGTACAGCAGTGGGTGAATTGTGAAAAATGATTGACAGAAAACGGTGATCATTTACAAAAAATTAAAGAATTATGCTAATTTATAGTAAATGATATTGTTAATGGCCTCAATACTGTATATAATACGTTATGGAAATCATTAACTTTCTCTACAGAAGGTGCATCTTCTTCCTCCATAGGGTTACACATGTAGAGTTTTATATGAGGAGGTGTCCAGCATCACAAGCAATGCCTAATTCGAGCCTCATAAATGTCTATATTCGTTTCTGCCTCTATACTACTTCGTCACAATTTGTCAGGAACAGGTTTTGCCCGTAATCCAACTTAGATCCCCATCACAGTTTACGATTTTTCAACAATAGCCTTGATAACCACGATCATGACGAGCAATTACAACTTCATATAGCCATGTATCTTATCTCTTCTGCGGATATGATTGTGAACTCTTTTGGAACAGAATCCACTGATGATGTTTCCGGACGCTTACGAATATTTTTCGAATAGGGGAGAGTCAACGTGAACGCGAATCCTAACGAATGGTATCCTTTGACGCAAGCGCAGCGCAGAATCTGGTACACAGAAATGATGCATCCTAATACGTCAGTTACTACCGTTGCTGGAACAATGTACATACGAGGCAAGGTAGACGTTGAGATTTTGAAAATGGCGATATATCAAGTGATTATGCAGCATGATGCCTTCCGAATACGAATCGCAATGACAGACAATCAGCCGAAGCAGCAATTTGCTCCCGTAGAGCAAATCGTCCCTCACGTTGATTACTTAGAGTGGGATAATCAGATTGAAGCTGAGAGCTGGTTACAGCGATTTAATCATATTCCTATCCATATGTTCGACCCAGCGTTATATCACTTTGTCGTATTTAACGTCAATGATGAGGAAGCATGGTTCAATTTGAAAATGAATCATATTGCAACGGATGGCGTCTCTTCTCATCTTATCGCTTATAAAATCATGAAGAATTATACCGCAATGGTGAGTGGCAACGCGGACACGGATGAACAAGAGAGCACTTACCTGGATTACATATTCGCGGAACGAGAGTATGAACAATCTGATCGATACGCGAAAGATAAGGCTTATTGGCTGGATAAGTTCAGCACAATGCCAGAAGTGATAGGTATCAAATCTTACCCTCCTCATTCAATCGGCACTGAGGCCAGTCGGACAAGCATCACGGTTAGCGGAGAAATGTACGAGAAGCTTTACCGATTTAGCCAGCAGCACAATATCAGTCTCTTTACTCTATTTCTAGGTTCTTTATACGCATTTCTATATAAGACGACAGGGAACAACGATATTGCTGTCGGTGCCGCTTATGCGAATCGAACTTCCAGGCAAGACAAGGATGCGCTGGGCATGTTCGTAAGCACGGTAGCCGCTCGTTTGACGATTTCCCCAGACCAAGATGTACTAACCTTCCTACATAACGTTGCCAAAGAGCAAAAAGCAATTTTGCGGCATCAGAAGTATCCTTACAACCAGCTTATTCTTGATTTAAGAGAGCAAAATAATAGTGTTGAGATTCAGGATTTGTACCGTATTTCCATCGACTATATGCCGATACGCTGGTCCAGTCACGGAGAACTAGCCGCCCGCCAACGCAGCAGCTTTTGCGGTCATGAGGTAGACGATTTTGCAGTTCACGTAGAAGATATGGTGGATGATAATCAGATCATTTTCAATATCGATTATCGCAAACAGTTGTTCGAAGAGCATGAAGTCATTCGTATCATCGATCAAATGATGACCATCGTTGATCAGATGTTGAGTAATCCGAGCCAGAGCTTGCAGCAGTTGTCCATGATCAGTGATAAGGAAGCTCAGATCATCCTGACACGCTTCAGCAACGGGAATTGGTCAACGCCGCAGCCAGTTGGACGAACGATTCACCAGTTGTTTGAGGAACAGGTCGAACGCACGCCTGATCAGGTTGCTGTCGTGTTCGGAGATCGGCACCTAACCTACAAGGAACTGAACGAACAAGCCAATTGCTTCGCTCGAACATTGCGAGCCCATGGTGTAGCAGCAGAGCAATTCGTAGGCATCATGGCAGACCGCTCGATTGAGATGGTCGTCGGTATACTTGCAATATTGAAGGCGGGTGGAGCCTACGTTCCGATAGATCCTGAATATCCAGAAGAGCGCATTTTATATATGCTGGAAGACTCTAATGCAAGAGTACTCGTATCGCAAAGTCATTTACAGACACGGCTCGGTTACACAGGAACATGGGTATTGCTTGATGATGAGAACGACTATGAAGCAAACCGCGATAACTTGGAGTCGGTCAACGAAGCACATCATTTGGCTTATGTCATCTATACATCCGGTACAACTGGCAAGCCGAAGGGCGTCATGATTGAGCATAAGCAGATTACAGCCTTGGGGGATGCATGGAAGCATGCCTATCAATTAGATGAATCGGGAATTCGGACGCTGCAATGGGCAAGCTTCTCCTTCGACGTATTTACGGGAGACATGGTACGAGCGCTGCTGTACGGAGGCGAGCTTATCATCTGCCCAAGCGAAGCGCGAGCTAATCCTGAAGCGATATGCGAGCTAATCGCAAGACATCGCATCCACATATTCGAATCAACCCCAGCCCTCGTTATTCCGTTGATGGAATATGTGCATGAAAAAGGGAAGGATGTAAGCAGTCTGCGCTTGCTCGTTGTGGGCTCGGATCATTGCCCGGCTGCGGAATATCGCAAGCTGATGGAACGATTCGGCTCGCAAATGAGAATCCTGAACAGCTATGGCGTGACTGAGGCTTGCGTCGATGCGTGCTATTACGAGAAAAATGGTAGTGTGGATTCCATCACCATGCTTCCGATAGGTAAACCACTGCCTTCGGTATCTATGTACATTCTAGACGAGAACAAGGCGCTTCAGCCAATTGGAATTGTAGGAGAGCTCTACATAGGTGGAGCCGGTGTCGGCAGAGGTTATTTGAACCGTGATGACTTGACAGCAGAAAAATTCGTTGATGACCCCTACTCACAAGGAAAGATGTATCGGACAGGTGATTTGGCAAGATGGCTGCCGGACGGAAACATCGAATACCTTGGAAGGCTCGATCATCAAGTCAAAATTCGGGGTAACCGGATAGAAATAGGAGAAATTGAAACGCGCATGCTGCAAACATCACTCGTGCGGGAAGCCGTTATCGTAGCGCGCGAGGATGAAAATGGACTGAAAGCTCTGTGCGCCTATTATGTTGCCGACAGCGAGATATCCGTACAGCAATTGCGTTCAACCCTAGCAGAACAAGTACCGGATTATATGATTCCGTCTTATTTCATGAAGCTGGAACGATTGCCGCTTACGCCGAACGGCAAAATCGATCGGAATGGATTGCCTGCACCGTCTGGTCAGGACTATTCCGGCAAGATTTATGTGGAGCCTCGTAACCAAGCGGAACAAACGCTGGCTAGCATCTGGAAAATGGTGCTTGGAGTCAAGCGAGTGGGTATTTTGGATCATTTCTTCGAGCTAGGTGGAGATTCGATCAAGTCCATTCAAGTATCTTCTCGCATGCAGCAAGCTGGATATAAGCTGGATATCCGGGATCTGTTCAAGTATCCGACCATTGAACAAATAAGTCCACATCTGGTGGAGGTTCAGCGAAAAGCTGAGCAGGGAGAAGAGAGTGGTGAGGTTGGGCTCACTCCTATATTGCGCTGGTATTTTGATCGAGATGAAGTGAGTCTGCATCATTACAATCAATCCATAATGCTGCACCGCAAGGCTGGATTCGATGAAGCGGCACTTCGCAATGCATTGCACAAGATAACGGAACATCATGATGCGCTGCGCATGGTATTCCGCCGCACGGAACAGGGAGAATACGCGGCCTGGAACCGGAGAATCGAAGAAGGCGAGCTTTACCGTCTTGATGTGTTGGATATCAAGGAACGTTCCGCTGGCGTAGAAAGCGAAGAATCTCTTCACAACATGCTCATAGCTGAAGCCAATGTGATTCAGGCGGGGTTCGATATAGAGGCAGGGCCACTTGTAGGCGCAGGATTGTTCCGCTGCCCAGATGGAGATCACCTGCTTATCGTCATTCATCATGCTGTTATTGATGCCGTATCTTGGCGAATTTTGCTCGAGGATCTCGCCACCGGATACGAACAGGCACTTCAAGGCAGCGAGATTCGTCTCCCTGACAAGACCGACTCCTTCCGGTTATGGTCAAGAGAGCTTTCAGCATATGCACAGCAGTCTAACATGAACGAGGAGCTGAAATATTGGCACCAAGTCGCACAGACGACGATTACTCCACTGCCGACGGATTATGCTGGGATTGCTCTTCAACGAGATAGCGAATCGGTCACGGTTGAATGGAGTGCTAGTGAGACCGAACTGCTGTTGAAGCAGGCGCATCGGGCCTATAACACGCAGATGGACGATCTTCTCTTAACGGCACTCGGCATTGCATTCCGGAGATGGTGTGGGCATGAGCGCATCCGAATTAATTTGGAAGGACATGGTCGGGAGTCGATCCTGCCAGATCTTGATATCACACGCACGGTAGGCTGGTTCACGAGTGAGTATCCGCAGCTTCTCGAGGTGGGCTCTGAGGAAGAACTGCCGCGAATCATCAAGTCGGTCAAAGAAGATTTGCGCAGCATTCCGAATAAAGGGATTGGTTACGGCATTTGTCGATATTTATCCAACACGGGTATTTGTGAGGTTTGGGGAACAGCTCCTGAGGTCAGCTTCAACTACTTGGGGCAGTTCGACCAAGATTTCCAGAACAGCGGGTTTTCTCCATCGCCGTATTCTACCGGCAGCAATATTGGGGGAGATCAGCTAAGACCTTATCTGCTGGACATGAATGGCATGGTCTCGGACGGCAAATTGCAGCTCGACATCAGCTATGGACGGACGCAATATCGTGCTGAGACGATTGAGCGATTGGCAAGCTTGATTCGGGACAGCTTACTTGAAATCATCGAGCATTGTGTGGCCAAGGAGCGAACAGAGCTCACGCCAAGTGACGTGTCATTGCAGCGCATTAGCATTCAAGAGTTGGAGCAGATCGTTGAACGGACAAGCGGTATCGGTGAAGTAGAGGATATCTATGCATTAACGCCGATGCAGAAGGGAATGTGGTTCCATACAGCTATGGACAGCCAGGCGGGGGCCTATTTCGAGCTTACACGCTTAACGCTTGAGGGAACGCTGAACATCGAAGCCTTCGCTGCAAGCTGGAATGAACTGGCGGCTCGGCATGCTGTATTCCGTACCAACTTCCTCGTCGATTCGAATGGCGAACCACTGCAAGTTGTATTTCGGAGCAAGCGCATCAGCGTGAAGCACGAAGATTTGCGTTCCCTGAATGCATATGAGCAGGCTGTGGCGATTGAGAACGAAGCGGCCAAGGAACGCGAACAAGGCTTTGACCTTGAGAATGGGGATGTCATGCGCGTGTCCGTACTCCAGACGGCAGACGAAGTGTATGAAGTTCTATGGATCTCCCATCACATCGTCATGGATGGATGGTGTCTCCCGCTCGTCGCTGCTGAAGTATTCAACACGTACTCCGCGCTGGTGGAAGACAAGAAGCCGATTCTTGCTTCGGTACCTTCCTATAATCATTACATTCAATGGCTGGAGCGGCAGGATGAATCCGCAGCCGCGGCCTATTGGAACAATTATTTGTCTGGATTTGAAGAGACGACAGAACTTCCGCATAGCAAGGGGCGCAGACATTCTGGTCAATATGAAGCAGGTCAGGTTCAGATCGATCTAGGCACAAGCCTGAGCCTTGCTCTCAATCAAGTTGCAACGCAGCATCAAGTGACATTGAATACATTGCTGCAGGCATCATGGGGAATTTTGCTCCAGAAATACAACAGAACTTCAGATATTGTATTCGGCAGCGTTGTATCCGGCAGACCGGCAGAACTAGTCGGAATCGAAGAGATGATTGGTTTGTTCATTAACACGATTCCCGTGCGTGTGAGCAGTCAGGCGCAGGAGAGATTTGCAGAAGTAATGACGCGTATGCAAGAAGATGCATTGTCATCTGCCAAGCACGACTACTATCCGTTGTATGAAATCCAAGCACAGTGCACCCTGAAGCAGAATCTCATAACTCACATCATGGTTCTTGAAAACTATCCGATGGAGCAGCAGCTCGATCAATTTAACAGTTCAGACGGCAGTGGACTGAAGCTGACAGACGTTACCGTAACAGAACAGACGAATTATGATCTGAACCTCATCATCATACCTGGCGACAATATCGTCATTCGCTTCGATTTTAATAAACAAGCACTCGAAGAAGCGGATATGAATGTGTTGAAGCAGCATCTGTTGCATGTACTGGAACAAGTTGCATCGAATCCGCGGATATCCATAGGAGAGCTGCAGCTGGCGACGGATGAAGAGCGTGCCGTAATGATGAGCGAATTTAATGATACGTTCGTGGCTTATCCGCGCGAGAAGTCGATCCATCGATTGTTCGAGGAGCGAGCTGAACATGAGCCAGACGCGCTAGCTGTCGTGTTTGGAAATGAACAGATGACCTACGGAGCGTTGAATGCCGCAGCCAATCGAATGGCTCGGAGACTCCGGCATGCCGGGGTAACGAGCGGTGAACTGGTTGGCATCTGCGCGGATCGATCGCTGGATATGGTCGTCGGCTTACTGGCAATTATGAAGTCCGGCGGGGCTTATGTACCGATCGACCCGGCTTACCCTCAAGAGCGGATTAGTGCAATGCTCGAAGATACATCCATTACGACGATGGTTACACAGAAGCATCTGTGCAGCTTATGGCCTGAACATTTTAACGTGATCGTGCTGGATGTTAACGAGACAGACGTAAGCAACTTAATGGAAGATATAGAAAGTACAAACCTGTCTATTGATGGGGCTGGAGACGATTTGGCATACATCATCTATACGTCAGGGTCTACGGGAACACCGAAAGGGGTTTGCGTAACGCACCGCGGGGTGGTCAGGCTCGTATGCGGCGCGACGTATGTCGAGATCGACAGTTCGGATGTCTTCTTGCAAGGTTCCACAATCTCGTTCGATGCAGCAACCTTTGAAATATGGGGAAGTCTGCTGAATGGGGCTGCGCTGGCCATCTTGCCTCCTGGCAATGTGTCGCTTACAGATTGGAGCGAAGCGATTCAGCGTCATCGGGTGACGACGTTGTGGATGACAGCTGGTTTGTTCCAGGTCATGGTTGAACAGCAAATCGAGGGCTTCTACGGAGTCAAGCAGCTGCTTGTGGGCGGAGATGTTGTATCTCCTACACACGTGCGTAAAGTGATGGAGAAGCATAATGGTATAAGGGTGATTAATGGCTACGGGCCGACGGAAAATACAACCTTCACCTGCTGCCATACCATTACGGCTGCTGATTTGGATCGAGGCTGCTCGATTCCGATTGGCCGACCGATTAGCAATACGCGAGTGTATGTGCTGGATGAAGCTGGGAACGCCCTTCCTGTTGGCGTATGTGGAGAGCTGTATGCGGGCGGGGATGGCTTGGCACGAGGATACTTGAATCGTCCGGAATTGACAGCAGAGAAATTCGTGAATGATCCATTTATCCCAGGTGAACGCTTGTATCGGACAGGCGATTTGGCGAGATGGCTGCCAGACGGTTCAATCGAATTTATCGGGCGCTGCGACGAACAAGTGAAGATTCGCGGTTACCGGATTGAACCAGGTGAGGTATTGGCCTATCTTCTGCGGATCGATGAAGTAGGCGAGGCGGCTGTAATCGCGCGGGAGGATTCGAGTGGACAGAAGGAGCTATGCGCCTATTTCACAACGGAAGCTGAGCTATCAGCTAGTGGACTAAGGGAGACACTGGCTCGTGAACTGCCAGCTTACATGATCCCGTCGCATTTTATTCAGATTGAAGAACTTCCTTTGACACCTAACGGCAAGGTGGATCGCAGAGCTCTGCCTCAACCAGGGGAAGGAATGCATTTGAATATTCAAATCCAGCCGCGCACGGAACTGGAAGCTAAGCTCGCACTCATCTGGAAGGATGTGCTTGGTCTCGAGAACGTAGGCGTTACAGATTCATTCTTTGAACTGGGCGGCCATTCCTTGCGCGCGACGACCCTCGTCAGCAAGGTGCATCGGGAGTTGAGTGTTGTGCTGCCACTGCAGGATGTATTCCGCTACCCGACGATTGAACAAATGTCTCTCGCCATACAGGGGATGCAGAAGGAAAGCTTTGCATCCATACCTCGGGTGGAAGACCGAGAGTGGTACCCGGTATCTTCCGCGCAGAAGCGGCTGTTCGTTCTTCATCAGATGGAGGGCGCAGAACTGTCCTACAATATGCCGGGCGTCATGGCGATTGAAGGCAAGCTCCATCGCGATCGCTTGGAGGCGGCATTCCGCAGCTTGATAGCAAGACATGAAGTGCTGCGTACCGGGTTCGAAATGCACAACGGGGAACCCATGCAGCGAATTTACAGCGATGTAGAATTTACTGTCGAGCATTGGATTGTTGGAGCTGCATCGGAAGCGGAGTCAGTCATTCGCTCGTTCGTACGGGCGTTCCAATTGAATAAGCCACCACTGCTTCGGGTCGGACTGATCGAAGTGGACGCAGGTCGGCACCTGTTGCTGTTCGATATGCATCATATTATTTCGGACGGGGCATCCATGGGCATTCTGCTAGATGAATTCGTTGCACTGTATAGCGGCGAACAATTGCCTGAATTGCGTCTTCAGTACAAGGATTATGCTTCGTGGCAGCATTCGGAAGCATACTTGTCCAAGATGGAAGAGCAGAAGGCGTATTGGCTGGAGACATTGCGAGGCGAGCTTCCAGTTCTGCAGCTACCAGTGGATTACACTCGGCCTGCATTCCGCAGCTTTGCAGGAAGCACGTTGGAATTCATTGTTCCTGCCGACAAGGCGGACCAGCTTAAGCAGCTTGGAGCGGGTTCGGATGCCACGATGTACATGGTGCTGCTGGCGTTGTATACGGCCTTGCTTCACAAGTATACCGGACAAGAAGACGTCATCGTGGGGATGCCGATAGCCGGTAGAACGCATGCAGACATCGAGCCGCTTATCGGTATGTTCGTCAACACACTTCCACTTCGCCATTATCCGGCTGGAGAGAAGACGTTCCGCTCCTTCCTAGGGGAGGTTCGGCAATCCACATTACAAGCATATGAACACCAGGAATATCCGTTCGAGGAGCTTGTTGATCATATTCAACCGACAAGAGATGTAAGCCGTAATCCAATATTCGATACTGTGCTCGTCCTGCAAAATACAGAAAAAGGCGCATGGTCCATCGATGGGCTTGCCGTGACGCCGAATCCGATTGAGCATGCCGTTGCTAAGTTCGACCTTACACTTCATGTCGAAGAAGATGTCGATGGCCTGGCGTGCAGTATTGAATATGCAACCGCCTTGTACAATCGAGAAACGATTGAACGGCTGGCATGCCATTTCAATCAATTGCTGGAAGCAGTCATAAGCAATCCCGAAGCTCGGTTGGAGCAGCTTGGCATCATAACGGAGACAGAGAAGCAGCAATTGTTCGAACAATTCAACGATACGTCAGCGGATTATCCGCGTGATAAGACGATTCACCGACTGTTCGAGGAACAGGTCGAAAGAACGCCTGATGCGATTGCTGTAACGGGAACAGACGGATTCTTGACTTACCAGGAGCTGAATGAACGGGCTAACTGCTTGGCGTGGGTACTCCGTGCAGAAGGCATCGGTGCAGACAAGCTGGTAGGCATCATGGCCGAGCGTACGACGGATATGCTTGTGGGGCTGCTCGCCATACTCAAGTCCGGAGGAGCTTACGTGCCAATCGATCCGGAGTATCCAGAAGAGCGCATCAGTTATATGCTGAGCGATTCCGGGGCAGATATTTTGCTTTTGCCTCGCCAACTACGGGATCAAGTTGCCTACGAAGGCACTGTGTTGTTCCTTGATGACGAGCAGACATACAGCGGGGACAAGTCCAATCCGCCATCGGTCAACAAGCCTTCCGATCTGGCTTATGTCATCTATACATCGGGAACGACTGGCAAGCCGAAGGGGACATTGATTGAACATAAGAACGTCGTGCGGCTGTTGTTCAACAGTAGAAATCTGTTCGACTTCCGTTCAACTGATACATGGACGCTGTTCCACTCCTTCTGCTTCGACTTCTCGGTATGGGAAATGTACGGCGCTTTACTATACGGAGGGAAATTGGTGATTGTGCCGCAGCTTACAGCCAAAAACCCTGCCATGTTCCTGCAGCTGCTGGCTGAAGAGCGGGTAACGATTTTGAATCAGACACCGACCTACTTCTATCAGTTAATAAGGGAAGCACTTGCAGATGGAAGTCCTGAATTGAACATTCGAATGGTGATCTTCGGCGGAGAAGCGCTGAGTCCGCAGTTGCTTAAGGACTGGAGAGCGAAATATCCGCGGACGCAATTGATTAATATGTACGGGATTACTGAGACAACGGTTCATGTCACGTACAAAGAGATCACGGAAACCGAGATCGAGCAGGCAAGAAGCAATATCGGATTCCCAATCCCGACCTTGCGCATCTATATTCTGGATGCGAATCGACAATGCGTGCCAATAGGCGTGGCCGGGGAAATGTTTGTCGCAGGAGAAGGGCTTGCACGTGGATATTTGAATCGCCCTGAGTTGACCGCGGACAGGTTCGTTGACAATCCATTCGAACCGGGCAGCAAGATGTACAAGACAGGCGACTTGGCGAAGTGGCTGCCTGACGGCAACATTGAATACCTAGGCCGGATTGATCATCAAGTAAAAATTCGCGGGTATCGAATCGAGCTAGGCGAGGTAGAAGCCCAAGTAACGAAGGTAGAATCGGTTCGTGAAGCCATTGTTATTGCACGAGAGGAGAATGGCGAAAAGCTGTTGTGTGCTTATTTCGTGGCGGATCGGCAACTGACCGTAGGGGAAATGAGAACCGAATTGGCGCAGGAGCTGCCAGCTTACATGATTCCATCCTACTTCGTGCAGATGGAGCGGATGCCGCTTACCTCCAACGGGAAGGTTGACCGCAAGGCGCTGCCTGCACCGGAAGGCAGCATCAACACGGGCAAGGAATACGTAGCGCCGCGTACACCAATGGAAGCTAGCTTAGCCCGCATGTGGGAGGAACTGCTTGGAATTGAGCAGGTCGGCGTGACAGACAATTTCTTCGAGCTAGGCGGACATTCCTTAAGGGCAACTGCGCTGGTTAACAGGGTGCACCAAGAGATGAATATCCAGTTGCCGCTGCGCGATGTGTTCCGCTTCTCTACGATAGAAGAACTGGCAGCTGCCATGTCCGAGATGGCGGAGGAATCCTATTCTTCGATTCCGGTTGCTGAGGCTCAGGATCATTATCCGGTATCTTCCGCTCAGAAGCGGCTGTATATCCTTCACCAGCTTGAAGGGGCGGAGCAGGGCTATAACATGCCTGGCATCATGCTGCTCGAAGGCGAGTTGGATCGAAGCAGGTTCGAGGCTGCATTCCGCAAATTGATTGCGCGTCACGATATTTTGCGCACCGGCTTCGAGCTTGTGCAGGGAGAGGCTGTACAGCGAATACATGATACTGTGGATTTCGCGATTGAATATCGGAAAGTCGAAGAACAAGAGGCTCAGCAGCAAGTAAAACAGTTCATCCGCACATTCGAGCTTGAAAAGCCGCCGCTGCTTCGTGTCGGGTTGATCGAGATTGCGGAGACGAAGGAACAACATGTACTTCTGTTCGATATGCATCATATTATTTCCGACGGCGTATCGATTGGTATCGTGCTGCAGGAAATCATGCGGCACTATCACGGGGAACAGGTACCGCCGCTTCATATTCAATACAAGGATTATGCGGCATGGCAGCAATCAGAGGCCCAGAAGGAACAGTTGAAGCATCAGCAAGCATATTGGCTTGGCCAATTCCAAGGTGAATTGCCGATATTGGAGCTGCCAACAGACTATGCTCGTCCGGCCATGCAGCAATACGGCGGTCTCACGCTGCCATTTAGAATCGATAAGGACGTGGCAGATGGTTTGAAGCGAATTGCCGCAGACACCGGAACGACATTGTACATGGTTCTCCTAGCTGCTTATACCGTCATGCTGCACAAGTATACGGGCCAAGAAGACATCGTGGTCGGAACACCGATTGCCGGCAGAACACATGAAGAACTTCAACCGTTAATTGGCATGTTCGTCAATACGCTTGCCATTCGTGCTTATCCGGAAGGTGCTAAGGCATTCCGTTCCTATCTGGATGAGATTAGAAGCACAATGCTGGGGGCCTACGAGCATCAACAGTATCCGTTTGAGGAATTGGTGGAAGGTCTGCAGTTGACTAGGGATTTAAGCCGCAATCCGCTGTTTGACACCATGTTCGCTCTAGACAATACGGACATGAAGGCTGATTCCCTGGGTGAGCTTCAAATGAAGCCATATCCACTGGAATACACAATATCGAAGTTCGATGTGAGCTTGGATGTGAAGGCAGATGAGGCGGGGCTGGATTGCAGCTTCGAGTATGCGACTTCCTTGTTCAAATCAGAGACGATCCACCGCATGGCAGAGCATTTCAGCCAATTGTTGAAGGACATCGTCAATCACCCGGATGCGCAACTGGGCGAACTAGGAATGCTTACCGTGCAGGAGAGCGACGAGATCTTGCAGGTGTTCAATCCAACCCATTCATTGAAAGCTCCTGATGGAACGATACATCGATTGTTCGAAGAACAGGCAGAACGGACACCGGAGCAACTTGCAGTCGTGTTCGGGAATGAGCGCATGACTTACCGCGAGTTGAACGAACGGGCGAATAAGCTTGCGAGAACATTGCGGGCAGAAGGTGTGGAGCCAGATGACTTAATTGGCGTTATGGCCGATCGCTCGATTGATATGGTCGTGGCAGTTATGGCCGTCTTGAAGTCAGGCGGAGCTTATGTCCCGATTGATCCGGAATATCCGGAGGATCGCATTCGCTACATGCTGGAAGATGCGAAGGCAAGTATACTTCTGACGCAGTGTCATTTACAAGATAAAGTGACCTTCGAGGGAACGTGGGTGCTGCTGGAAGACGAAGCTTCCTATCATGAGGACGATACGAACCTGGAGCCGATTTGCGAGCCTGGCCATCTCTGTTATGTCATCTATACATCGGGTACAACCGGCAATCCGAAGGGAGTCATGATCGAGCATCGTCAGCTCGCTGCGATGGCAGAGGCTTGGAAGGCCGAGTATGAATTGCATGAGCCGGGCATTCGCTGGCTGCAATGGGCGAGCTTCTCGTTCGACGTATTCTCAGGTGATCTCGCTCGCACACTGCTGCATGGAGGAGAGCTTGTACTCTGCCCGAGCGATACAAGAGCGAACCCGGGTGCACTAGCAGAGCTTCTTCGCAGCAGCGGCATTCAGATGTTCGAATCGACACCTGCTCTCGTCATTCCGCTTATGGAGCATGTGTATGAGCATAGCCTGGACATCGATAGCCTGAGATTATTAATTATTGGCTCCGATCTGTGTCCTGCAGATGAATTCCGCAAGCTGCGCGATCGCTTCAGTTCACACATGCGCATTATTAACAGCTATGGCGTCACGGAAGCTTGCGTTGATTCGAGCTACTATGAGCCGATTTCATCAGATTCAGTACGCTCTGTGCCAATCGGTAAGCCGCTTCCTTACGTATCGATGTACATTCTCGGTGAGAACTTGTCGCTTCAGCCTGTTGGTCTGGCTGGAGAGCTGTATATCGCAGGCGCCGGAGTCGGACGCGGATACTGGAATAGGCCAGAAATGACAGCAGACAAATTCGTGCGCGATCCGTTCGCTGACGGTCAACGCATGTATCGTACAGGGGATTTGGCGAAATGGCTGCCGGACGGCAACATTGAATTAATCGGGCGCACCGATCATCAGGTGAAAATTCGCGGCTACCGCATCGAAATCGGAGAGGTCGAATCGAAGCTGCAGGAAACGCCGCATATCCGCGAAGCAGCCGTCGTCGCGAAGGAAGATGGAAGCGGGCGGAAGGTACTGTGTGCTTATTACACATCCGAGCGTGAGCTTACGGCAGGTGAATGGAGAGCTGCGTTAGCGAAGGAATTGCCGGCCTACATGATACCATCGCACTTCATGAGGCTTGAGCGAATGCCGCTTACGCCAAACGGCAAGCTGGATCGCAAGGGACTTCCAGCACCGGAAGGCGCTGCGTATACGGGGACGGAATATGAAGCTCCACGCACGGATGCAGAGATTGCGTTGGCTGCCGCATGGCAGAGTGTCCTGCATGTGGAGCGGGTTGGAACGAATGATCATTTCTTCGAACTGGGCGGAGATTCGATCAAATCGATTCAAGTGTCATCGCGTCTGCATCAGGCTGGATACAAGTTGGAAATACGCGACCTATTTAAATACCCGACGATAGCGCAATTGAGTCTACAGCTTCAGCCGATCGGCAGGATAGCCGATCAAGGCGAGGTGTCTGGAGAGGTCGAGCTTACTCCGATCCAACGCTGGTATTTCGGACTGGATCTAGATGACATGCATCATTATAACCAGTCGTTCTTGCTGTACCGGCAGGACGGATTTAATGAAGTGGCTCTGCGCAAGACTTTACGAACCATCGTGGAGCATCATGATGCGCTGCGAATGGTATTCCGTAAATCAGACGCTGGGGTTACGGCTTGGAATCGGGCAATCGAAGAGGGTGAGCTGTTCGACTTCCTTGCCTTCGATATCGCAAACAGTGGAGATGCCGAACAGGTTATCGAAGCGAAAGCGAACGACATCCAGACTAGCATCGATTTGCAGGGAGGGCCGCTTGTGAAGGCTGGATTGTTCCGCTGCGAGCAAGGCCATCATCTGCTCATCGCGATCCACCATGCTGTCATAGACGGAGTATCATGGCGCATCCTGCTGGAGGATATCGCGGCAGGCTACGAGCAAGCGTGCAAGGGTGACGACATCCGCTTGCCTTCGAAGACCGATTCTTATGCTGCGTGGTCACGGAGTTTAGTCGAATATGCTGCACACACGGATTTGGGTCATGAGCGTAGCTATTGGAGACACGTCTTGAACGCTGGAGCGAATCCGCTGCCGAAGGACTTTGACACAGAATCAAGTCTGCAGCAGGACAGTAATTCCGTCACCGTAGCTTGGAATCAACAGGATACGGAGCATTTACTGAAGCGGGTGCACCGAGCCTATAACACCGATATGAATGAGATCTTGCTGGCCGCTCTCGCGATAGCCATACAGAAATGGAGTGGGCACAATCAAATTCTCGTCAACCTAGAGGGTCATGGACGTGAGCCAATCGCAGGCGACCTAGATATTTCACGGACAGTCGGCTGGTTCACAAGCGAATATCCGGTTCTGCTGAAAGCGGAGCGAGATCGAGGTTTGGCGTACCACATCAAGAGAGCGAAGGAAGAATTGCGGCAGATTCCGAACAAGGGAATCGGTTACGGCATATGCCGCTACTTGTCTGAGCCGCAAGATAGTTTGGAATGGGGAGCTGCCCCAGAGATTAGCTTCAACTACTTGGGACAATTCGATCAAGACTCGATGGGAAGCGGCATGATGTTGTCTCCATATTCGAAAGGTTCCGATGGAAGCGCCTTGCATACACGTCAATATGTCCTCGACATCAATGGCGCCATAACTGACGGCATATTGACCTTGGATATGAGCTACAACGAGAAAGAGTACCGCAAGGAGACGATGGAACTGCTGGCAGGCCATTTCCACGAGAGTCTGCTCGAGATCATCGACCACTGTGTCTCACGTGAGCAGACAGAATTGACGCCGAGTGATCTGCTGCTGCAAGGACTGAGTATCGAACAGCTGGAGCAGATTGCTGAAGAGACGAAAGAGCTTGGCATCATCGAAAATATGTACATGCTGACCCCGATGCAGAAGGGGATGTGGTTCCATAACGCTCTCGATGGTCAAGAAGGCGCATCGGGTGCTTATTTCGAACAAACCCGATTTACTCTGCGAGGTGAGCTTGATCCTGCCCTGTTTGCCCAGAGCCTGCACGAGCTGGCTGCCCGGCATTCCGTGCTGCGGACGAACTTCTGCAGCTTGGACGGGGAACCGGTACAGATGGTGTTCCGGGAAGGACGAATTACATTCACGTACGAGGATCTGAGCCAATTGCCAGCTGATGAGCAAGCAGTTGTGATGGAACGTGTTGTCGCGAGCGACAAGCTGCAAGGGTTCGATCTGGAACGCGATCCGCTTGTTCGCGTCACATTGATGCGTACGGAGGCATCTAGCTGCCATGTACTGTGGAGTTCTCATCATATTCTGATGGATGGCTGGTGCTTGCCGCAGTTGACGGACGAGTTGTTCCGCATATACTCAGCTGTCACGAATCATGCAGCCGGAACTACTGAAGCTACTGGAACGGTCGGAATTCCCGGATCTGCCGAATCCATGCGGAATAAAGAGGCCAACCTGCCTGACTATAGCCGATATATCGAATGGCTGGCAGAGCAGGACATGAGTGCGGCGGCAGAATATTGGAACGGGTACTTGGCGGGCTACGAGCAGCAGACACGATTGCCAAATGGGAAGATCACAGGCAAGGATAAGCCATATGTGCTGGAACAAGCGTCCCGCAAGCTCGGAATTGATCTTACTTCCCGTATGATTCGGATTGCCAAGCAGCATCAAGTTACGTTAAATACGCTGCTGCAAGCCGCTTGGGGGATCGTGCTTCAGAAGTATAACGGGACGCAAGATGTCGTGTTCGGCGGAGTCGTATCGGGTCGACCTGCTGATGTTCCGGGTGTCGAATCGATGATTGGACTATTCATTAACACGATTCCGGTTCGTGTAAGCTGCGAAGCCGGCGCAAGCTTCTCAGACGTGATGGAGCAGCTGCAAAATGCGGCACTCGAATCTGGGCGATATGATTATTATCCGCTCTATGAGATTCAATCGAGAACGTCACAGAAGTCGGAACTAATCAGCCACATCATGGTGTTTGAGAACTATCCATTGGACGAGCGAATGGAGCAAACCGGAGACGGTAACGACGGAGCTCTCGCTTTAACCGATGTTCAAGCAGCTGAACAGACCAATTATGATTTCAATCTAATGGTAGTGCCGGGTGATGAACTTATCATTCGCTTTGATTTCAACTCGGAAGTGTATGATCGCGGTCATATGGAACGGCTGCATCATCATCTGATGCATGTACTGGAGCAAGTAACAGGCAATCCTGCAATCTCCATTGCTGAAGTGCAGCTCTCTACCGAAGCGGAGAAGGCAGAAGTCCAATCTGCATTCAATGACACAGCTGTCGACTACCCTCGCGAACAGACGATTCATTGGATGTTCGAAGAGCAGGTGCAGCGGACGCCGGATGCTGCAGCAGTGCTGTATGGGGATGACGTCATAACCTACCGAGAGCTGAACGAACGTGCGAACCGGCTGGCAAGGACGCTGCGTGCGGCAGGGGTTGAACCCGATCAGATTGTCGGTATTATGGCAGAGCGTTCTCTGGAGCTAATGGTTGGCATTATGGGGATTCTGAAGGCAGGAGGCGCCTATGTGCCTATCGCACCGGATTATCCAGAGGAACGCATTCGATATATGCTGGACGATTCCAAGGCTCAGGTGCTGCTTGTTCAAGGAAGCGCGGGAGAAGAGGTTGACTTCGCGGGCCGCATCATCAATCTGGATGATGCAGAAGCATACGATGAGGACGGTTCGAATCCTGAGCCAGTCAACAAGCCGACCGATATCGCCTACATCATCTATACGTCGGGAACGACCGGACGTCCAAAAGGGGTTATGGTCGAGCATACTTCGGTCATCAACCGCTTGCTGTGGATGCAGAAGCGCTATCCGATAGGATCGGAAGATACGATTATGCAGAAGACGGCGATCACGTTTGACGTATCGGTCTGGGAGCTGTTCTGGTGGGCATTTGTCGGCTCGAAGGTGCTTATGCTTTCAGTCGGTGGGGAGAAGAACCCACATGCGATTGTGGATGCGATTGAGCGTCACCGAATAACGACGATGCACTTCGTTCCATCCATGCTGCACGCGTTCCTTGAGCATGTGGAGCAAATGACAGATGCAGAGCGTGAGCGCGGTCTCGCACCGCTGCGGCAGGTGTTCACGAGTGGCGAGGCACTGCTTGCCTCACAGGTCGAGCGGTTCCACCGTTATATTGCACCTGCAAGCGGAGCGCAGCTTATTAATCTATACGGGCCGACTGAGGCGACGGTGGACGTAACGTACTTCGACTGCGAGCCAGGCCAGACTTATGTAAGTGTGCCGATTGGCAAGCCAATTGACAATACGAGCATTTATATCGTGAATGAGCATAATCAAGTGCAGCCGATCGGCGTTGCTGGTGAACTGTGCATCGCGGGAGTGGGGTTGGCGCGCGGTTACTGGAACCGTCCAGAGCTGACAGCAGAGAAATTCGTTACAATTCCTTCCGTCGGCGAACGGATGTATCGAACCGGAGACTTGGCACGGTGGCTGCCTGACGGCAATATCGAATACTTGGGCCGAATCGACCATCAAGTGAAAATCCGCGGATATCGGATTGAATTGGGCGAGCTGGAGACTGCACTGCTGAATGTCCAAGAAATTCGGGAGACGGTTGTAGTTGCGCGAGAAGAGGAAGACGGACAGAAATCACTCTGCGCCTATTATGTCGCAGATGGCGATCCAACGGTAGGTAACCTTAGAGCGGCGCTTGCTGCTGAACTGCCAAGCTACATGATTCCATCGTACTTCATTCAGCTGGAGCAGATGCCGCTGGCGCCGAACGGCAAGCTTGATCGTAAAGCGCTCCCTGCTCCGAAGGACGTGATTCAGACGGGAACTGATCACGCCGCACCACGAACAGCATTGGAAGTGAAGCTCGTTCGCATATGGCAGGAAGTACTCGGTCTCGATCAAATCGGAGTGAAGGACGACTTCTTCGAATTGGGCGGGCACTCCTTGCGCGCAACTGCGTTGGCAAGCAAGGTAAGCAAGGAAATGCACGTTGCTCTTCCGCTGCGGGATATTTTCCACTATTCGACGCTGGAAGCGATGGCGCAGGCGATCGGCGAGTTGGAGAAGCAGGAGCACCGAGCGATTCCTATCGCGCCAATGGCCGAGCATTATCCATTGGCTTCAGCCCAGAAGCGGTTATACATTCTTCACCAGGCTGAAGGAGCGCAGCAGAGCTACAACATGCCGGGGGCGATGTCCGTAAGTGGACACATCGATCGAAATCGACTGGAAGCGGCGCTGCTGCGATTGATTGCACGCCATGACACACTGCGCACAAGCTTCGAAATGGTTGATGGTGAGCCTGTACAGCGCGTACACCAGCACGTTGATTTCGCGTTAGAGTATTCGACTGCGAGAGAGAAGGATATGGAGCAGGTTGCCAAGCAGTTTGTTCGCGATTTTGATCTGGAGCAGCCTCCACTACTGAGAGTCGGACTTGTCCAACTTGAGCAAGAAGAACAACATCTATTGCTGTTCGATATGCATCACATCATATCGGACGGGATCTCTATGGACATATTGGTTGACGAGCTTGCTCGCTTGTACGACGGAGAGGAACTTCCTCCACTTGAAATCCAGTACAAAGATTATGTGCTGTGGCAGCAGGCAGAAGCAAGCAGCGAGCAGATGAAGGAACATGAAGAATACTGGCTGCGGACATTGGGCAATGAACTTCCGTTACTGGAGCTGCCGACCGAATTTGCAAGAAGCGAGCAGCGCAGCTATGACGGAGATAAGCTGCACTTTGCGATTGATGGGCAGTTGAACGAGAAGCTGCAGCGCTTGGCATCCCAATCGGGAGCAACCCTATATATGGTGCTGCTGGCGGCTTATACGACCTTGCTTCATAAATATTCAGGACAAAATGACCTGGTTGTGGGTACCCCAATTGCGGGCAGAACCCATGTAGATGTAGAACCGCTAATCGGGATGTTCGTCAATTCGCTTGCGATTCGCAATTACCCAAATGATGTCAAGACGTTCCGCAGTTATTTAGAGGAAGTGAAGGAATCGACGCTGAGCGCCTTCGAGCATCAGGATTATCCGTTCGATAAGCTGGTGGAGCAGTTAGAGGATGCTTGGGTTCCAGGCCGTAATCCGGTATTCGACACAATGTTCGTCCTGCAGAACGCAAAAGCGCGCACGATCAACCTGGGTAAATTGGCCTTCGAGCCTCTAATTCCATCACATACGGTTGCGAAATTCGATTTAACCTTGGAAATGGCTATCGAAGACGGCATGCTGAGCGGGCAGTTTGAATATTGCACAAAGCTGTTTTCCGCCAACATGATTGCGAATTTCGCAGAAGACTTCTTGGAAATTCTATCTCAAGCTTGCGAGCAGCCTGACATCCGCTTGGAGGATATTCAGCTGAGCGGCAGTGCTTATCAAGAGGAAGAATTGGAAGAAGAAATTGACTTTGCATTCTAAATTGCTGCATTTGACACTGTTGTTCGGTTGTTAACGCGTCATTCATGACACTAGGATTGGATTTCGTTCATTCGGGCTGCGTGCAATGGATTGACAGGCACGTACCCGGATGGACGGATGCCGTCCTCTAGGGGCTTTACTTGATTTGAGAGGGGAGATGATCAGAATGGCTTTTGATAAAGAAATCGAATTTTGGAAAGCGAAACTCGATACTGAAGATACGCCTACGACTTTGCCCTACACGAGCACTCCAAGCAGTGAAGCGGCACGACATTATTCCGTTTCTGTTACGATGCCTGCTGAAATTTCGGAACGAATTATTCGCATGTCTAAGGGCTCGCATCAAGCAGCCTTCATGATTTTACTAGGTGGCATCCAATGCTTGCTGCACAAATACACGAGCGAGAATCGCATCGTCATCGGCATGCCTATCGTGCGAAAAGCAGGGGAGAAGAGACTTCCCATCAATCAAGTCGTCCTATTGAAGGAGAATGTCAATGAAGAGCTCACGTTCAAATCCTTGCTTACTTCACTGAAACAATCCTTTACAGAAGCGATTCGACATCAGCATATCCCCTTCCGGCTCATAACTGAGCAGATGAATGTACAAGAAAAGAATGGCTTGCCTGTCATCAATACGATGGCAGCTCTGAAGAATATACATACCGTTAACTTTATTCCAACGGTTGTTGCAGATGTATTGTTCCAATTTGAGTTCGAAGCTGAGAACCTCCTTTTGAGCGTTGTATATAACGAACGTGTCTATGACTCGGTATTTATATCGCAAATCATTGAGCATTTGCAGCGCGTGCTGAGCATCGTATTGCTTGAGCCAAATACGAATTTGGGGGATCTTCGCTTGCTTTCGGATGAGGAAACATCGCTGCTCCTGCACGGATTTAATACGACGGCTGCAGAGTATCCACGTGACCGAACAATTCATGAACTCTTCACGGAACAAGCACGTCGCACGCCGGATGCTGTTGCGGCAGTTTATGGGCAGCAACAGTTAACATATGCCGAGCTAAATGGAAGGGCGAATAGGCTGGCGCGTACGTTACAGAACGCTGGCGTTCGATCCGATCAGCTCGTTGGCATCATGGCCGAACGGTCGCTCGAAATGATTGTAGGCTTGCTAGCCATCATGAAGGCTGGCGGGGCCTATGTTCCGATCGACCCTGAATATCCGCAGGAGCGCATTCGTTATATGCTCGAGGATTCGGGAGCGCAGACGCTACTGCTTCAAGACCATCTTCGCGAGCGTGTCACCTATGAAGGCACGATCGTGGATATGAATAGCGAACATAATTATCATGACGACGAGACGGAACTTTCCTTTGTGTCCGATTCAAGCAACTTGGCATATGTCATCTATACTTCGGGCACGACAGGCAATCCGAAAGGGGTCATGATTGAACATAGAAGCGCAGTCAATGCGCTGTTGTGGAGAATTCGGACATACGGGCTTTCTTCCTTCGACCGGGTTCTGCAATTGTTTTCATTTTCCTTTGACGGCTTCGTCATGAGCGCGTTCTGCTCATTATTGTCCGGCGCAGGTTTATTTTTACTTAAGGAAGAAGACGCGAAGGATCCGCTCGCCTTGCATGGCGCTATCAGCCAATCGGGAATCACGCACTTCATTTGCGTACCCAATCTATACGGAGCGCTGCTCAATGTGATGCAGGCCGAATCTGTGTCTACGCTGCGTACAGTGACATTGGCTGGCGAGAGTGTCAGCAGTGCATTAGTAGCTAGAAGCAAGGAGCAGCTTCCTGATGTAAAGCTGTTTAATGAATATGGCCCGACAGAGAACAGCGTCGTGGCGACCTGCGCAATCGGCCTCGAGAAGGATCAACCCATCACCATTGGTACACCGATCTCTAATGCGAGTGTGCTGATTTTGAATACTTCTGGTGAGTTGCAGCCGTTACATGTGCCGGGCGAATTATGCATAGCCGGTGAGGGACTGGCGAGAGGTTACTTGAACCGTCCGGAATTAACGGAAGAGAAATTTGCGGCTCATCCATTTGTGCCAGGTGAACGCATTTACCATACTGGTGATTCCGCCAGATGGCTGCCGAACGGCACAATTGAATATTTGGGACGGATTGATCACCAAGTCAAAATCCGTGGATTCCGTATCGAGCTGGGCGAAATCGAGTCGAGCTTGAAGAAGGTAGCGGGTGTGCGAGAGGTCATCGTGGATGCTAGGCCGGACGGTAATGGCCAACATATGCTGTGTGCGTACATGGTAGCTGACGCTGAGCTTACTGTGACGGAATTAAGGGAGGCGTTGTCTTCCAATCTGCCGGATTACATGATTCCTTCTCACTTTGTGCAGATGGAACAGCTGCCACTTACGCCAAGCGGCAAGTTGGATCGCAAGTCATTGCCCGATCCCCAAGCTAACATGGTTATTGGCACGGAGTATATTGCGCCTCGTACTCCACTTGAAGCACGACTTGCGCAAATCTGGCAGGAGTCGCTTGGTGTGGAAAGGGTCGGCATCAAGGATAATTTCTTCGCCCTTGGCGGACACTCGCTGCGGGCAGCTACATTGGCAAGCAAGCTTCACAAGGAGTTGAACGTCAATGTGCCGCTTCGGGATTTGTTCCGCAATCCGACGATCGAAGAATTGGCTTTGCTTATGGATGGTATGGAGCAGCAGGAGTTCAGCGCGATTGAACGGGTGAAGGAAAGCGAGTATTATTCGGTATCTTCAGCGCAAAAGAGGCTGTATGTCCTGCAGCAGCTCGAAGGTGCGGAACAGAGTTACAATATGCCGGGTGCCATGCTGCTGGAGGGACTGCTGAATAGAGAACGCCTCGAAGCCTCATTCCGCAAGCTGATTGCACGACATGAGACACTGCGTACCGGATTCGAGCTGATGGACGGAGAACCGGTGCAGAAGGTGTATCAGGATGTAAGCTTTGCCATTGAATATATGCAGACAAGCGAGGCGGAAGCGGCGCAGAAAGCCCGCGAATTTATCCGAGCGTTCGACTTGATGACTCCGCCGTTGATGAGGGTTGGCTTAATTAAAATGGCACCGGATCGACATGTGCTCCTCTATGACATGCACCATATCATTTCTGACGGTGCATCTATGGGAGTCGTAGTAGAGGAGTTCGCTCGGTTGTACGGGGGTGAGGAGCTGCCACCGCTGCGTATTCAATATAAAGACTTTGCCGCTTGGCAGCAGTCGGAAGCACAGCAGAAGCGTTCGAAGCAACAGGAGACCTACTGGTTGCAAACATTTGGCGGAGAACTGCCTGTACTTGAGCTTCCAACGGATTACGCGCGTCCAGCCATTCAGAGCTACGAAGGGGAGACCTATGAATTTACGGTCGATTCGGATATAAGTACGGCATTGCAACGCCTCGCAGCGGATAGCGGAACGACGTTATACATGGTTCTGCTCGCAGCTTACACGGTGCTGCTGCATAAGTACACGGGTCAGGAAGATATTGTCGTCGGCACGACGAACGCAGGGAGAATGCACGACGATTTGCAGCCGCTTATTGGTATGTTCGTCAATACGCTCGCAATTCGCAATTATCCGGCTGGAGAATCGACGTTCCGTGCTTATTTGGAACAAGTGAAGGAGCAGGCGTTAGCTGCATTTGAACACCAGGAGTACCCATTCGAAGAGCTTGTTGAGAAGCTTCATGTTACAAGAGACATGAGCCGCAACCCGCTGTTCGATACGATGTTCTCCCTACAAAATATGGAGAACAAGGATTTTGAACTTCCAGGACTCCAATTGAAGCCGTATGGCTTCGAACACCAAATATCCAAGTTCGATCTCAGCTTGGACGTTGCGGAAGGAGCGGATGGGCTCGCTTGCAGCTTGGAGTATGCTTCGTCCTTATACAGACAAGACACAATCGTAAGAATGGCGGATCATTATCGACAGCTGCTTCATTCAATTACACAGTCGCCTGAGGCGCAAATCTCCGTGCTCGGGATGTTGACGCCGGGTGAGCAAGAGCAAATTCGATTCAAGTTCAATCATGATCCGTCAGAAATGGAGCAGAAGCACACGGTTCATCAACTCTTTGAGGAGCAGGCCGCTCTTACACCGGAACGAACTGCGGTCGTGCATGAGAATGAACAACTGTCGTATCGGGAGTTGAACGAGAGGGCGAACCGTCTGGCACGTACGCTTCGTCAACACGGCGTGCAGCCGGAGCAGCTTGTCGGCATCTTGGCAGACCGTTCGTTGGACATGATCGTGGGCATTATGGCGATCTTGAAGGCAGGCGGCGCTTACGTTCCAATTGATCCGAAATATCCGGAAGAACGTATCCGTTACATGCTGGAGGATTCCAAGGCAAACGTATTGGTGACGCAGAGCCATTTACAGTCTCTCTCATCGTTTGACGGTACATGGGTTCTACTTGATGATGAGTCATCCTATGCTGAGGATGCTGCCAATCTTGTGTCCATCACTGAACCACAACACCTGGCTTACGTCATTTATACATCGGGCACGACGGGACAGCCGAAGGGTGCGATGATCGAGCACAGACAACTGACAGTTATGGCGAAGGCTTGGGAACGTGAATATGGTCTGCGGGAAGAGAGCATTCGCTGGATGCAATGGGCGAGCTTCTCATTTGACGTATTTTCAGGTGATTTGATTCGTGCGCTGCTGCATGGCGGGGAACTGGTTCTTTGCCCTGAGCATGCACGTGCGAATCCGGCTGAAATCTACGAATTGATCCGGAAGCATCGTCTTCATATGTTCGACTGCACGCCGTCTATCGTCATTCCGCTTATGGAATATGTGTATGAGAACAAGCTGGATATTAGCAGCTTGAAGCTTGTCGCCGTTGGATCGGACTATTGCCCGCCGGATGAGTTTCAGAAGATGCTGGATCGATTCGGTTCGCAGTTCCGCATCATTAATAGCTATGGCGTGACTGAGACATGCATCGATGCCAGCTATTATGAACCAACGACTCCAACTGTTCCAAGAGCGCTGCCGATTGGAAAACCATTGCCGGGTGTAACGATGTACATTATGGACGGACAACGTTCCTTGCTTCCGGTTGGTGTCATCGGTGAGCTCTATATCGGCGGCCCATGCGTCGGTCGCGGGTATTGGAATCGTCCAGAGATGACGAGCGAGAAATTCGTCGCAGATCCATTCCTGCAGGATCACCGAATGTACCGCACTGGGGATTTGGCTCGCTGGATGCCGGATGGCAACATCGAATATTTAGGCCGTATCGACCATCAAGTGAAAATACGCGGTTACCGCATTGAGATCGGCGAAGTCGAGTCCAAGCTTCTCAAGGTGGAGACTGTTCGGGAGAGTGTCGTCGTGGCGCGTCAGGATCCGAACGGGTCAAAAGCATTATGCGCTTATTTCGTTGCGGATCGCAAGCTGACGGTGAGTGAACTGAGAAGCGCATTGGCCGATGAATTGCCCGCATATATGATTCCATCCTATTTCGTTCAACTGGATCGCCTGCCGCTCACACCGAACGGGAAAGTCGATCGCAAGGCGCTGCCTGCCCCGGAAGCGGGTGCGCACACGGGGATTGAATACGTGGCGCCACGCACGGAAGAGGAGTTAGCGCTGGCGAATGTATGGCAAACCGTCCTTGGTATTGAACGAGTCGGTGTGCTGGATCATTTCTTTGAGCTTGGAGGCGACTCCATCAAGTCTATCCAAGTTGCTTCCCGATTGCAGCAAGCAGGCTATAAGCTTGAAATTCGGGATCTGTTCAAGTATCCAACGATTGCCCAACTGGGATCCCACTTGCAGAGGGTAAGCAAGGTTGCAGATCAGGGCGAAGTATCAGGTGACGTGCCGCTTACACCGATTCTTGGATGGTTTTTCGAACAGCAGTTTGCCGACGCGCATCACTATAACCAGTCGATCATGCTGTACCGGAGAGAAGGCTTTAACGAAGCGGCAATCCGCAATGTACTTCAGGCAGTAACGGAACATCACGATGCGCTGCGCATCGTATTCCGACGGAATGATCAAGGTGATTATACAGCTTGGAATCGCGCAATCGAAGAGGGGGAATTGTTCCATCTGGAAGTTCTGAACCTTACTGGCTCAGCATCAGGTGATCATGAGCAGAATGTACGGCAGATCATTGAAGCCAAGGCCACGGAGATTCAGCGCAGCTTCGACCTGCACGATGGGCCGTTGGCAAGAGCCGGATTGTTCCGTACCGATGAGGGGGATCATCTTCTGCTTGTCATGCACCATGGCGTTGTTGACGGTGTGTCCTGGCGCATCTTGCTGGAGGATATCGCTACTGGATATGAACAAGCGTTGAAGGGAGAGCCTGTTCGGCTGCCTGCCAAGACGGACAGCTTCCGCACATGGGCGAATCAGCTCGCGTCATATGCACGAAGCGAAGCCATGATAGAGGAACAAGTCTTCTGGGAACAGGCAGAAGCGAATGCAACGAGTATTTTGCCTTTGCCGAAGGATTTCGAAGCGGAGACATCCTTGCAGCAGGATAGCGAGTCGGTCGTAGTGGAATGGAGCCGGGAGGAGACGGATATGCTGCTGAAGCATGTTCACCGGGCTTATAACACGGACATGAACGACATTCTGCTCGCGGCGCTCGGCATGGCTATACAGCAATGGTGTGGACATGAGAAAGCCCTAGTTACACTTGAAGGACACGGCCGCGAAAATATCATGCCGGAGCTTGATATTTCGCGCACTGTGGGGTGGTTCACGAGTGAATATCCATTCCTGCTCGAGAGCGATCCGAACAAGAGTTTGTCCTATCGAATCAAACGAATGAAGGAAAATTTGCGACGTATTCCGAATAAAGGCATCGGTTATGGCATTCATCGATATTTATCGGACTCAGGTATGTCTGGTACGGAAAATGTATCACGATCAGAAGCATCAGCTCAGCCAGAAATCAGCTTCAACTATTTGGGACAATTCGATCAGGATTTGCAGAACAATGAGATGGAAGTCTCTCCATATTCGGGCGGCGCAGAGATAAGCGTTCGTCAGGCTCGTAACACCACACTTGATTTTAACGGGATGATATCGGCTGGGGTTCTTGCATTGGAAGTGAGCTACAGCAGCAAGCAATACCGCCGCGATACGATCGACCGACTGGCAGGATTGCTGAAGGGAAGTTTGCAGGAGATCGTTGCCCACTGCGCATCGAAAGATAAGCCAGAATTGACACCAAGTGACGTATTGGTTAACGGGCTTGGTATTGAGGATCTGGAGCGTATTGCGGAGCAGACGAGGGATCTCGGGGACATCGAGAACATTTATGCACTGACGCCGATGCAGAAGGGAATGTGGTTCCATAATGCGATGGACGGTCAAGCGGGCGCTTATTTTGAACAGACTCGCTTTACGATTCAAGGAGAGCTTGACGTTCAGCTATTCGCAAGCAGCCTAGATGTACTCGCGACGCGCCATGCGGTGCTTCGCACCAATTTCTTCAGCGGCTGGAACGGAGAATTGCTGCAAATTGTATACCGGAACAAGAATCTGGAGTTTAGTTACGAGGATCTAACGGAATTGCCGGAGCATGAGAAGCAGGATCGAGTTGAAGCGATGGCGCAAGCTGACAAGCAGCGGGGCTTCAATCTGGAGCGCGATGCGCTCATGCGGGTGTCCGTGTTGCGGACGAGCGTGAACTGCAGTCATGTCATTTGGAGCTCTCATCATATTCTGATGGACGGCTGGTGCTTGCCGCAGCTCACGCAAGAATGGCTCGAGACGTATTCCGATTCCGTAAATGGACGGTCAAGCAGCCGATCGGGAGCATCGCCATACAGTCTCTATATTGAATGGCTGTACAAGCAGGATTACACAGCTGCATCCCAGTATTGGAGCGACTATCTGTCGGATTACGATCAGCAAACAGTTCTTCCTCAGAAGAAATCGAGCGGGCGCAGCGATGTATATATTGCTGACAATCTCGTATTTGAACTGGGCGAGGCTTTAACTGCGAAGATGCATCGGGTAGCGAAGCAGCATCAGCTGACGCTGAACACGCTAATGCAGGCGGCATGGGGCATTATTTTGCAGAAGTACAACAATACCGGCGACGCTGTATTCGGCGGAGTCGTATCGGGCAGACCGGCGGAAATCCCAGGCATTGAATCCATGATTGGACTATTCATTAACACCATTCCGATTCGTGTTGTGTGTGAAGCGGATGACAGATTTGCCGACGTGATGAAGCAACTTCAGGAGAAGGCACTGGAGTCAGGGCGGTATGATTATTATCCGCTGTATGACATACAGGCGCTCAGCGCTCATAAGCAGGATTTGATTAATCATATTCTGGTGTTCGAAAATTACCCGATGGAAGAGCAAATGGAACAGGCTGGTGATGAGCGGGGACAATTGAACATTACTGACGTGCGGGTGGCCGAGCAGACGAGCTATGATTTCAATCTCGTAGTGATGCCTGGCGAGGATATGATGATTCGCCTCGAGTACAATGCCTCCATGTATGCTCGAGCAGATATGGAGAGAGTGCGGCAGCATCTGATTCATGTCCTTGAGCAGGTAACAGCTGATCCGGCCATTGCTGTGAAAGATGTCCGTCTGGCGACCGACGACGAGAAGGCAGAGCTTCTGACGGCATTCAATGATACGGAAATCGAATATCCTCGCGAACAGATGATTCATCGGATGTTCGAGGAGCAGGTTCAGCGGACGCCGGATGCGACGGCGGTGTTGTACGGAGCAGATACGATGACCTACCAGGAGATGAATGATCGTGCCAATCAGTTGGCGCGGACACTGCGAGCAGCAGGCGTTGTTCCGGATCAGATCGTCGGCATTATGGCGGAACGATCGTTAGAGCTAATGGTTGGCATCATGGGGATATTGAAAGCTGGCGGCGCTTATGTGCCAATCGCGCCGGATTATCCAGAAGAACGCATCCGATATATGCTGGACGATTCCGAGGCTCAAGTACTGATTGTTCAAGGCAGCGTGGGTGATGCAATTGATTTTGCTGGCCGCGTTATTAATCTGGATGATGCTGACTCGTACGATCAGGATAACTCAAACCTTGAGGTGGTCAACAAGCCAACCGATATCGCCTACATCATCTATACATCTGGTACGACCGGACGTCCGAAAGGGGTTATGGTCGAGCATACGTCAGTCATCAACCGCTTGTTGTGGATGCAGAAGCGGTACCCGATTGGCGCGGATGACACGATTATGCAGAAGACGGCGATCACGTTCGACGTATCTGTTTGGGAGTTGTTCTGGTGGGCATTTGTCGGCTCGAAGGTGCTTATGCTTCCAGTTGGCGGGGAGAAGAATCCGGCAGCAATCGTTGAGGCGATCGAACAGTACGAAATTACGACGATGCACTTCGTGCCATCAATGCTGCACGCCTTCCTCGAGCATATCGAGCAGCTGCCTGAGGCAGAGCGTGATCGTCTGTCTCCACTCCAGCAGGTGTTCACGAGCGGTGAGGCGCTGTTGGCATCGCAGGTCGAGCGATTCCATCAGTATGTTGTACCTGCCAGCGGAGCACGACTCATCAATCTGTACGGTCCGACAGAGGCAACGGTAGATGTCACGTACTTCGACTGCGAACTAGGCCAAACGTATGTGAGTGTGCCGATTGGCAAGCCGATTGACAATACACGCATCTATATCGTGAACGAGCACAATCAAGTACAGCCGATCGGCATCGCGGGCGAACTGTGCATCGCGGGCGTCGGATTGGCGCGCGGATACTGGAACCGTCCAGAACTGACAGAAGAGAAATTCGTATTGGTGCCTTCCGTGGGTGAACGGATGTACCGAACGGGTGATCTCGCGCGGTGGCTGCCAGACGGCAACATCGAATATTTAGGACGGATTGATCATCAGGTGAAAATCCGCGGCTATCGAATCGAGCTTGGCGAGCTGGAGACTGCGCTGCTGAATATTGACGCGGTTCGGGAGACAGTCGTCGTTGCGAGGGAAGACGAGAGCGGACAGAAGTCACTTTGCGCCTACTATGTAGCAGACGGAGAAGTAACAGTAAGTGACCTGCGAGCCGCACTTGCCGCCGAACTGCCGAGCTACATGATTCCATCATACTTCGTAAGGCTGGAGCAGATGCCGCTGGCGCCGAACGGCAAGCTGGATCGCAAAGCTTTGCCGGTACCAGAGAGAAGCCTTCAAGTTGAATCGGAATATGTTGCGCCGCGCACGGAAGCGGAACAGATGCTGGCAACCGTATGGCAAGCCGTACTTGGCATCGAACGTGTCGGGATAACCGATCACTTCTTCGAGCTTGGCGGAGATTCTATCAAGTCCATTCAAGTGGCAGCAAGAATGCAGCAGGCGGGCTTCAAGCTTGAAATTCGCGACTTGTTCAAATACCCAACGGTTACACAGTTGGTTCCATACATGCAGCCGATTAATCGAACGGCTGATCAGGGAGAAGTAGTCGGTGAGGTGCCGATGACACCGATTCTTCATTGGTTCGAGCATCAGCAGTTTGCGAATCCGCATCATTTCAATCAGTCGGTAATGCTGTATCGCAAGGATGGCTTTGTCGCAGATGCAGTGCGCAAGGCGCTTCATAAGTTGGTTGAACACCACGATGCGCTTCGTATTGTAATTCAGAGAACGGAACAAGGAGAATTTTCGCTCTGGAATCGATCCCTAGTAGAGGGCGAACTCTTCAGTATGGAAGAGATCGATTTAACGGATCAGTCGGATTTCGCCGCAGCGATTGAAGCGGAAGCAAACCACATTCAAGGCAGTATTGATCTACAGGCAGGGCCTTTGGTCAAGGCAGGCTTATTCCACGGCAGTGATGGTGATCACTTGCTGCTCGTTATCCACCACGCAGTCATCGATGGCGTGTCTTGGAGAATATTGCTTGAGGATCTCGCATCAGGCTACGAACAGGCGCTGAATCAACGCCAAGTACGTCTGCCGATGAAGACGGACAGCTTCCGTACATGGGCGGAACAGCTAGTAGAGTACGCGAATAGTCCAGCGATGGATAAGGAATCTGCTTATTGGCTCGGCGTCGCGCAGACGGAAGTGGCCGCCCTGCCTAAAGACAGCGAGTGCACGGTTTCCTTGCAGCGCGACAGTGAATCCGTCGTGCTCGAGTGGAATCGGGAAGATACAGAACGGCTTCTGAAGCATGTTCACCGTGCTTACAACACCGAAATGGATGATATTCTGCTCACAGCGCTTGGCAGGGCACTCATGAAGTGGCGCGGCATCGAGCGCATACTGGTTACGCTGGAAGGGCATGGTCGCGAGTCCATTATACAAGGCATGGATATTACGCGGACGGTTGGCTGGTTTACGACCGAATATCCGTTTGAGCTCGGGATGGAAGCGAACGACAGTCTTGGATCTCAGATCAAGAAGGTAAAAGAGGATTTGCGCCGCATTCCGAACAAAGGAATCGGGTACGGTCTGTTCCGGTATTTATCCAATTCGGGCAAACAGGCTTGGAATGATGCGCCAGCGACACAAATTCGTTACAACTACCTGGGACAGTTCGATGCGGACTTGAGTAATAACGAACTGAGTGTATCTCCATATGCAAGCGGTTCGGAGATTAGCGATGAGCAGGAGCGCAAGTATCCGCTCGATATTAACGGCGTGATCGCAGAAGGCCAATTGACACTGGGATTAAGTTACAGCGTCAAGGAGTATCGCAAAGAGACGATGGAGGAATTGGGCGATTTCCTTACAGAATCACTGAAGGAAATTATCGCACACTGCGAATCACAGGAACGGACGCAATTGACGCCAAGTGATGTCTTGTTTAAGGGACTTAGCTTGGAGTGGCTGGATCGGATATCTTCGCAAATGCAGCATATCGGCGAGATCGAGAATGTATATGCATTGACGCCGATGCAGAAGGGAATGTGGTTCCACAGCGCGATGGACAGTCTGACGGGGGCGTACCATGAGCAGACGATGTTCACATTGGAAGGTACGCTTGATGTGGAACTGTTCTCCAGCAGTCTGAACGAATTGGCGAAGCGGCACGCTGTGTTGCGAACGAACTTCATTAGCGGCCCTCAAGGCGAACCGGTACAAGTCGTATTCCGGAACAAACCAATCGGATTCTCGTTCCAGGATGTGCGCGCTTTGAATGAAGAGGAGCAGCAATCCTTCATTAAGGAAGCGGTCAGCAGTGACCAACTGCTTGGCTTCGATCTCGCACAAGGTGCCCTGATGCGCGTATCGGCTATCCGTACAGGGGAATTGAGCTGCCGTGTACTGTGGAGCTCTCACCATATCTTGATGGACGGCTGGTGCCTGCCACAGCTGATGCAAGAGCTGTTCGATACGTATGCCGCCTTGCTGCAGAAGAAGTCGCCGGATAGAACAGCGGTTCCAGCTTACAGCCAATACATTGAATGGCTAGGGCAGCAGGACGAGGAGGCGGCCGGGACTTATTGGTCTGCATACTTGGCTGATTACGATCAGGTAACAGAGATCCCGCAAGAATCATCGGCGGGAATCGATAGCGAACCATATAAGGCTGAAAAATGGAGTCGTGAATTGGATGCTGGCTTGAGCGCATCCATTAGCCGGACGGCGAGACAGCATCAGGTTACGCTTAATACTTTACTGCAAGCGGCATGGGGCGTTATTTTGCAAAAATACAATGGCACAAATGATGTTGTTTTCGGCAGCGTCGTATCAGGCAGACCAGCAGAGGTGCCAGGCATTGAGACGATGATCGGCTTATTCATTAATACGATTCCGATCCGCGTCAAGTGCGAGGGAAGCACCAGCTTTGCGGAACTGATGGGGCTGCTTCAAGAACAAGCGCTGGAGTCCGGCAAGTACGATTATTATCCGCTGTATGAGATACAATCTCGCAGTGCGCTGAAGCAGAATGCGATCAGACAAATTATGGTGTTCGAGAACTACCCGATGGACGAACAGCTAGAGCAGGCGGGCGGTGACGAGCACGGTATGCCATCCTTAACTGATGTAGCGGTGGAGGAACAGACCAATTACGACTTCAACTTGATCGTTGTACCGGGAGAACAAATCTCTATTCGGTTTGATTACAATGCTAACCGCTTCGTACAAGCAGACATGGAACGGTTGATGGGGCATTTGAACAATATTTTGGAGCAGATCGTAGACAATCCACGGATTGCTGTAGAAGATCTGGAGCTCGCGACGGAAGCCGAGAAGTCGGAAGTAGTCCAATCATTCAACGATACATTTACGAATTACCCTCGAGACATGATGCTGCATCGCTTATTCGAGGAACAAGCCGAACGACATCCTGATGCAGTAGCCATCTCCTTCCGAGATTTCCAGATGACGTATCGTGATTTGAACGATCGGGTGAACCGATTGGCACGTACACTGCGGGCAGTCGGAGTTGGAACGGATAAGCTGGTAGGCCTCATGTCTGAACGTTCGCCGGATATGATTATTGGTATTCTGGCAATCTTGAAGGCAGGAGGCGGGTATGTGCCAATCGATCCGGAATATCCGGGAGAACGGATTCGGTACATGCTTGAAGATTCCGGTGCGCGAATCATGCTGGCACAGCAGCATTTAACGGGGAAAATTCCAGTCATGGACGCATCACCACTTGATGCAATTATCAATCTTGACACCGAAACATCCTATGACAGCAACGGTTCGAATCTTGAGGCGAACACAGACGCAAGCAGCGAGAACTTAGCCTGTGTAATCTACACATCCGGCACGACGGGTAAGCCGAAGGGGAACTTGACGACGCACCGCAATATTGTACGTGTGGTGAGAGAAACCGAGTATATCGACATCACAAATCATGACAACGTGCTGCAAATGTCCAGCTATGCATTTGACGGGTCGACCTTCGACATCTATGGTGCACTGCTGAACGGGGCCAAGCTTGTTCTTGTACCACATGAGACGCTTCTGGAAGTACGGCAATTGGCTGAGTTGATCGTACAAGAGAAGATTTCGGTTATGTTCATCACGACGGCGTACTTCAACGTACTGGTTGATGTCCAGGCTTCCTGCTTGAGCAATATTCGGGCTATCTTATTCGGTGGCGAACGGGTATCTGTCAGCCACGTTCGCAAGGCGCTCAATCATGTCGCGCCAGGTGCACTCAAGCATGTATACGGCCCGACGGAGAGTACCGTATTCGCGACTTGCCACGATGTGCACGAAGTCACGGAGAATGCGGTGACGGTACCGATTGGACGTCCGATCAGCAATACGTCAATCTATATCGTTGATGCGAACAATAAGCTGCAGCCAGTAGGCGTTGCCGGCGAGTTGTGCGTGGCAGGTGATGGATTGGCACGAGGATATTTGAATCGTCCAGACTTGACGGCAGAGAAGTTCGTCGATTCCCCGTACGTCCAGGGAGAGCGGATGTACCGCACGGGAGACTTGGCGAAATGGCTTCCTGACGGTTCCATTGAATATGTTGGCCGAATCGACCAACAGGTGAAAATTCGCGGATATCGGATTGAGCTAGGAGAAATCGAGGCGCAGCTGCTGAATGTAGAGGATGTGCAGGAAGCGGTCGTCGTCGCACGAGACACTGACACAGGCGAGAAGCAGCTATGCGCCTACTATGTAGCGATGCGTCCGCTTGAGGCGAATCATTTGCGCGAAGTGATGGGTCAAGCTATGCCAAGTTATATGCTTCCAGCGCACTTTATTCAGCTGGAACAGCTTCCACTCACACCGAACGGCAAGGTAGACCGCAAGGCGCTGCCGGCTCCGGAAGAAGGACGGAGCGGAGAGACTTTCGTTACGCCGCGGACGCCGCTTGAAGCACAGCTTGTTCAAATTTGGCAGGATGTGCTCGGTATTAGCAGTATAAGCGTGACGGATCATTTCTTCGAGTTGGGTGGTCATTCCCTGAAGGCGACGCTGCTCGTAAACAGACTGCATCAGGAGCTTAATATCGAGTTGCCGTTGAAAGACGTATTTCAATATCCGACGCTTGAAGTGATGGCGAAGCGACTCAGCAGCAATGCGGAGGGAAGCAGGCATGTGAGTATCCCGGTGGCGGCTCCAAGCCAGCATTATCCGGTGTCTTCGGCTCAAAAACGCTTGTATATTCTTCATCAGCTTGAAGGGGCGGAACTGAGTTACAACATGCCGAACATGATGCTGCTTGAGGGAGCTGTGGATCTTGGGCGATTGGAAGAAGCCTTCAAGAGACTGATTGAGCGCCATGAAACGCTGCGCACTGGATTTGAGATTGTGAACGGCGAGCCTGTGCAACGGATTTACCCGGAAGTAGACTTCGCAATCGAGCATGTGCTCGCCAGCGAGGAAGGTGCTTCGAAGCTTATGCAGCAGTTTGTGCGTTCCTTCCAATTGGAGAAACCGCCTCTGCTGCGAATCGGAATTATCGAATTGTCCGAAGAACGTTCCATTCTCATGTTCGATATGCATCATATCATCTCAGACGGTACGTCGATGGGCATTCTCATCAATGAGTTTGTCCACTTGTACAGTGGGGCAGAGCTTACGCCGCTGCGGATTCAATATAAGGATTACGCCGTATGGCAGCAATCGGATACTCAGCAGAAGGCAATGAAGCTGCAAGAAGGATATTGGCTGAAGGTGCTGGGTGGAGAGCTTCCGGTGCTGGAAATGCCGACGGACTCCATTCGTCCGACAACGCAAAGCTTCCGCGGAGATTTGCTGCAGTTCGATCTAGATCCAGTAAGAAGTGCGGGGCTGCGGAGAATTGCAGCGGAGAACGGAGCCACAATGTACATGGTGCTTCTTGCGCTGTACAAGACGATGCTGCACAAGTATTCCGCTCAAGAGGACATTATCGTAGGTACGCCGATCGCAGGCCGGAACCATGGAGACTTACAGCCGCTTCTCGGTATGTTCGTCAATACGCTGGCCATTCGAAGCTATCCGGCTGCCAGCAAGACTTTCTTATCCTATTTGGATGAAATAAAAGAAACAACGCTTGGCGCCTTCGAGAATCAGAATTATCCATTCGAAGCATTGGTCGAACAGGTGCAAGTGATGCGCGATATGAGCCGCAATCCGGTATTTGATACGATGTTTATTTTGCAAAATGCGGATCAAGGTGAAATGAAGATCGATGGGGTACGACTCCAGTCGGTGCCGAATGAACACACCGTATCCAAGTTCGATTTGACCTTCCAAGCGGAAGAGGATGAAGCGGAAATCGTGTGCAGCATTGAATACGCAACAGATTTATTCAAGCGAGGCACGATTGAGCGAATGGCAAGACATTTCGAACAATTAGTCGATGCGGTGCTGGATAACCCGCAAGCAAGTCTGTCTAACTTGAGCATGGTAACCAATGAGGAAAAGGCGCTGCTTCAGGATAAGTTCAATGATACGGATATGGCGCATCCAAGCGACAAGACGGTTCATGAACTGTTCGCGGAACAGGTGGAGCGGACACCAGATGCTGTTGCTGTCGTCTCTGGCTGCGAGCAATTAAGCTACGGAGAGCTCAACCGGAAGGCGAATCAGCTAGCGTGGAAGCTGCGTGAGTATGGGGTGACCGCAGAACAGCCTGTCGGGATTATTGTCGAGCGAACGCTGGATACAGTCGTCGCAGTGATGGCCGTACTCAAAGCATCGGGCACATTCGTACCGATCGATCCCGAGTATCCTGAGACGCGTATTCGCTATATGCTGGCAGACAGCGGGGCTAAGCTGGTGTTGGCGCAATCGGAGCTGCCGGGGATCATTCCTGATGACGTCCGCCTAATTGATGTACGCGATGAGTCCCTGTACCAAGGCGACGGAGCTGACGTACCGAATGGCAGCAAACCGTCCAACCTGCTCTATATCATCTACACATCCGGAACGACAGGCAATCCGAAAGGGGTCATGCTGGAGCACGGCAACATGGTCAACCTGCTGCATTATCAGCAGAAAGGCACGAACATTCCGATGCCTTCGCGGATCTTGCAATATGCGTCCGGCAGCTTCGATGTATGCTATCAGGAAATGTTCTCTGCGCTCTTGTTCGGCGGAAGCTTGTATATGGTCGACAATGAGATGCGCAAGGATCCGGTGCGCTTGTTCCAGGAAATCGAAAAGCATGAAATCGACGTGTTGTTCATTCCAGTGGCGTTCCTGAAATTCATCTTCGCCGAGCCAGAGTGGGCCGAAGCATTCCCGCGCTGCGTTCGCCATATCATTACGGCGGGCGAGCAGTTGGTCGTGACACCGCAAGTGCAGGCGTGCTTAAAGCGACTCGATATCTGCCTGCACAACCATTACGGGCCATCAGAGACTCATGTCGTGACGACCTACACGATGACGCCGGAAATTATCGAGGTTGGTCTGCCGCCAATTGGCAAGCCAATTGCGAACACGAGCATTTACATCGTGAACGACAGCTTCGAGCTGCAGCCGATCGGCGTGAAGGGCGAGCTCTTCGTATCCGGGGCATGTGTCGGACGCGGGTACTGGGGAAGAACGGACTTGACGGAGGAGAAGTTCCTAGATAACCCGTTCGTCCCTGGTGAGCGGCTATACAAGACAGGTGACGTAGCGCGCTGGCTTCCAGACGGCAGCATCGATTATGTGGGCCGAAGCGACCATCAGGTGAAAATCCGGGGCTTCCGCATTGAGCTGGGCGAGGTGGAATCGCAGCTCTTGCATGTACCGGCGGTACAGGAGGCGACCGTGGTGGCACTGGAAGATCATGCCGGCCAGAAGCAGCTGTGCGCGTATTTCACAGCAGAGCGCTCGCTCACGGCGGGCGAGCTGCGGGCAGTATTGTCGCAGGAGCTGCCAGGCTACATGATTCCGTCCTACTTCGTACAGTTGGAGCGGCTGCCGCTGACGCCGAATGGGAAGATCGATCGGAGAGCGCTGCCGAAGCCAGAAGGCGGCATTGAGACTGGAACGGAGTATGTCGCGCCGCGTACAGATACGGAAGCAAGACTTGCACGCATTTGGCAGGATGTATTGGGGTTACCAAGCGTAGGCGTGAAGGACAACTTCTTCGAGCTGGG